>PAAR01000021.1 GCA_002699085.1 Micavibrio sp.
TACCAAGGGCAGTTTACTCTAAAAGACGAAGAAACAGGATTAGATGCTTTTGAATTGAGACTATGGGATTCTCGTTTGGCGCGATGGACTTCTACAGACCCTTATGGACAGTATGCAAGTCCATATCTTGGTATGGGGAATAATCCAATTAGTGGAGTGGATCCTGATGGAGGACTTGCAGCAGGTTGGACTTCTTTAATTGGAGCAGGTGTTGGTGCAGGTGTAGGTTATGCAGCTACAGGAACTTGGGAAGGTGCTTTAGGTGGTGCTTTAATTGGTGCTTCCGTTGGTTATGGTTTTGGTGGGTCAGGAAGCGGTGGAAGTGCAGGCGGTAGTGGAAATGGCGGTTATTTTGATACAGGTCAGTTGACAGGTTATCAAGCTACAAAGTCAGCTACTTCAGTTGCCAAAGGATTCGATGCAGGTTTTGCAATAAGCAATACTATTAGTACTCTTTCAACTACTGTAAATGCTATTCAGCAAGGAAATACAATTCGACAAAATAGCACAGTTCCAGGTTCAGTTAAGACAAACAATTTTAATATTAGTAGAAAGTCTAAATTTAGGTTTAGTAATTTAAGTCATTCTGATAATGTAGAGGTTTTAGATCAAAATGGAAACGTTATTATGGATGTTAAAAGTGGAAACCCAAATGCTAATGAAACTTTCCCTAATCAAAGTGGCACTTATTTTAGATTTAGTAGAACTTTAACAGCAGATGATATATTTAAAGAGGTAGGAAGAAAAGTAACTCAAATTCAAATTAGGGTAACAGGAAATCCTTCTGAACCAACCAAATGGAGTTATCAATTTTATGATGCAACTGAAATTTCTTTGCCAAGACAACGTAGTCCACAAATGCAACGATATAAATCGGTTAGATTTTTGTAAAAGTAAGTAACATGAAGTATCATTTTTATCTATTACAACTTTTGCTGTTTTTTGGGCTTATTCAAGTTCAAAGTCAATCTTTAGATTTAAGTATTGAGAGAGATTCTATTAAAGGAGAAAATACTCTTTACATGTCCATTGATAAAAAACTGACGGATAGTATAACCATTGGCGACATGGATTACATTAAAGATTCGTTGGTTAAGCTTAATGATACCATGTGGCACTATATTTATTCTATTGGTTTTGACTCCTCTCATGGCATGGTAACCGTCAGACAATTAATTATTCAAAACCTAAATTCCAAAATTCACTTTTCTTATGTAGGAGATTATAATTTTTACAATATACCTGAAGAGAATGACGAAGAGATATTTAAATATAATTATCAGTATAATATTGAAATTAAGGATACTTCAAAAAGTATTGTAAGAATGAATTTTGATGAAATTAGATTTATTGATAATGAAAATAGTATAGATTCAACACAAGAAGTAGTGTTTTTAAATTATGATAAGTCGAGGAAAATTTATTATACTTCAATTGACTATCTAAATGGGGAGTTTCGGCTATATCCTGAAGAAAAGAAAAAAAGAGAATATGACGATAGTGAACCTGTATACGTTTTATTTGAAAACGAAAAAGTTTACAGAATTAAAATAGGAAGATCAAACTATATTTATTTCGAAGATCGTTGGTTTAAAGTAAAAGAATATCCTTACCATACTAATATTGTAAGTTTCTTGCCAATTAAAGATATAGCAGGAGAGAAATAAATTTGAGAGAGTATCTTTTAAATAGTGAAGAAGAATAATTGAAAGCCTCTGAAGTCTCAGGGGCTTTTTAGTTTAACCTACTTTGAGTAGAATTGAGTTGAGCATCTTTTAGGTAAGAATCCATTACTTTAAGAATGGTGTTTTTATCTTCTTCTGAAATCTTTTCTAATAACTCCAAACGGTAAAGCATTTTTTTATCCTTTACAATTGCTGAGACAGAACCAACTAAATAATCCAAAGAAACCTCAAGAGCTTCGGCAATCTTAGCAGCAATTTCAATAGAAGGCTTCATGTCGCCTCTTTCGTATCGTCCAATAATTGCACCCGAAGTTCCAATAAGCTTTGCAAGTTCTTCCCTTGAAAGCTTTTTGTCTTTACGAATCTGCGTTAATTTATTACTAAAATCTACACTCATAGGTATTAAAAACCCCTTATTGTATGGGTTATTGACAAAAGTAGGTTAATGATAGGTAATAAACAATTAGCATTAGTGTTGTTTAGTTGATATGGATAATGTACTTTTGTTACCGATACGTAACAATAAACAATTGTCAACAATGTCAGCAAACTTCAACTTTACCAACCCAGATCATTTAATCTACGAACATGAACTTTTAAAATTAAGTGTGTTGGGAGGGATAAAGTTGGAAGGCTTGGACAGAATGCGAAGTACTTTGAAAATACAATTAAAGGAAAGTGCCGTTCCACCATTACGCCACAATATTGATTTGTACAATGATACCCAAGTAGAAAAACTAATCAGAAGAACAGCAGAGAAATTAGAAATAGGAACAAGTATAATCGCAGCAAGCATTGCCCAATTAACCGAGCAATTAGAAACCTACCGAATACAACAGATCAAAGAAAACGAACCCAAGCCATTTGAATCTCCAAAACTAACAGCTCAAGAACAGAAGGATGCCGAAACCTTTTTAAAACAAGAAAACCTACTACAAAGAACAAATGAAATGATTGGCAAAAGCGGAATGATTGGAGAAGAAAATAACCGCTTGATTATGTACTTAATCTTTACGAGCAGAAAGCGAAGCCAACCGTTGCACATTGTAAGCTTAGGAAGTTCAGGAACAGGCAAAACCCATTTACAAGAAAAGGTAGGAGAACTAATCCCCGAAGAAGATAAAATAGAAATAACCACCCTATCGGAAAACGCCTTTTACTACTTCGGACAAAGGGAATTGAAAAACAAATTAATACTTATCGAGGATCTTGACGGAGCAGAAAATGTACTCTATCCATTACGAGAATTACAATCTAAGAAAAGAATAAGCAAAACCATTGCCCATAAAAATACCAAAGGAGAAACCAGAACCATTCATTTGATTGTAGAAGGTCCGGTAAGTGTAAGCGGTTGTACCACCAGAGAGCAGATTTATGAAGACAACGCTAACAGGAGCTTCTTGATTTATTTGGATGAAAGTGAAGAACAAGACAATAGAATTATGAATTACCAGCGGAGAGCCTCCGCAGGCAATATAGATACTTACGAAGAAGAAAAAGCAGCTGAACTATTAAGAAACTGCCAACGAATTTTAGAACCCATCAAAATTGTAAACCCTTATGCGGAATTACTGCAAATACCAAAAGAAATCTTTAAACCAAGAAGAACCAATAATCACTATTTACAATTTATAGAGGCAATTACATTCTATCATCAACACCAACGGAAACAAGAAGTAGACGAAGAGACAGGAGAGATTTATATTGAAACTACTTTAGAAGATATTGAGCAGGCTAACCAATTAATGAAGAATGTATTATTAAGGAAATCAGACGAATTAAATGGAGCTTGCAGAAACTATTTAGAGGAATTAAAAAAGTGGCTGAAAGAGAAGAATAAAACCAAATTCGGAAACCGAGAAATCAGTAGAGATTTAAGAATCCCCATATCAACCGTTAAACGCCATCACAAGCAATTAGTAGAATTAGGACACTTGTTTACAGAGAAAGAAAAGAAGGGAAAAGCCTTTCATTACTGTTTGTCAGCACTTGGAAAAGAAGATAATGAGAGTAAAATAGCATTGATAGACAAGGTATTAAATGAAGCATTAACAGAAGTTGAAAAGTTAACTAACGGCTCAATCGGCTCAGTATCGGCTCAAAACCCAAATGAGCCACTTAAAGCAATGAAGGTCAGCAAGAAAAGTACATCAGCCCAAACAAAGTAAAAAAAGGTAATGCGGAGTGAAAAAATTAGCGGTCAAAAGTGAAAGTTTTAATTACCTCGAAAGGAGTTTTAAAGAGTGGTTAGACATTTTAGGGTACTCCGAACAAACCGTTTACCAATTACCAGTTTACGTTAGAGAATTGTTCCATTGGTTGGAGCAGCAGGGCTGCAGCCAGATAGAACAGATTACGAACCTACAAGTAAAACAGTATTACAACTATTTAAAAGAGCGAACCAATAACACAAGAAAAGGAGCATTAAGCAACAACTACCTGAACAAACACCAACAAGGACTATTAAAGTTCATGGATTACCTCAGACAATCCGGAAGAAAAACAATCCCCTATTTAGCCATTAGAAGAGAAGATAGCGACACCAAAGACATACAAGTATTAAGTGTAACAGAAATTAAAGCACTTTACGAAGCCACCAAACTGCATTCAAATGGAACAAAGTGGGAAGCCATTGCCAGCAGAGACAGAGCGATGCTAAGTGTTTTCTATAGCTGCGGACTCAGAAGAAACGAAGGTTATCACTTGAATGTATCAGACATCAATTTTGACAGAAAATTAATCCATGTAAAAAAAGGAAAAGGCTACAAAGAACGAATGGTTCCCTTTAATCAATCGAACTCCAAAATCTTAGAAAACTACATTTATGACCATCGACCATTCTTTGGCAATGCAAAAAAGATAGGAGCCTTATTTGTCAGTATCAAAGGCAATCGCATGAATGGCCAAAGCTTGGTAATCAGATTAAAATTACTGCAACAAAGAACCGATGATATTCGGTTGCAACAAAAAGATATTGCTCTCCATGCTTTACGCCATTCCATTGCAACCCATTTATTACAAGCAGGAATGGGATTAGAAAAGATCAGCAAATTTTTAGGACATAGTTCATTGGAAAGCACACAGATTTACACTCATTTAATTGAACAAGATGGCAACATTTAAAAGTTATCTCCAGGGCAAACGACACAGCAAAGCGACCATTGAATTAGTAGAAAGAAACCTATTTTCTTATTTGAATTGGTGTGAGGAGAGCAGAACAGAATCAGAAACAGCAGAGCAAAGAGAAATCTTAAACTACATTAAAAGCATCCAGAAACGAGAAGTCAAACAACGAACGGTACAGCTTTACATTAGGAGTTTAAAACACTATTACGATTGGTTAATTAAAAGAGAAATCAGAGAAGAAAATCCAATCAATCAAATAGATATCAAAGGAGTAAAACGGCAGTTCCTGTATGAAATATTGAACAAACAAGAATTAGAAAAGCTGTACCATGATTTTAAAACAACTGAGAATGAAAAAGACAAAAACCAAAATTGGTACAAAAACAGCTTGTTAGTCGGTAAAAGAAACAAAGCCATTTTAGGTTTACTGATATGGCAAGGCTTAGGAAGCAGAGAAATAGCTAAACTGAAAGTAGAAGACTTACAACTAAGAGAAGGCAAGATTAAAATCAAAGGTGGAAGAAATTACAACGAAAGAATATTACCATTAGAAGCCACTCAAATCATGGACTTAATGGAATATAACTTTCAAATAAGAACTGAGCTTTTAAAAGTCAGTCAGAAAGAAAGTGATTTGTTATTTATCAGCAGCGGTAAAAGTAATAGCTTGGGAAATGTGATGTTTAAATTGATGAAGAAATTGAAAGTTCAGAATCCCAAAATAACATCAGCAAAACAAATCAGAGCTTCAGTAATTACTTATTGGCTGAAAAATTACAACTTACGAGAAACTCAGTACAAAGCAGGTCATAGATATGTAAGTTCGACAGAAGCATATTTAGTGAATGATTTAGATGATTTACAGGAAGATATTTTAAAGTTTCATCCGTTGTAACTTTGCTAAAAACAAATAAGATGAATATTCAGGTTGGAAAGTGTTATGTTTTAACGAGTGACGGAAAGGAAAAGAGGTTTAGTGTCATAAAGAATGTTAGCAACAGAGAATACTATATTAGGGATTGTGACACAGATATTGAAGAAGAATTTATAACTGAAACAAATAAAGGAGGTTTTAGTCAAGATGTTACACTAAAGGAAATAGATTGCAAAGATTGTGATGGAACAGAAACACTACCACCAATTTAAAATAGAAATTATGAAAATAACAGAATTATCAATTGCTGACTTAAAAGCAGCTTACGATTTTAACAGAGAATACATTCAAGAAATCATAGAAACTTCAACTAAGAATAAAGTTGGATATGAGCATACTGAAACATATAGAGAGAGTTTAAAACTTGGAGATAATCTTTACCATGCTTTGCTTAATAAGATAACAAAAATCAATTAAGGTTAAGTAATAAGAAGAACAGGAAAAGCGGTATTCTCTCCATCAAAACAATACAAAAAAGAACGCCAAACCAACCCAGCATTTGTTTTTAGTTGATTCCTTTTTTAAAGGAAAAAACAAAAGCTGAGTTGCCTTGCAGGTCTCCGCTTCGCTCCGAGTTTGTCATGCTTTTCATTGTTTTGCTTCCGTTCATGGCAGTTCTTTTGTCTTTCCTTGCATCCCGAGAAAATCGGGAAGCAAGAAAATCCAACCACTGCCCATAATTTTGCTCGCCTGCGGGTCGCAGCGGGTAACGGCTGATTAATTTATAAGCCTCCCGCAGGTAGGTAGCCTACTTTTGTTACGCTTCTCTCCATTGCATTGCGTTCAGCTCCACACGTAGCTGCAAAACGTGTTCGTTCCTCACACTCTTTTTGCACCACCCTTGCTCCACTCGCAGTCGGCTCGCTGAAATCCACCCATTACCACCGCCGTTTAGCCGCAGGCGCTTTTTCCTTACATCTCGTTTTTAAATGAACATTCGTTTTTAAAGAAAAAAGAGTTTAGAGCATCCTTCCGCACTCTGTTAAGTGATTTACCATGATTGAATGAAGTGCGACGTTTGGAGACTCCATTCCGATAAATAAAACGCTTTTGTCTTCCCTGTTCCTAATTTTATTCACCGGGATAGAGTTGTACTTCCTCCGGCAGATAAATTCTTTTTCTTCTGCAAAGCCTAAAAAACAAGAGAAAATAAGTATCTTGCAAACCATCCATGGGAGCTTTAAAAATCAATTACAATCTGATAGAGAGCGACTTAAAAAAGTCGCCACTTTTTTTGGAGAAGGGTCTAAAAGAAAAAGGCACTTCAGAAAAAAATCGTGCTAATTACTATCCCTTTGGTTCGCCACTTCCCGGGCGTAATCAAATCTCTTCTCCTCAATACGAACATGGCTACCAAGGGCAGTTTACTCTAAAAGACGAAGAAACAGGATTAGATGCTTTTGAATTGAGACTATGGGATTCTCGTTTGGCGAGATGGACTTCTACCGACCCGGTAGTGTCCCAAAGGTGACTTTTGAGATTTTAAAAAGTTAGATACCTTAAAAAGAGTTTTTTGAAAAATAGAAATTGCGATTAGATTATTATTTAATTTTGAATGAGAGCCTTCAAAAGCTCTCAAATCAAGTTAAAATAATAGTCGTGTCCCAAATGTCGCTTAAAACGGGTTGAAAGGCTTGTCAATAAAAGGGTAGAGGTCTTTTTTTGTTGTAAAGTTAGAATGTTCTTTTCATACGAACTTGTGGTTTTAGTCTATGAGGGATTATAATAGAATTGTGATAAGTCAATTCAAAATTGAATTAGAAAAGTTCTTATTTAACCCAAGAATTACATAAAGTAGTATATTTGAAGCAATCCATACAAATTCGCTAAAATGAACTTAAACATTACTCCTAGAAAGCTAAAAGCATTTACTCTTACAGAACTATTGGTGGTGTTGGTAATTGTGGGCATTCTTATTTTGTTGGCACTGCCTCGCTTAATGCCATTGATCTCTAAAGCAAAGGGTACAGAAGCGCAGTTGCAGTTGGAACACATTCATACCTTGGAGAAAACGTATTTTTATACGTACTCTAAATACACAGATAGCTTTGATGATTTGGGTTTTGAGCAGTCGCCATTAGTTACAAATGGCGGAATTGCCAATTATCAAATAGAAGTAGTTTCTGTGGCGAGCAATGCCTTTAAAGTGAGAGCTACTGCAGTGGTCGATTTTGATGGAGATGGCGTATTCAATGTCTGGGAAATTGATCAAGATAAAAAACTCATTGAAACCCAAAAAGATTAATGAGTGGGTATTTCATCCTAGCTTGTGTTCCTTTATTCGGCGTTATTTTTCAAGATTTTAAATCCCGTCAAATTTATTGGTTTTGGCCGCCCCTGCTCTTTACAGTGTTTTTTATGGAGTCTTATCAGCGTTTATCATTAAACGAACTATTTCAAAACATAGGAATCAACACCCTATTCATTGTCGTCAACCTGTTGATGGTGAGTTTGTACTTTAGTGCAAAAGAAAGGCAATGGATCAATATTTTTAAACAACACTTTGGGTTAGGAGACTTCCTATTTTTTTTGGCCATTACTCCAGTATTCAGTCCACTTAATTTTGTTTTGTTTTTTGTTATTAGTTTAATTTTAATCGGGTTACTTCACGCAATTCTTATTACATTTGGTCAGCTAGCTATAACTACTGTTCCATTGGCCGGTTGGCTGTCTGTATTGCTTATTATAGCCTTGTTATTGAATGACTTTTTGTTTAATATTAACCCACTCAACGACGACCTACTCATAAACTACATCTATTTTGGAGCACACAACCGAGATAACCCTTTCTACTGA
>PAAR01000030.1 GCA_002699085.1 Micavibrio sp.
GAAATCGTTACGCCATTCATGCAGGTCGGAACTTACCCGACAAGGAATTTCGCTACCTTAGGACCGTTATAGTTACGGCCGCCGTTTACTGGGGCTTCATTTCAATGCTTGCACATCTCCACTTAACCTTCCAGCACCGGGCAGGCGTCAGACCCTATACGTCTACTTAACCGTATTCGCAGAGCCCTGTGTTTTTGATAAACAGTCGCCACCCCCTAGTTTGTGTCCCCCACCAAAAGTTGCCTTTCAATGGGGCATGCTTATCCCGAAGTTACGCATGTAATTTGCCGAGTTCCTTCAACATAGTTCTCTCAAACGCCTTGGTATACTCTACCTGCCCACCTGTGTCGGTTTGGGGTACGGTCTATATGGCGGGGCTATTTCCTGGAAGTCCTTGGCAGCTTCTTCAATCCGT
Organism: Micavibrio sp.; assembly: GCA_002699085.1. Lineage (GTDB taxonomy): Bacteria > Pseudomonadota > Alphaproteobacteria > Micavibrionales > UBA9664 > UBA9664. The sequence goes on from PAAR01000030.1 coordinate 416, forward strand.
TAAGAAGAAACTACGTCCAGCCTTCGTCACACACCGCCAGGCTCACGAATATTAACGTGATTCCCATCGACTACGCCTTTCGGCCTCGCCTTAGGAGCCGGCTCACCCTGCTCTGATTAGCATTGAACAGGAACCCTTGGGCTATCGGCGGAAGTGTCTCTCACACTTCTTATCGCTACTCATGTCAGCATTCTCTCTTCTGATACCTCCAGGCATCCTCACGGATACCCTTCGCAGGCTTACAGAATGCTCCGCTACCACGTGCATAAATGCACATCCTAAGCTTCGGTACATAGTTTTAGCCCCGTTACATCTTCGGCGCGAGAGGTCTTATTTAGATCAGTGAGCTATTACGCTTTCTTTAAAGGATGGCTGCTTCTAAGCCAACCTCCTGATTGTCTTGGACCTCTTACTTCCTTTTACACTTAACTATGATTTTGGGACCTTAGCTGTAGGTCTGGGTTGTTTCCCTCTCCACGACGGACGTTATCACCCGCCGTGTGTCTGCCATGTAGTACTCTTGGGTATTCGGAGTTTGGTTAGATTTGGTAAGGCTCGCGCCCCCCTAGTCCATCCAGTGCTCTACCCCCCAAGGTATTCGCATGACGCTCTACCTAAATAGATTTCGCGGAGAACCAGCTATAACCCGGTTTGATTGGCCTTTCACCCCTAGGCACAGCTCATCCCAATCTTTTTCAACAGATATGGGTTCGGTCCTTCAGTTGGTGTTACCCAACCTTCAACCTGGCCATGCCTAGATCACCGGGTTTCGGGTCTAATCCATCATACTATACGCCCTATTCAGACTCGCTTTCGCTGCGCCTACACCTATCGGCTTAAGCTTGCATGATAGACTAACTCGCTGACCCATTATACAAAAGGTACGCAGTCACACCATAAAGGTGCTCCTACTGCTTGTACGCATCCGGTTTCAGGTCTGTTTCACTCCCCTTATCGGGGTTCTTTTCACCTTTCCCTCACGGTACTAGTTCACTATCGGTCGATCAGGAGTACTTAGCCTTGGAGGATGGGCCCCCCATATTCAAACAGGATTACTCGTGTCCCGCTCTACTCGAAGATGTCTATGCTTTTTACTTATACAGGGCTATCACCTACTTTGGCTCTACTTTCCAGAAGATTCTAATTATTACACAGACACCATTGGGCTGGTCCGATTTCGCTCGCCACTACTTTCGGAGTCTCGGTTGATTTCCTTTCCTACGGGTACTAAGATGTTTCAATTCCCCGCGTTTGCTTTATTATCCTATGTATTCAGATAATAATACCTATACATCACCTGTTATCATTATTCAGTGTCAGTAATACAACTGAACACTGAAAACAAGTGATAAGGTGGGTTTCCCCATTCGGAGATCTACGGGTCAACGGCTGTTCGCGCCTGACCGTAGCTTTTCGCAGCGTACCACGTCCTTCATCGCCTCTGATCGCCAAGGCATTCACCAGATGCGCTTAACTTACTTGTTTCTCATGCACAGAGATAAAATCACTTTTATCAACTGTCATGAAAGAGTTTTTTTAAATTTTGAGAATTTTAAAACAATGTTTTAAAACTCCAGCAAAATTGAATTGGATTAGATGTTTTTTCGCTCTCTAAAAAATTAAAGAACGGAAAAACTCCGTTATGATAATATCTCGGCTGATAGTTGAGATATTATCGTTGGTGTCTAATTCATTCAAATCTATTCACGATGTCAAAGGACATTTTGGAAGAAGTTATCCAAACCACATTTCTTATAAATAAGAAAAGGGAAATCTATTCACTTCACATTTTGTATCATCATTATTTAATCGATGGTGGACCCTATCGGACTCGAACCGACCACCTCCTGAATGCAAATCAGGCGCTCTACCAGATGAGCTAAGGGCCCTTTGATTTTTAGTAAATGGTGGGCCCGGCTAGACTTGAACTAGCGACCTCACCCTTATCAGGGGTGCGCTCTAACCACCTGAGCTACGAGCCCTATTACAGGAGCTAGTAAGCTCCGGATGATACAAAAGAAGGGATACGAAGATAGCAGCCTGGTTTAAGCCAGACATATCCTTAGAAAGGAGGTGATCCAGCCGCTCCTTCCGAAACGGCTACCTTGTTACGACTTAGCACCAGTCGCTGATCCTACCGTGGTCCGCTGCCTCCTAAAAGGTTAGCGTACGGCCGTCGGGTAGAACCAACTCCCATTGCTTGACGGGCGGTGTGTACAAGACCCGGGAACGTATTCACCGCAACATGCTGATTTGCGATTACTAGCGATTCCAACTTCATGGGGGCGAGTTGCAGCCCCCAATCCGAACTGAGACAATTTTTTGAGATTAGCATGGCGTTACCACCTAGCAGCTCATTGTCATTGCCATTGTAGCACGTGTGTAGCCCAACCCGTAAGGGCCATGATGACTTGACGTCGTCCCCACCTTCCTCCGGCTTATCACCGGCAGTTTTGCTAGAGTGCCCAACTAAATGATGGCAACTAGAAATAGGGGTTGCGCTCGTTGCCGGACTTAACCGAACATCTCACGACACGAGCTGACGACAGCCGTGCAGCACCTGTCACCGATCCAGCCGAGCTGAAGGAAAACATCTCTGTAATCCGCGATCGGGATGTCAAGGGTTGGTAAGGTTCTTCGCGTTGCGTCGAATTAAACCACATGCTCCACCGCTTGTGCGGGTCCCCGTCAATTCCTTTGAGTTTTAACCTTGCGGCCGTACTTCCCAGGCGGTGAACTTATTGCGTTAGCTGCGTCACCGAACTCTAAAGAGCCCGACAACTAGTTCACATCGTTTACGGCGTGGACTACCAGGGTATCTAATCCTGTTTGCTCCCCACGCTTTCGTACCTCAGCGTCAATGATTGTCCAGTCAGGCGCCTACGCCACTGGTATTCCTCCTAATATCTACGAATTTCACCTCTACACTAGGAATTCTCCTGACCTCTCCAATATTCTAGCGAAGCAGTTTCAAAAGCAGTTCCCGGGTTGAGCCCGGGGATTTCACTTCTGACTTGCTAAGCCGCCTACGCACGCTTTACGCCCAGTGATTCCGAATAACGCTCGCCCCCTCCGTATTACCGCGGCTGCTGGCACGGAGTTAGCCGGGGCTTCTTGTATCGCTACAGTCATTATCTTCACGATTGAAAGTGTTTTACAACCCTAAGGCCTTCTTCACACACGCGGCATGGCTGGATCAGAGTTTCCTCCATTGTCCAATATTCCTTACTGCTGCCTCCCGTAGGAGTCTGGGCCGTGTCTCAGTCCCAGTGTGGGGGGTCATCCTCTCAGACCCCCTACTGATCGTCGCCTTGGTGAGCCGTTACCTCACCAACAAGCTAATCAGCCGCGGGCTTATCCTTGAGCGATAAATCTTTGATCCGAAGATATTATAAGGTATTAGCAGTCGTTTCCAACTGTTGTTCCTTACTCAAGGGCAAATTCCCACGTGTTACGCACCCGTCCGCCACTAACACCGAAGTGTCCGTTCGACTTGCATGTATTAGGCCTGCCGCCAGCGTTCATTCTGAGCCAGGATCAAACTCTTAAGTTTGAAATCCAGCATCATCTTGCGCTGGCAATAAATTGCCAATTCAAAATTCACTGTTAAAAAAAATTAACAAAAACCTGCACGTTTTATGCATACGAGATACACAAAGTACAGATTTTAGTTTTATATATTAAGCAAATGCCCAACAAAAAACCAGAACCGCTACCTGCGTATCCCTTCTTCCAAAAATACAATGTCCAAGAACCGCGCATCAACAATAAAAGCCTAAGCAAACATTGTCTCCGCTTAACGTATCCGAAGATACAGTCTCATTAATAAAAACGAATGCACACATATAAACATGACTTGTTTAAAAAGCAAGCCTAAAATGGCATTTATTTTTATATTTTTAATGATCAGACTTACATCAAATTTGAAGCAGTCTCCGCTCACCGAGATGCGCTTTATAGAACGAACAGCATCGCCGTGTCAAACATAAAAACGCAAAAAAATGAAAAAAAAGTAAATTATTTTCACGATCCTTGAATCTACTAGGCTTTTATTAAAATTTACTTAACCAAATAATAGACTTTTTTTCTAAACACGATAGGCTTCTAACTATGGAATACTGGACATTTGGATATGGGTCTCTCGTCAATCAAAGCACATGGGACGATACCAAGATAACTAAAAAGGCCACTCTCAATGGATGGCAAAGAGAATGGCGACACAATCTCGAGCCAGACACTTATGCGCACCAAACAGCCCTTACGATCAGCCAACACTCCAATCAACAAATAGACGGCATCCTTGCCAAAGTGAATGAATATGACCTAATTTACCTAAAAGAGCGCGAAAAGAATTACGAAATACATTATCTTGAGCACACTCAGTTCATCGACCTCAATATAGATGGACAAATTTTCACACATATATCAAAGCCCGAGAATCATGGATGGGCAAGCAACCAACACCCTATTTGTCAAAGTTATATAGACGTTGTCACCCATGGCTATTACAAGACATTTGGCTTGGATGGTCTTAGACGCTTCATGGAAACCACAATAGGGTGGAACCTACCTATTCTAAATGACCGAGAGAATCCTCAATATCCTCGTGCTCAAAAAATTAACCAAAGCTTCCTAGACAAAGTAGATATACTTATAAAAGAAGCCGCCGCGGCTGTTTAAACACTTTCAAAGCTTCACCTTGATATTGACCATAATGCAAATCCATAAATTGCGTCATCACGCACAATAAAGACTTCGCCATATCTCTGAAAGCATACCCTTGTGCCGTTGTATTTTTAAACCTTTGCCCATTATGATTGATCGCTATCTCTAAGTCTTTATGTAGCATATCAACAATATTTATAGCACCTCGATCATATCCATAAGCTAACAAGAAATTCTCAAGCATTTTTCGTCCACATACATCAGACAAGATTAAAGCAACGAAGACCATAAAGTCATGCTGATATGTGCCTCGATCTGCCATGCGTATTTCAACCCTATGCCCCATAACATCACCTTGCTTATCCTTAATCGCCGCAAGTTTAACGTCATTATATTGCATCTTCTCTATCATGAAAAAATTATCAGCTGTTTGAAGTGCCTCTGGCAGCATAGAAAAGCTCTCTCTATCCGGATTTTCAAAAACCTGTGCCTCTCCCGTCGCATCCATAAACATCATCGCTGGCACCGACTTAATGTGTTCAACATGTTTATTAATAAGCTCCTGTCCATTTTGAGCGGCAAAGAAATAGTCTTGAATATCTGTTCTTTTCCCCTGCCCATGTCGGCGATAGGCCATCATATGTTTGCTTTGATGAGATGAATTCTCCGTTAACATCGTTAAAATTGGAATTAGCATACTCGCCAACTGACAGATTTCTAACGCCTCATCCAGTGTTTCAAAACCCAAAGACACATGGATACCTGTGGTCATAACACAATGTTCAACGATTCTTTCTTTATTCAATTTTTGTAAGTGTCTTAACAAACCGTCCGCTCTTGGGTGTCGTATGCGCAAAGCAAGGGCATCCTGTAGCGTAAGAGCAGGAAAGAATGGCAGCGCATATAATATATACCCCAGATTATTTGCTACCGTCTGCATTCGCTGATTAGACTCTGCATTCTCAGCAAACAACAATTTTAGGTCACCTGGCTCATAAGCATCTGTCTTTGTTTCGAACACACCTGCGAAAATCTCTCGGCTATGGTCAATTTTTTCTTTGAATAGCATCTGTGCAAATTCTTCAGTCGCTCTTACTGAAAGTGGTCGCCCGATAGCATCCGCAATAAGATGCTCTGTTTCTGTACCGATTTTACGGCCCATTGGCTTGTATGTATTTAGAATAGTGTTTTGTATATCTTTTTTCATTGTCTTTTCCTTGCGCTATAAGCTCGCCGAAAAAGAAAAATCAATAAATAAGGATCATAACATCACCATACGCCGCTTTTCTCTTCCAGCGGCATAGCAATTTCATTGTTTACTATATATATGTGAGAAGTCGTGCCGCTTGTTTAAAAGCGCCACCACCAAAATGAACAGATTTGTATTACTGTGTTATTCATATAAAACATTTAAATGATAAATTAAAAAATAGTCAAATAGGTTTTTGTGAACTCTAGCCTATTAGCTCGGAAACAAATTTAGGTCAACCGCCATATAAGGTACACCAGCACCAATAGCTACCGCGCCTAGAGACGTTACAAAGACAGGTGCAACATTACGACCTACCGCTACAGCTGCTTTCGCTTTGTTACCATTCGTCTTTACTAAGACTGCTTCGTAGATATTTGACAGATCTTTTTTGAAAGCGCAATAAAATGCAACCATGCCCGCAACCGCAGGAACTATCGCTTTTGCTATATCAGCTAATGTAAAAGCTTGAACCAAATCCATCTTATATCTCCTATAATCTTGTGAGATATAAGATAGCTTTATAATTATGTAAAGTCAATAAAATTAATTAACGACGATCTTCTTCGGCACGACGACGTGCTTCTTCATCTCTACGACGCTGATCTTCTTCGGCACGACGACGTGCTTCTTCATCTCTACGACGCTGATCTTCTTCGGCACGACGTCGCGCCTCTTCATCCCTACGCTCCTGATCCAAACGAGCCTGCTCATCTCTACGTTGTTGATCTAATCTAGCCTGTTCATCGCGATCCATAATATTCTCCTCTTCTTATACAATTGATATTACCTTAATATAAGCAAATGAATAACAAAAAACAAATTTTAGTGACAGGCGGCGCTGGGTTTGTTGGCTCGCACTTAGCTGAACATCTCATAAAGGCTGGCCATAAAATCACCATTCTTGACGCTCTTACTTATGCGGGCAACCTTGATAATTTGACCTCAATCATCGATTCTCCAAATCTTACATTCATAAAGGGCAATATATGTGATACGTCTCTGGTCAAACAAATCTTAGAAAAACATCATATTGATATAATTTTCCATTTAGCCGCAGAAAGCCATGTAGATCGCTCTATCCAAAGCCCTTCGATCTTTGTCCAAACTAATATTTTAGGCACCCAAAGTCTGCTGGAAGCCAGCCTTGAACATTACCCTTCACAAAAACACTTCCGTTTCATTCATATCTCAACAGATGAAGTCTTTGGCAGTCTTAATGAAACAGATATGCCCTTTACCGAGAACAGTCCCTATCATCCAAACTCTCCTTACGCCGCCAGCAAAGCAGCTGCAGACCATCTGGTGATGAGCTATCACCATACCTACGGCCTGCCTATGAATATCAGCTATTGCACCAATAATTACGGCACACGACAACATAGAGAGAAATTTATACCAACAATCATCCATACAGCCCTGTCAGAGCAGCCCATTCCCATTTACGGCAATGGTCAACAGATCAGAGACTGGATCCATGTAGAAGACCACTGTCGAGGGCTCTTAGCGATTATGGAGAAAGGAAAGATAGGTGAGCGTTATGGATTCAGTGGCCATAATGAATGGCACAATATCGATCTAACACATTTGATTTGTGACTTACTAGACACACATAAACCACGTAGTAATGGGAAATCTTATAAAGATCTCATCAGTTTTGTTGAAGATCGTAAAGGACACGATACGCGCTATGCCTTTGATAGTAAGAAAGCAAAGAAAGAGCTAGGGGTTGAGCCAAAAGTCAGATTCAATCAAGCACTAGAACAAGTTTTATTAGACAGCTATAATAAGTTTCGATAAAACATTTTAGCTAAGATAATAAAACAATTGGAAAATATCATTATGGTTGGTAATCAAACGCTGATTAAAGAATACGAAACAATACATGCATCAACTTCTTGGGGAGGTACATCTGTTAAAAACTTGCGCTTTATTAAGCCGCTGGTAGATATTTGTAATCCGAAATCCATCATTGACTACGGCTGCGGTAAAAGTCCTCTACTTGACAATTTAAGTCTCGACGCTTCTGTTGAAAAAGTACGTTATGATCCAGCTATTCCAGAATACAGTAAAGTAGAGAACAAAAAAAACGACCTATTAGTAAATTTTGATGTGCTTGAACATATTGAAGAGGAAGATATTGATGATGTTTTACGACACATGGCTTCTTTATCGAAAAAAGCGATCGTCGTGATTGACATTAAGCCTGCAGAATTAACGCTTTCTGATGGTAGAAATGCCCATGTCACACTTAAACCGCGAGAGTGGTGGGAAGCTAAACTGACACCTCATTTTGGAAAGCTTTACCCTGTCAAAACCAAAAGAAGTGGCCGTATAGGCTTTAGAAACTTCTCTTTGAGCCTTGCTGAAAAAATTACATTTTATGCCTTACGCATAAAAGAGACACTAAAATATTACTTATTTAAACTGAAACAAAAACTGTAAAGAGACACAGATTTTGAACATCACCATTTTACAAGATGATAAGCCTGGGCATTTCAATCAATCAGAAGGCATATTACTTGCTTTATCCCGCCTTCAGGACGTCACTGTTGAGCGTGTAGAGCTGCATAAAAAGCACTTATTACCTCAAAAATCACTCCGTTTTTTACTAAAAAGAAGACTTCTTAGTTTTCCCATTCTTTGGGCGCTTGCTTATAAAAACAAGTTGAAAGACATACCAAATTCCAAACTTATTATATCCGCAGGCGGAGACACGCTCCTAGGCAATGTAATTTTGGCAAAAACTATGAATGCAAAAAACATATTTGCTGGCTCAGTCAGAAGTATTTCGCCTTCACTTTTTTCAGCTATTTTAACACCCTATAGTGCCAACAAAGGCAAACAGAATCACATTATCTGCTTAAAACCCGCGCCTCTAATTTTACCTCCCATGAGTGAAAAAACGGCAAAGAATAAAAAAGTTGTAGTCCTTTTAGGCGGTCCTAGTGGTGACTATAGTTATGACATGGCCGAATGGGATACATTAATTTCATTTTTAGAAAATTACAGCAAGCACCAAACATACACGGTAGATGTTTTCACCTCAAGAAGAACACCTGATGCCTTAATAGCTAAACTAGATACTTTAACGCACTCAATCCAGCTACATAAACATACTAGCACCAAAGTAGACATCGTCTTTAAAAACTGTATCGAAGCACATCATATTTTTGTGACCGAAGATTCTACATCAATGATTACTGAAGCGATCGCTGCACAGCGTCCTGTCATAGCATTAAAGCCATCTAATTATAATAAAAACTCAAACGACAACAGATATCTACAAGAACTTATAGGCCATAATTGGTTAAGAACAATTACCATTGCAACTTTAAATAAAGAAACGATAGACAGCGCTTTAAAAGAAATTCAACCCATGAAAGAAAATCACTTAGACTTTCTTGCTGCAGCGCTTCAAGAAAAATTGGGACTCTAACATTTTGTTTACTTTATAATCCTTGAAAAATGGCGCAAAGCAGATCAAAGTACATAAATGAGCGTTACTCTTATTCTTCTCACCATCTTATCTGGAATCTGTCTTCTTCTTTGGGGCTTACGTACGGTGAAGCGTGCTTTCCTGCGTGGCTATGGCGCACAACTTCAGAAAACAATCGCTAAAGGCACAAAAAATCGTTTTCTCGCTTTCTTATCAGGGCTTGGCGTGACGATGCTCTTACAAAGCTCAACGGCAACGGCGTTATTAACCGCATCCTTCGTAGGTCGAGGATTGATGGCTGCAAGCATGGGCATCGCCGTCATGTTAGGGGCGGACATAGGAACTGCTCTGGTCACACAACTTCTGTCATTCAAAATGAGCTGGCTTGCCCCACTTATGATTTCAACGGGTGTTATTCTTCATTTATCTTATGATGAGGGCAGCCGCACGCGCTACCCAGCACGTATTATTTTAGGCCTTGGTTTCATGCTTACAGCATTAAATATCATCCATGAAGCCTCTGCCCATTTAGCAGATTCCGAAACACTACAATTAATTCTTAGCCCGCTACTACAAGAGCCTATATTAGCCATTTTAACAGCTTCTTTGCTGGCTTATATATTTCATTCAAGTCTTTCGGCCATCCTACTTTTTGCAGGTCTAGCCATGAATGGTGTCCTGCCACTTGAGCTTGCATTGATATTTGTGATTGGCGCCAATCTAGGTGGTGCGTTGATAGCGTTTGTCGCCATGTCCAAAGACACCGCCCAAGCACGGCTAATCCCACTCGCCAATATTCTGATGCGTGTCGTGATTGCGAGTCTCTCTATGTTTTTCATTCAAGACATACTGCGCCTTATTACCGAAATTGACACTTCCGTCATCCAAAAAGTAATTTTGGCGCATATAGGGTTCAATGCATCAGCCGTGATCTTATTTTTACCCTTTGTTGGCTTTGTTGAGAAACTATGTACGAGACTACACCCAGTTACTGCACCAGCCAGTGAAAAACGGATCATGCCACGTCATTTGGATCGCAAAGCATTATCTACACCATCAATCGCCCTTTCTTGCGCAACACGCGAAACCTTGCACATGGCTGAAATTTTAGAGACCATGCTCAAAGATAGCTTTGAAGCGATCAGTACAGGGACAGAAGCTTTTATTCAGCAGGTTAAGGAAGAGGACGATATTCTTGATCGGATTTATGGCGAAACAAAGAACTACATCATTCATCTAACCCGTGAAGAGCTAGATGATAAAGAAGCCACACGCTCCATGCATATTATGACCTTTGCTACTAATTTAGAGCATTGCGGTGACATTGTTGATAAGAGCTTGATGGAGCTAGCTCGTAAAAAAATCCAAAACCGCGATCAATTCTCTGAAGAAGGCCTCGCAGAGATTAAAGCTTTTTACGAACGCATATTAGAAAGCTTACAATTAGCACAAAGCATCTTTCTTTCAGGCGATGACGATCTAGCACAACAACTTCTTGATGGTAAAAAATCATTGAAAAAGGCGGAAGCTGCCACCGCTCAAAAGCATTTTGAACGTCTACGTAAAGGCCTGCCACAAACCATTGCCACCAGCGAACTACATATGGATGTGATCCGTGACTATCGCCGCATCAATACGTATATCTCGGCCATTGCCTATTCAATTTTGGACAAAGCCGAAAACGCTCAAAGCTGAACCATCATAAATTTGGTTTCTAGAAATTCTTCCAAACCGTATTTACCGCCTTCACGACCAAGACCCGATTCCTTATAGCCACCAAAGGGCGCTTGAACAGCACCATATTTCGTGGTGTTTACTGAAATAATACCACTCTCAAGCGCTTCACCGACTTTCCATTGACGTGTCACACTCTCAGAATACAGATAATTTGCTAGGCCATACGGGGTGTCATTGGCTGCAGCAATGACTTCTTCTTCGGTCTTAAAACGATATAGGGGGGCAACGGGGCCAAAGATTTCTTCTGTTCTGATCCGCATTTTTTCTGTGACATCGGCTAGAATCGTTGGCAAATAAAAGAGCGCACCGAGATCAGACACCTGACCACCATGAATCACTTTTGCACCATCTTGAACTGCATCTTTTACAAGGCTATCGATTTTATCAATGGCTTTTTGATTAATCACAGGGCCCATTTGCGTGGCTTCTTGTAAGCCATTGCCCATTTTTAATGCAGCGACTTTTTCTTTGAATAATTTTGTGAAAGCTTCATAAACACCATCCTGCACATATACACGGTTCGCATTGGTACATACTTGACCTGCATTACTAAATTTCAACGTGCATAAATCCTGTGCGGCATTTTCTAAATTAGCATCATCAAAAACAATAAAGGCGCCATTGCCACCTAGTTCTAATGATATCTTTTTGACCGTGTCAGCCGATTGCTTCATTAGCAATTTACCAACAGCCGTTGAACCAGTGAAAGATATCTTACGTACCAATGGATTGCTCGTTAGAACGCCGCCTACCGCTTTAGCATCACTTGTTGTAATCATATTAATGACCCCTGCAGGAATACCGGCTCGATTAGCCAACTCCATTAGCGCAAGAGCTGTTAAAGGTGTTTCTTCTGATGGTTTAATAACCACAGTACACCCTGCCGCCAAGGCGGGTGATATTTTACGGGTAATCATGGCATGCGGGAAATTCCACGGCGTAATTGCACCAACAACCCCGACTGATTGCTTAATAACGACAATACGCTTATCAGGGTCATTTGATGGCATTGTATCGCCATATGAACGCTTACTTTCTTCTGCATACCATTCTGTATAATTTGCACCGTAAACAACTTCTCCTTTTGCTTGCGCCAGCGGCTTACCTTGCTCGCAGGTCATCAACATCGCTAAATCATCTTTATGTTCCAACTGCAAGTCATACCAACGACGCAAGAGGTTCGCACGGTCACTTGCGATCATATCACGCCATTGTGGCCATGCTTTATGCGCCACTTCAACGGCTTGTGTGGTCTCATCTGCACCAAGGTCAGCCACTTCCGCTAGTAACTCTCCTGTCGCAGGATTAGTGACATTGAACCGTTTTGCTCCCTTAATCCACCCGCCATCAATATAAGCATCTGTCTTGAGCAAAAATGGGTCATTGAGTTTAATGTGAGCTGTTGAGACTGCTGTCTTTTTGTTCGCCAAAGTCATTTTATAATACTCCTATATCTCTAAGTTCTTTTTCTATGTGGTCAGGCAAAGCGTTATCGGGGTCATAAGGGCCTAAATCCTGCGGACAATCCCAACCCTGCAAATAACGCCAGCCTTGTACGGCACGCTTTCGTTTTGGCACTACACGGACAATCTGTGGATCAAGGTAAAAGCGGCAATACTTACTATCCGCATCTTCTTCGACCATTTCCATACCCAGTATTTTTTGTCGGCACTGAATAGAGTTTTTAATGATCCAGTAAATAGAGCCGCCATCCAAAACCTCGCCACGGCGGGTCGGCATACGACGTGTTGTAGTAACCACGGCTGGTTGCCCCTTATATTCTCCCAAACGCATATGTCGCTGAACTTCGCTTAATTCGGCAATATCCGGGATTTGATACGCTGTGCGTAAAATATTAAGTGTGCCTTCCATTCAAAACATATAGTGCCATGCAGGTGTATTCACAAGGGCGATAAATTCGTTATACTGTTTTTATATAACTGGAGTTGATAAAAATTCAATGAAATATCTGATTTTCTTTATTACTGTCTTTTTCTCTGTGAACGCTTGGGCGCAATATGCTGAGGAAGGCTCCTATGACCCAACACGCTCTCCGCAGAATAATTTCCTCTACCGCCAGTTGCATGAGACTGAACCTGCCTCACGCTCAGCTATAAACCCTGAGATTTTTTATCAGCAGCGCATGTTGAAGCCAAAACAACAACGAGTGCTAACAGACGATGAAACATCTGTACCGTTTTTAATAAAAGAAGAGAAGCCTCAACCCTCTCGTCTTGAAGCCTATTATAGTGAACGAGCCAATGAGACATTAAACCAATTTGGTTATGACCTTTTTAAAAACAATGATGAAATAGCAAAGCAGCCACAGCAACGCACACAACCTATAGGTGCCCAAGAAAACTACATATTAGGCCAAGGTGACCGCCTTCTCATTACCTTTACTGGTGAAAAGCAAAGCCGTGACTTATTCATTATCGACCAACAGGGTCAATTAGTCTTTGATGACATGCCACCTATTTTAGCAACAGGCAAAACAATTCAAGCGCTACGCCAAGAAATAAATGCGCTGCTATCGGCCAGCTATCACAATACAGAAATCTTTATAAGCCTTGAGGGCATTAAGGATATAAGCGTGTCTGTTATTGGTGAGGTTGAAAAACCAGGTCGTTATATTGTCTCAAGCTATGCCAGCCTTATGGATGTTCTACAACAAGCCGAAGGTATCAAAAAAACAGGTTCTTTACGGCATATCAAACGCCTAAGGGGTGCTGATACACAAAGTATTGATCTTTATGACATCATATTGGGTCAAAACACCTACACCGACCTCTCTTTACGGGATGGTGATCGCATCATTGTGCCCACCCTTTCCAAAACCATCGCCATCACTGGAGAAGTCAGCAGGCAGGGCATTTATGAGTTATCACAAAAAACCATCAATAACCCTAAAGTAACATTAGAAGAAGCATTGAGCTATGCAGGTGATGCGTTAGCGGCAGGTCAAAATCGGGTCATTTTAAACAGTATTGACCGAGATGGCGCAGAGAGAATAACGCAACTTAATATAGGCACAACCACGCTCATTAAAAATGGTGACATTGTTAAAGTAGAACGTATGGACGTCGATCAACGTGATGGTATCACACTGGTTGGTGCTATACGTCATACAGGTATCCATGCGCTTACTGGTCAGGACACATTAGCACAACTGCTGGGTAATAGCCGTCAAATGATGCCTGATACCTACCCCTTCATAGGTTTAATTGACCGTTACAATCCCAAGACTCTCTCTCGGGAAATGATTGCCTTCTCACCCAAAAAGGTGCTTGAAGGTGTTGCAAATGAACCGCTCCTCAGCAAAGACCGTATTCTTATTTTCAGTCGCAATGATCTACAAGATATTATTCAGTTTGAAACATCACAAAACCACGAGACGGAGATAGAGTCAGAAGATACAGCGTTAACGCCAGAAACTCACATCAAACCCAAAACTGAAGCTAAAATAGACAAAAACACTATTGAACTAACACCCGAAATTGAAAAAATTCTAGCGGACCATACGGTGTCACTTCGAGGTGCAGTGACCTTGTCTGGGAATTATCCAATTATTGGCAATACATCTCTACAAGATATCTTGGATTATGCGGGCGGCCTGTCTTATAACGCAGATATAACAAGGATCGAAGTCACAAACCAACTTGTAAAGAAAGATACAAACCGAACAAAACAAACTTTACGGCGTCTTATTGATTTAGAGCAAGAAGAAGCCAATACGGTACTTTTGAACCCAAAAGATACCATTCGTGTCCATGAAAATTTTGTTGATCTTAAAGGCTCGGCACATGCTGTCCGCATTACCGGAGAAGTACTCTACCCAGGCTATTATGATTTAGCACGAGACGAAACCTTGCTTGATCTGATTAATCGTGCTGGTGGCCTCACAGAAACAGCCTACCCAGAAGGCGCAATATTTAGCCGTGAATTTGAACGAAAACGTGAAAGCCAAGAATTTAAAAATCAGGCATTAGAAATTGAACGTTCCATTGCCGCATCATTGAGTGAGAAAGAACCACATGCAGAAGAAATCAGTTTTCTTAAAGCCACCGTTGAACGCCTAAACAGTCTTAAACCGACAGGGCGCATTACAGTGGAGGCTGATCCCGCCATTTTAAGCGCAAAGCCAGCACAAAATATCCTGCTGGAACCAGGCGATCATATCTTTATTCCTAAAAGGGCCATTACGGTCCGGGTTACAGGCGAAGTTTTATCCCCCACAGTTTTGCAATTCAAAAGTCAAAAAACCGCAAAAGACTATATTAATGAAGCAGGTGGCATGACCCGCAATGCTGACCGTGGCAAAGCCTACGTTATTTTCCCTGATGGCAGCGCAAGGCCTCTGGAAAGTCTTAGCTGGGCAAGCACATCATCCGCCACCAAAATACTACCAATGTCGACCATTTATGTGCCTCGTGACCCAAAACCTTTTGACTTCCTACAAACGACGCGTGACTTCACGCAAATCCTAACGAACCTCGCTATTACAGGTATTTTCTTGGACGATATTAGTAATGACTAGCTTTTCTATCATTACTGTAACACGCAATAACAATGCTGGACTGCATCGTACAGCTAGATCTATCGCCAACCAAACGCACAAAGACTATGAATGGATCATCATTGATGGTGACAGTCAGGACAGTACAAAAGACTATCTCAAAGCACAGAAAATGACACAAAAATGGGTCTCAGAGCCAGATGATGGCTTATATGACGCTATGAACAAAGGCCTAGATTTAGCTGAAAATGATTACATTATTTTCATGAATAGCGGTGATTGTTTTGCGCATATAAAAACGTTAGAGCATGTCACAAAGCCTGCAGTCTCTCAGCCCGCGTTAATTTATGGTGACTCTTTTGAGCTAGAAAACAACAATAAACTTTACCCCAAACGAGCTAAGCATATAAATTACAAAGATGCTCTTATGACGCATCATCAATCCATCTATTACAATAGACGCAAAATCGGGTCATTACGTTACAACACAGCATATAAAATCGCCGCAGACTATGATTTCACACAACGTTTTTTAAAAAAAACACATGACAGTGCTTACATAGATTCGCCGCTTTGCATCTTTGAAATAGGTGGTGTCTCTATGATAAACCATCGCCACGGCAGGCAAGAAACCTATAAAATCCGCCATAACTTAAAACTTGTATCGCCATTTCATAATAAATTGATACACGGCAAACAAATCATAGCCAGTTTCTTGCGCCAATATTGGCCTTTCTTCTACAGACTATTGAGACGTTTTTGAATGGCGTCATAATAATCAAACTTCATTTTAGCAAATTGCCAACCATCTGCCCCATCCAAAAATCCGCCCTTAATGAGGTAGCTGTACACAAAAATGATAAACGATTTTAGAACCGAAAGACGCAGGAATTGCTTTATCATTTGACGCCATAAAATCGGGTCATTTGGCCACAGATTATATTTTGTCATATCAGCTTCCCACAGCACATAACGGTCATGGCTGGCCTTATATTGCATCAGATCTTGTGTATTAAGATGCAAAATAGGTGCATCTATGGTGCCAATTCTGCTTGTTTTTTCTTGTTTTAGCGGCTGATAATGCCCCTCTACCTCAAATGATCCACCGCTAAAAAGATCATTTAAAACAGGGTAATAGAACATTTTTTGTTTAAATAGCGCCAACTTTGTATTCAGCATGCCAAATCGCATTATACGGTTGTTAACCACATTTCTTGACTTAACAAAAAACCCATCATGCGTTTGAGAGCCAATTACCCTTTTTCCTATTTCAGCAACAAATTCAGCTGACACAATTTCATCCGCATCACAGGTCAGAATCCAGTCATTATGGAAGGTCAAATAATCCAAACACCATTGCTTCTTTTTAGGATATTGACCGTTCCATGAAAATTGGGTGACTGACACATTTTCAAATCGTGCTGCAATATCAAGGGTGTCATCTTGACTTTGGCTATCCACAACATGCACCTCGTCAAAGGGTCTCAATGCCTCAAGACATTGGTGCAAGGTCTTGTCGTTATTTTTGGTCATGACAATAACGGAAATAGGTAGATACGCCATTACAGGCTCGTTTTATCTCTGACGGCAAAGGCCACATAGCCCAAACCAGCCCCAATGAGCAATAGAACGGGGAATAAAAGCCACGCGTTAGGCGTGACGGGCTTCACACTAACAATCGGGGGCTCTATCAGCTGTGCTGCATAAGGGACATCAATAGAGGTCAAGAGCTTCAAATGCTCCTGTTCTTTTAGCAATGTCACCAAAGCTTGACGATGATCGGGACTACGTGTGTTTACCAAAGCCTGCTCCAAATGCGTAATCAACGTATCGGCACGTGCATGAATATCCTGTTTTAAAATAAAGTCGGTCTTATCATATAAAATCTGCAGAAAAGCTTTGGCAAATTCAGGGTTCGTGTGGCGAAATGTTACTTCACGCATCGCCGTTGCGGCCATTGGCGTAATATTAATTTCCTTTTGCAAATAATCACGTAAATACCGCACTGTCTGCTTTTCTGTTGGAAGCAGCTGCGCCAAGATAATTTTATTTTTAAATATTTCTTCTGCAACGCGAGAGGTTCGCATCAGCGTTTCAAATGAAGTGAAATCCGTCGAAGAATTACCCGCAATACGCTGAACAAAATACTGCAAAGCTGGAATATCCGCATCAGGCAACAACGCTGAAAAATCCTTACCTTCCGCCTTGTTCGTAGGCGCAACAATCATTGCAGCCTCATATTTATGCGGTAGAGCTAGCATCAAAATCAAAGCGAAAATTATACCAACGAAAGCACCATAAAATAAATAAAACCGTGATGCCCATATTGCCTGAAAGGCTTGCTGATCTTGCATATCTGTCTCGCATTTCTTTTTTAAGTGTGCCAAAGAATAGCACAAATTGAATTTTATTCTATGTCATAAATTTCTTGGTCGTTATAGCCTTGCGCATAAAGTAATGATGTCAAATCTGTATAATGGATTTGATTAAGCAATATCTCCTGTAACAATGGCTTAGGCGCATAACCAACCCCCAAAGCTGCCCGCTCTAACATAAAGCGATCATTTGCCCCATCACCCACAGCCAGCACATCATCTGCTGTTAAACCAAGCTTTTGAACATATTGCTGTAAGTAGCTTAATTTGGCGTCTGGCCCTAAAATAGGGGGCACAACTTTGCCGGATAATTGGCCATTAAATATTTCCAAAACATTCCCATGATGCGCATCAAAACCTATCTTAGCGGCAATGCTTTCTGTATAAAAAGTAAAGCCTCCAGAAATAAGCACTGTATAAACACCCTGCGCTTTTAACGTTTTTAAGAGTATTTCTGCGCCATCATTCAATTCTGTTTGATCTAAAATAGTTTGCATGTGGCTAGATTGCATACCTTCAAGCAACGCTACACGCTCTCGCAAAGACGTTTCAAAATCTATCTCACCTGCCATAGATCGAGCAGTAATGGCTGATACTTTATCTTTCACACCCGCAAAACCTGCCAATTCATCTAAAGTCTCGCTCGCCACAATGGTTGAATCCATATCCGCTAAGAACAATTTTTTCTTACGGTTTTTTGCTGAAGTGATGAAAATGTCGCAAAACAACCGCTCTCTCAGTGTGTCAATCTGCGCCTTGCTCATCGGTTCAGAAATTGGAATATCCACCGCTCTGTTTTCAGAAAGCGTCGTAATTTTTATCTGTCCATTAATAACATGAGAAAGGTCGGGAAGCACATCAGGTGCTACAATAGTCAAAAAATAAGTCATGCTTTTTTCTCCCAACCGCCACGCTCATTTTGTTGAAAATAAGAAAGCGTATACGCATTTTTATCCTTTAATGCTTTCCAACGCGTACGTGCTGCCTGTAGTTGCTCTTCCTGTGCGCCATCAAATATATCGCAAATGAGAGCAAAATCTTTGTCAGCTGGATGCAGCGCTTGCCCTGCCGTCAAGATCAACACATCAGCATTATTCTGATTATTGGCTTCTGTAGCGAATAAAATAGGTTGATTTTCAGATGATGGGTCTTTTTCCGTTCCATGCGGCAAGAAACTTCCCTCGTTAAAGCTCCATAGAGCATCACTCAGACGTTTTGTTTCCTTGGTATTGGCTGTACGGATTATAAGCTTATGACCCTTCTCATAGGCCTTACTGACGATTAGTGGTAAGGCTTGATCCAACGTACTGCGCTCAAGGTGATAAAAACGAATCTCTGTACTCATATTTTAAGTGTACAGAAAAATTGAGAGAGAAACTATTTAAGAACAAACTAATGGGATACTCCGGTGCTTCAAGGCTTCTAATTGTTTAATACCAATACGGATTCTTGATTTTTTTCGTGCACGGAAATACTCATAAGATGCTTGTACGTTGAATTCAGATGAATCATTTTTACACACCTTGACGGCAACATGAACGGCATTTAAAAGATTGAGCCAGTGGCGACCTTCAATTGATGCCAGAAAGCCATAAGCACCTAATTGCGCTTTATTTATGGAATCACTCAAATCGCCATATATAGTGAATGTCTTTGCTCGTGTTGTAATTTTTGTGACGGTAGGTAAAAGAGATGGTCGTCTCATCACTTTTATTTCGAAGACTTTACTTAAAGAAACTCTTGTGCCGTTTGGTAAGGCTAAAAATGGTGTCTGCCGCATAAAATATCCTTTTTTCATAACTTATAAAAGAAAAATCCTTATGGCAATAAAAAAGCCCTCAAATGAGGGCTTTTTTGAATTTTAATGAAATCTAGCGCTTACGCAGCATCAGATTCTTTCGTTTCTTCTGCCACTTCAGGATCGATAATCGCCGAAGCTTCAATCGCCGCTGAGGCTGCTTGAGACTCAAGCGCATCTTTATCACGCTGCCAAGCAACTTGGCGGATCTTGTTCACATATCCACCTGTACCAGCTGGGATCAAACGACCTACGATCACGTTCTCTTTCAAGCCGATCAAATGATCTTCTTTACCCTGAACAGCCGCCTCTGTAAGAACACGCGTTGTCTCTTGGAACGAGGCCGCAGAGATGAATGAGCGTGTTTGTAGAGACGCTTTCGTGATACCGAGAAGAACTGGCTTACCTTCAGCAGGTTGTTTGCCTTTTTCGATCGTTTTCTGGTTCATGATTTCGAACTCATCACGTTCAATATGCTCACCAGTAATAAAGGTAGTGTCTTTAGGATCGATGATTTCAACTTTTTGAAGCATCTGACGTAAGATCACCTCAATGTGCTTATCATTGATTTTCACCCCTTGTAGACGGTAAACATCTTGTACTTCATTTGTCAGGTAATCAGCCAAAGCTTCAACACCCAACACATCCAAGATATCATGCGGCACAAGAGCACCATCCAGCAATGGATCACCAACACGGACATAATCACCTTCAGACACAGCCAATGGACGGCCTTTCGGGATCAAATATTCAACTGGTTCAGAGCCATCAGCAGGTTTTACAACGATACGCTGTTTAGATTTATAATCTTTACCGTATTCAATTGTACCTTCAACACCTGAAATCACCGCAAAGTCTTTCGGACGACGTGCTTCAAACAGTTCAGCCACACGTGGCAGACCACCTGTAATGTCACGTGTTTTACCTGCTTCACGAGGAATACGGGCAAGAACGTCACCGGCTTTCACTTCTTGGCCAGCTTCAACCGATAGAACAGCCCCCACTGATAGGTAGTAATTCGCTGGCATACCATTAGATAGCTCAATCGCCTTACCTTTTGCATCCATAAGTGAGATACGTGGACGTAAATCAGCACCTTTAGCACCTGATTTATAGTCAACAACCACTTTTGATGAGATACCTGTCGCTTCATCCACTTGCTCAGATAAAGAAAGACCTTCTTTAAGATCAAAGAACTCAGCAACACCCGCTTTTTCAGTTAGAACAGGCATTGTATATGGATCCCACTCAGCTAATTTAGCGCCACCTTTAACTTTAGCAGCATCTTTAACTAGCAGTTTCGCACCATATGGCAAGCGGAATAGAGCGCGCTCTTTCCCTTTACCGTCTTTAATAGCCAATTCCATGTTACGACCCATAACAATCTCGATACCTTCAGAGTTTGTTACTGTGTTCGCATTACGGATTTCAACTTTACCATCGATAGGTGACTCAAATGATGATTGTTCAGCACCACGTTGAGCCGCACCACCAATGTGGAACGTACGCATTGTAAGCTGTGTACCAGGTTCACCAATAGATTGCGCCGCCATAACACCGACAGCTTCACCCATATTAACAGGCACACCACGTGCAAGGTCACGACCATAACATTTCGCACACATACCAGCGGCTGTTTCACATGTTAAGGCTGAGCGAACAAGAACAGAATCGACACCCGCCTGTTCAACGATTTCAGAAGTATTCTCATCAAACAGCTCACCGCCTTTAACAAGAACTTCATTCGTTGTTGGATCAACAACATCAACCGCTGCTGTACGACCTAAGATACGTTCAGCCAAGTTCACGATCACGTCACCGCCATCAATGACCGCACGGATTGTAATACCTTTTTCAGTACCGCAATCTTGTTCAGTGATAACCGCATCCTGTGCCACATCAACCAAACGACGTGTTAGGTAACCAGAGTTCGCTGTTTTCAATGCTGTATCGGCAAGACCTTTACGCGCACCGTGAGTCGAGTTGAAGTATTCAAGAACCGTTAGACCTTCTTTAAAGTTAGAAATAATCGGTGTCTCAATAATTTCACCCGATGGTTTCGCCATAAGACCACGCATACCGGCAAGCTGACGGATCTGCGCCGCAGAACCACGCGCACCAGAATGTGCCATCATGTAAACAGAGTTAAAGCCTTTTTCACCTGGGCTAGAAATTTTGTCCATCATCGCTTTAGCAACATCTTCAGTACATGCTGACCAAATATCGACGACTTTATTGTATTTCTCACCTTTTGTGATTAAACCATCTTGATATTGCTGTTCAAATTCCTGCACTTTTTCTTGTGCCGCAGCGATCATCGTTGCTTTTTCTTCAGGAATAATAAGATCTGATTTACCGAATGAAATACCTGCTTTACACGCTTGACGGAAACCAAGTTTCATCATGCGGTCACAGAATATAACAGTCTCTTTCTGACCACAGTGACGGTAAACAGTATCAATCAGGTTAGAAATCTCTTTCTTCGTCAAGATACGGTTAATCACATCAAATGGGACATTTGGATGACGTGGTAAAATTTCAGATAGCAACATACGACCAGGCGTTGAATCAACAAGGACGAATTTGTCATTACCTTCTGCATCAACTGTCTTATAACGACACTTAATTTTTGTGTGCAATGTTACAACTTTGCTTTCCAATGCATGCATAATTTCGCCTGAACCACGGAAGATCATGCCTTCACCTGGTTGTTTATCAAGCTCGATAGACATGTAGTACAGACCCAAAACAATGTCCTGAGACGGTACGATAATCGGCTTACCATTGGCAGGTGACAAGATGTTGTTCGTCGACATCATCAAGCAACGTGCTTCAAGCTGTGCTTCGATAGAAAGTGGTACGTGAACAGCCATTTGGTCACCATCAAAGTCAGCGTTAAAGGCTGTACATACGAGTGGGTGAAGCTGGATCGCTTTACCTTCAATCAATACTGGTTCAAAAGCTTGAATACCAAGTCTGTGCAATGTCGGCGCACGGTTCAATAGAACTGGGTGCTCACGAATTACTTCTTCCAGAATATCCCATACTTCACCACGGGCTTTCTCCACCATACGTTTAGCTGCTTTAACTGTTGTCGCTAGACCGTATAATTCAAGTTTGTGGTAAATAAACGGTTTGAATAGCTCAAGCGCCATTTTCTTCGGAATACCACATTGGTGCAGTTTCAATTCTGGACCAACAACGATCACCGAACGACCAGAATAGTCAACACGCTTACCGAGTAGGTTCTGACGGAAACGACCTTGCTTCCCTTTCAACATATCTGAAAGTGATTTCAATGGGCGTTTATTTGTGCCTGTGATAACACGGCCACGACGACCATTATCAAACAATGCATCTACTGATTCTTGTAACATACGCTTCTCGTTACGCACGATAATATCAGGCGCACGAAGTTCAATTAGACGTTTTAAACGGTTGTTACGGTTAATCACACGACGGTATAGATCGTTCAAATCAGATGTCGCAAAACGACCACCATCCAGCGGTACTAATGGGCGTAGTTCAGGTGGGAGAACGGGAATAACATCCATAATCATCCATTCTGGACGACAGCCAGATTCTAGGAAGCTCTCAACAATTTTGTGACGCTTAACAAGTTTCTTACGTTTTGCTTCAGAACCAGTTTCAGCTAAATCCGTTTCGATTTGTTCTTTAATCGCTTCAAGATCCATATTCGCAAGCAATTCTTTAATCGCTTCCGCACCGATACCTGCTTGGAATGACTCATCGCCATATTCTTCTTGTGCATTGTAGAATTCTTCTTCAGTCAGAATTTGCAATGGCTTAAGCGGTGTCATACCAGGTTCTGTAACGATATAGCTTTCAAAATAAAGGACTTTTTCAAGGCTCTTTAATGTCATATCTGTCAACATACCGATACGTGAAGGCAGAGATTTCAAGAACCAGATATGTGCTACAGGAGACGCTAAATCAATATGTGCCATACGCTCACGACGTACTTTTGTTAATGTGACTTCAACACCACATTTTTCACAAATGATCCCTTTATATTTCATACGCTTGTACTTACCGCACAAACATTCGTAATCTTTGATTGGACCAAAGATACGGGCACAGAACAAACCATCTTTTTCAGGTTTGAACGTACGATAGTTAATCGTTTCAGGCTTTTTCACTTCGCCAAAAGACCAAGAGCGGATTTGCTCTGGGCTAGCGATCGCCACACGGATCGTATCGAAGCTCTGTGGTCCTTGTACTTGACCAAATAGGTTCATCATTTCATTCATTTTTTACCTGCCTTTATTATCTTTTAATCGTATTTAACTTGATACCGCTAATTCCATTGGTAATCCCTTAAAACTACCGTTATGAGAACTTAAAAACACTGCGGCTTCAATTTCGTCCACAAAATTTGCCAAATGCAAAACCAAACCTGGCGCGGTAGCAAGTGCTGTATGAGTCACGCTAGTTGCACCAGATTTAATCGCTTCCATACCAAACTGGATACGTAACCCATTTTCTTGGGAAACAGTTAAATCAGCACTCAACATGCGTATTTTAGCACTTGCCATTATTCTTACGCCTCGTTTTGTTTCAGTTCGACATTTAGACCCAGTGCTTTCAGCTCTTTCACAAGAACGTTAAACGATTCTGGGATACCAATTTCGAAGTTATCTTCACCGCGAACGATCGACTCATACACTTTCGAACGGCCCGCTACGTCATCTGACTTAATCGTCAGCAATTCTTGTAGCGTATACGCCGCACCGTAAGCTTGTAGAGCCCACACCTCCATCTCACCAAAGCGCTGACCACCGAATTGAGCTTTACCACCCAATGGTTGTTGCGTCACAAGTGAATATGGTCCAATTGAACGAGCGTGGATCTTATCGTCAACCAAGTGGTGCAGTTTCAACAAGTATTTGTAACCAACAGTTACTTTACGATCAAAACGTTCACCTGTACGACCATCGATCAAAACCATTTGACCTGTTGTATCAAGACCAGCATTTTTCAATGCGATATCAATATCAGCTTCATTGGCACCATCAAAAACAGGTGTGGCGATCGGTACACCAGAACGTAAGTTCTGTGACATATCAACCATATCCGCATCAGATAGTTTTGATACTTTACTGTCAAATTCACGATCACCGTAAACAGTTTTCAGCTTGCCTTTAAGACCGGCCATCTCTGCTTTATCAGGAGATTTAACATCTTTAAATGCGTCAAGCATATCACCGATTTGACGACCAAGATTAGCTGACGCCCAGCCCATATGCGTTTCTAGAATCTGACCAACGTTCATACGTGAAGGAACACCAAGTGGGTTCAACACGAGATCAACTGGTGTACCATCTTCTAGATATGGCATGTCTTCTGATGGCATAATACGAGAGATAACACCCTTGTTACCGTGACGACCCGCCATTTTATCACCTGGCTGCATTTTACGCTTAACAGCAATAAAGACTTTGACCATCTTCATCACACCAGGCGCTAATTCATCACCACGCTGCAGTTTTTCTACCTTGTTCTCGAAGCGTTTTTCTAACGCATCAATCGCTTGGTTGAATGTGTCTGTCATCGCTTCAATTTCAGCCATGCGCTTATCATCTTCAACAGCCAATTGTCTCCAAACACCATGTGGCACATCTTCTAGTGTTTTCTTATCTAGTTTTGTACCTTTTTTGACATTTGTTGCTTTTGGCGCAGACGCTACTGTCTGACCTGTTAAAAGCTCTTTCAAACGATCATAGAATGATGTTTCAAGAATTGAACGTTCATCATCACGGTCTTTTGACAGACGAGTGATTTCCTGACGCTCAATAGACATTGAACGCGCGTCTTTATCAACACCACGACGGTTGAATACACGTACTTCTACAACTGTACCAGCAACCCCTGGAGGTAAACGAAGCGAGCTATCTTTAACATCAGAAGCTTTTTCACCAAAGATCGCACGAAGAAGTTTTTCTTCAGGAGTCATTGGGCTTTCGCCTTTAGGTGTTACTTTACCGATTAGGATATCGCCCGGTTGAACTTCAGCACCGATATAAACGATCCCTGATTCATCCAAGTGACGAAGAGCTTCTTCGCCCACATTTGGAATATCACGTGTGATTTCTTCTGTACCCAGTTTAGTATCACGCGCAACCACTTCAAATTCTTCCAAGTGAATAGATGTATAAACGTCATCACGAACGATACGTTCA
This sequence comes from Micavibrio sp., assembly GCA_002699085.1. GTDB lineage: Bacteria > Pseudomonadota > Alphaproteobacteria > Micavibrionales > UBA9664 > UBA9664. The sequence goes on from PAAR01000030.1 coordinate 26,395, forward strand.
TTCACAAGAATAGAATCCTCGAAGTTGTAACCATTCCAAGGCATGAAGGCCACCAATACGTTACGGCCAAGGGCCAATTCACCAAATTGTGTCGAAGGACCATCACCAATAATGTCACCGGCTTTGATCTTGTCACCCACTTTTACAAGTGGTTTTTGGTTAATATTTGTATTTTGGTTAGTCCGTTGGAATTTACGTAGACGGTAAATATCCGCTGTAGGTTTTTCAGTTGAAAGATCTTCAGTTGCCTGAATAACGATACGTGTTGCATCAACCTTTGTTACAATACCCGAACGACGTGCGACAACAGCAGCACCAGAGTCACGCGCAACAACAGATTCCATACCCGTACCAACAAGTGGTGCTTCTGAACGAAGCAATGGTACAGCCTGACGCATCATGTTTGATCCCATCAAGGCACGGTTCGCATCGTCATTTTCCAAGAATGGAATAAGTGACGCCGCAACAGAAACAATCTGTTTTGGTGACACGTCCATAAACTCGATCTGGTCAGGAGAGGCCATTAAGTTCTCACCTGCTTGACGACATGAAACGAAATCGCTTTCGAAACCACCTTTATCAGTCAACTCAGCATTGGCCTGAGCGATTGTATAACGGCTTTCTTCCATCGCTGTCATGTAAACAACTTCATCTGTCACCTGACCTTTAACAACACGTCTATATGGGCTCTCAATGAAGCCATATTTATTCACGCGCGCAAAAGTTGAAAGAGAGTTGATAAGACCAATATTTGGTCCCTCAGGTGTCTCAATCGGACAGATACGGCCATAATGCGTTGGGTGTACGTCACGTACCTCAAAACCTGCACGCTCACGTGTTAGACCACCTGGGCCCAAGGCAGATAGACGACGCTTATGCGTAATCTCTGACAATGGATTTGTCTGATCCATAAACTGTGAAAGCTGTGATGAGCCAAAAAACTCACGAACAGCCGCTTGCGCTGGCTTAGAGTTAATCAAATCATGTGGCATGTAAGTGTCAATTTCGACAGATGACATACGCTCACGAATTGCACGTTCCATACGCAACAAACCAAGACGCACTTGATTTTCCATCAATTCACCAACCGAACGTACACGACGGTTAGATAAATTATCAATATCATCTACTTCGCCGTAACCATCTTTCAGATCGTGAACATATTTAGCAATCGCTAAAATATCTGCCTTACAAAGAATGCGGAATTCAGGATCTGAGTCTAAGTTCAAACGACCATTCATTTTAACACGACCAACAGCAGACAAGTCGTAACGCTCTGGATCAAAGAATAGAGAGTTAAATAGATCTTGCGCTGATTCAACGGTCGGTGGCTCACCAGGGCGCATCACACGGTAAATATCAATCAACGCTTCTTCACGTGTTGATGTTTTATCTGCCGCCAATGTATTACGCAACCAAGGGCCGTAATTATTATTATCAATGTTCAATACATCGATCTCTGTTTGGCCAAGCGTTTTAAAGGTGTTCAACGCTTCTTCTGTCAACTCATCACCAGCTTCAATTAACACTTCACCAGTCTTTTCATTGAAAAGGTCTGTAGCGATAAATGAACCAATGATTTGCTCATCAGAAATAAGAATTTCTTTCAAGCCGTCTTCAGCCAATTGTTTCGCCTTACGGGCATTAATCTTTGTACCAGCATCAAGAACAGCCTTGCCTGTTTTTGCATCAACAAGGTCATAAGCCAATTTAGCGCCACGGTATTTCTCAGCGTCATAACCAGCTGTCCAGCCCTTTTTGCCTGCTTTATATGTGTTGATCCTGTAGAAGCTACGAAGAATTTCTTCATTCGTCATACCCTCTAAACGCAATGGATCTGGCGTTTCACCTTTTTTAGTGCATTCAGCCAAATATGCTTCAGTCGCTTCACTATATAGCGCACGCAAGAATGTTGTTGATGGTAATTTACGGCGACGGTCAATACGAACATTCAAAATATCTTTCGCATCGAATTCAAAATCCAACCATGAACCACGGTAAGGAATAACACGTGCTGAGAATAAATATTTACCAGATGAATGTGTTTTACCACCATCATGGTCAAAAAATACACCAGGTGAACGGTGCATTTGCGACACGATAACACGCTCAGTACCGTTGACAACGAAAGTACCATTATCTGTCATCATTGGCATATCAACCAGGTAAACGTCCTGCTCCTTAATATCACGGATTGATTTCAAGCCTGTTTCTTCATCAATATCAAAGACAGATAGACGTAATGTCACACGCAATGGTGCTGCATAGGTCATATCACGTTGAATACATTCTTCTACATCATATTTAGGCTCTTCAAATTCATAAGAAACGAAATCAATTTCTGCTTTACCTGCGAAATCTTTAATCGGAAAGGCCGATGTAAGGACCTCCTGCAGACCGCTCATTGTGCGCTCGCTTGCAGGCACATCCGCTTGCAAGAACTCTTCATATGAAGCACGCTGAATTTGAATCAAATTCGGCATATCGCACACTTCTTGGATCTGACCAAAAGAACGTCTGATACGTTTCTTTCCTGTGTAGCTTTCTACATCCATGTCTATGTTATTTTTTACAGCAGATTTTTTAGCAGCCATGATGAACCCTTTTCGTTTTTTTACCGTATGTTTATACCGTCTCAATTATCGTTTTATCTATTTAAACTTTTAAACAGAAAGGCCACAAAGCCTGAATTTCTAAGCACAAAGCGGCGCTAGGCAAATTGCCTGACGCCGTTTTGTTATATGTTTAAAATATGTCTTTTGTTTTGTACACTTATAATTATTCAAAAGTTAGTTGTTAAAAAAAGTAATTAAAATAACCCTGTTTGGATTATTTCAATTCAACAGTTGCACCAGCAGCTTCTAATTGAGCTTTGAATGCTTCTGCTTCGTCTTTCTTAACACCTTGCTTAAGTGGTGATGGCGCGCCATCAACCAAATCTTTAGCTTCTTTCAAACCAAGACCAGTAATTGTACGAACTTCTTTAATCACTTTGATTTTTTCAGCACCAGCAGAAGCTAGAACGATATCAAATTCGTCTTTCTCAGCAGCTGCTTCGCCGCCAGCAGCAGCACCAGCCGCAGCCATCATTACAGGTGCAGCAGCCGCAGCTGATACGCCCCATTTGTCTTCAAGAAGTTTAGATAATTCAGCTGCTTCCAATACTGAAAGAGCAGAAAGATCATCAACAAGTTTTTCTAAGTTAGTTGCCATTTTTTTCTCCGTTTAAGTTTTTTAAGTTTAGTTGTTAACGTTTGTTACCTTTTATAAAAGTAAGTTTTAAACCCTTGCACTATTCGCCTTTAGCACCATATGCCCCGACAACACGTGCGATCTGACCTGCAGGTGCTTGCAATACACCAACCATTTTAGAGGCTGGAGCTTGAAGAAGCCCAACAAGTTTAGAGCGCAACTCGTCAAGAGATGGCAATTTAGACAATTGCTCAACGCCAGAAGCATCAAGCATTTTTTCACCTAGCGCACCTGCAATAATAACCAGTTTATCATTACCTTTTGAGTAATTTTGGGCTATTTTCGCCGCTGCAACAGGATCTTTTGAAATAGCAATACCAGTTGGCCCTGTGAAGTGCTCATCAAGCCCTTCATAACGCGTTCCTTTTAATGCTAATCGTGCAAGACGGTTTTTCGTGACTTTGAAGTTTGCACCTTCCGCACGCAGTTTTGAGCGAAAATCAGATATTTCTGCTACTGTTAGACCTTTATACTGGCAAACAACAACAATCTCATTTTCTTCAAAAGTCTGGTTTAGTTGAGCAACCGCTTCTGTCTTTTGTGATTTATTCACGAAAGAACCTCCGTTTTTGCAGTTAAGATGCCAATTAAAACACCACGTTCTAACCAGCGCCTGCCCAGCTCATTGGATGAAAAGCCTACACTTATAAAAAGTATCACACGCTTTTAAACAATTCACCGTCTATACAGGTTCTTACGAATTATCTTTTTACCAAGCTGTAAAAAGGCCTGTGGTCTCGGACAGGGCCTTTAATAATAAGGCGAAATTCGCCACATCACTAAAAGCAATGGGCACTAATACGTCTCCAGCCATCAAATGTCAAGGAATTTTTTATAGTTGGAATCCTATAAGCAATTCTGTTAGAATATATATAAGTAAGTGAGGAAAAAGTAATGCGTTTTTTAACAATTTTGGCAGCTTTTGCCCTGATGTTGGCTATCACCCCATCAGCAGATGCAGATATCTTTGTCAAAAAAGACCAATCAACGAACAAATCGAGCAATAAATCGATCTTTTTAAGCCCCAATAACAACAATGCGAACAGCCGAACAGTACCTCAATATCCGATCATCACCAATGGCGGAAACCGAAGCACAAATCAAAAGCCACTTTCTTTTGGTACTGAAGCACAGCGACTACAAGCGCAAAAATTACGCGATAGCCGCGCAAGAGCCTATAAACGCAATCGAGCAGAGAGCATCAACATCCTGACCTTAGCCGAGGATTACTCAAAGCGTACAGGTAAAACCTCAATGAATCAGTTGTTAGACCGCTCCGCTTATAATGCGGCCTCACAAATGGCGGATCAAGCATCAGAACAAGCTGCCGCAATTCAAGTACAACAACAGCAAGGACAAACTTCACCGACGACCAGCCAATATGCTCAGCAGATTCAACAAATACAAGCAAAAGCAAATGCACAAGTTGATGCCGCTTTGGCCGAAGATCAGCGTAATCTTCAAGAACAAAACTCTGGTCAAAATAATCGTTACGATAACACGCAACGTCGTAGCCGCGGTAATAGCGGTATTATTCTAACGCCTTAATCCTTATGCAGAGCCTTTTTCACCACAGAACAACAATTTTGTGGTTACTGGTCTTTGCGCTCTATGGCCTGTTTGGTAGCCCAACACCTGACAATTTTGGCTGGGTTGAAATTATACTAGCCGCACTTTTGATAAGCCTTACATTGATTGCATTACCTGACTTAATGCAACCGCATTACTTTTCGTCCAAGCCTTTTCAATCATTCTTTCTTTTCTATGGCCTTGGGATAGGCCTCTTGCTCTCCAGCCTAAACGGCCATGAAACCCATTATATAGTACGCGACCTCATAGCCTTTTCATTTTTATGTTTACCCATTCTATTCGCCCCCCTAAAAAAGCAACAATATTTCCTAGATATCTCCCTATGGGGCAGTGTTTTCGTTGGGCTAGCCTATGCCTTCCGCTTTTTAATGGAAGTAAACCCAGTTATATTTTTGCAGGGTGGCAATCCTTTCGCTGACCCACATTTCTCCTACCTTGCCAATGAACCACTCGTTTTCTTTAGCTATTTATTTTTAATTTACAAAGCAGCCGATTGGTATAGCGCTCCCAAAGCAAAGCTTTTCTCAGCCCTACTGTGCTTCTTACTTTCTATATTACCACTTCTCGCCATGGCGATGATGCAGCAACGTGCAACCTTATTGCTATCCGCATTATACTGGGTCATTTTATGGTTTTTCATCCTGAGTCGTAGCCCCGCCAAAGCGATCATGGTCGTCATTGTAATAAGTTTGATGTTATTACCGCTTAAAGAGTTGCTTATTTACTACGCTGATATTCTTGCCACAAAAAGCCGCATCCACGGCCTCAACATGCGCCTCGCTGAATGGCAAACACTTGCCAATCTTTTACTCAACACGCCTTTGGCTGTTATTGTCGGCAAAGGCTGGGGTGCTGGCTTTATCTCACCTGCCGTTGGCAATGTATCTGTTCAATTTACGCATAATCTATTCAGTATGTATTGGTTAAAACTCGGCTTTGTCGGTATGGCACTTCTAGGACTTTATCTAAGTGCGCTTTTTTACAAAGCTCAAAACATCCTTCTAAAGAAGCCTGTATATGCATGCACGATGCTAATGCCACTCTTTATTGGTTGTTTTGTCTATGCAAACTTTAAATCTTTAGGATTTGGTATATTGTTGTTAATGATGATTTTACACAAAATACAAAAAAATGAACCTGAGACTGCGTCATGAGAGCGCTTATTAAAGAAAAGTCAGTTTTGTTCGTTAATCGTGTTTTTCCACCCGATCACGGGCCTACGGGACGTGTTACAGCGGAACTAAGTGATTATCTTACTAAAAATGGCTGGCAAGTAAGTATTATCTCTTTAACTGAGCATAACAGACAATCCAAACACGCATTGGCTGATCCCGCACTCAGACATTATCCTATTAAACACAAAGGAGAATGTCGTTCCAAATTTGATATAATGCTCGGTCTTTTGAAAATACTCTTTAAAATTCTTTCTATCAGAAAGCATAGCATCATTGTTACCCTTACCGACCCTCCGATGCTTGTCAGTGTTGGTCGCTTAGGCGCTAAACTTAAAGGCGCAAAGCACGTTCACTGGGTGCACGACCTTTATCCTGATCTTCTGCCTATCTTAAAATATGATATCAGTGATAAAAAATTACAGCTCTTAAAAAACATTTCCCGCAAAGACATGAAATCTGCGGATCAACTTGTCACTATTGGTCGTTGCATGGATAAACACCTAAAACATACAGGCATTGATCCTTCACGCATGACCATTATTGAAAATTGGGCACCGAAAGCACTTTTTGAAAACGATGCGCCTGAACCTGCTGCAACAGATAAATTTCGTGTTATTTACGCTGGCAATATGGGTAAAGCCCATGACATCGGCACCATCTTAGCGGCGGCACAAGCACTTGATACAACGCATCCGGAAATCGAATTTGTATTTGTCGGTAACAGTAATGGTCATAAGTTTCTAATGGAACAACGTGCTAAACATGGCCTACAAAACATGCGTTTCCTGCCACCGCAACCTGATGCTAAATTAAGTGCTTTACTCAAACATGGCGACGTTCATCTTGTGACCCAAAAAGAATCCTCTCTCGGTTTATTAGTGCCCTGCAAATTTTATTCAATTATGGCCGTTAATCGACCCGCCATCTATATTGGCCCAGAAAAAAGTGAACTCGGTAAAGTTATCCGTCAGGCCGGTTGCGGTGATGTTATTGCGCCAAAAGATAGACAAGCCCTGATTGACGCTATCTTAAAATACCGTCATGATGCTAAAGAATGGCATGATGCCCAACAAGCGACCGAGGCTGTCAATCATATATATAACCCAGAAAAATCTTTTGAGAAATGGCTCAAAACACTTAATGCATTAATAGGATAATATATGACCTTTAAATATACTGATGACCAATTAAACGATCTCATCTCACGTTATTGTACCAATTTCACTGAACTTGCCAAACAAGGGCGTTACGATCCCATCACTGGACGTGACGAAGAAATCCTCAATACAATGCTTATATTACTTCAAAAAGGTCGTAAGAATGTCATGCTACAGGCTCCTGCTGGTGTTGGTAAAACAGCACTTTGTGTGGGATTGGCGCAGACAATCGTTTCTGGAAATGTGCCAGATCTATTAAAAGATGCAGAGATATTAGAATTAGATTTGGCCAATATGGCTGCTGGTACTTCGACTGTTTCTGAGTTTCAAGGTAATTTCATTCCACTCGTTAAAGCCATTGCAGAACGTTATCATGCGGGTGGAAAGCGTTATATCCTCTTTATTGATGAAATCCACCAAATCATGCCCACCTGCGAGGGCAGCAGTTATAAAGGTCTTTCAGAAGTGATGAAGCCTTATTTAACCGCTGGCGCACTTTATGTGATTGGTGCAACAACAGAAGATGAATATCGCCAATATATTGCTGTTGACCCTGCTATGGATCGTCGTTTCCAAAAAATCAATCTGTCCATACCTGACGATAAAGCCACCACGATTATTCTTAACGCCATTAAGCCAGCTTATGAGAAACATCACGGTATAACGATACCCGAGGAAATGTGCTCTTTAATTGTTAAGCTGACATCCGAGCATATTCGCAAACGCTACCAGCCAGATAAATCGATCACCACAATGGATGCTGCTTGTGCACATCACGTAATGGCACATGGCCGTGGTGGTGCACTTTCTAAAGAAGCTGTTCATAAAATTCTCTCTATCGAGACAGGCATACATCCAGACGCCCTGTAATTTTTATTGACATATTATTAAGTTTTAGGCATAACAGCCCCATGGACGGAAACGCTTTATTAAAAGATGATGGTTTTGACAATGCGGAAGCAGTAAATACTGCAGAAATTGGCAATGCAAAACAAAATTTAACAGCTCGACAATTCAACTTTGTCTGCGAAACAAAAGACAATATTCATTTGCGTGCTCTTGCTGTATATGCCTTCAGTAAAATTACTGAAATTCTATCAACTTATGGCTATGAAGTCATCAAATCAGAGAGCCCCAATCACCGGGTTGAACTCCGTATCCGCAAAATTATCCCAAAAGGCACGGATGACAGTAATGAAGAAGCGGCGATTACCGAAGCCCTTCAAGCAGAACCCAGCCTTAAAATGCTAAGAGCTAAAAACTTAAACATGCGTCATCGTACCCGTAAAAATGGCGTCAAAAAGATATATAAATATGAATTAGAAGCTGCTGCCTCTGTTCCTGTTCCTGTGGTAGGCCTATGCTCTATCGCTTTTAAAAGAAACAATATTGAGGACATTGTCGATCAAAAAGCCATCGAACATGCTTCCAACAGAATACAAAAAGCACTGAAAGAAAATGGCTGGCACATATACGCCCCAACCATAACCAGTGAACAAGACTTATTTAATGCAGAGAAACTTGTAACAGAGCCCGTTACCGCCCGTACAGTTGAGACCCTTTTCAACGATGTGGTCAAAGCCGATCAAATTCGCTGTGCTTGTCTCAGCGTTGCTGAAGCGCATGATTGTAGGATCGAATATGGCTTAGGGTCGAAGCAAAAAGACATGTTCATTATAGATCAATCATCACTAACCTTCTGTTTATCTGCAACAGTGGGAATGCGCCTTTAAACAGTTGCAGCAAAGACTTTAAAGCCTTCTTTTTCAACCAATTTCTCAACTTTAGAAAAATTAGCCGCTAAAATCTTTTCATAAGGCAAATGCGCATTAGCAACCATATACAATGTGCCGCCTTTTTTCAGGGCTTGAGAAGCGTTTTTGATAAAGGCCTGACCCAGCGCATGATTTTCTTCTTTATCATCATGGAAAGGTGGATTCATAACAGCCCAGCTAATAGAAGCTTTAGGCAGCATATCACGAACCAAATCAAGCCATTGGAATGTAATCACACGTTCACCATCAATAAACACATTGAGATTCTGGCGTGCACAATCAACCGCTTTATGGTCGTTATCAATGCAAACAATATTATTAGCAATCCCTTGGCTTAAAATATAATAAGATAAAAAACCATAGCCACAGCCAAAATCAGCTCCCATTTTATCCAGGTTTTTTGGTAAATGCTCGCATAAAAGCACCGAGCCTTTATCAATCTTATCAGCACTAAACAAACCTGGTATCGCCTCTAATTGTGTATCCGCAATACGATTAAATGTACCGTAACCAATCCACTTTGATAAAAGCGTAGCATCCAATGTGTCTGTTTTTTCCGCCCAAAATGCTCGTGATTTATATTTCACAGCTGTATTCAGCTCACCCATACCCACTTCTTTTAAGACTTTTTGATAAGAGGTAACGCCAAAATCATTGCGGCCATAACATAGAATCGTACCACCTTTTTTCAGTAAAAACAGACCAAAGCCTATATGAAATAAGTTTTCCTGCTTATTCTTTGAAAGACACACCATAATAACATCATGGCTATCTGGGATAAAATCACCACGCATATCATAATGCGCCATAATTTTATCTTCTCTTAAGGCATCATAGGCTGTTTTATGTGTCTGATACACTTTAAGTACATTTTTTTCAGACAAACTCTTTAAGCCTTTGCCAGCTTCTCCATTCATTACAAAAATTGTCTTGCCCGTCATCTGACCAAGGCTTGCTTCTTGCCCTAAAGTATAATCCAAAATCTTTGTTTCTAAACTCTCAGCCATATTGTCTTTCCTCATTTAAAGGCTCATTATGCCAGCTCTTAGCCACACTGCCAACTAAGGCTTGATAAAATTCTGTTTCATTGCCTAATAAGTCTTCTAAGTGTTCTCTTTCTAACTTGGTTAATCCAATTTTTTGCTTACCGCCCATAAAGAATAATTTCTTTAGCCCTAGACGCTTAGCCCTATCAACTAAGACATAAGCACCCACAGAGCGTAAAGCCTCGGCTATATTTTGTCCCACTAAAGCTAACCACATAAACCTAGGTTGCTCAGAGCGGTTCACTATGGCCATCAATGGTTCGATGAAATCTATACCTAATAGCGCACATAGATTCTGCGTATAAGACACAGGATCATTTTTAAGGGTTTCTAAAAATAAATACCTAATCTTATTTTCACCAAATATCTTTTCCCAATGCGGTATATAAACACTATAACGGCTCCCCTCAACAATTTCTGGATGAGCAATGACCGCTTCAGAAAAAGAGCCTTTCACAATGCCGTATTGACGATAATGTTGATAATGCGATATCGCCCGTTTGACAGGATCACGCAAAGGGCACAGCAAAATCAAATCATTGCCATATGTATCATATATATTTTGAGCTGCGTGCGGATCGTAAAAATAACTAGCAGCCATTTCTACATGTATTTTATGTGTAGCCTTACGTTTAAAGTGTTTATTATAAAACCCTAACCCTTTGGCAAAATAACGGTCATAGAAATATGTCTCCTTAACATGTGTCGGCAAACAAACTTCCTGTCGTTGCCGTAAATATCCCTCTATCCAACTTGTACCGCAACGCTGAGGACCTATAGAGATCACCCTATCTATTTTAGCTGCATCTTTAACCTTTGACCAAAAATCTTGTCGTTTCGGTGCTAATTGATCTGCCGTATAGGCTTTTGCTTTATCTATACTATAAAGACTTAATTGTTTAAAATAGACAGGCTCATCAATTGCTTTTTGCAGCTGCAAGGCTAAGCTTTTCGCATCACCTGCTTTATGCAATTGCGCCTGTGGTAATAACTCAGAAATACCGCCCGCATCAGAGCCAAACGCTGGACAACCTCGGCTCATTGCTTCAATCAAAGCACGCGGTAACCCCTCATGGAAACTTGGTTGAATATACAAATCAATTTTATCAAGCCAAGCTGCGACAGCATCTCCGCTTGGTAGGATACCATCAAAAAAAACACGATCCCCAACGCCTTTTTTATTTGCTAAAGCCTGATACGACGTTGCATTACCCATACCCAATATGTGCAATGTTGTGTTTTTATTAAGCAAAGATAATGCCTGAATAGCCACCTCAATACCCTTGAGACCATTATTCAAATGTCCAATCAAACCAATCTTAAACGCAGTTTCTGGTAAAAGTTTTTTCTGAGCAATTTCATTAATACACACATTTGAGGCAACACCCTGCAGTGTCTCTGTCGGATAACGCTGTTGCAAAAAATACGCCGTTACATATAAAACCGCATCAGCTCTTTTCGTTTGTAATTTTCCTCGCCATAAGCGTAGAGGTGCATAAAATTTAGCGTACCAACGTGGATAATAGCGCATAGCATCCCAAGGGCAGCCACTCATCTCTACAACAATGAACTTATCCTGCCGCTTTGCTTCTTTAAATGCCAGCCAGCCAAATTCTGTTACCGATCTAATGATAATTACATCATGTTTGGCCACTAGTTCACTAATAGTCTCTTTAACAACCCTTCTATTGTTCAACAAAGCGTTTATCCCGCTTAAATTAGGCAATAATTTAAATTGAACACCTTCAACAGAAGCGACTGTCATTTTGTCACGAAGAAAGGGCGTATTTGCCTCTCTGCCAATAACACTCAATTCATCAAAATGCGTGAGATATGTTTGCCAATATGCCGAACCAAATTGCCCCACTGCATAGAAAATCTCATTTTCTTGCCAATAGCGATTTTCATGGACATATAACGCTCTCATCGAAGGTTAATCGCTTTCTGATAAAAGGCTTGAAAGGCCAAGCTCTGAGCCTGTATGTAGTTGATCCATTTGTCTGCACCCCATTTTCTGTATATCGGCGGCATTCGCCATAGAGGCTGTTCTAACCCGCAAGTCAGTATTAGCTGGTTTTTTTGAAAATGCATTTGAAGCGGGGCATTCTGCAAGCGACTCTTTAAAACACGGTGACCATCATATGTCTCACTGTGCCTATATGGTGGCTTTAAATCTCTAAAGCCCTGCGCCAAATGATACAGCTCAACCATATGCTCCATCACTTTAGGTGAGAGTACTTTACGGCTTTCCAGTTGATCTAAGCTGTAAACCTCAAATAGACTTTCAAAGACCGGATCTTCCAAACTAATGCGTTCCATTTTTGAAAAAGCACCTCTTATCCCATTCATCAAACCTGCATCTTTAAGGATAAGCATTTCTTGTGGAATCTCTTTGATCTGAATGCACATTATAAACCCTTGAAACAACACATAATGATCTATACGTGTATGACGTGTATTGCCTCGTTGCACAGTTTCAACTTGTCTATCAATCAGGCGAAAATTCACCATCTCCATATTCTCAACGCATATATAATCACTACATTCAATAATTGGCGCATTCGGTAACAATGCATTGGCCTTTTTTATCAGCGCTTGTTGCAGCAATTGACTCTGATCTGTGACATTAAGACTAAGGCCTGTACCCGCCAGCAAGGCCGTTATAATTTGATTGCGTGCTTCACCTTGCCTAAATTTTTGAGCCTTTTTATAAATTTTATGTGTTAAGAATTGCATCAATAAAACAATTAAAGCGCTGAGTACCAAAATAATCAGTGTGGCCGTTTGGTCTAACCCTAGCCATGATCCGCCATTCATCGTCAATAAGAAGAACATTGTTGCCATCGCAAGAAGGGTAAAAAAACCGCATAAAGAAACTTTAAAAATGAAATATTTAAAGACATGGGCACGCCGTGCTTCTATTCCATCAACCGTATTTTTCAGCCCATCTATTGAAATATCAATCATATTGCTTATCTTACGCTGATATCATTTGAAATAAAATACTTGACCTACCCTGTAAAATTGCTATTTTCCTTGATCTATAGACGTGTTCTATACAAAGAAAGAATTCAACCATTATTAAGGAGATAAAATGGGTAAAGAAAAGTTTGATCGCAGTAAGCCACATGCGAATATTGGAACGATTGGTCACGTTGACCATGGTAAGACAA
>PAAR01000022.1 GCA_002699085.1 Micavibrio sp.
GGGAGGGAATTGAACCCCCGACACAAGGATTATGATTCCTCTGCTCTAACCCCTGAGCTACCCCGCCATAACCAAATCGATCTTTGTTATAGTAAAGACTGCGCCATAAGGCAATAAAATTTATGCTTTTTTGTATGAATTGGGAAAAGGACATAAAATTTCTTGACGTAACCCCCTCTCATACTTTTATACTAAAATCCTATGTTGAATGAGTGGAGAAAAGTTAGCCCGAGTGTAATGGGTGCGTTTGCGATGGTCGCTGCTGTATTTGCGGCACCTGCTGCGCATGCTGAAGAAACCAAATATGCCGCCTTTTGTATGGATTATGAAAGTAACGAAGTCCTATTTGATCGCTATGCCGATGCGCAACGTTACCCTGCTTCTCTTACTAAAATGATGACATTAGCATTATTGTTTGATGCGCTAGAGGATGGCCGTGTCACACTTGATACAAAAATGAAGGTATCTAGCTATGCTGCGGGTACAGCGCCGTCTAAACTTGGTTTAAAAGCAGGCGATAAAATCACTGTTAAGGATGCGATTGGTGCTTTGGCTGTTAAATCGGCAAATGATATAGCAGTTGTGGTAGCTGAACATATAGGAGGAAGCGAAGCTAAATTTGCTCAAATGATGAATGATAAAGCAAAAGTATTTGCAATGGATAACACGCATTTTGAGAATCCGCATGGCCTACCTAATAAAAAGCAGATCACGACAGCACGTGATATGACGATATTGCTGACATCTTTGATAAAATATTACCCTGATTATAGAGACTATCTTTCTATGCAGAGCTTTTCGTATAATGGGAGGACATGGAAAAATCATAATAGTCTTATTGTTGATGGCGAATCAAAATTTGGTAAGACAGGCTATACGGTTGTTTCTGGTTTTAATTTGGCGTCAAATGATGAGGAATTCCCAATAGGATGTACCGTCATGGGCGGTCGAACCGCCAAGACAAGAGATGCGCATTTTAAAATGGTTATGGATGATGTAACAAATGGCTATGGTGAAATCATGGTTGCACGTTTAAATGCGGCACAGTTAAAAGGTGGATTAGCAACAGACTTACCTAGAGGCGGTGTGAGTGCTATGGCGCAAATAACTATTCTTAATGAAGTGCAAATAGCATCAACACAAGATCAAAATGTTCAGCAAGGTGACGTAGTTGTAGATGAAGTGGATGCTCCCGTTACTCAACAATTACGGCGTGGACAAACTGCGCCTAGTTTGAAACCAAGGTGATAAATTAAGCCGCTAAAGGTTTTTGATTGTCCTTTTGCGCCGTTTCATAAATCCAGCCACCACCCAAAGTGCGGGTGCCATCATAACAAACAGCGGCTTGTCCTGGTGAAATACCATATTGCGGTTCAGCTAGATGAATTTCAGCCTTATTATCGTCTGTCTTATAAAGTGTCGCAGGTTGAGGCTGTGAGACAGAGCGCAATTTTACACCAATGTCCAAACCTGTTTCTGGAATAGAGTCAATCAGCCAATTGGTATCATTAATGTAAATAATATCACGTGATAGAGCTTCTTTAGGTCCAACGATCACGGTATTTTCTGTTGGATTGAGTTTGACCACATATAGAGGCTCATTATTATCAGACACACCGCCACCAATACCGATACCGCGGCGTTGGCCGATTGTATAATTAATAATGCCGTCATGTCTGCCGATGATACGTCCATCAACATGTTTAATGTCGCCAGGGTTAATCGCTTCTGGACGTATTTTTGTGACCACAGAGGTATAATCGCCATTAGGCACAAAACAGATATCTTGTGAATCTGGTTTGGCGGCATTAATAAGCTTTAAGCGTTCTGCTTCGGCACGGGTTTTGTCTTTGCTCCAGCCACCTAAGGGAAAGCGTAAGAAATTAAGCTGTTCTTGAGTAGTGGCGAAGAGAAAATAGCTTTGATCTTTAAGGCTATCTACTGCACGGTGTAATTCTGCCTGGCCCTTATCATTCACAATGCGCTGGATGTAATGACCAGTCGCCAAACAATCTCCCCCTAAATCTCTGGCAGTTTTTAAAAGATCTTTGAATTTAACGGTTTGATTACAGCGCACACAAGGAATAGGGGTTTCGCCTTTCATATAGCTATCGGCAAAATCATTGATGACTTGGTCACGGAAATTGCTTTCATAGTCTAAAACATAATGAGGGAAACCTAATTCTTCAGCGACTTTACGGGCATCTTGGATGTCTTGACCGGCACAACATGCCCCTTTTTTCTTCAAGGCCTCACCATGGTCGTATAGTTGCAATGTGACGCCAATCACCTCATAGCCTTCTTCGTGAAGTAAAGAAGCCGTAACAGAGCTGTCAACGCCGCCAGACATGGCCACGATGACTCTGGTATCTTTCGGATCTTTATTAAAGCCTAATGAGTTTATCATAACGCCCGCACTATAACGGAAAGAGGCGCTAAATGACAAGTTTTTTAGATATTATTATCTGATGAAGCTAGCGAGCGTTAGCTTGTTCAATCGAACAGTAACGGCATAAGAAGCTTCTAATAACGTCGATAATTGTGTTGAGCGAACGGTAGCTTCGGCAATATCAATATCACGAATACCAGAAATAGCATTTTTTAAGAATGAGGACTCTTCTGCATTTAGATTCTTTTGTTGCGTAGCTGTGTTGTTATTGGACGCAACACGCGAACGAATAGCTGTAATTTCGTCAATAGCTTGGTTAACAAGGTCATAGGCCTCTAAAGTTGCAGCTTGATTGGCAGGGTTGTCAATAACGAGACGAAATGCGCGAATTGCCTTTTCAAAGCCGCTTTCATTTGCAGAGACACCAACATTCACTGTAATGCCTTCGCTGACAGGAATGTTTTGGGTTTCATTGTTACCTTGATAATAGCTAGTATTAGCAGGTCCACCTATAGCGAAGGGTGCTGTAAAACCTGGGTCAGTGGCATCAATTGGCGGTACATTAGCGGTAGTGCCAGAGAAAATATACTCGCCTCCTTGTTGGGTGCTTAATAAGTTTAGCAGATCTTGATAATTCTGGTTATGCGTTGCGTCAAAGGCTAAATCTGAGTTAGGTCCTGATGCGGCACTTGTCTGTGCGGCCAAATCTGTTTGGAAAGAAACCAATCTATTCAGAATAGTATCTACAACAGAATAGGTGTAGCTCAGGCGATTTTCTGCAATTGTAATGTTAACATTGTAACTATCAAGGCGTGAAAACTCTCCTTCGTAATTAAGCAAGCGATCAGCTTCAAAGGCTATTCCTTTATAATCAGTAGATTTTAGACCTGAAGAGACCTGAATTTGTGTTTCACCAACACGTGCTTGTAGGCTACGGTTATTCGTATTGATTTGACTTGCTAAGGTATAGGTTGAAATTCTATCGACCATATTTATTCTCCAAATTCATTAGTTCACCGCACCAATCAACGTATCAAATAGATCACGCACTGTTTGTATAATGAGGGCTGAGGATTGGTAAGCATTTTCTAGTTCTAGTAAACGAGCTGTCTCTTCATCAACATTCACACCTGTTTGGTTACCAAGTGTTGTACGGCTCGTCTGGTAGGCGATATCTGTAATATTGGCAGAAATATCAGCGTTTGATGCGCGTGAAGCGGCGTTTGATATGAATGAGTTTGCGTAGCTTATCAGTGAATTTGTTTGCGCTGCAAAGTTACCTGCTGCCGCAAAATTTGTTGTATTGCCAGTGAGGCTATCACTCATAAGGTTAACGGCAGTATTGTTCGATACTGATATCGCTTGATCGCCGACCGCTAAAGCAGGATCGTTGCTTAAGTAGTTCGAAGGTAAATATAAAGGATTTGCCGTTAGATAATCGGACACACGAACGTTACGCGCATCTGTTTGGGTAATGATATTATTAAGCCCAAAAAAGTGCGATAAATTACGATTATTGGGACCAACTTGACCATCTAATGCGTTCATAGCGATTCCTTCAGCAGGATTCGTTGCTGTCACAACAAGTGCACCATCTGCATTAAGAGCGGCTGTTACACCTGGTACAGAATTAAATAGGGCAACAAGATCGCCAACAGTCGCGGCGGTGGATAGGTCAACATCGACGAAACTTTGCGCAATACCGTTGGCATCAACAGTGGCTATTCGTGCAAAGCCAGTGGCAGTTACTGGGTCAGCTAATGTTAAGCCTTCTTCATCACCGATTAAACTATTGCGAACAGGTATGGCTGTTCCTTGGTTAGAGGCTGCATTGAGCTGTTCTTCTAATTGAGCTGAAAACTCATTAAGTTTTTCTTGTTCTTCTACATAGACGACATCACGTAACTCAAGATATCCATTGATACTGCCAGAGCGGAAATCGCTTGTGGCATCGACGCCATTTAAACTAATACCGCTTAATGTCCCAGGATAGGCTAAATCTGATGTGATGGGCGATGTTGGTGTAAAATTATAGGTATATACACTGTTACCAGCACCTACTAAAGATACCCCAGATGGAGAGTAAATGCGTACTTCATTGTTACTATTTACAAAGTAATTAATGTCCATGCTTTGGCTTAGTTTTTGAAGCTCAATAAAACGTTGATCTTCAAAATTTGACGCATCATTGCCGGAGCCCTCTGCACGGACAATTTTAGCATTTAAATCAGCAATCGCAGCTAGAGATTCATTAACGGAATCAATGCTTTTTGCAATGCCTTTATCTGCCTGTGTTCTTAAATCCTGAATACTATTATTAGCAGCGCGAATGCTGGCTGTAAGTTGTTCAGCATTTTCGATGATAGAATATTTGATATTAATATCATCGGGATTTGATGATAATTGAATAAGACCGTTGTTAAAGTCATTAAGGATCGCACTCATACTTGATCCACCACCAGTTGATCCTAATCTGGCTTGGTAGCCTGTCAGCGAGTCTGCCATAACGAGATCTTTGAAAGCTAAGCTAGAATCGTCAATCAGTGATCGTTCTAAGAAGCTGTTGCGAATAGAAACGCTGCGTCCACCACTTGGCAGTAAGACATCAGCAGAGGTAAACAAATCTGTTTCATAGCGACGTTTTGTGTAGCCTTCTGTATCAGCATTCGTAATATTTTGTGAGACGATACCAACTTCTGTAGAAGAGGTTCTTAATCCAGCTGTTGCAATACCGAGCGCAATGTTTAATGACATGTTTCAATCCTATTTTTCTTTTCAATCCCCGCTTGGTGGAAAATTTTTTCCTCTAAAGCGGCGTTCTCATAGGATATATGCAAGCTTTGTGCCTGTTGCAAAGAAGTGTTCAATGTAATGATAGATTGTATGTTTTTTACAGTCTCTAAGGCTTCAGGCGATAAGCTTTCCAATGGGGCGCATTGGAGGAGCTGGTCAAATTTTTGTAATAAATTTGTTTTGTAGCCCATATAATTTTCCAATGTCAGCGTGCCTTTTTGCAGCATGATATTGTTTTCGTGACAAAGTAATGTCAGTAAGGCATCCGCAAGAGATAAAAACTGGTCGTTCACAATGTCTTTCATAAGAAATTACCTTTCGGTTTTTGTTTTTGTGTATGCCAAACAAGCATCGGATAGTTTTTGTACGGCTTCGATATTGTCTTGGCTCGCAAGTTTATTCTTTTCTAGGCTTTCTAGGTGCCCTGTAACTTTAATTAATAATTGGTTCAGTATCGTTTGTTGTTCTTGTGAAACTTCTGAAAAAGTTGTTTCGTTTAGGAGGATGGAAAGCTCGTTTAAGAGCTTTCCACCATCTGTTTCATTTGATAGGTCTTCGAGTTTTTTATTAAGATCGTGCATTTTCTACCTTCTTAAAGGTGGGTTAATATTATGCAACGGCTCTCAATAAGGCATCGAATAAATCATCTGCGGTTGAGATCACCTGTGCAGAAGAAGAGTAACCTTGTTGAGCAACAATGATACGATTAAATTCTTCTGAGGTGTCGGTTGTTGATAACTCTAACGAGCCAGCGTTAACCGTTCCGGCGCTACCGATACCAGGTAAATTCAATAAAACGTTACCAGCAGCATTCTGATTTTCATCATAGACAAGGCCTTCAACATTAAACAGCCCTCCTGGATTAGAGAATGTGGCAATCGGTATTTGATAAAATGCTTGTCTCAAACCGTTGTCAAAAAGAGCCGTTACAAGACCAGCATTGTCAATCTGGATTTCTGTCAGACGACCGAAACGTAAACCATCTTGTTCGATTGAGTTGATTTCGATATCTGGGTTTGTTGACGATGAAGAAAACTGTGTTAGACCATCTGTCAAACCAGCTGTCCCGACATCAAGGTTGATGGCGATGTCATTCGATCCTGTTGTAAAACCAGTGATATTAATTGGGTTTGTCGCAGGAACGATTGAGCCAAAAGTACCGTCACCATTAAATGTTAAAGTGAATGAGTTCGGCGCAATTGTCGCAGTGGCTGGACCAGCTAAGTTAGATGTAAGAACCGGATCAGCTAAGTCAATGGTCCATTCATTGATCGTTGCGTTTCTTGTTGCTGTTGCCACAACTGTTTGCGAGACACCGAGTTCATCAAATATCTCAAAACCAAACTGATATGGCCCTGTACCATCGGCAGGTAAATTTGCGCTTAATTGTACAAGGCTTGTTGCTCGAGCTGAACCGCTAACAGCAGAAGTGTCAATGGCTTCTAAGCTGGCAAGGTCATTTGAGTTGATGGCCAAAACATTACCTGCGCCATCTGTTGGGTAACCATAAAGAAAGTAGCCTTCGCTATTTACAAGGTTCCCGTTAGCGTTTTGTGAGAAACTACCATTTCTTGAGTAGTTCAACCCTACAGCTGTTGATGTCGGTGTGTCGGCAACAACAAAGAAACCACCACCATTAATGGCGATATTCGTGTTGATTTGTGAGGCTTGAATAAGACCTTGTGTATTGATGTTTTGGAAACTGTTGTATAACACACCCCCTGTTGGCACACGTGCAGAGCCACCTGTTACAAGAGATGTAAAGGCGAGGTCACGTGTTTTGTAGGCGGTTGTTGATACGTTCGCAATGTTTTCTGATGATACAGAGATCGCCGCAGATTGCGCACGAAGTCCTGTTACAGCAGCATTAAGAGCACTAAATAATGTCATGGTTTTCTTTCCTTTCGAGCATTTTTCTAGTTAGGGTTAATTGTTGGGTTTAAGGGGTTGTCTGTTCTTCTGCGACAGTTTGGCTATTGCCTGTGATGCGCAGAATTTGTCCAAGTGAGTATGTTACATTTCCAGCGGTCAATAAGCTTTGTCCGCTAGAACCGTCAACGCCATCCACTTTCGCAAAGCCAGAAATCAGTCCATTAAGAGATTTACCGTTTTTGTCCTGAGCGTTCACAAAGAGGAATACGGGCTCTCCATCTGCGACAGGTAAATCAGATTGAGTGGCATCGAACGTAAATTTATGGGCACCTGGTTCGATACTACCTGGTATCGTGTACAAAATATCACCATTGGCATTTGTTACGGTTAGATCAATTGTTTCTGGTGTGCCGTCAATAACATAAGCAAATGAAGCTTCATTGTTTTGGATAGGTGCCATATTGTCTAAAACTTCAATTTCCTTACCGATATAGCCAATGCTAGAGAAACCTGTATTCGCTTCAATTTTGGCAGCGAGCTCAGTCAATGTTTCATTTGTTTGGATTTGTTGTTCTAGTTGTGATTGTTGTAGAAGCTGATTTGTAAGTTCATTTGTGTCTGTAGGTTCTAATGGGTTTTGGTTTTGTAATTGTGTAAGCAGGAGTTGTAAAAACTCAATACCTTTTTCTTTTGCGTCTTCAGCATTGATGGAAGCGTTTGCGGCAGCCGCTTCTTGTTCAGCAGCAGTTTGAACAATTAAGGCTGGATTGGTAAGGGCTGAAATTGACATTTTTAAATCCTATTTTTTGTTTATTCCCCCTATACACGGCTCAGATTTAAAAAGGTGTCACATTTATTTTTATTTTTTTCAAAAATATTTTTGCCTATATATAATGTATAGATAGTCATTCTTTTTCTTTTTTGGAGAAAGTTAACAAATGTTTTTCCAAAATTAACTTTTCATTAATAGATTTTCATTTATACTAAGAATATGAAGTTGTGTTTCTTGGTTTAGAATAAACCGCACGATTTCTGGTTTGAAGTATTCAAATCACATTAACCCTTAGGAAAGGAAACTATCATGGGTGCAGTTATTGCAACAAACACAGCGGCTAATACCGCTCTCGTCTATCTTAACAAAAACATTGATCAACAAAGTTCGTCTTTAGCGAAAATTTCGTCAGGTTCTCGTATCGTTACGGCTTCTGATGACGCTGCCGGCCTTGCTGTTGGTACAGGTTTACGTGCTGATGCTGCTATTTTGAAGCAAGCAGCGGTAAACACTGCTAACTCACGTGCGGTTTTGAACGTTGCGGATGGGGGTCTTGCCCAAATCAGTAACATTCTTGAAAGACAAGCAGTTCTAGCAGCTCAATCGGCTTCTGGTACAGTGGACGATAATGCTCGTGGCTTTATCGATGCTGAATTCCAAGCGCTTCAGAACGAGATCAACGCTATCGAATCTGCTGTTACTTTCAACGGTGCAGCGCTTCTAGATGGTACATTCAACGAAAACACACTTGTTGGTGTAAATGCCGCTGATTTGATCGCACTTGATCTATCTGGTATTAACGTTGATACAACATCTCTTGGTTCGAATGCTGCCGCAGTTGGCACAAACGCCAATGCTGTTACAGCGATCGGCCTAGTGAACACTGCGATTGATACAGTGGTTGGCTACCGTGCTGATGTTGGTGCGTTACAGTCTCGTTTCGGCTTCCGTGGTGACGTTGTTGCCGTAGCGGTTGATAACACTGAAGACGCAGCGTCTGCTATCTTGGATGTTAACATCGCTGAAGAGCAAACTAACTTAACAAACAAACAAGTACTAACTGAAGCGGCCATTGCTGGTCTTTCTCAGGCAAACCAGTTGACACAGTCACTATTGTCTTTGATCCAGTAATATGAGTAGTTCGCTCAAGGTTAGGATTAAACCAATAAAAGGGTAAGGGCGATCCGTCTCTTATCTTAGGATAAAGACAAAAAGGACGGAGGTGGCAACATCTTCGTCCTTTTTTTAAAAGCGCAGAAAGCTAATTGGAATGATTTTTGCAATACGGATATGATATAATAAATGGAAAGATTTTTTAGGATAATAAAATGGTAAGTACATCAACAGGATCATCACTTGCTACCGCTGGTAATAGAACCTTCGTTTTTGGTGCAGCCTCTGGCTTGAATACAGCGCAATTAATTGATGCGGCCTATCAACAAGCTGTTCGTGGGGCGGATCGTTTAGAAGTCCGCATAGACCAAAATAATACAACGATTAATGCCTATGAAGAGCTTAGCGGCTTAACACAAAGCTTAAGAAATAGTCTTACAAGTTTGCGTGCTAGTTATGGAACACAAACCACAACGACAACAAGTGTTTTTGAACAAAGAACAGCAACGATTGACTCATCAGACGGCACAGACCCTTTAAGCTATATTGATATTACATTGAATCCAAATGCAGATACATCTAGCTATGATATTGAAGTTATCAATGTCGCCAAAGCGGCACGTGTATTGAGTTCTGGCGCAAATGGATCTTTTGCTGATAAGACATCGGCTGCAAATAAGGGTGCTGGCAGTTTTGAAATTGGTTTGGAAGGTGGCGCCGTTGCGACCATTAATTTTGATAATAACTCAAGTTTACAATCAATAGTAACCCAGATTAATAATCAAACAGTTACCTCTGGTGTAAAGGCTGAGATAGTCAGTCTTGATGGTGGTGCAAGTTATCAGTTCTTTTTAACGGCGCAAGAAACAGGCAAAGCCATTACTTATAATGATCTTGGCGGTGATGGTTTCACGGCATTGGGCATTACGACATCGCCTGGGGTTTATGCCCAAGAAATTCAGGCGCCAGAAGACGCGACTGTTACGTTTGAAGGTATTACAATTACACAAGACTCTAATACATTTTCTAATGTTGTCGACGGCTTTGATTTTACGGCAAAGAATAAAACCAATGGTGCTATTTTAACGGTCGGTGTTGAAAATGATTACAGTCTTGTGAAAGGTGCTATTGAGGGCTTTGTTGAGAGTTTCAATTCGTTAAGAGATTTTGTACGTTTGAATCAGCAAGTAGGTGCAGATGGTACTATAGCTGAGGGCGCTGATCTTTTTGGTGATTCTATTTTACGAGATCTATCCAAAGATATACAGGCTGTATTAAAGAACAATTTCACGACAGATATTGGGGGGCTTAATTTAGCGTCACTGGGTATTACGCTTGATAGTAATAATAGGCTAGAAATTTCAGATCCTAGCAAATTGGACGCCGCTTTAATTAATAATCCGGAATCTGTCAGACAAGCATTTGAGTCGCATGCAACAATTGATAATGCACAATTACGTATTTTATCAAATAAAACAACGCAACTGAATTATGATTTCGCTTTGGATATTACGGTCTCTGGAAGTGTTATTACTGGCGCTTCTGTTGGTGGTGATAATTCACTTTTTGACATCAGCGGCCGAAATCTCGTTGGTAAAGCTGGTACGGCTTACGAAGGATTGACATTAACCTATGTTGGCACGGCCTCTTCGACGGTGAATATTCAACTTAATAATGGTTACGCTAATTTAACATCGGTTATAGCAGATCGATATTCAAACTCTGTTACAGGAACGCTTACGAAAGAAAGTTTACGACTTGCTGATGCAAATGTTGGCTTAGAGCAAGATGCGGCTGAGATTGTTGCGCGTGCTGAGACAGTGCGCGAACGTGAAATTGACAGGATTGCACAGCTAGAGGCACAAATTCAGACAGCGAAATCAGTTATTGCGCAGATTAAAGCGATTTTAAACGCTAATAATAATGACGACTAAATAATAGGTTCTCAAACCTAGACAAATAGAGGAGAGACAAACATAATGCATACTATGAGTAATGAAAATAACTATACACAGGCAATAAATGCCTATGGGCAAGCTGAAAAAGCAAAGCCAATGTCAGGTATACAAATTGCTGAAAAGCTTTATGAAGCAATTTTAAAAAATCTTTATAAGGCAAAAAATTTTCATGAAGAAGGTAAGCTGGATGAAATGGTTAAAGTCAATGCCAACACATTTGATATTATTGCGGCATTACAATCCCGTTTGAACCAAGAAGACGAAGAAGCACAAGAAACATCACAGTTTCTGTATCGTTTCTATAATATTGTTTTTGTAAAACTGGCGATGATTTTAGAGGTTGAGGATCCTATTAAAGAGTTTGAAGATCTTATAAATTATGTGAAGCCAGTACATAAACGCTGGCACAACCTTGCCTATCCATCAAAAGAAGAGGATAATGCTGAGGAGTAAACTTACTTCTTGGAGGCTATTATCTCAAAAAAACATCATTTTTCTCAATATCTATGGGTGCATATTTTAATAGGCCTTGTGGCAGGTGTTGCTATAGGCGTAGCCCTGTCTATGGCTGATATGAATATCGATTTTAAGCAGTCCTTAGCCGAGTGGCTGGCGCTACCGGGTTATGTTTTTATTGATATTTTAAAAATGATTATCGTACCGCTGATTATTTCTTCAGTAGTTTTGGGTATCACTACCTCACATAGTAAAGAATTCATTAGGCGATTAGGGTTGCGTATTGTCCCGTATTTCATTATGACGACGGCCATTGCCATTACCATTGGTTTAGCGGCTGTTTATAGCATTAATCCAGCACAATATATGGATAAAGAGCTCATAACACCTGTAATTTTAGAAAATGTACAAGTGTTTGATAATCTCACGATACCTCAGCGTATCTTAAATTTGATCCCTGTGAATATGACAGAAGCGCAGTACACGAGTAATATGCTGCAAATTGTCATTTTTGCGATTATTCTGGGTGTGGTTATCCTTAGTTTGCCAACAAAAAGAACTAAGGTTTTTCTTGATCTCATGCAGTTTGCGCAAGATGCTTGCATGGTTGTTGTGGACTGGGCGATTAAATTGGCACCCTTGGCGGTATTTGGTCTCATGGCAGCCATTATTGCTAAAACAGGCTTGTCGGCTATTTTATCTATGGCCGTATATATGGGGACGGTCATTGCCGCTCTGCTTGGTGTCCTTTTCATGTATGGTTTGATTGTCTCATTGATAGGACGTCGTAACCCTTTGTGGTTTTTTAGCCAAATACGCTCTATTCAATTGCTTGCGTTTTCCACGTCTACTTCAAGTGGTGTGATGCCTATTACAATGGCAACAGCAGAAGATAACCTACAAGTCAGGCCTGATATTGCGCGCTTTGTTGTGCCGCTGGGGGCGACCATTAATATGGATGGGACAGCCCTTTATCAAGCCATTGCAGCGATCTTTTTAACGCAGCTTTACGGTATTGATTTATCTTCTGCACAGGTATTGCTGTTGCTGGTCACCACTATAGGCGCATCAATCGGCACACCGGGTACGCCTGGGGTCGGTTTGGTCATACTGGCTACGATTGTTTCTTCGCTCGGTGTGCCACCTGAGGGTATAGGGCTTATTTTAGGGGTGGATCGTATCCTTGATATGTGCCGTACGACGATCAATGTTAGCGGTGATTTGACGGCTTGTGTTGTCATGGATCGTTGGTTGAGGAAAGCTTAGTCTTTGTGATAACGGCGGATCAGAAGGTCGCTATTTTCTTCCATAGCTGTGCTGGATTGTATCTGAGAGTATAAACTGGTCTCAGATGTTGAGCGTAAATAGGGGGCAATTATATACCCTAATATAAAGCCTGATATATGGCTCCAGAAAGCGACAACATCGCCACCTACAACGATTAAATCATAAATCTCAAGGGCAAACCAACCGCCTAAAAATATCAGGGCAGGCAGACGAATAAGCTTTAAAAAAGAAGCGCCAAATAATAATAGCGGTGGTAAGAATATGCATGTAGGAAAGATAAGGATAATCCGTGCTTTTGGATAAAGTCTAAAATAAGCGCCTAATATACTTGCTACAGCACCGCTGGCACCGATCAGCGCTAAATCGCCAGAAAAGCCATTTAATCCTGCATGGACAAGAGCCGTAATAATGGTTGATCCAATGAAGAATAAAATAAACCGTAAGTGGCCAAAGGCGTCTTCAATATTATTGCCAAATATCCAGAAGAATAAGAGGTTAGGAATAATGTGCATCCAGTTAAAATGTAAGAACACATAGGTAAATAATGTGTACCATCTGGCAGGTTCGAGCTGTGAGGGGATCATGCCAAAGCGGTCAAGTATAGGGTCAATGCCACCATGCGCATTAGCCCAAAATTCATAGCCAAAGCCAGCAGCGATTAATACAATCAGTAAGATTGTAATGATTGGCATTGTTTGATGTGGGTTGTCAGATGAAACTGGAATCATGATTCATTGTATCTTGCTGGCGAAACAGCCTCAAGCACATTGCGTGAGAAGGGTTGTGGGATAAGTCCAATCTCATAGGCAATAATATAAGCCGCCGCTAGGCTTGAGATCATACCATTGGCACCATGACCTATATTGATGTATTTATTGCCCAGTTTTCCAATGATCGGTAAGTGATCTTTTGAAGAACAACGAAATCCAGCCCAGCCATTTATTATACTGACATCTCCTTTATATTCGAGCGCATCTAAATTGCGTTGGTGATCTTCTTCTGTTACCTCATCATGTTCTGTCCAATGGTCAAAAGTGGCGCCAAATACGAGCCTGTCTTTATCAATAGGGGCGTGGTAATGGCTGTATAAATAGCTGTGCTTAACATTGTGATTAGGTGCATGGGCGTATGAAATTTGTCCGCGTATTCTCTGTAGGGGTAAGTTGCCATAGCTGGTTTGATAACTTGTGGCGAGAACATCTCCATCAGTGCCATGTGTAATTTTTATGTCGGTCAGATAAAAATCACGTAATTTTTTGGGGCTGCACAGGCCAGCATCTGGAAAAAATAAACCCTGTGGTGTTTCTTGAACATACTCTTCTGGCCAAGCAACATCATTCATAAATTTGCGATAACGTTTCTCTTTTTGTTCATTTTCTGGTGAATGATAGCTGCCAATTTGTTTAAATAAATTATCAGGTGCATGACGAAGAAAGAGTGCAAAAGCACCATTAATATAATCGAAAGCAGGGATACGCTCAGCACCGATACGTGGATTTATCAATCCCCATTGATTGGAAGAAGCGTTGTCAAGATCGCTATCTTTGTCAACTAAAACAATGTCTTGGCCAAGTTCTTTTAAAAGCCATGCAAGGCAGGAGCCGGCTAACCCTGCGCCACAAATTGTAATTGATTGTTTTTTATTGTTATCCAAGGGGCGTGTTTTATCACTCTTAAACTGCCCGACAATCATATTTCGTTTAAAGCCGTAACCATTAATTTTTTGTGTTTGAAATCCGTTTGCCTGAAGACCTTGATTCACAAAAGCAGCGGCGGTGAATGTCGAGAAAGTTGTTTTGTTGTGGGACAGCCTTGCCATATTTTTAAATAAAGTTTCTGACCACATATCAGGATTTTTAGCAGGCGCAAAACCATCTAAAAAAAAGAAGTCCTGTATGTCATCTAATTCAGTAATCGCTTTCTCAACATCTTCAAAAATAAGAACGAGAAAAATATTTGGCTTAATCATAATCGGATGAAAACCATCAATGGCGATAGGGTAATGATCTAAATATAGATCATAAAGCTCACCAAAATATTCTTTCCAATGGCCTAATGATTTTTCAATATCCTGTTTCTTGAGAGGAAATTTCTCAATCGATGTATAGAAAAGCTTTTGTTCTGGTCGTGCTGTTTCTTCAAATAATTTAACGGTGGCAAGGAAGTTTAAGCCTGTACCAAAACCTGTCTCACAGATACGTATATGTGCGTAGTCTGACCATGCCTGTGGTAGATTATTGCTATCTAAAAAAACGTGTTTTGTTTCAGCCAAGCCATCATCTTTGCAGAAATAAACATCATCATACTGCAATGAGACAGGGGTGTTATTATCTTTGAATGTGATAGCGCTATGTTTTGGCACGGCGGATTTTATCCCATTCATCGAGCCTTGTTTTGATATTGGCTTCCATACCATCGCCTTTCGGGTCATAGAATTTTTGCCTCGGCATTATATCGGGGAAATAATTCTGTCCTGAGAAACCTGTTTTAGTATCTGGGTCATAAATATAGCCATCCCCATAGCCTTGTTCTTTCATCATCTTTGTTGGTGCATTTAAAATATGTTTCGGTGGCATCAGCGAGCCATGCTGTTTCGCTGATGCTCTGGCCGTATTATAGGCGGTATAAACAGCATTTGATTTGGGAGAACTGGCGAGATAAACGAGGGCTTCAGCCAAAGCTAATTCACCCTCTGGTGAGCCTAAGCGTTCATAGGTATCCGCTGCAGCAATGCATAAAGGCAGGGCTTGTGGTGAGGCAAGGCCTATATCTTCAACCGCCATACGAATAAGCCTGCGTGCAATATAGCGCGGGTCTTCACCACCTTCTAGCATACGGGAAAACCAATAAAGGGCGGCATCTGGATCAGAGCCCCGTACAGATTTGTGGAGTGCAGATATCAGATTGTAATGCGCTTCATCACCTTTGTCATAGAGACTGGCACGGCGCTGTATGATTTGTGTCAGGGCATCCGTAGTTAGTGGTTCTGTTGGTGTTTGGTTGATAATTTGTTCAACCATATTAAGCAAATAACGTCCATCTCCATCAGCCATGGCTTTTAACGCTTTGCGTGCATCATCTGTTAAAGGCAGTGTGCCATTCGATTGCTCGACTTTTTTAAGCAGTGATTCAAGCGCTGTATCATCAAGCCTATGAAGCACAAAAACACTCGCACGAGAGAGAAGGGCGGCGTTCAACTCGAAGGAAGGGTTTTCTGTTGTCGCACCGATCAGCGTTATCATCCCATTTTCTACGAGGGGTAGAAAGGCATCTTGCTGGGCTTTATTAAAGCGATGTATTTCATCAACAAAAAGTAGTGTTTTTTGACCGTCCTTCGCACGGGCTTTAGCGCCATCAAAAATCTTTTTTAGATCAGCAATCCCAGAAAAAATAGCCGATATGGATTCAAAATAAAGAGATGAGTGTTCTGCTAAAATGCGAGCAAGAGTGGTTTTACCGCATCCAGGTGGTCCCCATAAAATCATTGATTGCATATTGCCGCTTTCAATCATTTTTCGCAAAGCGCCATTCTCACCCGTTAAGTGATCTTGGCCAATGACATCGCTTAATACAGTAGGTCGCAATAGTTCTGCCAAAGGTTTAAGGCTGTCACTTTGATCTTGAAAAAGAGGGTTTTGCATGGGCTTACTTTAGGGAAGAATTCCGAGTGATAAAAGAAATAAATTTTTGCTATTTTTTCTTGTCTGTTTTGTAGAGATTGATATAGTGAATGAGAATTATTCTCACCCAAAAGATAGTTAATACGTTATGGCTTACGCCCTACATAAACAAGACACAGCCACAAATCTCGAAACATCAATCGATTCAACGTTGATGAATAAGCTTGCAAGCCATTTAATTGCACGTGCAGAGGCTTTGGGGCGTGATATTGGCTTTGAAGTCTATGGTATCCCTCATAAGGCTCTTGAGGCGTTTTCGAGCCAATTAGAAGCGATTGGGGTTTCTTATGCTGTTTCAGATGAGTTAGTGTCAAATTTACGTGATTATTGGGTGTCACGGGGTGAAAGCTTTGCTCGTGCAGTGAATGCGACGCCGATTTGGATTAAATTTGCTGTCAGCAAAAATATGCCTGAAAAGATATTTGAAAACGGTATGGTTGATACGGTTGCTTTTACGGGTTTTGAAAAAATAGGCGAGGATTTTGCCACAACCATTCACCGTCATTTGACCTTTGGCGGTGAAAGCATGACCTCTAATAATGATGCCTTGAAAGTCTTTGATGGCGTAAATGGCAATCAGACAGCGCTCTGGTTGCATACAGAATCACCTTCTCGTTCGGATCTCGAAGGTCTTGAAACATTATCTCAGGCGTTGGAAACACAAGCGGGCATGCAATCGCCTAAAGCGGCTGAAGCGATTGAACATATTGTCCAAGAAATTTTGCAAAATGTCGGTAGTGAAGGATTTTCGGCTGAAATCACGGCGGCAGTTGAGGCTGTTCAAGTTGTTGCTGTGGCAAAAGCTGAGCTATCTCAAACGATTGAACATATTGCGCCTGATGTTGTTACAGCGTCACCTGTTTTAAATACGATTATTGAAACTGCAAAAGCGGAAATAGTAGTGAATACAGTAACCTCCGCACCAACAATGGTTACACCACAAGCAGTGAGCCTAGATGCACCTGTGGTCACTCAAGCCAGACCAGAAATAGTGCCGTCGAAAGCTCAGCCAGCGAATGTTAATACAATTGTTGAGCCGAAAGCAGTTGAGGCTGCGGTGATTAAACCCGCAGCGTTTCAGGCCGACACCCCCAAAATAGAGCCCATAAAACAACAAATAGAGCGCATTGTAGCTGCGGTATCTATACCAACTGTAGAAACGCCTATGGCTATGGTGCAAGAGCCAGCGATCAAAGAAGCGATTGTAAAAGCAGTTGAGCCGCTCAAAGAAATCATTGAGAAAATTGAACAACAAAAACCTGTCGAGCGTGAGCAACTTATTACGGCGATGATAAAATTTGATGAGGCTTTAGCAGAGATTCCAACAAGCCCTGTTAAAGCAGAACTGCGTGAAATCGCCGTTGTTGTTTCACAAGCTTTGCAAGATGTTCAGCCCACGACACCAAAGATTGAGCAGAGTCTTCAGACAGAATCGCCTAAAACCGTTGAAGTAAAAGTGGATCAAGTTGAACCGAAAGCGGCTGAAATTGCTGTTATGGTTGAACCACTAAAGCCTCGCTTTGAAGAGGTACGTCAAAGCCCTGCTGTTATAAGTCCCGTTGTTGCTGTGACCGCAGATATTACGAATGTAGTGCCTACCACGAATGTTCATTCACAAGGCAATCTACCTGTAATAATTGATACAGCAGTAGTGGGAGATGCAACGCAATTACCATCATCTATTACGCAGCCTGTAGAAAAAAAACCAGTCCAAGAGCCTGTGCCAGAAAAGGATAAAGTACCTGTAAATCCCCTTCCAAAAGAAGAACCGAAACGTAATCCATGCTCAGGTTGTTTTAATGATTGCGCTGGTTGCGGTGGTGGTATAGAAGATGCGACACAAGCAATGAAGATCGCGCAGTCTCAAATAAAGCCAGTGAAAATGACAGGTCTAAGTTTAGATAATAATTAATTTATTTATTGGGGTTTATAGACCGGTAAAGCGTTTCTGTATTGAGTTTTCCAGTATGCATTGCCACTTTCATCATAGGCAAAAATCCCAGTGTTACCGACATAATATTGTGGTTCTTCCGATGGCTTACCATCTATGACTTCATGGACATGGATAAGGTTTAAATCATAACCAATATTGTTTAGATGGGCTTTAATAAAGCCTTGTAAGTTTTGCATAGTGATAATGGTAGAGATTGAGCATCCAACACAGGAGCCACTTAATGTTATTCTAATATCTAGAGCTGTTTGACTATTTTCACTATAAAAAATGTCTTTTTCAGTAAGTGTTAAATCACCATTATGCGCTCTTAATTCTTCAATAAAACTTCCGCCTTTCGGCATAGTTGTGTCTAAGGCATATTTAATCGCTTCACCAATTTCTGTGGTGGGCTTGAATTCCTTTAAATCAAGTTCAGCAATTTCTTCTTTTTCATTGATAAGCTGGTTACCAGCCTTTATTTGGCCGAGCAATGATCCTGCTAAAGCCTGTTCTTCTATTTGGTTAAAAGGGGTACGGTTTCTAAGTGTAATAATTGTTTCATGCTTTTCGTTATCCCATTCAACTTTAAGACTTTGAAGTGACGGATGATGCGTAAAGAGAGCAAGAGGGAGCAGTGAGCGTTTGATCTTATCTGCTTCATTCGCTTCCACATAATATTGAAAGAGCTTGCTTAGTACAGGTTTTCCAACGCGTATCTCTATGGCTTGCTTGTCGTTACTAAGTGTAGATTTAAATTTCATGGTATATCCTTATTTGATAATGATTATCAAATAGCAAGATGTTATGAAAATGTAAAGAAATTTATCTTTTAAGTGGTGGGTGATGACGGTCTCGAACCGCCGACCCTTTGCATGTCGAGCAAATGCTCTACCAACTGAGCTAATCACCCCACCTAAAAAGAAGATATTAGATGTAGCGAGCTTAACTTATAAATTCAAGGTTTTTTTATCAGCTTGTATCGTGGCAGCCTCACGTCGGAATATGAGACGATCCTCATTAGGGCGATAATAGCCTTTTACAAAATCCACTTCTACATAACCATGTTTTGCAGCGATTTTATGCATGACTGTGTTGTTTGTGTCGGTTGTAAAAATTGTGGCAGCACCAAGTTCATCTGTTCTTTTGAAACGGTTTTCAGTTAATTTTGAGCCTATATTTTGTCCACGATATCCATCTCTTAAAAATAATTTATGGTGGAAATAAAGTTTCGGGTCAGTTGTTGGTATAGAAAGACCAACGCCAATGACCTTATCATTCTCAAAAGCACATTCGACAATGGCGTATTCAACCCATACTCGCCAAATATGCTCGCCATCTGGAACAAATTCTGTGTTTCTATTTTTACCCCATGCTTCGCGATCTAGGGCGGCGATATCAAGAAAGTCACTTGTTTGAGCAGTTCTGTATATAATCATTTTTTCTCCCATGGTTTAGAATTAATCTTAATCTTGTCAAAATCCTTCTGTATTTCTTGAATAATCTTTTTATTTTTTGTCACGAAACATTGTAAAAGCTTGTTTAAATTAGGTACATAGATAGCACAGCCTATATCAGGTAAAATTGTAAAATCGGGGAATGAAGAAACGTGCTTAATAGTGTCTTCTAAAACATAACGTACATGAATACCGTTAGCGATTTGCTCATTCATCACACCTGTCATTTGGTCTATTTCTTTTTGGTTTTGCAGAATGAAAATACGTTCTACATGAACGCCTTTTTTTGCTTGAGCATAATTTAGGCGTTTATACTCTTGTAAATAATTATCATAGGCCCAGTGGTCTGGGTCAATGATGGCACTAATGCCTAAAAATTTTTGTCCAGGTTTCAAGGATTGCATCGCTAGTACATTCGCTTCAAACATATTATCAACTTGGATATCTTTAGCGTCATAGGCGGCGTAGATGTTTTTAATGCCTTTATCAAAATGTTGAAGTGCAATGGCTGAAACTAAGTCAGAATCTTGGCCTCTTAGCTTGTCCAGTTTTTCTAAGAACGCTGGTTTGGTGCATTCTTCTTTGCTTTTTTTGGGGAGCTTAAACATCTTACCCTGCCAAAAGCTTATTGACTTCATCCACCAGTTCTTTGAGATGGAAAGGTTTTGATAAAAGTTTTGTGTCTTGTGCGAGTGCGTTTTTTTGATCTAGCGCAACGGCGGCAAAACCTGTGATGAACATGACCTTCATATTAGGGTTTTTGTCAGAGGCTTTTTGAGAGAGCTCAATACCATCCATACCAGGCATGACGATGTCCGTTAATAAAAGATCGTAAATATTGTTACTGTTGATTTCGTCAAAGGCATGTGTGCCATTCTCGCAACTTTCTACTTCATGGCCAGCATTGCGGAGGGTTTTGGCGATGAACTCACGCATTGCGCTGTCATCTTCTGCGAGTAAAATTTTAGCCATAGATTATTTTAATCACAAAAACTGTGTAGGGGACAAGAGGGGACAAAGTTTTCTTCATACTTGCCCACAGTTGCGCTTTGGCGTAAAAAAGAAAAATGAGAGACACTATACAAGGGCTTATTGCCGATATTGGTGGCACAAATGCGCGTTTTGCGCTTGTTAATGCCGCCGCAAACATCACAAATGAAATTATTTTAAAATGTGATTCTTACAGCTCTATTAATGAGGCAATATCGGCTTATTTGCAGCAAGTTGATTTAAAGTCTGCACCTAAAAGAGCTTCATTAGCCATTGCTGGTCCAGTAAAGGGCGACCAAATTAATATGACGAACCATCCATGGTCTTTTTCCATTAAAGCCTTAAAAGACGAATTTGGCTTTGAAAAATTAACAGTGATGAATGATTTTGAGGCTGTTGCTTTTGCCATTCCTTTCTTAGAGGACAAATATCTTGAGAAAATTGGCGGTGGCGCTGCTGTTGAATTAGAGAATAAGGCGGTTATTGGACCAGGCACTGGCTTAGGGGCGGCTTTATTGATCGCTAAGAAAGATAAATCTGGTTTTCAAGTCGTGCCGGGTGAGGGTGGGCATGTCACCATGCCAGCGCGTAATCAGCGGGAGTTTGATATTATTCATTATCTTGAGCATCATAAATATAGCCATGTATCGGGTGAACGTGTTTGTTCAGGTAAAGGGTTATTGAACCTTTACGACACGATCCGTGTGTTGGATGATAAAATGGATAGACCTGCGCTGACGCCAGAGCAGATTACTAAAAAAGCCATGGATAAATCCTGCGAGATTTGTGTTGAGTGCTTAGCGTTGATGGTTAGGTTTTTAGGACGTTTGGCGTCTAATATGGCGCTAATGGTTAATGCTTATGGTGGTGTCTATATTGCTGGCGGTATTGCGCCGCAATTGATTGATTATATCAAAGCATCGGACTTCCGCGCTGAATATTGGTCAAAAGGCCGCTATAAAGAATACATGCGTGCGATCCCAACATATATTGTTACGCACCCTTATGTCGCGTTTGAAGGCTTACGGCAAGATGTACTGAGTTGATCAATTAGCAGAATTGACAAGAACAATTATCTTGAAAATTTGTCCAGGCGCCATTATTACAAGTTGCGGAACAAGTGCCAGTGCCTATGCATGTGCCACCTGAAGTCTGTCCGTCTGAACCAGTAGGCAAAAAACATCCATTACTTCCGCGTTCACCTGCTGTACAGTTGGCACCGCCAGACTGTGTACGGTTTCGATTACATATCGTTGTAGAGCCCCCTCCAGAGCCATTGCACCACCAGCGCCAGACGAACTGTGTGTCAGAGAAATCACTAAACGAACCTGCGCTGCAGTGCCCACTTGTAGGTTGGGATGATACAGCGCCTCCTGATGCGGCAGGGCCACAATCACCATCTACGCCTGCAGTACGTGTGCAAAGTGTGTTATTTCCACCACCAGTGCCATTGCAGTACCATCTCCAACTTGTCGAGGTATCTGAGGTATCGCTGAAAGAGCCAGCGCTACAATGATTGTATGAGGGCTGTGATATTACTGCGCCGCCACTGGCTGCAGATCCACAAGCGCCATTCACCACTGTGGCACTTCTCGCTCGTTGACAGAAAGCGCTAGCACCGCCGTTAATCCCTGTGCAATACCATTGCCAATAACTGCTGGTATCGCCTGTGTCCGCATAGTTCCCAGCGCTACATTGGCTTGAGGTAGGCTGTGCAGCAACGGCAGCACCACCTGCAGCAGCGCCACAAGAGCCATTAACAGCTAATGAGTAGCCATTTCGCCAGTTTGATCCGTTGCAGAATTGTACCTGCCCGCCACTATAACGCACTGTTCCTGCGGCTATACCGCCGCAACCACCTGCATTAACGCCAGAATCCATAGACATCCAATTGGCGCCATTACAAAATTCCATACGAGATGCACCCGCATTATAGCGCATTGTGCCAGCGGCTGTGCCAGCGCATGAGCCTAAAGTAGCATTGTTCATCGAACGCCAAGTGCCACCATCATAGATTTGAAGATCATTTCCACTTTTGCGGATTGTTTGGGCATATGAGTAGCTAACACCTGCTATAAGCAGCGCAAAAAAGGTCAGTAATAAAATAATACGTGGTTGCATCGATTTTCTCAGTTATTCTGCTTCCTGCTGAGTAAAACGGTTGTCATGCCGTTACGCTCAACCCCTTAGTTTATTGTAGACCCTAGAATATATGTTTGCAAGTATCTGGGCTATTGTTCAATATTCGTACCTTCAGTTTCCAATTTATCAAGACGGGTTTTTAATGCTTCATTCTCAGCCTTAAGCTCTTTAATGGCTTCAATCATAGGGGCTATCAAGCCAATATAATTGACTGATTTAATATCGGTTTCTTTATTGTATGAGATAAGGTTGGGATAAGTTTTTTCTACTTCCTGCGCAATAAGTCCGTATTGCAAAGCTTGATCCTTAGTCTTGTTTTTCCATACATAACTGACACCTTGCAAATGACTAAGCGTCTTTAGACTATCGTGCAGGGGCTCAATGCTTTCTTTTTCCTTGCGGTCAGAGGTAAAAACAAGGCTGTTGCCTATCTCTACATTGCCACCATGTCGCACAGCCATAGCATTGCCACCGATATAAACATCGCCTGAGCTATTATTAATAGAAAATGGACGAAGGCTATTCCAACCACCATATTGATCACCAGATGTGGTTAAAAGCAAATAGGTATTAGTACCATCATTTCTAAAAAACACACCATAATTTCCCTGAACCATACGGAATTGATTTGAGTTGGTTGATATGAACTCACCTGTAGTACTCAGATTACCATTTAGCAGACTTAAACTCATAAGATCAGCCTCGTATGCGTCTGTTCCAGAAGTGTGGCGGCGGAAATAAAGAAGATCATTATAAGAAAAAATACCCGCTGTTTTGCTATCTCCACCTGCATAATCTTCAAGGAAAAGATATTGTGTCAATCGAGCGCTACCATTTACAGAAAGTGCTTGAGAGGGGCTAGGTTCA
>PAAR01000023.1 GCA_002699085.1 Micavibrio sp.
ATTTTCTCAACGACACCAGCACCAACAGTACGTCCACCTTCACGGATAGCGAAGCGAAGACCTTCGTTCATGGCGATTGGAGCAATAAGCTCAACTTCCATGTTGATGTTGTCACCAGGCATAACCATCTCTGTACCAGCTGGCAAGCTTACCATACCTGTTACGTCTGTCGTTCTGAAGTAGAACTGTGGACGGTAATTTGCAAAGAATGGTGTGTGACGGCCACCTTCGTCTTTCGACAAGATATACGCCTCAGCTTTGAACTTTTTGTGTGGTGTGATTGAACCAGGCTTACATAGTACTTGACCACGTTCAACTTCCTCACGTTTTGTACCACGAAGCAACGCACCAATATTGTCACCCGCTTCACCAGAATCTAGCAACTTACGGAACATCTCAACACCAGTACATGTTGTTTTTTGTGTATCTTTAATACCAACGATCTCAATTTCATCACCAACATTTAAAACACCTTGCTCAATACGGCCTGTACATACTGTACCACGACCAGAAATCGAGAAAACGTCCTCAATCGGCATCAAGAATGGACGATCTTTATCACGTTGTGGTTGTGGAATATACGCATCCACAGCCGCCATCAATTCACGGATCTTGTTCTCGCCAATTTCAGGGTCACGACCTTCAAGTGCTGCCAACGCAGAACCTGCAATAATCGGTATATCATCGCCAGGGAAATCATATGAAGACAATAGCTCACGAATTTCCATTTCAACCAATTCTAGCAATTCAGGATCATCAACTTGGTCAACTTTGTTCATGAATACAACCAATGCTGGTACACCAACCTGACGAGCAAGCAAAATGTGCTCACGTGTCTGTGGCATAGGACCATCAGCAGCGTTCACCACCAAGATACCACCATCCATCTGTGCCGCACCTGTAATCATGTTCTTAACATAGTCAGCGTGACCTGGGCAGTCTACGTGTGCATAGTGACGGGCATCTGTTTCATACTCAACATGCGCTGTTGAAATTGTGATACCACGTGCACGCTCTTCAGGTGCTGCATCAATCATGTCATACGCTTTGAAATCACCAAAATATTTCGTGATCGCTGCTGTCAGCGTTGTCTTACCATGGTCAACGTGACCAATCGTTCCAATATTCGCATGTGGCTTACTGCGATCAAACTTTTCTTTACCCATTTTCTTAGTCCTTTCTTAAAAACTCAAAATTACTTATTCACTTACGCCCATTTTTTCTTTTACTTCAGCAGCAACATTTGCAGGCACTGGTTCATAATGGTCATAAACCATAGAGAATTGCGCACGACCTGAAGACATAGAACGGAGCGGATTAATATAACCAAACATGTTAGCTAGTGGCACCATCGCTGTAATAACTTTTGCATTACCACGATCATCCATGCTCGCAACTTGACCACGACGTGAATTCAAGTCACCAATAATATCACCCATATATTCTTCAGGTGTTACTACTTCAACTTTCATCACCGGCTCAAGCAACTGAGGACCTGCTTTTTGCAAAGCCTCACGGAAACCCATACGACCAGCAATCTCGAACGCCAACACAGAAGAGTCAACATCGTGATATGCACCATCATAAAGTGTTACATGGAAATCGATTACAGGGAAACCAGCAATAATGCCGTTTTCTTTGCGCTGATCGATACCTTTTTCAACACCAGGGATATATTCTTTAGGAATGTTACCGCCTGTAACTTTGTTTTCAAATGTGAAACCAGAATCTAATTCACCTGGCTTAACGATCATTTTAACACGCGCAAACTGACCAGAACCACCAGACTGTTTTTTGTGTGTGTAATCAATATCAACTTCTTTTGTGATTGTTTCACGGTAAGCAACCTGAGGCGCACCAATATTCGCTTCAACCTTGAACTCACGTTTCATACGGTCAACAAGAATATCCAAGTGAAGCTCGCCCATACCTTTCATGATCGTTTGACCAGATTCATGGTCAACAGATACTTGGAAAGACGGATCTTCCGCAGCCAAACGCTGTAAAGCGATAGACATTTTCTCTTGGTCCGCTTTTGTTTTTGGCTCAACAGCAATCTCAATAACTGGTGTTGGGAACTCCATACGCTCAAGAATAACTGGCTTGTTTACATCACAAAGTGTGTCACCTGTTGTTGTGTCTTTAAGACCAACAAGCGCTACAATATCACCCGCAGAGGCTTTTTTGATTTCCTCACGGTTATTTGAGTGCATCAACAACATACGACCAACACGCTCACGCTTGTCTTTAACTGTATTTTGCACATAAGAACCTGATTCAAGAACACCAGAATAAATACGCACGAATGTTAATGTACCAACGAACGGGTCGTTCATAATCTTAAATGCAAGAGCAGAAAACGGCTCTTTAACATCAGGGTTACGAAGATCAGGCGTTTCGCCATCCATTTTAACACCTTTAATTGCACCAATATCTAGCGGAGAAGGCAGATAATCAACAACCGCATCAAGCATCGGCTGAACACCTTTGTTTTTGAAAGCAGAACCGCACATTACAGGTACGAACGCACCAGAAATAGTACCCTTACGGATACATGCTTTTAGCGTTGCTTGGTCAGGCTCATTACCTTCTAAGTATTGTTCCATTGCTGCATCATCTAATTCAACAGCCATTTCAACTAATTTTTCACGATATTCTTTTGCTTGCTCAAGCATATCCGCTGGAATTTCTTCTTCACGGAACGTTGCGCCAAGATTCTCAGAATCCCAAATAACCGCTTTCATTTTCACAAGATCAACAAGACCTTCAAATTTATCTTCAGAACCGATCGGTAACTGAATAGCCAAAGGTTTTGTACCTAAGCGATCAATCATCATTTTGATACAGTTATAAAAATCTGCACCAATTTTATCCATTTTGTTCACGAAACACATACGTGGGACACGGTACTTATCACCTTGACGCCATACTGTTTCAGTTTGCGGCTCAACACCCGCATTCGCATCAAACACAGCGATTGCACCATCAAGAACACGCAATGAACGCTCAACTTCAATTGTGAAGTCAACGTGACCAGGTGTATCAATAATATTCAAACGGAAAGGCGCACCAGCATCAACACCGTGTTCTGGACCATTCCAAAATGTTGTCGTTGCAGCAGACGTAATCGTAATACCACGCTCTTGCTCTTGCTCCATCCAGTCCATTGTTGCGGCACCATCATGCACCTCACCAATTTTGTGAGATTTACCAGAATAGAACAACACACGCTCAGTTGTTGTGGTCTTACCCGCATCAATATGCGCCATAATCCCAAAGTTTCTGTAATGCGAAATGTTAATGTCGTCTGTACTACTCATAATATAAAGTCCTTATAACCCTGTTATCTTCTATCCAATTACCATCTAAAGTGAGCAAAAGCCTTATTCGCTTCAGCCATTTTATGTGTGTCTTCACGTTTTTTCACAGCTGACCCACGGTCATTTGCTGCGTCCAAAATTTCATGTGCCAAACGCTCAGTCATTGTGTTCTCAGAACGTTTGCGAGCTGCACCAATCAACCAACGCATAGCCAAAGCCGATGCACGGTATGGCTTAACTTCAACAGGCACCTGATATGTCGCACCACCAACACGGCGTGAACGTACTTCCAAATAAGGTGCTGTTTTTTTCAACGCTTTGTGGAATACACGAAGACCTTTATGCTTCATGCCACCCGCTGAACCAGCAGATGATTTTCCTTCTTCGCCTTCTGTTTCTACAGCAGCTTCATCAAGAAGATCATTTGATGCTTTTTTCTCAACAATTTCCAATGCGTCATAAACAATACGCTCAGCAACAGATTTTTTACCATCCTGCATAAGGTTGTTCATGAACTTTGATAGAACCAAGTCATTAAACTTTGGATCTGGAAGAATTTCTCTTTTTTCTGCGCGATGACGACGTGACATGCCTATTTACCTTTCTTCGTACCATATTGTGAGCGAGACTTCTTACGGTCTTTAACTCCTTGTGTATCCAACGCTCCACGAACGACTGTATAACGAACACCCGGTAAGTCTTTTACACGACCACCACGAACAAGCACGACTGAGTGCTCCTGAAGATTGTGGCCTTCACCTGGGATATAACAAATAACTTCAAATCCTGAAGTCAAACGAACCTTAGCGACCTTACGTAAAGCTGAGTTCGGCTTTTTAGGTGTTGTTGTATACACACGTGTACACACACCACGTTTTTGCGGATTACGCTTCAACGCTCTGTTCTTTTTAACTTTTTTCTGTAGCTCACGTGGCTTACGAATTAACTGCTGTATGGTTGGCATTCTTTCAAGCTTTCCTAACTTTATTTATATCAATGATGTGGGGGATGAAATAATCGATCAAAACAACGCCGAAAAAATTCGGGCATTTTGATGGAGAGGAACTGTGTTTAATGCAGTCAAATTCTAGCTTACGACCAGTTCATCCATTCACATGTGCGCGGACTATATCCTCAAGGCGCAGCGTATGTCAACAAAAGAATGCAGATTTTTTAAAGAAAAAGAGAATTTATTAAGGATCAGTTCTTGGGACAATAAACAGAGCCAATAATCCTGCTCTTATTTTGGCTAAATCGACAAGCTCTTTATTCTTATATTTGATATAGAATAAAGGCAGCATCAGCACCATAATAAGCGAGCCTGACATTATAAGAGGGGCGTTATTGAACGCCAGCCCATTTATCAGCCAACCAAGATTACCCAAAAAAGAAAAGGTCAACGTCATTGCGGAGAGACTTTTACTATCGCGCGTTCGCCAAGTCTTTAATACTTGTGGTAAAAAAGTTAATGTCGCCAAAATTGACGCAAAAAACCCAGCTAACTCCCCAAAAACCATATAAACCCCTTTATGTTAGTTTTTAGGGTACTAAACAGAGGTTAATATTTCGTAAAACTAAAATTTAGCTATTGATTAGGGTATACAAAAGGTCAACGCCGTAACCTGTCGCGCCTTTGGCGTACAAATCACCGTCCTTGAACGACCAGACAACGCCCGCCACATCAAAATGTGCCCAAGACACGTCTTTTTCGACAAAATTCTTTAAAAACGCTGCTGCCGTAGAAGCACCAGCAAAAGCACCATCGCCTAAGTTTTTAAGATCGGCAGCACTTCCTTTGACTTCCTTATCCCATGCTTCAGTCATCGGCATACGCCACGCTTTATCAGCAGTGTCGTTACTCGCCACATCAATTTTCGCCCAAAACGCATCATCTGGCGTGAATACACCACCAAATTCATGTCCTAACGCAACCATACAAGCACCTGTCAATGTCGCAATATCAACGAGTTTTTTCGATTTATATTCTTTTTGCACATATGTCATTGCATCACACATTGCTAAACGCCCCTCAGCATCCGTGTTCAACACTTCTATTGTTTGCCCAGAAAGCGACTTAATAATATCCGATGGACGATACGCATTACTAGAGACCATATTTTCAGCCAACGCTAAAACGGCCACGACATGTTTTTTTGATTTTGCCAATGCTAACGATTTCATCACACCCGAAACAATCCCAGCGCCTCCCATATCAAATTGCATCCAATGCATATTAGATGTCTTTATATTATAACCGCCTGTATCAAAGGTAATTCCTTTACCCACAATTGCCAGATCAGGCGTTTTACTCACCTTGCCTTTGCCGTTATATTCCAATACTACCATGCGTGGTTGACGAGCTGAGCCTTGCCCCACCGCCATAATGGCGCCAGCACCCATTTTAAGTAATTTTTTCTCATCAATGATTGTTACCTTAACACCCAAAGGTTTAAGTTCTTTTTCAACGATTTTAGCAAAACTCTCTGGATAAAGATCATTCGGCGGCATAGATACAAGATCACGGGTAAAATCAACACCCCCTATTAATGCTTCAACCTCTTTAAAGCCTTTCTTAACAGCCGACAACTCTTCTGCATCAAGCGTTACTGAGTGAATATCAGCCTTTGCTTCATCTTCTTTTTTCTTTGTTTTATAGCGATCAAAAACATAGTTACGACGTAACAACCCTTCTGCGATCAAATTAAACTTCTCAACAGCTAAAACTTTATCTTCTTCATATAAATATAAGGCTTTTTCTGCTGAAGCTGTTTTTAAAGCTACTTGTAGCTTACCGCCTAACTGGCGCAATTTTTGATCCGTGATTTCTTTCACATCACCAATACCCATAATAAGGACACGCTTATAGGCGGCTGATTTTGGTAAAGGCACGATAATTGATTGACCATATTTGGCCTTAAAACCATTATCATTAGAAAGCGTATGACTAATATGCCCTTTCACTGAATCATCCAGCATTTTTGCTTTATTCGGTAGCTTCTTAATGTCCGTTAAAAAAAGGATTGCTGTGTCATAAGATATTTGTGCATTTTTACCGAAAAGGATTTTCATGGGAGACTTTCTATGCTTGAGATGAATTATTCACTTCAAAAATGATTGATGATAGTCTATTTGTCAATCCATGCGCGTATTTGAACGACATCTTTTGAAAAATTTGATTTTGGCGACGTTTTTTATAACGGTAGTGCTCACGGGCATTATTATGCTGGCGCAGTCGCTAAAATTTCTTGAGATTATCATTCAAGCCGGCGCACCCGCCACTACCTTCTTAAAAATGATTGGCTTTGCGATCCCTCGTTTTTTAGAAATTATTCTGCCGCTCTCTTTATTTGGTGGTGTCCTATTCCTTTACAACAAAATGCTGGCTGATTCAGAGCTTGTCATTATGCGCAATGCAGGCTGTTCCCCCATGACTCTTTCAAGGCCTGCTTTGTACTTAGCCAGTGCCGCATGTCTATTTATGTTCTTTATGACAACATGGCTGGCACCTAATTTTCTAACTCAATTACAATCTATCCGTCATGTTGCTAAAGCTGAGTATTCTGCTTTAATTTTTCGTGAGGGTGTTTTCACCTCTCTTAAAAATGGTATTACCGTTTATATTCGTCATCGCGGAGAAAACAATAGCCTCAATGGCATTGTCGTTTATGACAGCCGTCCAGAAAATATCACGCCCATCCTCATTACCGCACAAAAAGGCCAAGCTTTTTCATCTGAAGAAAAAGGCCAACAAATCATCGTCTTCAAAGGCTCACGTCAGCAATATAACCCTAAAACAGGCGTATTATCCCGCTTAAATTTTGATCGTTATAGCATTGATATTCCTGAGGCTGTTGTGCCACTTGCTAATCGCTGGAAAGAGCCAAGTGAACGAAATTTTGCAGAACTACTCAATCCCAATATGAGTAACGCAGAAGATCGTAAAAACTTGAGAGATTTCTTTGTCGAAGCGCATCGACGTATTACAATACCAATTCTATGCTTCAGCTTTACTTTAACAGCCTTAGCTTTCTTATTAACGGGCGGCACAAGAAGACGTGGCTATGGCTCAAAAATGATCACAGCGACACTAACAGTCGTTATTTTACAAAGTTTATATTTAGCTAGCTTTAATATGGCGAATAATAACCTAATTGGCCTAGCTCTTATGTACGGCATTACCTTTGTACCAATCATCATCTCACTTCTTATTCTACTCAGACCTCTATCAGCCAAAACAAAGCGAGTGT
Organism: Micavibrio sp.; assembly: GCA_002699085.1. Lineage (GTDB taxonomy): Bacteria > Pseudomonadota > Alphaproteobacteria > Micavibrionales > UBA9664 > UBA9664. The sequence goes on from PAAR01000023.1 coordinate 7,568, forward strand.
CTCATGCTACCTAGCCATATACATCGCTATACTATTGCCACGTTTTTAAAAAGTTTCATTACACTCCTCGTTATGCTTTTTGCACTTATAGTTATGTTCGATTCAATCGAACTATTAAGGCGTGCTGCAAAAGTTGATGGGCTGCCCTTCTCCCAAATAATACAACTCGCACTGTTTAAACTACCGGATGCTGGACAAGAGGTGTTTCCTTTCGTCATTCTATTCTCTTCTATCCTAACATATTGGACATTAAACAAACGAAGTGAACTCGTTATATATCGAGGCGCAGGACTCTCCGCTTGGCAATTCACTTTACCTGTAGCATTTACTGCTTTTTGTATTGGTGTAATCTTCCTTTTCATTCTTAATCCGCTTTCTACATTAATGCTCGGACGTTATGAAGTGCTGGAAAGCAAGCATCTAGGCTCACCACAAAATATTGTCACTCTGTCAAAGAATGGACTTTGGCTCAAACAGGACAAACCATACACGAACATCATTCTACATGCAGGTGGTTTTGATATTAATAGCTGGACACTATCCGATGTCACATTATTATACCTCAATAAAAACGATAGCTTCCAGAAACGTGTGGATGCACCTACAGCTCTCCTAAATGACAAAGAATGGTTGCTTCACAATGCCGTTATTAACGGTGCATCAATGCAATCTATGGAAAACAAAAAGAACTATGCCATAGAAACAGACCTTTCACGTCAAGACATCATAGATTCTTTCGCTGACCCCAAGCTTGTCTCTTTTTGGTCTTTACCCGCCTACATTGATTTAATGGATGAATCAGGCATTTCAACCCGATCAACAAGAATGCATTACCTTAATCTTTTAACACAGCCATTCTTTTTTACTTTTATTGCATTACTGGCAGCTTCTTTTTGCTTAAAGCCCGCTCGATTACAGAATGTCTCCACATTACTTGGATTAACACTTCTTAGTGCTTTTGGCCTATTCTTTTTATCCAATTTTTTACAGGCTTTAGGCGCATCAGAGCAACTCCCAGTGTTCTTATCCGCTTGGGCCCCTAGTTTCATTACACTATTATTAGCTGTGAATATAATCATGGTAAATGAAGATGGTTAGAAAAAGTCCATTGACCTTTATTATCTTAACGATTATTTAAACAGCTGGATTTATAAATAAAGACTGATATAGTTACAAAGAATACTCTCAATTTTAAAGGGCTGCATATGCGTATTTTAGTTTTAACATTTTTATTAGCGATAGCATTGCCGTTCTCTGTGCAAGCACAAGAAGCGGACAGACAATACGAAACAGGCTATAGCGACCCCATTGAAGGCGTTAACCGTGGTATCTTCACATTTAACAGTGTTGTTGATGAATATGTCTTTGATCCAATCATCTCTGGTTACCGTTTTGCCGTCCCTAGAGAAGGTCGTCAGGCTATTACAAATTTCTTACGCAACTTGAAAACACCCGTAAATCTAGCTAATCAACTTTTGCAAGGTGATTTAAACGGTGCAGGCGTTACATTATTCCGCTTCGTAACAAACACATTAACTGGCTTTGGTGGTTTCTTAGATAATGCAGGCCGTGAAGGCTGGGCATATGAACGCGAAGACCTGGGTCAAACATTAGCTGTATGGGGCGTAGGTGATGGTCCTTATGTGGTTATACCGTTCTTTGGTACAGCGTCTCTACGTGATGCCGTTGGTTATGGCTTAGATTCATTTATGGATCCAATTAACTACATTGATGATGATGGCGTGCGTTATGCGTATAACGGCACATTATTCATGGAACAAAAAAATCAACTCTTTGACGTAAGCAACGATTTCAGAGCCAATTCACTTGATCCATATTCAGCGATGAAAAGTGCTGTATATCAAAACCGTCAGGCTGAAATCGCTGATAGAAATACGCACAATAAGAAAAGAACTGAAACAATTTCTGAAAGCAATGCATTCGCTATCCCAGATTATGATGGGGACTTCTAAGTGACATTTATAAAATCAGTTTTTCTAGCGTTTTTCCTTCTTACATTCTCGCCAGTTGCCTTTGCAGCAGATGATACGGCAAAAGCTGAAAGCTTTATTGATGCTCGGGTTAAATCAGCTCTTGAGTTTATTGGTGATAAAGACTTACCTTTTGATGAAAAGAAAAAGAAATTCTCTGGCGTATTAGAGAGTAGTTTTGATCTTAAAACAATTGCACGTTTCTCACTAGGTCGTTACTGGCATGCACTAGAAGATAGCGATAAGCCTGCTTATTTCTCTGCTTTCAAAGAATATATCGTCAATGTATATTCACAACGCTTCAAAGACTATTCAGGAGAAGTTTTCAAAACGACGGGCGCTCGTATCGATCAAAATGGTGACGTCCTCGTCAATTCTAGCCTAATTCCCGCCGATGGTGCTGCTGTTTCAGTAACATGGCGTGTCCGTGATAAAAAGGGTGGGATGAAAGTTGTTGATGTAATGATTGAAGGTGTCTCTATGGCCGTCACACAGCGCTCTGACTTTTCATCTATCGTTAGTCGTAATGGTGGCGATGTAAGTATGCTACTAGCACATTTGCAAGATCAAAACAAAAAACTCGCCGCTCAATAATCAAAACATACTGTTATATCCTATGAGAGCGTGATATTCTCGTAATTAATATGGATTCAGACGATAAAAAATTTGATGCAATTATATTAGGCATTGGCCATCAAAGCCTAATTGCTGCTACTTATTTAGCAAAAAAGAATTATAAAGTATGCGTACTTGAAAGCCCTACCCTTCTTCCAGGTTCAACACCTTATGAAGAATTCCACGAGGGCGTTAAGACAGGGCCTTGTGCGCATATGCCAGTAACAATAAGCCCAGAAGTGATTGAAGATCTTAACCTAGAGAGTCACGGTTTCTCAATGTCTGAAAATCACTCATCTGTCTTTGTACCGTCAAAAGAGCAGGCGCACTTATTTATTGGCAAGAACTTTGAGCAAACTCAACAAAATATCGCCACTCTTTCTGCTAAGGATGGCAATGTATTTTTCGATATGCATGACAATTTATCAAGACTAGCTGAGCTTTTTGAATCTTTAGATAAAGACATGCCCGATTACACACAAAAAGGGTGGAAAGATCTATGGGCCGTTTTTGAAACAGCCCGTCACCTTTCTTCGGACAATAAGGATCTACAAGAATTCTTCACAAAAATCATGAAAATGAGCCTCAAAGATTTTCTTGATGCTCATTTCGAAAACGACCTTGTTAAAGGCATGCTTAGTTTTCACGCCACAATCGGCTCTATGGTAAACCCTTCAAAAGAAGGGTCGGCGAGTGCTTTAGGCGTGTTCATATTAGGCTTGGGTACAAGCGCACTGTATCGTGGCGACTGGCAACCCATCCGTGGCTCTTTACAGCCCTATATGAAAGCACTGACACAATCTGCGATGAATTTTGGTGTTCACTTTGCTACCAGTGCCACCGTTCAAAAAATATTAATCGAGAATAATCATTTCAAAGGCATTGAAACCGATGATGGTATTTTCACCAGCCCTATTCTCATTGCCGATACGAACCCCCATAAAATGTTTCTTGACCTTATGGAACCAGAGAAACTTCCACCTGAATTTAAAATGCGAGTTGAATCATTGGGCGGGGTGAGTGGCTTTATTCGTGTTAAATTAGCTCTTAAAGAGTTACCGCAATTCACATGCTTAAATGGTGCAGACCCTATTCCTTATCTACAAAGCGATGTGACATTAAGTCCTGATATAGGCTTTATTCAGACGGCTTACGACCAAACAATGTCTGATGGTGGCTCGCAAAGACCAGGTGTTTCATTAGTATTTCCGTCTCTAAAGTCTCCAGAGCTTGCAAAAGACGGTTTATACGCATGCTCTTTATTAGGGCAATATTTTGAACCTAATCTACCAGATACCGAAGAAAACCGTACAGCCGTTGCCAAGGCGATTATTTCAACAGTAAATGATTTTGCGCCAAACTTTTTAGAATCAATCGTTGGATTTTTATCTGTCATGGGCTCTGCTCTGGATAAGACAATTGGTCCTCTTAATACCGACCTTACAGGCGGGGCGTTACCCTTATTAAAGATGTTCCAACGAAAATTTTCACATCATGCGCTGATGGCAGACATTCCTTTTGAAGGGATCTATATGTGTGGCTATGGCCCTGAAAGCTCTGCCAATGCACATGTCCTTAATGCAGGTAAATCCGTTGCCGATTACGTCAGCACAATACGTAAGCCCGCCGCCGCTTAAAGACTTGAGTTCGCAAAGGAATAGAGCTAACCTTTTGATAACGCCTAACAATAGAGAATAATAAAATGCTTAACTGGATATTATCTGTTTCATCACCGCTTCATAGCCTTATGACCATTTGGCAAAAAGGTAAAAAAATTGGCGATGATCCATACGGCAACGTCTATTACCAAGGAAAATCCAAAAAAGGTTATAAAAGACCACGGCGTTGGGTTTCTTACAAAGATATTAAGCGTCAAGAATCGTCCGTTATACCGCCTGAATGGCATGGCTGGCTTCATTATCAAACTGATGTCTTTCCAGATAAAGACAAACCGACTTACCGCAAAACATGGCAATTAGCCCATAAAGAGAATATGACAGGCACCGCTATGGCTTATAAGCCTAAAGGCTCATTATCACGTGGTGGGAAACGTGCCAAAGCAAGTGGTGATTACCAAGCATGGACACCTGAAAGCGATCTATAAAAGCTTAATTTTTAAGGCGATACCCTGTCTTAAATATCCAACCAATCACAGCCATACATAGTGCCATGAAGATAAAAATCATCGTGATACTTACGCCTAAGCTTACATCCGAACTTTCATAAAAACTCCAACGGAAACCGCTGATAAGATACACCACAGGATTAAGCAGTGATATCTTTTGCCACAGCTCAGGCAGCATCGTAATCGAATAAAAACTACCCCCTAAAAAGGTTAATGGCGTGACAACAAGCTGCGGAATGCGCTGTAATTTCTCAAAACCGTCAGCCCATATACCAATAATGAAGCCCAGTAAACTAAAGGTCACACAAGTAATAACAAGAAAGAACGCCATTAAAATTGGATGCTGTATGTCAAGCGGCACAAAAAAACCTGCCGTGGCCAACACAATGGAACCAATAATAATTGATTTACTCGCCGCTGCACCGACATAGCCTATTGCCACCTCCACAAATGATAATGGCGCCGATAAAATCTCGTAAATAGTTCCCGTAAATCGAGGAAAATAGATACCAACAGCAGCATTGGAAATACTCTGCCCCAGCACAGTCAACATAATTAAGCCAGGTACAATAAATGCCCCGTAACTGACACCATCAATATCCGTAATACGCGAGCCCATGGCTGACCCAAAAACAATGAAATACAAAATTGTTGTGATAACAGGAGATGCGATGCTTTGGCCAATCGTGCGCCAAGTGCGATTCATCTCAAATTTATAAATTGCCGCTATGCCGTGTAAATTCATTTCTTTCCTACCAATCCTACAAAAATTTCCTCTAACGAACTTTGACGTGTGTTAAAGTCTTTACATTTAATGCCATCCTGTTTAAGCGCATCAAGCAGCGTAACAGCACCATTATCTTCTTTGGTTGAATCATAAGTATAGACAATTTGTTGACCGTCATTGGCTAGTTGTAATTTAAAAGTTGCCAGTGATTCAGGTAATTTCTTAAGTGGTTTATAGAGCTCTAATACAAGCTCTTTCTTACCAAGCTTTTTCATCAATACATTTTTATCTTCAACAAGAATGATCTTACCCTTATCAATAACCCCTATGCGATCCGCCATTTCTTCCGCTTCTTCAAGATAATGAGTCGTCAAAATTATTGTTACCCCTGTTTCTCGAAGTCTATGCACTTGCTCCCACATTGATTTACGTAGCTCAACATCTACACCAGCCGTCGGCTCATCTAAGAACAAAATATCTGGCTCATGTGAGAGCGCTTTCGCAATCATCACACGACGTTTCATACCCCCAGAAAGCATACGGATTTGGGCGTCTTTTTTATCCCATAAAGACAGGCTTTTTAGAATAGACTCAATAAGTTTTGAATTAGGCGATTTACCAAATAAACCGCGGCTGAAACAAACAGTATTCCAGACCGTTTCAAATGCATCTGTCGTTAATTCTTGTGGCACCAAGCCAATATGAGAACGTGCCTTACGATACGCCTTCACATTATCATGCTCAAACACCATAACTTGTCCAGCGCTTGGTGTAACAATACCGCATATTGCACTAATAAGCGTCGTTTTGCCCGCCCCATTCGGCCCTAAAAGGGCAAATATTTCGCCTTTTTCTACATTGATGTCAATATTATCTAATGCCTGAAAGCCGTTATCATAGACTTTGTTTAAGCCTGTAACGTGAATCGCTGATGTCATAATTTTGGAATTCCCTTTTACAAAAACAGATATATGTTTTTACGGTTAATGTTCAAGATGGTAATAAAAATTAATTTAGAAATAAAGTGGCGTCTTTACATCTTAATCAAACAAGGGTAAACAAAATCTATGAAAAGAAATGTTGTTGAAATGGTTTTAGGTGCGGTTGTATTGGCAGTCGCCGTTGTTTTTATGGTTTTTAGCTATAACGCAGCCGATGTTGAAGACGTTAACGGTTACGCCGTCAGTGCGACTTTCACAGATATTGGCTCGATCAAGCAAGGGAGTGACGTGCGTATAAGTGGCGTTAAAGTTGGCTCAGTTTCTAAAGTTGAATTAGATGAAAAAGCTTATTTGGCTAAACTAACACTAAGCCTTCAAGACACATTAAAGCTGCCGGATGACACAGCCGCCCTCATCGGTAGTGAAAGTCTATTGGGCGGAAGCTATATCGGTCTTGAACCTGGTGCGTCAGATGATTTTTTAGCTGACGGTGACCGTATCCAATATACGCAAGATGCCCAAAATCTTGAGCGCCTACTTGGTCAGTTCATCTTCAGCGTTAAAGATGGTGACAAAGGTGAAAAAGCAGCATCTTCAGATGATAGCTCTGCCAATGATATCCCTTAAAAAACTTCTATTTATTGCCGCTCTTTGTTTCATAACCCCTGCTGCTCACGCCACAGAATATGAAGATTACGATATCGCTGTCTTGCAATCATTAGATAAAATCACAGCGCGTACAGCGACATTTGAAGCCAAAATCGGTTCGACGCTTTCATACGGCCAAGTGTATATGAAAGTTATGGCGTGCAAGAAAACACCGCCTTTTGAAAAACCAGAATCAGCTGCTTTCATTAAAATTTGGGAAGTCGAAGCAGGTAAAGCCGCTGAATGGATTTTTAGTGGCTGGATGTTTGCCTCTAGCCCCTCCATATCAGCGATGGATCACCCGATCTATGATGTTTGGCTTCTTGATTGCAAAAACTCTGAAACAAGTAAGTCAGAACCTTCTGAAACTGTCTCTGCAGAAGAGCCACAGTAAAAATCAGCCTGCACACTTAATGCTTCATTCAATGCCACCGCATAGTCATCATGCGCCATTTCATAGGCGCCAAATTGTTCTAAATGCGGATTAGGAAACTGTGCATCTAATAAAACAAAACCACCCTTATGCAATATTGCGGCGAGATGGACTAAAGCAACCTTGCTCGCATTTGTTGCCGTTGAAAACATGCTTTCCCCACAAAAAACGCCCCCCAGCGCCAAGCCATATAAGCCCCCCACTAACTCATCGTTCTTCCATACCTCAATAGAATGCGCAAAACCTTGAGTGTGAAGCTCTATGAACCAATCTCTGATCTTCAGATTGATCCATGTTTGCTCACGTCCTTCTTTGGTTACAGCACATGCATCAATAACTTTTTGGAAAGCCGTATCAACGGTAACTCTGTAAACCTTCTTATTCAGCACTCTAAGCAAGCTTTTAGAAATATGAATATCTTTAATAGGCAATAACCCTCTGATTGACGGCAATATCCATTCTATCTTTTGGAAATCATGCTCTGCTGCCATTGGGAAATAACCCTGAGCGTAAGCATTTAAAATCGTGTCAGTCGTTATTTCCATGTAGACAAATACCCTTCAAGCTTCTACCTTTATACTATCATGAGTCAGAAATATAAAGTTGCAACGGTTTTTGGTGGGACAGGCTTTCTCGGTCGCCACATTATTAAACAATTAGCCGATCAAGGTATCAGAGTCCGTGTTGCGACACGCCACCCTAAGAAAGCTTATTTCTTAAAGCCATATGGTACCGTGGGTCAAATATCCGCCGAGTTTTGCAATGGCCGTGATATTCAAAATGTTGAAAAGCTTGTTAAAGGGTCTGACTACGTTATCAATCTTGTTGGCTTGTTATACGAAAAAGGTAAAAACACGTTTGAGCGTGCGCATATTGACTTACCACAAAACATTGCTTTGGCTGCGGCCAAATTTAACGTAAAGAGCTTCATCCATATCTCTGCATTAGGTATAGATGAAAACAAATCTAAATATGCCAAAACCAAGAAAAAGGGCGAGGAAGTCATTTTAGATCTTTTCCCCAAAGTCACAATTCTACGTCCAAGTCTTGTATTTGGACCTGAAGATAATTTCTTTAACCAGTTTGCCGCTTTATCAAAATGTCTCCCTGCATTACCACTAATCGGCGGCGGTCATACAGAATTCCAACCTATTTATGTCGGCGATGTCGCAAAAGCTGTAATAAATTGTATCGATAACCCTAAAACATCTGGCAAAATATATGAGCTGGCGGGGGCTGAAATATTCACTTTTAAACAGCTTTTACAAAAGACACTTTCATATACTGGCCGTGATACAGCGCTGATCCCGCTACCTTTCTTTTTAGCACGCATAGAAGCTGTTTTTCTGAGTTTGTTGCCGAAGCCACTTTTAACACAAGACCAAATAACGTCATTGCATTACCACAATATTGCCACAGGACACCATCAAACTCTTGAAGCACTAAACATAACACCAACACTGCTGGATATTGTCCTACCAAGTTATCTCAGCCGATTTAAACAAGGAGGCCATTTTGCTCATAAAGTTGCTTAAAATATGCCTATTTGCCTTTATTCTTACGCTTCCTTTCCAAGGTAAAACTTATGCTGACCCCAATAGCATTATGGCGATTGTGAATGACGATGTTGTGACCAGTGCAGAATTTAACACCCGCATGGATATGGTTATCAAAACCTCAAATATTCCGAATAAAAAGGAAGTCATAGCGCGTGTTGCACCACAAGTTCTGAATATATTGATCGAAGAAAAGTTACAAACCCAAGAGGCTAAACGGTTAGATATAAGCGTTACTAACGATGAAATTTATGATGGACTTGCACGTATCGCCCAACAGAACAATCTCTCTATCGAAGATTTCCAAGCCATGCTTAAAAAACGTAACATCGACCCCCAAACACTGGCCGACCAAGTAACAGCCGAAATCGCATGGGGGAAAATTGTTAGCCAACGCATTCGTCCACTTGTCGATGTAACAGAACGTGATGTCGATGCACGAATTGCACAAATAAAAGCATCAGAAGGACGACAAGAATTTCTTGTCGCTGAAATCTTTTTGCCCGTCACCTCAGACGCAGAAGATGCTGAAGTAGCAGCGCTTGCCAATAATCTGATTACACAATTAAAGCAAGGCAAGGCGCCATTTCCTGTACTTGCTCAACAATTCTCGCAAAGTGCTGGTGCCAATCGTGGTGGCGTTGTTGGTTGGATTCAAGAAGGTCAAATTGATCCAGCCATTGAAGCAGCCCTTAAATCTATGAAAGCAGAAGAGCTAAGCACCCCCATCCGTGCTAAGGACGGCTATCACATCATAGCTTTAAAAGAAAAACGCATCATTGGTAAGGATACTGACACATCTAATATCAATGTATTAAAAGTAGAAGTCACTAATGAGCTCGGTCAAAATATGTTAGAGATGCGTGCTCGTCGTTATATGAGAGAACTTAAATCTCAAGCATTTATTGAGCGTCGTGTCTAAACTAGATACACTGCCACCTTTACGTGAAATCATTAGCCAACATGAGTTACGGGCTGAAAAATCCTTCGGTCAAAACTTTCTACTTGATCTAAATATCACCACCAAAATTGCACGGCAAGCAGGTTCTTTGGAAGGCAAACATGCCATTGAGATTGGCCCTGGCCCTGGTGGGCTAACCCGTGCACTCTTAGAAACCGAAGCGGAAACTGTCACAGCGATTGAGTTTGATCCACGCTGCATTAAAGCCCTTCAATCACTAAAAGAGGCAGCGCATAACCGACTTAACCTTGTTCATGGTGATGCTTTAGAGGCTGACCTTTTAACACTGACAAAAGCACCTCGAGTAATTGCCGCTAATCTGCCTTACAATATTGCCACGCCACTTCTCGTGAAATGGCTCAAAGACCTTCATAATGATCCCACAAATTATGATGCATTAATCCTAATGTTCCAAAAAGAAGTGGCAGAGCGCATTGTCGCTACACCCAATGACAAGACCTATGGCCGCTTGGCGATATTAGCACAGTGGATCACTACGCCACGCATGGTAATGACCTTGCCGCCGCAGGCTTTTACACCAGCCCCGAAAGTACATTCATCGGTTGTGTTGTTCAAACCAAAACAACTTAGAGATAAGCCTAAATTTGAAACTGTTGAAAAACTCACCGCCCAAGCCTTTGGCCAAAGACGCAAAATGATCCGCCAGAGCTTAAAACCTTATGTCAGCCTATTTGAAGAATTGGGCATAGACCCAACATTACGCGCCGAAGATTTAACTATTGAGCAATTTATTGAACTGGCACGCCGAATAGATCATATTCATCCGCATCCTCAACTTTGACCTGTACAAAGTCACCTTGTTTGAGGTGAGCCGCATCACGCAAGAAGATCTTACCGTCAATTTCTGGTGCATCGGCTTTTGTGCGGCCATCAGCGCCATTTTCATCCACTGCATCAACAAGCACCTCTTGAACAGTACCTATTTTCTTTTGCAATTTTGCCGCACTAATACGCTGCTGCACTTCCATAAAACGGTTCCAACGATCTTGTTTTACTGCCTCATCAATTTCGCTCAAACCAAGATCATTGGCTTTCGCACCTGATACAGGCTCATATTTAAAGCAACCAACACGGTCAAGCTGAACCTCATCCAACCAATCGAGTAAGAATTGGAACTCTTCTTCTGTTTCTCCCGGGAAGCCAACAATAAAAGTAGAGCGTAATGTGAGATCAGTACAAGCTTGTTTCCATGCATGAATACGGTTCGCTGTTTTTTCTTGATGAGCAGGACGGCGCATATTCTTTAGAACAGTTGGTGAGGCATGCTGAAATGGGATATCCAAATACGGCAATATTTTACCCTCATTCATCAACGGCAACACCTTATCAACATGCGGATAGGGATACACATAATGCAAACGTACCCAAATACCGAATTGACTCAATGCATCGCAAAGATCATAAAAACTAGCCTTCCAAAGCTGGTCACGGAACTTGCTCTCTGCATATTTGATATCAAGGCCATAGGCACTGGTATCTTGGGAGATGACGAGTAATTCTTTGACACCCGCTTTCGCTAATTTTTCAGCTTCATACAAAACTTGATTGATCGGACGAGAAACAAGATCACCACGTAAGGAAGGGATAATGCAAAATGAACAACGATTGTTACAGCCTTCTGAAATTTTCAAATAAGCATAATGGCGAGGCGTGAGTTTTAGACCCTGCTCTGGCACTAAGTCGGTATATGGATCATGCATTGGTGGCACAGCCTTATGCACGGCAGAGATCACCTCTTCATAGCGTTGTGGGCCAGTAATCGCCAGAACATTTGGGTATTTCGCTTCAATCTGTTCAGGCTCTGCGCCCATGCAACCCGTAACAATTACCTTACCATTTGCCGCCATTGCTTCACCAATCGCCGCTAAAGATTCTTCCTTAGCAGAATCTAAAAAACCGCAGGTATTGACGATCACTGCATCCGCACCCTCATGCGAAGCTGAGAAGCTATATCCTTCGGCCCGTAAATGCGTCATGATGCGCTCGGAATCAACCAGTGCTTTCGGGCATCCTAGAGATACCACGCCTAATTTTGGGTTTTGTTTTTTTGCCGCTGTTGTCATAGCCGCAACTTATACGTGTCTTTGATAAAATGTGCAAATAATTTGATGCACGCAGATGTATGAAGCGTTTGTCTCAAAAAATGTTTTTTGTCACATTTATTCTATGAAAAAAATATTATTTATTGGCAGTGTTATTTTTCTCTTTTCCAGCATGCCAAGTTTTGCGGCTCCACCTGCATTAAGCTGTAATAGCACCGAGGAAGAAGGTGCATTCATGTATGACAAGACCAGCAAAGATTTCTTCTTTTGCCGCAAATATAATAAAGGCTGGGAAAGCCTCAACCAGATTGTTTTTATTTTAAATGGCTTACTACCCTTATCTGGCGATGCTGAAGAAAATTCTAATAACGATGATATGCTTAGTGAAGTAACAGAAGAATAGCTTTATTCAGCAGCAGCACTACGTTGATCTGCAATGGCAGGTGAGCCGTATTTCTCATGTAAAAGCTCTGCATAAACATCCAATGTCTTATCGCACATAATATCTTTGGTGAAATGGTTAGAGACATGATGCATCGCTTTTGTCGCTAATACCGCACGGTCATGCTCACTCAGAGATAAAATAACCGCCATAGCACGCGCCATATCTGTTGGGTCACCTGGGGTTACATGCCAACCTGTTTCGCCATGAATAATTGTTTCCGCTGCGCCGCCATGATTAGTAGCCACAACAGGACGACCCATTGCTTGTGCTTCAATCGGAATACGCCCAAAGCCTTCAGGCTCAATAGAAGCCGACACCACGACATTGGTGAGCATATAAGCAGCAGGCATATCATTACAATTACCAACGATACGGATTTGTTTGGCGAGGCCCTTATCAATAATAGCTTGATCGACTTCTTCACGGAATTTCTTACGTCCTTGATCTGGACCAACAATAATAGCAAACACATCTTTACGATTTAGCTGACGCAAAGCTTCCAAAAATTCTAAATGGCCTTTCCAGCGGGTTATGCGGGCAGGCAACATAATCACAGGTGCCCCATCAGGGATACGCCATTCTTGCGCCAAATTGATGAGGCGTTGTGGGGTTACCATAGTCGGATGAAATTTCTCTATGGCCACACCACGGTGAATAAGGCGCACCTTATCAGGATCAACGACATAATTATTATGGATATATTTTTCAACATGACCTGAGATTGCAATCACACGATCGCCCTTTGCCATGATCGCATTATACATACGCTTGAATTTACCACTTATATTATAAGGTGCATGAAATGTCGTTACAAACTTGGTCTCTGTATTCTTGCAAGCATAATACGCACTCCATGCAGGTGCACGCGAGCGAACATGTACAATATCAACATCATGTTCTTCAATGACATCTTCAATACGCTTAATATTTTGCCAAATCGTCAAAGGGTTTTTACTGGCCACTGGTAAGTCTATATGAATAGCACCAATACGTTTTAATTCGTGGACACGAGAACCACCTTGTGAGATCACAATCGCTTTAGAGCCTGCACGAACAAGTTCGGCTGCGACATCTATCGTGCCTTGTTCGGCGCCGCCTGTACCCAGTTCAGGGATAATTTGTATTATGACTGGTTGGTCTTTAGACATTTCATTACTACCTATTGAATCATCGTCATTGTCACCTATGTCATCTATATAATCAATGTTTTATGAAAGGGTAATGATTATGCGTTACGAACTATATTATTCACCGGGGGCATGTTCTATGGCAATTCATGTGCTATTAAATGAATTAGGCCAAGAGGTCGATCTGCTTAAAGCTGATATTAGTAGTGCAACTAAAGACCCACAACTTGAAAAAGTAAATCCACGTGGACAAGTACCTGTTCTCGTTGAAAATGGCAAGGCTTTACGTGAAGGTGGTGCCATTGCCGTTTATTTATGTGACAAACACAGCACAGCATTGTTGCCGAAAGAAGGCTGGGCACGTGCCCAAGCCTTACAATGGTTGATGTTTGCCAATGCCTCACTGCATGTAGGCTATAGTAAGGCTATGTTCATTAAGAAAACAGAAGGCTCAGAAAAGCAACTTGAGAAAGCTTTAGACGCTATTCAAACCATGTGGGATGAGATAGAGAGTCAATTAGAAAACCATGGTGGTGGCTATATCTGCGGCAAAGACATAACCGTAGGTGATATCTTAATCACTGTTATTGCCAATTGGGGCTTTCTACCAAGAGACTTCAAATTTGGCTCTTTGACAAAAACACTGCTCAAAACAGTCAGCACACGCCCTGCGTATCAACAGGCGCTCCAAGCTGAATCTGTAGAATACAAAGCAGCTGCGTAATGACACAGTCCTCTGCTTACATAGAGCAGGGGATTTTCTTTTTTTATTTTTCATGTTTAGATAAAATATGGATTTTGAAAAAGAAATTATTGCTATCAAAGAACGTAACCGTAAGGTTGAACTTGATAAGACATGGGAAACCAGCTTCACACGTAAAGTCTCAATCATAGGCATAACCTATATTTTTGCTTATTTGGTCATGGTAACAATTAATGTACCTCAACCGGCGCTCAATGCACTGATCCCAACTTTAGGATTTTTTCTATCTACGCTATCTTTAAACATCATCAAACGAGCATGGGTTAAATTACTCAAAAAGACACCATGACCATTTATACTGATCGAGAAGGCAACAAACATAGCAAACAGGCTGATAGCAAAATCAGAACACGCTCGGGCTCTTTTATTATTTGTCTATATCAAAATAAAATTCTATTTGTTGAAGAAACTCATGCGCCTAACTCGCCCAATCTTCCAGGTGGGGGTATTGACCAAGGCGAAACAGCCTGGCAGGCAGTACAACGTGAAATGCTCGAAGAGACTGGCCTTATTTTGCCTGATGTAACCCCTTCTAAAACGCATAAAAAAATAGCGCATTATTATGCCGATGTTGACAATGAATTTTGGGATTACGAGCAAACGTATTTTCTTATCAACGAAGGTATTGAAACACTCTTTTTTAATGGCACTAAAGATGCACCCGAGAACGGCATTGCAGAGTGGATTGATGTGAATACCCTAGATCACCGAAATATACACGCTATTCACCTTGCTACGATTAAAGAGATGCTATGAACGAAACACAATACATTGATGGACCAAATGGCTATAAATTAGCTTATGTGCAAATTAATCCAGATGCACCGAAAACAGGAATCGTTTTCTTAGGTGGTTTTCGCTCCGATATGTCGGGTACAAAAGCTTTGTTCTTAGAAAAGCTTGCTAAAGACCAAAATTTACCGTTCCTTCGTCTGGATTATGGCGGACATGGGCTGTCTGGCGGCGTCTTTGAGGAAGGCTCAATCAAAAGCTGGCATGAAGATGCGCTGTTTCTCATAAAAAAATTAACAGACAGACCTCAAATCCTTATTGGATCTTCGATGGGCGGCTGGATATCTTATTTGATCGCACAAACTTTGCCCGAGCGTATTAAGGCTCTTATATCTCTTGCCCCTGCACCTGATTTCACGGATGAATTCTTAGAGAATATGTCTGACGAACAACATACTATGTACAAAGAAAAAGATTTTTTCACGCAACCCAATGACTATTCAGACGAGCCGTATATCTTTACAAAAACACTTATTGAAGAAAGCCGCCAATGCTTCTTACTTGATAAAGGTATCACTTATAATGGCCCTGTTCATATTCTTCAGGGCAAATTAGATTCTTCTGTACCATGGCAAAAAGCCAAGAAAATTGAAGATGCATTTACTTCAAAAAATGTTATAGTGAGCTATGTGGAAGATGGCGATCATAGTTTATCTCGTCCGCAAGATTTAGCGCTATTGAAAGAGGCGGTACTCAATACATTGAATGCGGAAGCTTGATCCTGAAGATATCTCTATCTTAAAAACTGTCCGGTTTTTTAGCGGTTGGCAGGAAGAAGAGCTTTTATGGTTTATCGAAAAAGCAGAGCAAATAGATTACACCAAAAATAGTTTTCTCTTTGAACGAGGCGACAAGGCTGATTATTTTTATGTCCTAATGTGGGGTTGGGTAAAGCTCTTTCATATAGATGCTGAAGGAGAAGAAACAGTTCATGCTATTGTGACAAGAGGCGATAGTTTTGGTGAAGAATCAGTTTTATTAGGTGGTAACTATCCTTACCACGGACAAGTAGTTGGTGGTGATACACGTTGTCTTATGATACGGGCAGAATATTTACAAGAACGTGTTAAAAGCAACGCTGATTTAGCACTAAGAATTATCGCCGCTCTTTCTACACATATTAATCAAACTGCTTTGAGTTTCGATTTTTTTCATCGACTTTCTACCGTACAACGTTTATCGGCTTTCCTGCTCAATCTCTCTTTAGACCGGAATGGCGTAACATCGTTAAAACTACCCTATCAAAAAAATCTTATTGCTTCACGCTTAGGAATGGAGCCTGAAACATTTTCTCGCGCTATTGCTCAATTAGAAGCAAAAAGAATACTCAAAAAAAAGGGACGAGAAATTACCATTAATAAAATGGACAAACTTGAAGTTGCCGCAGGGCTGGAATGTACAAAATCAATCCCCTGTCCTTTTCAGAAAAAACATATTTGCAAAGATAGTCATTGCGACTTTTACAGACTTCAGAAGTTCTTTTAAGTATAAAAATTGATCTAGGTCAATTTTTTTCAAACGATATAACATATCATTTTTAGATGGGTTATTGTAACTCATGCGGCAGCGATACCGACTTATCGCTTTTTATACTGGAGAGAGTCATGGCAACAGCAGTAAAAAAACCAGCAGCTAAAAAACCTGCTGCTAAAAAAGCAACAACAACGAAAAAACCCGCAGCTAAGAAATTAGCTGTTAAAAAAACAGCAACAAAGAAGCCAGCGGCTAAAAAAGCAGTAGCTAAAAAACCCGTAGCAAAGAAACCTGCTGCTAAAAAAGTAGCGGCTAAAAAGCCAGCAACGAAAAAACCCGCCGTAAAAAAGGTAGCAACAAAGAAGCCAGCGGCTAAAAAACCAGCTGCAAAGAAAGCACCTGCTAAAAAGAAATAATCTTTTTTACTACACAATACTTAGAAGCTGCGGCTATTTTGCTCGCAGCTTTTTTTATGGTTGAAAAAGATCAAAAGATGATCTTGGTCAATTTTTTTTTGTACCATTGTTTTATCATTTTAGTGTGAGTCATTGTGACGCATACGGTAGCGATCCCGATAGATCGTATTTGAACTTGGAGATATCCCATGGCTACTAAAAAAGCACCAGCTAAAAAACCAACAAAAAAATAATTTTCCTTTAAAGGAAATCAAGGCTGCGGATAGTGATATCCGCAGCCTTTTTTATTTTATTTCAAAATAGACATCATTTTATATTGCATTGTATCAAAAAAATTGCCTATAGTGTAATAGATGAAAACGCAGATCAAATTATCTCTCAACCTTCTACTCACACTGCTCCTAAGCGGTGGCGGGAGGTTTATGCTGTAATTTCATAATAAATTAATAGCAAGAATACACCCCGCAAAACATTAGTTTTAGCGGGTTTTTTAATGCCCAAACCTCAAAAAAAAAGAAAGAAAAATATGAATGACTTTGTAAAAATATTTGATACTACCTTAAGAGATGGCGAGCAATCACCAGGCTTTGGTATGAAACCAACCGATAAAATTCGTTTTGCCAAACAATTAGAACGTCTTGGTGTTAATGTCATTGAGGCTGGCTTTGCGAATGCCTCAGACGGTGATTTCCAAGCTGTCAGGCATATAGCCGAAACAATTAAAGGTTCTGTTATTTGCTCTCTAGCACGCTGTCATGTAGAGGACATAAAACGCGCTGCTGAGGCATTAAAACCCGCTGGAAAAAATGCGCGCATCCATGTGTTCATATCAACAAGCCCTATTCATATGCACGCCAAATTAAATATGACTGAGCAAGAAGTGATCGACCGTGCTGTCATGGGTGTGCGTTTAGCCAAGAGCTTTGTTGATGATGTGGAATTTTCAGCCGAAGATGCTTTACGCTCAGACCCACAATTCTTGGTACGTATTTTTGAAGCAGTGATAGAGGCTGGCGCAACCACGATTAATG
This sequence comes from Micavibrio sp., assembly GCA_002699085.1. Classification (GTDB taxonomy): domain Bacteria; phylum Pseudomonadota; class Alphaproteobacteria; order Micavibrionales; family UBA9664; genus UBA9664. The sequence continues at coordinate 25,675 of PAAR01000023.1, forward strand.
TCCCCGATACAGTTGGCTATACCGAACCAGATGAAATGTATAGCTTCATCAAATATTTAAAAGACAATATTACAAACATTGATAAAGCAATTATCTCCGTACATTGTCACAATGATTTAGGTATGGCCACCGCCAATTCCATGGCAGCAATCAAAGCAGGTGCGCGCCAAGTTGAAGGCTGCATTAATGGTATTGGTGAACGGGCAGGCAATGCCGCCATCGAAGAAGTGGTGATGAGTTTGAAAACAAGAGCTGATCGTTACCACAATATTGAGACTAATATAGTAACAGAAGAACTAGGTATTACGAGCCGATTGCTACAAGAAATAACAAGTAAAATTGTGCAACCTAATAAGGCGATCATAGGCGCTAATGCGTTCTCACATGAGTCTGGCATTCATCAAGACGGCATGATTAAATCTCGCCAAACTTATGAAATCATGACTCCTGAAAGTGTCGGCATGGGCAGCACACAATTAGTCTTGGGGAAACATAGTGGACGCAATGCCGTTGCACAACGTATCTTTGCGCTGACGCATTTTGCTATCGACAGTAAATCAAAAGACATGGAAGAAATCATGAACGCCTTCAAATCAATCGCTGATAAAACACCCAATGGCTGTGTCACCGATGATGCGGTTTGTGAGATTGCCTCGCCCTTTGTTGAAAAAGGTAAAAAGCTGGTTGCATAAATTCCCTTGAACAAAAAGCGCATGCCATATAAAACCTAATGACAAATGCGGAGAGGTGGCCGAGTGGTTGAAGGCGCACGCCTGGAAAGTGTGTATACGGTAACCCTGTATCGAGAGTTCGAATCTCTTCCTCTCCGCCATTAAATACAAACTATCCTTCATCCATCTCATTTAAAAATAAGGATATCTGAATTTAAATACTTGACCTTTATTTTTTACAAAATATTCTGTCCTTCAATTTAACAAAAGAGGGACTATAAAATATATGTATAAGAAAATCCTATCGATCTCATTACTTCTTATTCTTGCTGCCTGCGGCGTTAGCAGTGAAAAAAACAATGTTATTGAGCATAACAAAAATGGTGCTGGCTTTCTAGGCATGGGCACAAAAGATGATGTTATCATTGAAAGACAAGCATCACTAAAAAATATTAATGAAGTTGTTATTGGTTCGTTTGCTGTAGGATTTAACGACTCTTCTGTTGAACAAAAAAGTGCCAAACGTTCTCTTATGGGTGGCGGCAGCAACTGGGGTGGCAAAGCATCTGGTAAGGTAAGGCTTGAGGGCGTTAGCGATGCAACAAAGCAAGCCATCACCGATGCTGCCTATAACGACTTTGTAAATAAATTACGCACATATGGTTACACGGTACGTGACCGTTCTGCACTAACCTCTTCAGGTGCCTATCAGTCAGCCACAAAGAAAACTTATCCTTACGTTGATGATAATTCTGGCTTTTTATCATCTTATGGCCAAACTTTATTCTTTCAACCAACAGCTCTAGGTGCCGAAGGACTGTCTATTGACGGCGCATTTAATCAGACAGGATCAAAGATGCTTGAGTTTGCAAAAGCAAGTAACATTGCCGTTGTCGATGCCACATATATTGTTGATTTCGTAGCGACGGGTGGACATTCAAGTGCGATGTCTGCATCTATTAAAGTAGGACAGAACTTGGCTGTTACAGATGCTAATATCCGCTTCTCTAAGGACGGTGCGGCAAATGTAAAATTAGGTCAGCCAGTTGAATCAGGTCAGCCTTTTGGTACGGTGATTAATGAAACATCAACAACCGACTTAGCTGTTTCTGAGGCAACCAATGTCGCTAGAGTTTTAATGGGTGGCAGATCAAGCAGATCACGCAACTACGTGATTCAGGCAGACCCTACAAAATACCAATCACAATCTATTCGCATTTTAGGAGAAGCCAACGGCAGGATGATTGCGAAATCTAAGCAATAAAAACGCTTAACAAAATTAAACCTTAGTCACCTGTTATTTTAACAGGTGACTTTTTTGTATCAGTTACACTTTACGCCTTGTTATACTGATAAGACTAGCGCAAAATTTATATCATGCTGTCATACCAACATAGTTATCATGCAGGCAATCTTGCCGATATCCATAAGCATGCAACGCTTTGCGCAGCGCTTGATTATCTGATTCAAAAGGATAAACCTCTAAGCTATATCGAAACACATGCGGGGCGGGGCATGTATGATCTCACATCAAAAGAAGCACAAAAGACAGGCGAAGCGGCAAACGGTATTAAAGCTTTATTAGCCTCAAATGCCATAAATGAAGCGCATATCTACATCAAAACGCTGCGGCATATTCAACAATTTCACGGTAAAAATATTTATCCTGGCTCACCCATGATCGCCGACGCAATTTTAAGAGACACCGATAGAATCCATTTAGCTGAGTTGCACCCTCAAGAATATGAGGCTTTGACTTATAATTTTCGTGGTTTAAAAATGAACATCAAACAAGAAGATGGCTTTGTCATGGCCAATCGTATTGTACCGCCCGAACCACGACGTGGTTTAATGCTTATAGATCCTAGTTATGAGGTAAAATCAGAATACACAAAAACCGCCGAGTTTATTATCAACATGCACCGAAAATGGAATGTTGGGGTCATTATGCTGTGGTACCCAATATTAGAAACACCCCAGCACTTAGAGATGATCTCCATGATTTTGAGCGCTGGCCTACCTAAAACAATTCATCACCATACCCATTTTGACAAATTAGTGCACAAAGATCACCGCATGAAAGGCAGCGGCCTTTTTATCCTCAATGCGCCGTATGGATTAGAAAAATCTCTTGTAGAAATTGAAGGATTTTACAAATAATTTGACTAAATTTTGACTGCGCCTTATTGGTAGGCAATGATAATTGCACCCAAAACAGACGCTGTCGCACAAAAGCAGAACTTCTCTGCCAAAAAGCTATTAAAACAAGTAGGGCGTTTTTTAACACAAAAAATCATTACGCAGCCATGTTGCTGGCTCTCTTTCTTTCCAGCAGCGCGCGCTTTCTTTTTCCCTGAGCATAACCCAGCTCTTGAATTAGGGATTGGCGCTATTTTAATTATTGCTGTTATTGAAGGTGGCCATTTTATTAACCACCTCCGTGGCAAACCCACAAAGTGCTCTCGTATAACAAGCTATGGATTAGCGATTGCTTTTTATGCACTGGCTTATCTTATCGCCCATATTTTTTTTCCACACTAGGCCCAATATAAAATTAGCTTTTACATTGCAGTGCAGTAATTTCTGATTATACTTTTCTTCATATAAGTATAAAAATTACACGGAGATGACAATGAACCCAGCAGATATTTCATGGATGTTAACCGCAACAGCACTTGTTTTACTGATGACCCCAGCTGTTGGATTTTTCTATGGTGGTATGGTAAGTCGTCGCAATGCTGTCTCCACAACATTTCAAAGTTTTATATGCATTGGTATTATCGGCCTATTATGGGCAGTTTGTGGCTATAGCTTGGTTTTTTCTGGTGATGAAGGCGGCTTCATTGGAAATTTTGACTACGCTTTCTTAAAAGATGTAGGCATAGAGCCTAATCCTGATTATGGATCAACTATTCCACACGCTCTCTTTATGCTGTTCCAAGCAACATTTGCTGTCATTACCCCCGCATTGATTAGTGGCTCTATGGCTGGGCGCATTCGTTTTAAAGCATGGCTATTGTTGATGCCCTTATGGTCATTATTGGTTTACGTACCAGTAGCACATTGGGTTTGGGGACCTAATGGTTGGATTGGGGCGATGGGTGGACTAGACTTCGCTGGCGGTCTTGTTGTTCACATGACATCTGGTTTTGCCGCTGTGGTGGCTGCTCTTATGCTTGGTAACCGTGCCAAATTTAAACCCGATGACCATACGGGCTTTAGTGCCACTATGGTGCTACTTGGTACCGCACTACTATGGATAGGCTGGTTCGGTTTTAATGCAGGCTCAGCTTTGGCTGCCGATGGCTTAGCAGCTTATGCTGCTGGCACAACCTTCTTTGCCTCAGTCACTGCCATGACTATTTGGATGATATGCGACTGGATATTTAATGGCCGACCTTCTGCTGTTGGCTCGGCTGTCGGGGCTGTCGCTGGTCTCGTGGCAATCACCCCTGCTGCTGGTTTCGTTACCATGCAATCAGCGATTATTATAGGTGCGGTCGCTGGTGTTTTGTGTAACCTTTCTGTTCATTTAGTAAAAAAGAAATTCAAAACAGATGATACCGTTGATGTTTTTGCCTGCCACGGTGTTGGCGGAACAGTAGGCACAATCCTCACAGCTGTCTTTGCTACGACCACTGTTAACCCTAATGGCGCAGATGGTCTTTTATATGGTAGCGCTGATCTTTTATACGCCAATGTCTTAGGTGCGGTCGCTGTCGTAGCTTACACCGTCGTTATGACTTTCATCATTATAAAGGCAATCTCGCTTTTCACACGTTTACGTGTCTCTGAAAAAGAGGAACAGACAGGTTTGGATATTTCACAGCACGGTGAAAAAGTATTTAGCCTGAACTAATTACTTTTTTTCTTACGTTTAGTGGCTGATTTTTTAACAGGCTTAACTTTGTTATCACTACTCCACTCGAGAATGAGAGAATAAGCCACAGCGAGTAATGTAGGCCCAATAAACAGTCCAATAAAGCCAAAGGCAATGATCCCGCCAAAGACACCCAATAGAACAAGCAGCAACGGCAACTCACTACCTAGGCTAATAAAATAGGGACGGATCACCGTATCAACCGAACTAACAATCATACCCCAGCCAATCATAAAAATCGCCCAGCCTATTTGATCTTCGGTGAACAACCATATTGTTGCCGCACCCCAAATAAGCGGTGGGCCCATAGGCACGAAAGATAATAAAAACGTTAAAAGACCAAGTAACGCTGCGCCAGGAACACCCGCTATTGCAAAGCCTATACCCGCTATTGTGCCTTGCGCTAATGCAGCACCGATAACTCCATAAACCACGCCAATCATTGTTTTCTTGGAGAGATCGAGCAGTGATTGGCCACGCTTGCCTAAATAATTACCAATCAATGTGTTGAGCCGTTGTGCGACTTGCTCCCCCGAACAAAAGAAGAAAAAGGCAAAGACAATACCCAAAGAAATATCAACCAAACCTCGTCCTATTGATGCGCCAACGTTTATGAGAAAGTTTGAAATGGTCTCTGCATTATTTTGCAACGCCTCTTTCATACCAGCCGTATCTATTAAGTACTGATTCCAAAAATCACGGATATACTCACCGACCAAAGGAAGCGTCACTAAAAAATGAGGTGGCTGTCTATCACCTTCTAGGAACTCAATAAAAAGATTTTTGATTGTCGTAAAGTTTTCAGCCAAACTAGAGCCCATAAAAATCAACGGCAATATAAAACACACTGCCAGAAGAACTGTCATAAGTGCCGCCGACACTGTTTGATTCTTGGCTATATTTATACGAATCCAATGATAGGCAGGCCATGTGGTTAAACACAAAATAATCGCCCATAAAATCGCTGGAATAAAAGGCAAAAGAATAATGCCGCAACCCACAGCCATAATTGTCAGCGTCACGATCAAGACAATCAGCTTTATTGTCTCTACTTTATTATCAATGTGTAATTTCATTTTGATTGCGCTTTCTTTGATTTTAGCTAATAGATAGTATCATGACAGCTTTCACCAATCTAGAGTCACAAATTTTACCGGCTGCCCATAATTGGGTAAATAGTGTTAATATGCAGATTACTCAAGATTTAGCTGAAAAAGGCTGGTCAGTTCAACCTGACTATCTCAGTCTTTTATTGTCACAACACCTCCAAGCACGTCTCGATGATCTTGAAGCAGCAGATTTATTAGCTGAGGCTGGCATTGGTAGACATCACGCCAATCAAATTATACCTGATATTCGTCGTGACAAAACATATTGGTTAGAGCGTCACAATGAGATTGATAAGGCGTATCTCTGCTTGATGGAGAATTTAAGACTATGCCTTAACCAAAATCTTTTTTTAGGTCTTTTTGAATATGAATCCCATTATGCTGTCTATCCTGAAAATGGGTTTTATAAACGCCATGTCGACGCCCTCAAAGGTGAAAAAAACAGAATTATTTCTACCGTTTGCTATTTGAATGAAGAATGGCAGCCCGAATATGGTGGACAACTACATTTATACAAAGATATGGCAGTCAAAACCCCATTTCACACCATACAGCCTCAAGCACGCACGCTTGTGGTTTTTTTGAGCGAAGATATACCGCATGAGGTAAGAACAGCAATTAAAACCCGTCGTAGTATCGCAGGATGGTTTCGTTGTAATACATCTTCAACCGACAAGGTTGATCCGCTTAGATAAAAAAGACTTTTTAGTTTCCTCATATAGAGCAATTATTTCGCTAAAATATTTCTGGTAAATTACCTCTTTTCTATCTCTCAACAGCTCAGCCTCTTTACACAAAGCACTTAATTTTTGTGCCCCTATATTAGCCGCCGATCCGCCCAATTTATGGGCGGCAGCTTCCCATTTACACCAATCCTTATCCGATATTGCCTGCATCATATCGGATAGACTTTCTTGCGCATAAAATAGAAATGTCTCAATAAGCATTTTTTCATCTTGGCAATCACCTTCAGTGAATTGGTCTAAATGTGACCAATCCATCAATAAAAGCCTCTCGTTTTTTACATCCTTCTTTTTTATTTGGGATATTTCAGGTTTATATTGCTGCAAGATTTGTAGAATCTTTTCTGATGTAAACGGCTTACTGATATAATCATCCATCCCTGCCGCCAAGCATTTCTCTCTAGCGCCTTTCATAGCATTTGCTGTCAAAGCAATGATAAGAGATTTTTTGTCTCCATTTTTCTGGGTTTGCCTTATTTCTTGTGCCACTTCATAACCACTAATTTCTGGCATCTGGCAATCCAAAAAGATAACGTCATAAAAATTTTCTTTGATGAGTTCTAATGCCTGCTTAGGCGATTGCATTTCGACGAAATCTTCGCAGTCAAACTTTTGCAAAATTTTACGCATAAAAAGTAAATTTATAGGATGATCGTCTACCACCATAATTTTAAACTGCCTTAGACTTATGACATTTTGCACGTGATGCTTTTTAATATGATCCTCTATCTCTGTGTTGATCCTCTCACCAATCTTAAAAGGTAAACAAACAGCTATTGTCGTTCCTTTACCTTCAATGCTATCAAGTGTAATGGTTCCTTCCATAAGGTTTACTAGCTCTTTGGTTATTGATAGACCAAGGCCTGTACCCCCATATTTTCGAGAAGTTGAGATATCTGCTTGCGTAAATTTTTCAAAGATTAGAGCTTGTTTGTCTTTAGCAATACCAATGCCATTATCTTCAATGGTGAACTGCAAAACCACTCTTTTTTCATCCTGCTTCACAATAGAAACAGTCAGTTTTACAAATCCTTTATCCGTAAATTTAAGCGCATTACCTAATAAATTATTGAGAATCTGCTGCAACCGCATTGCATCACCAATAAATAAATTATCAAACCCCACATTAATATTCTTCTCTAAAGATAATGCTTTCTTTCGAGCGATAGGGTCGAGCAATTTCATTATTTGATGCAACAATCTATGTATATCAAAGGAAGTCCTTTCTAAAGAAAATTCCTGCGCTTCAATTTTTGATAAGTCCAAAATATCATTCAACAGAAAAAGGAGGTTTTTTGACGAGGCATTAATAGCCTCAATAGATTCTCGTATATCATTTGACTGTTCCATTTCTAACATCATATCGGATAGACCTATAATGCCATTCATCGGTGTTCGTAATTCATGGCTCATATTAGCCAAAAAATCACTCTTCGCTTTTGTTGAAATTTCTGCCCTCTCTTTGGCCTCAAGGAGTTCTTTTTCTAAATTTTTAAGAGCCGTAATTTCTTGACAATACACCATAAAAGCTGGGTTTTTATCAATTATGACGCTACTTATTGTCTGTAGATACCATTTGCTCTCATGGTTAATTTCGCGGGTCATGTTAATTTTCTTAACCGGATTTTCCTTGAGTGTCACAGCCATATCGGCAAATCCTTCTAAAACTGGATGATGAAAGCCCCTGTGCTCTAAATCAGGAAAGTATTTTCCCACAGGTTCATTAGAAAAAATAAGCTGCCCATCGCAATCCAACTGCATCATTGGTTGTGGGTTATTGACCGGCAGTTTTGCAATCTTTTCTGTTTCTCTTTTGGTCATCAATAATGATTTCTTGCTGCGCTGTAATGCTGCATACATATAAACAAAGGAGACAGAAGAGATAAGGCCCAATATGGCGACGCCACCTATCGCAATAAGCATCGCCCATTGCATATCTATTGCTATCATGTCAGAAAGAAGCATAGCGCCGCATCTCTTTTTGCTTCACCAATGGTGATCTTTCTATATATTTCATGATTTTAGCAACGGCAAATGGCTTAGCGATATAACCTTGCGCTCCCGTATCAACCAAGCGACTAACTGTTTCATGGTCCTTTGCGAAAGTGAGCATGACGACATAAGCATCGGGATCAATTTTGAGCAACTGCTCTAATACTTTATCACCAGAAAGGCTCGGTATATTAATATCTAAAAAGACAATATCTGGAGCTTCTTCTACATAGTCTATCAATGCTTGTTGCCCATCATCAACGATATGTACATGCCTATATTTATGGGTGACAATCTGTTTCACTAAATTTTGAGCGAGAGGATCGTCTTCTACCAACATAATAAGTGGATCACGCCGCAATTGACGCCGTTTCGGAAGAGATTTTATTGATTGTTGGTCTAATAAAGACAGCATGATATTAACGCCTCTTCTATTGAACAGATGACAGAACCATTGGCAAGGTCAACAAACCTGTTGCCTCAAGTAAACCATATTGTGCTACGGCCTCTTTGTACTGCGCTGATACGAGTGCCTTTTTAGAACGCACATAATCTTCTTCAGATTCCAAAACATCGAAAATGCTGCGCTGACCGTTTCTCATTTCTTCTTGTATGCCATCTAGGCTAAAGCCTGATGCTTCGACTTCAATTTTACGACTTTCTGTTTCTGCTTTTGCGGCTCTATATGATTGCCACAGGCTTGTAACTTTCTGTTTAACTTGTCGCTTAACATCTTCAATTTGCACATCCGAACGTTTGGCATTTCTTCTTGCTTCACGAATACGTGAGCGTGTTGCACCGCCTTGATATAAAGCCAATCGTGCGCGCACTCCTATCGTTTGAACCGCACTATCATCAATAATGCCAGGTTGTGGGTCATATTGTTGATTATGAGAAGCGAAAGCTGTGACCTGCGGGTATAAGTCAGCACGACTGACATCAACTCCATATTCTGCAGCCTCCTTAGTATAATGAGCAATCAGCATATCAGGGCTTTTTTGCTCTGCGACAACTTGTAAGCTTTCTAAATCTTGAGGTATGTCAAAATCGTAATATGGAATGACCATTGTCTTTGGCGGCATAAAACCGACTAATTGATAAAATCGTGCCTCGCTACGGCTTAAATCTGCTGTTGCCGCAATATAATCAGCTTCGGCTCTTGTTGCTCTTGCCCTTGCCTGTGCGACATCTGTTTTAGTAACCATGCCCTCTTTTTCTAAGCCAAGCGCACTCTCTAGTTCCTTAACTAAATTTTGACGACTATTTTTTTGTAACGAAACAATATCACGATCCCTCAAAACATCACGATACGCCGTCATTGTATCCAAAAAGATAATAGCCTCTACCCCACGTAATCGTTCATAAGCCGTAGAAATTAACTTTCGTGCACGTTCAACTTCTGCCGTTGTACGCCCACCCCGATATAAGGGCTGATCTATGCTCAAAGTATAATCCTTAGTTGTTGCCCCATCGCCATTATTAAAGTTTGAATTATCAATATTTGTTGAAAATAGACTAGCTTCAGCAAAAACTGATGGTTTCCAACCAGCCATCGCTTGTGGGTACTGCTCTTCTGTCGCCTTAACTTGTTCGATCTGCGACAAGATAATTGGATTAGATTGCGCAACATGGCGTAAAACATCATTCATTGTTACGCTACTATTATCTGCGGCAAAAGTGACCATCACAGCAAGTATAAAAGTAAAAAATAATGTGCTTAGAAAAGCTGAAATATGAAACCATAGTGCAATAGGCATAGCACCTCCTTGTATAAAAAAACGATAAAGGTGTTGTATAATTTTGTGCAGAAAAATATCGTGCAGCATACTTTTGTATTTCTTTCTACAAATAGTCATCATGAAGTCCCCTCTTCAACATAATAGCCAAAACCCCTAACAGTTTTGAGGTATCGCTGATTGTCCTGATGAGAGAATAGCTTTTTGCGAATGCGTGCAATTTTGATATCAATCGTACGTGGCGCAGGCTTATAATTTTGCTTAGCTATATGGCGACACAAATCATCTCGGCTTAACACAACGCCCTTATTACTTAATAGATAGCAAAGCAATTTATACTCATCGGCAGTTAGTCCCGCTGAATATCCTTTTTTATCAAACAGTTGGTATTTATCATGATCCACATGCCAATCGTAAAATATATCTGACGTTTCGCATTTTCTAGGCAGTAAATCTTGGTACCGTTTAAGACTTAATTTAATACGGGCTAATAACTCAGCCTTTTGAACAGGCTTACATAAATAGTCATCCGCCCCATCAGTCAGTGCTCTCACCTTCTCTTGTACATCATTACTGGCAGAAAGCATGATAAGTGGAACATCTGTAATCCTTTTTAATTGAGGAATAAGATCGAGACCATTTCCGTCAGGTAAATGAATATCCAGCAAGACAAGATCCACATGATGATCTTTCAAAATATCTTTAGATCTTTCACACAAAGAAGCGTCAAATACATGATAGCGATTTTCTTCCAGTAAGGTTTTTAAAGTAACCCGTATCGTTTTATCGTCATCAACAATAAGTATCGTTTCCATTTTCATTGTCTCTTCCTCATAGAAATAAAACTGCAACAAAATTTATATAAAAGAGAAACAGAGCCTTTAGATTTCAGCAAGCTAAAGGCGGTAAAATCATACTACTGTAAACAAATTAGGGGTTTAATATGGCATTACCAAATATCACAACAGCGAACTTCAATGCAGCAAGCAGCAATCTTGATCTGTTACCGCATAATATTGAAGCACCTATCAAAAAACTGGACGCTGATAATTATATGGCTGAAGACATTGACGGTGTAACAGAAAGTCTCTTTGGCTCTGGAAATATGAATTTTCTAAGCTTACAATCAGGTCAAACAGATGCCGCCATCGATAATGCAGCAATTGGATCAGATAGTAATGCACTCAATGGTCTAGAATTCAACACAAACAGTTCTGCGTTTTCCAACCAAACAAATACTCCGGATAATTTTTCTAGCCTTAATGCCGGTGGCTCATCAAATCCCAATGATATACTTTCCTCTATTGGCGATCGTTTTGCCGACAATACTACTCAAATTGATATCGGCAACCCTGTCAGTAATGAAAGCAATTTTGTCGGCTCAACATTAGGCTCAATAAGCGCTTCTGCACTTTCCACCAATACTGGTACAAATGGCATTCCACTTGGTGGCCCGTCTCAATCAGGACAAGACGGTTTAAATGGAAATGACGGCAACAATGGCGACAATGGCAACAATGGTTCCAATGGAACGAATGGTGAAAACGGACATCACGGTGGTGGAGGGGATACAACAATTATCAATGTTGATTTTGGTGATATTATTAATCTTGGTGACACATTAAATATTGATGTTGATGATATTTTGCAACAAATAAATGTGACACTTACAACGGTTACAAATCTTGTCGAAACGCTCATCAGCACAGTCAGCACTATTGATATTATTGACGTCAGCTCTTTGCTCGAACAAATTCTACAATTAACTGAAAATGTTGTGACAAATGTCACCAATAATATAACGGAAATCCTTACAGAAACTGTTACACAGATTGATGTTACAAATATTGTTACAGACCTTGTTGAAACAACACTAAATATTAAGCATGTCCTTATTGAAAAACTTGATCTATCTAATCTCACCGATAATCTAGGCGACATTGTTGATATTAAACTCGCTTTAATTGACAACCTTGTAGGCGATGTTGTGACTCATTTAGGCGATATCACAAATCTAACACATGATCTAAGTGAGACCCTATTAGGTAGTCTTCTAAATGGTGACAATAACGGCGGCATGGATAGTGATATCTTGCTTGGCCTAGATACCAACATTGACGCTCTTGACCCTGTAATTGAAACACTCGACCATCTGGGCGACATCGTTCTTGATCCTATTGAAGACTTACTTGGTGATGTTGATTTGGGCGTTGACGTCGGTCTCGATCTTTTTGATACAGATAACATTGCTAATGACCAAGGAGATACAGATATTACGCTCAATACGGATCTTGATCTGATTGATAGTGATATACTCAATATTGATATAGATATACCACTTGATCCCTTGGAAGCCATTATTGGCGATGTCGACATAGATCTGGGTGCGGCCACAGACATTCTCGGCGACACGGCTGATGCACTTTTAAATGCAGGGCAAGGCGGGACAGGCGAAGAAAATATCTTAACTGCAGTGAATGATGTTGTTGAGGGTATTGTAGATACAGTGCTCAACACAGATGACAATCCACAAGACACAGATTTAGATCTTGATTTAGATGTTAATCTCTTAGGCAATGATGTTGTTGATCTGGATCTTGTAGATATACCACTTGATCCTGTTGAAGATATTTTAGGCGACATTGATATTGAATTAGACGTCGCACTAGACCTTCTATCACTTAACACCACACCCAGTGATGTGCTTGCAGACGATGGTATTATCGGCTGGACTGAAAACCTTCTTGGTACAGATAATAATTTATTCGGAGATCTTGTTTCTGGTCTGGGCGGTGATTTTGATGCATTGCCAGATCCAGTCGGAACAATCGCTGAAGGCTTGGGCGTATTAGATGTACAGCCCGATGTCGATGTCAATTTACTAGGGGGCCTATTCGGGTGACAAGTCAAACAATCCAAAAACGGCATACGGCTCCACACTTAGTGCCCGATGGATTTAAGAGTAATAATTTTAGCCTACTTCTGAGTAGTCTAGCGATTAATGTCCTCTCATTAGCACTCCCCATTATGACACTACAAGTATATGACCGCATCTTGCCCAACCCAAGCTCTGGAACCTTACCTGTTTTAATCACAGGTGTTTGCATCGTTGTTTTCTTAGAGGCTATTATGCGTCTATGTCGTGCTTACAGCTTGGGTCGCAAAGGTGCTGTCTATGAACATTTAATGTCCTGTAGTGCTATGAGACATCTTTTAAAAGCAGATCTATCAAAACTTTCCTATGCGGGTGTTGGTGAATATTTGCAACATATGAGTGGATTCTCAAAACTCAAAGACTTCTATAATGGCTATGCACTTGTTACCTTGTTTGACCTCATTTTTATTCCTATTTTTCTAACATTAATTGCCTATATTGGTGGTATTCTGGTATGCATTCCTCTGTTTGTCATTACCCTCTTCTCAATCATTTCTTTGTATCAAGGTAGCCAGTTACAAGAGGCTTTAGCCCAACGGGAACAAGATGATGGACGACGGTTTAATTTCCTCATCGAAACACTAGAAGGCATACATAGTATCAAAGCCTTCGCTTTAGAAAAATTCTTTGAACGGCGCTACGAACATTACGAAGAAAAATCTTCACACGCTAATTATAGAGCTACACAAGAAACTGCCACTATGTTCAATACAGGCGCAATCTTTTCACATTTAATAGTAATCTCAGTTATTGTTTGCGGCGCAATTTTAGTTTTAAACGGCAAACTTACAACAGGTGCGCTAATCGCCAGCCTTCTATTATCTGGACGTATTATGCAGCCGATTCAGAAAGCCTTAGGTTTATGGGCACGCTATCAAGACTTTAAATTAGCAAAAAACAACATCAATAAACTTTTTCAAACACCTACCATTCAGTATGATCTGACATTGCAGGACAATACGCCTTCTCTTAAAGAGGGCCAAATTACATTAGATAACATTAGTCTTTCTTTTGGCACAGATCAGCCGAACCTTTTAAATAATATTTCTTTATCTATTGCGCCTAAAGAAATCCTTCTAATAGAAGGACAACATGGGGTAGGTAAGACGGTACTTCTTGATACCATTGCTGGTATTTATCCGCTTAACACTGGAAATATAACGATTGATAATATTCCTCTTTCGCACTTTACAGCAGCAAAGCTAGCGCAGCATATTGGCTTCATTCGTACCGAAAGTACGATTTTCCGTGGCAGCATTCGTGATAATTTAACATGCTTTAATCAACATGATACAAATGCCGTTCGTGAAATTTCTGCTCTCTTAAATGTTGATAAAGATATTGCAAAACTTCCATCTGGATATGACACATTTTTAAATGGCAATAATAGTGACAGTATTCCACCTGGCCTCAAACAGCGTATCGCCATGGTAAGAGTGTTGGCACCAAAACCACGCATTATTTTATTCGACAATGCAGATCGAGCCTTAGACCGTAATGGCTACAATATGGTTTATAATCTTTTGGCAAGGCTAAAGGGTAAAGTCACAATGATTCTTATTTCTGATGATCGAAATATCAGAGCCTTAGCTGATCGTGTATATACACTAGAAAAAGGCAGCATTTATAAAACACCCCTAGATAATCAGCAGCGCAGTATATCCGCCAATCAGGAATTACGATTATGAATGCACAAACAAAAGAAGATAAAACTTTTGATCGCTTTGTTGACAGCCAACCTATTCTCAATATGTTGCGTTTATTGGCAGAAACAGGACGGCCTAATTTTATCAATCAAGAGCCTTGGGAAATTTGTCTTTGTGCACTTATTTTAAGTTTAGAGCCTAACTGCAATGTCGAAAGAATTTTAGAATCCTTACCGTATCATCACGAAAATTTTGATGAAATGGATGTGCTAAATACTATGGCACATCTTGGTTATTTTTGCCGCCGTATGGACTGTAACACAAATGAAATTGATGCACGTTTGCTGCCTGCCCTTTTTATTCCAGAAACAGGAGTCCCTTGTGTCATTCTCACGACAGATGAAACAGATAACCTTATATATTATGACCCAATCTCTACAATTATTAGTCCCTTAGCGATTGGTTCGAACAATCAAGGACATGTATGGATCTTTCAGCAATTTGACAAAACACGGCCTGCAACATCTCGCTTCATGCGACAAGGCAGCAATAAGACATGGTTCGGCGCTTTGCTAGATCGTTTCCATGGTACATTTGCACAAATAATGGCGTCTAGTTTCATTCTGAGCCTAATTGCGCTTTTAACCCCGATTTTTATTATGTTGATTTATGACCGTGTTATCTCTGTAAACAGTATAGAGACACTACCTATGCTGGCTATAGGGGGTATAATTGCCATCGGCTTTGAATGGATCCTACGCAACATTAGGTCTCGTGGCTTATCTTGGTTATCAGGACGATTAGATAATATTGTCGGTAATAAAATATTTAGTCATTTAATTGGGTTAGCGCCCTCCGTTATTGAGCGGGCATCTGTTTCAGCACAAATTGCCCGTATTAAAACTTTTGAAGCAGTACGAGATTTTTTTGCAGGGTCCGTGTTCTTATCTATTTTAGAATTTCCTTTTGTTATTGTCTCTGCGTTAGCTATGACAGCAATAGCCGGTCCGCTTGTTTTTGTACCACTGATAATAAGCTGCTGCTATATCGCCCTCTTCTTTTTTATACGACAAAATGTAAAAATTGCCATTCGATTAGCTGCGAAAACAAGCTCTGCTCGTCAACAATTTACCATCGAAAGTTTAGAAAAAATAAGTGCTATTCGCTTGCATGGGATAGAAAGCAAATGGCAAGAGAAATTCCGTAATTTATCTGGACGAGAAATGCTATCTCATTTTCATTTAGGATGGTTGGGTATGATTGCGGAAACCATCGCGCATAGCTTCACTGTTATTGCTGCTGTTGCTACCGTGGGTTTTGGGGTTGGTCTTATATGGGATGGCCAAATGAGTACAGGCGCTCTTGTAGCCTGCATGATCCTTGTGTGGCGTATTCTAACACCATTCTATGCTGCTTGTACAATGATCCCACGACTTGAGCAGCTCAGAAACAGCATTAAACAAGTCAATGATTTAATGGATATTGAAACAGAAGAGGAAGAAGCCCAGAGCTTTGCAAAACTACCTCAGTTAAATGGTCGATTAATTTTTGAGAATGTATCTCTACAATATAATGATGAACAAAATCCCGTCTTTCTTAACCTTAGCTTTAAAGCAGATCGTGGAGATTTAGTTATTCTTACAGGTGCTAATGGCACAGGAAAAAGTTCTGTCTTAAAATTAATCAAGGGGCTATATAAACCACAATCTGGCAATGTAATGATTGATGGTTTTGATATTCGTCAATTAGATGCACAAAACTTAAGACATCAAACAGCATACATAGCACAACAACCTGATTTTTTTGAAGGGACTCTCGCTGAAAATTTAAGACTTGTAGCACCTTTAGCACCAGACAGTGCATTAGAAGAGGCGCTTAAACTGGCTGGTGCTGGGGAAGAAATACAAGCGACACCCGAAGGACTTTATACCAAAATAGCATCTAATAATAAAAAAAGTCTGATTAGACTAAGCCTTTTAACACGGATTAGCATAGCAAAAATATATCTTAATCCCTCCCCTATTATACTAATAGATGAGCTCCCTAACACGCTTATTACCGGCATTGTTGGTGATAATCTTAAAGCATTTTTACAGCGATGTAAGGGCAAAAGGACAGTTATTATGGTGAGCTATCGTGATGACTATATGCGTCTTGCCGACACTATTATTTGGTTACGAGGCAATCAAAATCCAGAAATTGGTAAACGCGAAGAAATGCTTGAAATCATTAATGAACAACAAGAGAAAGCGGCATAAAATGACAAAAAGGATGAAAAAAAATGCACAAAAGCAAAATCGTTTTTTATCACAAGCTATTCAATTAGAAGAGGCAGTCAATCCGCATATTATCAATGCAACCATGAGTCTTGTTTCTTGTGCTCTCATTGTATTTTTGGTTTGGGCGGGATTAACCAATATTAATGAAGTTGCACGGACATCAGGGGAAGTTGTCCCTCAAGGACATCAGCAAATGGTACAACATTTAACAGGTGGCCTTATCCAAACAATTCTTGTCCATGAAGGAGATATTGTTAGCAAAGATCAGGTATTACTGACTATTCAGGATGCTGGCCTTAATGAGGATCTTAATCGTGCGCAAGGCAAACAATTATCTTTAGAGCTTGAAGAAGAACGTTTACGTGCCTTTGTCGATATGCGCATACCAAACTTTTCTCAATTCACAGCAGCCTCAGAATCCCTCATTGAAGATCAAAAAACATCTTTTGAAGAAATGAAAAAATCGCGTGACAAAGAAGAAGAAATTACACGTGCACAAATTGCACAAAAAGAACAAGCAATCTCAAGTTTTGACTATGAATTAAAAACAACGCAACAAAACAAAGCAATCATTGAAGATGTATATAATCGGCAAGTCCGTCTTAATCAGCAAGGTTTGTCCTCCGATATGCAATTACTAGATAGTCAACAAAAACTCAATACAATACGGGGGGATATTCAAAGGCTTAACAATCAAAGAACGCAGGCGATCAGTGAATTAAGAGAGGCGAAAGGGCGTCTAAGTTCTGTCACCGCTAAGCATCGAGATGAAGCCTATCAAAAACTATCTGTCGTCAGTGCCGAAAAGGCTCAAAACGCTGAGATGGTAAGAAAAATCTAAGATCAAATAGATCGTTTAGCAGTGCGCGCCCCAACCCATGGGCTTGTCAAAGGCATGACCGTTAACACAGTAAATGCAGTCATAGCACCAGGTCAGACATTGATGGAAATTGTGCCCATAGATGAACAACTTGAGGTACAAGTTAAAATATCACCTAAAGATATAGGCCATTTAAAACAGGGGCAAAATGTCGAGCTAAAGTTTAGCAGCTATGATTTTTCACGATATGGATCAACCAAAGGAAAACTCAAACAAATTTCGGCAACAACATTTGCTGGTCAAAATGGCGAACGTTTCTACCAAGGCCGCATTGCTCTGGTTCATAATTATGTGGGAAAAAATCCAGCCAATACAATTCTTCCCGGCATGACGGTAATGGCCGACATCATAACGGGTAAAAAAACTATTCTACAATATCTATTAAAACCCATAGATGTTTCCCTAAAAACAGCTTTCAAGGAGAGATAAAATGCTAAATATTGTGCCAAATACTACCGAAAAGCAAAATATTGTGGATTTCAAACGTAGCCGTAGTATGACGATTTTGGCTGTCGAAGACGATATTGTTTCTATGGGCTTTCTGGAATCTCAAATTGAAAGTCTGCAGCATAAAATAGTGAAAGCCCATAACGGCCAAGAGGCAATAGATATTCTCAATACACAGGCTCGCAACATTGATGTTGTTCTTATGGACCGAGAAATGCCGATAATGGATGGCTTAACCGCTGTAAAATACATCAAAAACAATCCGTTACTACGAAATATCCCTGTCATTATGGTGACAGGTGCCGATAGTATTGAAGAAATGCGTCAAGGACTTGATGCAGGTGTGTTTTATTATTTAACCAAACCCGTTGAAGAGGAAATGCTGCGCTCTGTGCTAACTGCCGCCACAAGAGAGGCTGAACAGAATCGTACTTTACAAGAAGAGCTAAGCAGGCACCGTACAAGTTTTGATTTACTTGACACAGGTAAATTCAAATTTCAGACCTTAACAGATGCCGAAAGTTTATCAGCCTTCTTGGCCAATTGTTTTCCTGATCCAAGCCGTGTTATCACAGGCCTAGGAGAACTTTTGATTAATGCCATTGAACACGGCAATTTATCAATTGGTTATACACGCAAGACGGAGTTGCTTAATCAAAATATTTGGCGGGCTGAAATTAATAAACGCCAGCTTTCGGAAGACTATAATCAAAAATATGCAGAAGCTGTTATTACAAAAAAAGATGACAGGGTGTATGTCGTAATCACAGATCAGGGCGATGGCTTTGATTGGAAAAAATTCATGCGCATTGATCCTTCTCGCGCAGGAGACAATCATGGCAGAGGCATTGCCCAGGCCAATGCAACAAGCTTTGATAAGCTGACATATAACGATAAGGGCAACCAAGTCATTGCATTTGTTGGTTTAGAAAAACAATTGGAGTGGTAATGCATATAGAGCCCAAAGCCTCTAAAAATATTCTAAATTCTATCAATATTCTGTCCGCAGCCTTTATCGTCAGCCTGCTAATGTTTGCTCTTGTGGTAATGCACAACTACAAAATGTACAAAAATTATGATGCGGCAACAACATTGCGCATGAAACTAGCAGAACTCAGTACAAAAATTGATAACCAAGATGAAACCCTCGGTTTTTCTACGATGATGGGGGCTCAATCTAGTGATGCTGTTTGGCGGAACAGGCATAACAAGCACGAAAAGGCTATAGAGCGCACGATAGAAAACGTTATTACTCTTGTGCCCACCACTGACATAAAAAATGCTGCAAAAAGAATCACAAAAACACATGAAGAACTTTCACTGTTAGAAGATACTATTTTCTCTTCTGCTCAAAACGATGACTATCAAACTGCGCAAGCAATTATCCATAGTAATGATTACAAAAGATCAAAAGATGCTTATTCCGATTCTTTAAAAGACTTTATTATTGCTGTGCACGCACAAAGCAACAATAACGATAGCATGTTAAAATCTGGGACGCTTGCAAGTATGGAATTTATACTCGCTGGATTGTGGCTTTTCATTATGCTGATGCTCTACAAATCAAAGAAAAAAATGAGCAACATGATGCAAGAAACACTTCAGGCAAATCAGGTGAAATCTGATTTCTTAGCCACTATGAGCCATGAGATACGCACGCCGATGAACGGCATCATTGGTATGGCAGAGTTAATCCTGTCCGCTACACCAAGCAAACAGATATCCAGCTATACAAAAACCATCATTAATTCGAGTGAAACACTCTTGAGTATTATCAATGATATTTTAGATTTTTCAAAAATCGAAGCGGGTAAATTAGAACTTGATCCGCTGCCTTGTGATCTCTTAGAGATCGTTGATGACATTGCACTAATGTACTCTGTCAGCGCTAGGGATAAAGCTGTTGAGCTAGCAGTTCATTACAAACCGGGTACAGAACAATTCATTTTTGCAGACCCCTCTCGTATTCGCCAGATATTAAGCAATCTTATTAACAACGCCATAAAATTTACTGAAAAAGGCTATATAGCCATCACAATTGAAGAAACACCTATATCTAAGCATAACGAAGATATTGCTATGATTCATTTTAATATTGAGGACACTGGTATCGGCATGTCTGAAGAGACTCAAGCTAAAATATTCGAAAAATTTTCACAGGCTGATAATACAACGACGCGAAAATATGGCGGTACTGGGCTCGGCTTATCCATTTGCAAACATCTAGTCGCTTTAATGGGGGGCACCATTGGTGCAAATAGTATAGAAGGAGAAGGGTCATCTTTTTGGTTCACCTTACCCTTAAAACGCAACAAGGAGATTGTTCAAGTCAAGGCCAAACCACCTATATTAAACAATGTAAAAATCTTAATTGTTGATGATTTGGACATTATTCAAACAATTGTTTCAGAACAATTAACGCAAGCTGGAATGCGCTGTTCATATGCGTCAAATGGGCCTGAAGCACTTAAAATGATGTTAGAGGCAGAACAAAATAACGACCCCTTCCAAATGGTTATTATTGACTACTTAATGCCTGAAATGAACGGTGAAATGCTCGCTATTGCAATTAATGACCATGAAACATTACGTCGTAGTTGCCTAGTCATGTTAACGGCTGCTGGTAATCCTTTAGGAAGCGAGGATTTTAGCAAAAGAGGGTTTTCTTCCTATATGCCCAAGCCTGTTCAAAATAAAGCATTAATAGATTCAATGGCTATTATTTGGGACGAATACAAAAATGGCAAAACAGATAGCATTATACATGTCGACACACAAAAACTGAGTAAAGATATAGACCTGGATAATGAACCCCAACTGATCCATGCGCATATTCTAATCGCCGAAGATAATCTAGTAAATCAAGTCTTCATCAAAGAGATTTTAGAAGAAATGGGCTGTAAGTACACAACAGTATCTAACGGCAAAGAAGTTATTGCTGCCTTACAAAAAAATAGTTTTGACCTTATTATAATGGATTGCCTCATGCCAATTATGGATGGTTTTGAGGCTACGCAAGAAATCTTAGAAATGAAACAACAGAAAATTATTAAAAAGGATATGCCCATTATTGCACTCACTGCCAATGCAATGAAAGGTGATAGGGAACGTTGCTTAGCGGCTGGCATGAATGATTATTTAGCAAAACCTGTCCGCAAAAATGAACTGAAGAAAAAAATATATGAATGGGTCAAAGGCAGTGCCGCTGAATTTTATTTTGAGCCCGTCATAAAAAAGCCAGCCCTTAGCAAAGATACACTCATTGATGAAGCGATGATAGAATCGGCCAGATCTATACTCAAAGGAAAATATGATTCCATGGTGACTATTTACTTTGATAATTGTTGGGAACTGATGAACGAAATAAAAACTGCACTAGATATTAATGATGTACAGGGACTTATACGCCCAGCACACAGTTTAAAATCCAGCAGCAAACAGATGGGTGCTGTTGCGCTGTCAGAATTAGCGAAAAACCTAGAAATTTCAGCTAAAAATCAGATGAACGGCATTGTTATATTTAATAAAAATAATCTATCAAACTTATACAAAGAGGCCGAGCAAGTTCTTATTGACACAAAACAAGCATTGAAAAAGAAGGCTTCATAATTTATGTCTCAGAATATCGCCACCACTTTTGAAGCAGTGCTTTTTGTTCTTGCAAAGCGAAATAGAATTTTTGTAGATGTACGTCTTTTTCAATAGCTTCTTCAACATCGGATTTTGAATCGGCATCTAACGCACCATCAACAAGTGCCTCAATGTCTCTATATGATATATTTTTTTGTTCCATGGCATTCTTTTCTATAAAAACAATGGATAGAACCTAAAAGTTCCCTTTTTTCTTGCTTTCTACATCCAAGCGCTTACATATAGTCTATGCACTCACAGCTTATAAGAAATTTTATAGTTTTTTCAGCTATTGTCGTTATATCGGTATGCATTATTACTGTTGTGGTCTTGCGTGGTAATGCAAAGATCGATCAATCAAAAGAACAAATTATTTATTCCCATGATTTAATTACTCTAACCAAAAGTCTGACCTCTGAAATAGAAGCAATGCTTGCAAATCAGCGTGGTTATTTTTTAACTGGAGATCAAAGCTATCTTAATGATTATACAACCAGTAAATCAATCTTGGATGAATATCTGAGCACCCTTGATATCATTGCTAAAGACGCCCAGAAAGAAAAATTAGACACATTAAAGAATCAAATAAATCTATATGTTGAGAAATTAGACGAAGCCATGGCTAATTTCAAACCTCAAAAGTCCCAACTCAACTCACAAAACAGAGAGATACTGAAACAATTTAGCAATACTATTAATGATGTGAATGCTGAAATTGTTGGACAAGAATACACAACGCTTAATAATCGCATCACTTATTTCCAAGATAAGCAAAAAAAATACCAAGAAACGCTTTTGGCTATCGCATTCATAACAGGTACATTACTGATTATCTTCAATATTTGGCTATTACGTGCACAAATCAATTTGCTAAACGCCAAAAAATCGGCTGAAAATGCTACCAAAGCTAAAGGCGATTTCTTAGCCCATATGAGTCATGAGATACGTACACCTTTAACGGCTATTTCAGGCGCATCAGAAATTCTCAATAAGAAAAAGCAAGACTATGACCCTCGCACTGCTAAATTACTGAGTGTCATAGGCTCTAGTGCAGCCAGTTTAAAAGATCTTATTACTGATATTCTTGATTTCTCAAAAATTGAGAGCAATCAAATTGATCTTGACTATGCTTATCATAATTTAGATGCCCTATTACAACAAGTTATTAGTATTATGTCTGTTCGGGCAACTGAAAAGGGCTTGGACTTTAAAGTCACAAATACATTAGAGACTGATACAAAATTCTATTGTGACAAAGCGCGGTTAAGACAAATTCTTATTAATCTTGTCGGCAATGCTATTAAATTCACTGAAGAGGGTGCTGTAGAGATCACGATTAAGAAAATCGAGCGACACCATGCTGATACCGATAAAATAGATAATGTTCTTGAATTTTCCGTTACAGATCAAGGTATTGGCATTCCACAAGACAAACTAAACCTTATATTTGAAGAATTTCAACAAGCTGATGCTTCAGTCTCCCGACGCTTTGGTGGTACGGGCTTAGGGTTATCTATATCAAAGAAATTAGCTTATTTGATGAATGGGTCGCTATCTGTAGTAAGTCGGGAAGGACAAGGATCTACCTTTAGCTTAACCCTGCCCGCTAAACTTAAATCAAATACGCCTATCACGCATCCTCCTATGAAATCTAAAATAAAAAAGGTAAAGCACACACCAACGGACGATAGAATTCTTGTTGTTGAAGATTATGAAGGGAACATTATTGTTCTTACAACTTTGTTGGAAGATCTTGGCATATCATACGACATCGCTCGGACAGGCGTCGAAGCGATTGCTGCTTTTTCCGATAATCATTACCAAGTTATCTTAATGGATATCCAAATGCCGGAAATGGATGGTTTAACTGCTACAGCTACTATTCGTCGTACAGAAGAGACTGAAAACCTCACAAAGACCCCTATCATTGGCATGACAGCTCATGCACTTCTAGAAGATAAACAAAAATGTATTGAAGCTGGCATGAATGATTTCATTCCAAAGCCAATTGATGAAGAAAGTTTTATCAAAACATTGAAAAAATATCTTACACAAAAAAAAGAAGCCGCCTAATTAAAAGCGGCTTCCTAGTTTTGAGGGAGAGAGATCGTAAAACTTATGCGTAGGCAACCCTAGCTTCAGCTAATTCTGGCGCATACAGCGCATTATCATTTGTGTGGAAATTTGGCTTAATGTGATTAATCGCTTTCGTTAAATTGCCACGGGCACGAGAAAGTCTTGAAC
Source organism: Micavibrio sp. (assembly GCA_002699085.1). Taxonomy (GTDB): domain Bacteria; phylum Pseudomonadota; class Alphaproteobacteria; order Micavibrionales; family UBA9664; genus UBA9664. The sequence continues at coordinate 49,867 of PAAR01000023.1, forward strand.
GTACTGTACCAACAGGTATTTTTAAATGTTTGGCAACATCTTCATACGCCATTTCTTTAATACATACCATGACAAGAACTTCTTTATGCTCTGCTGATAATTCATCCATAGCTGCAGTAACTTCTTTTAATTCTAGTGCTGTATCTTGGGCAGGATCTACTGAAAAAGACTCTATATAGCTTTCAGGATCGTATTGTGTTTCAAATTTTCTTTTGCGACGATACGCACTGACGAATAAGTTATACATGATTTTACATGACCATTTGAATACACTTGAATCCTTACGGAATAAATGTCTTTTCTCTAATGCGCGTAAGATAGTATTTTGTGTCAAATCTTCGGCATCAGCTTGTGAACGGGTCAATTTAAAAGCAAATTTTCTTAAACCATCCATTTCATCTAATAACATATCATTGGTAAACATAACTATCTCCTGTATTTTTTCTCTTTACAAATTCAGGATATTGCTTGAGTGTATCTTCAATATGTCGTCTATGTATGCATGAAGTAATATATTGTAAGAAACATGTAACAAAGATTTCTAATAATAATTTGAGAGCGCAGAGCCATGGGAATAGCCAATATTTTATCGGTTGATGATGACGAGAACCTACAATTCGTCATTAAAGAATATTTAGAAGATGAAGGACATACCGTATTCACTGCCGCCAATAGAAATGAACTTTTAGATATTCTGGAAAAAGAAACGATTGATATCGTTTTGCAAGACCTCGTTATACCTAATGATGACGGCCTCTCAATGATTTCTGCTATCAGAGAGAAATCAGAAGCTTTTATCTTTATCGTTAGTGGCAAAGATGACCCGTTAGATAAAATCATAGGCTTAGAAGTCGGTGCCGATGATTACATTACAAAACCTTTCGAGATGCGCGAACTAAACGCTCGTATAAAGGCCACGATGCGTCGATTTAAACAACAAAAAGAGACAGCAGCGGCTGAAACAGAAGATGAAGGTCCTAGTAAAATAACCTTGCCACATTGGGTGTTAGACCGTTCAAGATTCCAGCTCTTCGATACTGCTGGTAAATCAATGAACCTTACAACAGGCGAATTTCAATTATTAGAAGCACTCGCCTTAGCCCCTAACCGCGTTTTATCACGAGAACATCTATTTAGTATCACCCGTGACGGCAAGTTTGACGTTTATGACCGAGCCATTGACATTCAAATTGGTCGCATACGCAAAAAAATGAACGACGACCCAAATGACCCCCAACACATTAAAACAGTGCGTGGCGTAGGTTATATGCTGGTTGTATAGCCCCTCTTGACTAATCAGTCAAATATGTTATATAGTTGTTAATGACACAAAAAATCGACACAAAGCAGAAAATTATACAGACTGCCGTAGACCTTATATGGATGAGCGTATCAATAATGAGCGCGTCGCCGCTGCCGCTGTAGCCGAAGCTGAAGCTGCCCTTGAACAGACACAAATAAATCTCGATTATGCTTCAGTTAAAGCACCCATTTCTGGTCGTTTAAGTCGCATTGAGATTACGGAAGGCAATCTTGTGCAAGCTTCTACGGCGCCAATCTTGACAACAATTGTCTCAGATGAGGGAATATACGCTGATTTTGATGTCGATGAGCAAACATATATCTCACATATTCGTCAAATGGCTAAGACACAACAAGATGAGGCGAAAATCCCTGTACGTGTTCACATTGGCGATGACAATGCGGACAGCGATTATGAAGGATTTATTTATAGCTTTGACAACCGTATCGACCCGAGCTCAGGGACTATACGTGCTCGTGCCCTTATTCCCAACAAAGATGACAGCCTTTTGCCCGGTATGTTTGTTCGCATTGATGTAGGCAGTACGCAAGCTGAAGAACGTATTGTTATCACTGATAAAGCCATTGGCACCGATCAAGACCGTAAATTTGTCTATATCATTGATGAGAATGGCCAAGTTGCCTATAGAGAAGTACATTTGGGTGCAAGTATAGACGGCAAACACGTTATTACAGACGGTCTTAACGACGGAGATGTGATTATTACAGAAGGTATTGTCAAAATTCGTCCTGGTATGCCTGTAACTCCTAAAGCAAATGAACAGGCGACGCATGAATCTCTCTAAATATTTTATTGATAGACCTATCTTTGCTTCAGTTATTTCGCTCCTGATATTTATTTCGGGCTTAATAGCGATGTTTAACCTGCCCGTTTCTGAATACCCAGAAGTGAGCCCACCAACTATTTCAGTGACCGCTGTGTTTCCAGGGGCGAACCCAGCGACCATCGCTGAAACTGTAGCCACACCCCTAGAAGAACAAATAAACGGCGTTGAAAACATGCTGTATATGAATTCGCTTGCATCTACAGACGGCACATTATCTCTTAGTATCACATTCGCTATTGGCACAGATCCAGATTTAGCACAGCAACAAGTCCAAAACCGTGTTAGTCAAGCACTGCCTCGGTTACCTGAAGTAACTCGCCAATTGGGCGTAACAACAGCTAAAAGCTCACCAGATCTGACGATGGTTGTCCATTTAATTTCGCCTAATGAACGGTATAACGGCCTTTACTTACGAAATTACGGCACATTAAATGTTAAAGACCAGCTTGCTAAAGTTAAAGGTGTTGGGCAAGTATTTGTCTTTGGATCTGGTGACTACGCAATGCGCTTATGGCTTAACCCAGAAAAAATTGCAGAGCGTAATCTGACCGCTATGGAAGTCGTTCAAGCCGTAAGAAGCCAAAATATTCAAGTGGCAGCAGGGACAGTCGGTGGCCCGCCTTACGATAAAGATGTTCAAATGGAACTACCTATCACCGCACAAGGGCGTTTAGAGAACCCAGAAGAATTTGGTGATATCATTATCAAACGTGATGAAAACGGCGTTGTCACCTTCCTAAAAGATGTAGCGCGTATTGAAATGGCGGCACAAACTTACTCGATCAACTCTCTTTTAAACAATAAAGAGGCGGTTGGTATCGCCATTTTTGCGGCAGCTGGCTCAAATGCTTTAGACATCTCTAAAAATATTCGAGCCACAATGGCCGATCTGAAAAAGGATTTTCCAGACGGTGTTGATTATAAAGTTATTTATGACCCGACTGTATTTGTGAAAGATTCGATTCATGCTGTTATAAAGACTCTATTGGAAGCCATATTGCTTGTTGTAATTGTTGTAATTGTGTTTTTACAAACATGGCGTGCTTCAATTATTCCATTGTTGGCTGTACCCGTTTCCATTGTCGGGACATTCGCTGTCATGCTTTTACTAGGCTTTTCTATCAATGTTTTATCGTTGTTTGGCCTTATCTTGGCGATCGGTATCGTAGTCGATGATGCCATTGTTGTTGTCGAGAATGTCGAGCGAAATATTGAAGAGGGTAAGTCACCACGTGACGCCACTATTCAAGCAATGAAGGAAGTAACAGGCCCCATCATTGCGACCTCACTTGTTCTTGGTGCTGTATTTATTCCAATTGCTTTTGTCAGTGGCCTAACAGGGCAATTCTATCGTCAATTCGCTCTCACCATTGCGATTGCAACTTTTATCTCAACAATTAACTCTCTCACACTGAGCCCTGCCTTATCTTGTCTATTGCTTAAAGAGAAAAAAGATCAAGATGACCTTGTCACAAGACTAATGAACAAAATTTTTGGCGGATTCTTTAACTGGTTCAATAAATTCTTCCATAAGAGACAAGACGGCTATGCTAAATTTGTTGGCTTCTCGACTATCAGAAAAGCTGTTTTTATGGCCGCTTTTATTGCTCTTACAGCCATTACAGCAGCAGAGTTCAAGCTTATCCCTCAAGGCTTCGTCCCTGCCCAAGATAAAGGCTATCTAATTGCCTTTGCTCAATTACCCACTGGCGCAACATTAGAGCGCACTGAAGCGGTTATTAAGAAAATGGGTGATATCGTCATGGCCGAAGAAGGTGTTAGTGATGCGATCCAATTCCCCGGTCTTTCCATCAATGGGTTTATTAATTCATCTAGCGCAGGGATTGTTTTTATAGGGTTAAATTCGTTTGAAGAACGTGGTGAAAAAGGCATAAGCAGTATGGCAATCATGCAAAGTCTACAGCAAAAATTCGCTGGTATTGATGAAGCTTATGTGGCTGTCTTCCCACCGCCTGCGGTCAGTGGTATGGGTAGTGTTGGCGGTTTCAAGCTACAAATTCAGGATAAAACAGATTTAGGGTATGAAGCACTTGATAATGTTGTCAAAGAAGTAACTGGCAAAGCCTACGCAAATCCTGCCCTTACAGGTATTTTCTCTAGCTATAATGTGAATGTACCACAATTATATGCTGATCTTGACCGTACAAAGGCTAGAAAACTAGGTCTTTCTGTAGACGATATTTTTAATACGATGCAAATTTACCTTGGCTCAATTTACGTCAATGACTTCAATCAATTCGGCCGCACCTATCAAGTGATTGCACAAGCCGATAAGCCTTATCGTGCGGAACAAGAAGATATTTTAAAATTAAAAGCACGGAATATAGCAGGCGAAATGATTCCACTTGGTGCTGTCATGGATGTTGAACGCACATTTGGACCAGACACAGCTTCACGCTACAATGCTTTCCGTTCTGCAGACCTAAATGGTGATGCAGCGCCCGGATATTCTAGCGGTCAAGCACAAGCAGCCATCACACAAATTCTTAATGAAACACTGCCAAAAGGCATGTCTTTTGAATGGACAGATTTGACCTATCAGCAAATATTGGCAGGTAACACGGCGATCTATATTTTCCCACTTTGCTTATTACTCGTCTTTTTGGTTTTAGCGGCTCAGTATGAAAGCCTAACATTGCCTTTGGCTGTTATTCTGATTGTCCCTATGGCCATTCTCTCAGCATTATTCGGTATTATCATTTCAGGCGGTGATAATAATATCTTTACCCAAGTTGCGCTCTTTGTATTAGCAGGTCTTGCTAGTAAGAACGCTATTTTGATTGTCGAATTCGCACGAGAATTAGAACATCACGGTAAATCAATTATCGATGCCGCTGTTGAGGCTGCAAAAATGCGTCTTAGACCCATTTTAATGACGTCTTTTGCTTTTATTATGGGTGTGCTACCTATGGTACTCAGCCACGGCGCTGGAGCTGAAATGCGTCATGCCATTGGTGTTGCCGTATTTTCTGGTATGCTTGGTGTGACATTCTTTGGCCTTATTTTTACACCAATATTCTATGTAATTTTACGGAGCTGGGAAACGAACAGACAAGAGAAGAAAGCGAAGAAATGATGAAAAAACTAGTATTACTCTTAGCCACTGCTCTTCTTCTATCGGGCTGTTTTGCGGGTGGTCTTGAAAAGAACGCCCCTAAAACCCCTGCTGAATGGTCCAGTTACCGTGCTCAAAATATCGAGCAGGTAAAAGCTGAAGATCTGAAAAAATGGTGGGAGAATTTCAATGACCCACAAATTAACGATCTTGTTGCCAAAACCTTATTAGATAGCCCAGATCGTTTAATCGCAGAAGCGCGCATTAAAGAGGCACGTGGCCTGCGCCGTAATGCACGCTCATTCTTGTTCCCACAAATTGGTGCTTCAGCCTCAAAAGGCCGTGAAAAAAGCGCCTTCACAGGGCCTTCCGATAATACACAAGCTGGTTTTGATGCTTCGTTTGAACTTGATATTTTTGGTGTAAACCGTAAAGCCGCTGGCGCTGCTGATAATAATTTGCGTGCTTTAGAATACGCTTATCACGATGTGTCACTCACATTAGTTGCTGAAACAATCCGCAGCTACGTTGAAGCACGTGGCTTTGAAAAACAAATCCGCATTGCTGAAAAGAATCTTTCTATCCAAAAAGAAACGCTTAAATTAATCAAACAACAACAAGAATTTGGTGAAGCACCCCAGCTTGATGTTGAGCGTGCAGAAAGCCTTGTTAATACAACACGTGCCTCTATTCCAGAATTTAAACGTCTAGCACAAAATTCACGCCTCCAATTAACAGTGCTTACTGGCCTACTACCTGAAGAGTTAGATACGTATTTCGATAAGCAAACAGACATTCCAGGCGTGTCTCTTGAGCCTATTATTGCCTCACCGGCTCAAGTGCTCGCCCTGCGCCCGGACATAAAAGCGGCGGCCTATGCTTTAGAAGCACAAACAGATATTGCAGAATCAACAACAAGAGAGATTTTTCCAACATTAAGCTTAGGCGGTATGTTTGCTTATCTTGATAGTGGTCTAGCAAGCGGCACTCAAATTTGGAGCTTTTCGCTCAGTTCTGCTGTAGCACTTCTTGATTTTGGTCGTATTGAAGGCCGTATTGATGCTGCTCGAGCCGTTGAGAAACAAAGCTATGAGCAATATCGCCGCACTGTTTTAGCAGCAGTAGCAGAAGTCGAAATAGCGCTTAATGATTTTGGTCGTATTAGTGAGCAACGCCAGTCACTAAAAAAGGCCTTTGACAATGCTAACAATGCGCTGAAATTGTCACAAAGCCTGTTTAAAGAAGGGGAAATATCTTTCCTTGATGTCCTTGACTCACAACGCACAGTTAATGAAGCAGACGCTGCCTTTATCAATGCTGAAGCGGCACAAGTTGAAGCACTTATACGCTTATACAAATCCTTAGGCGTTTATTGATAATTGTTGGCTAATCGCTAATTTCCAGCCATTATACAATGTATCTGCTTGCTCTTTCGTTAGTTGAGGGGTAAAGCGTTTATCTAATTTCCAACGAGATACCAAATCTTGCTGATTTTTGTAAACACCCGCTTGGAGCCCTGCGCAATAAGCTGCGCCCAAAGCAGTCGTTTCAACAATTTCAGGACGATCAACATCAACTTGCAAAATATCCGCTAAGGCTTGGCAAACAAAATCATTTTTTACCATACCGCCATCGACACGCAATGTTTTGATCGGCACTTTACTATCTTCTACCATGGCTTCTAATAGATCACGCGTTTGGTAAGCTTGCGCCTCTAATGCTGCACGGACAATATGTGCTTTTGAGCTGTTTCGATTAAGGCCTGCAATCATGCCACGTGCCTCTGGCCGCCAATACGGTGCGCCCTGCCCTGTGAAAGAAGGAATAAAATAGACACCGCCATTATCATCCACCGAACGTGCCAGAGCCTCGGTTTCTGCCGCTTGCGCAATAATGCCTAAGCCATCACGCAACCATTGAATGGCTGTCCCTGCATTAAAAATTGAGCCTTCTAAGGCATAGGTCGTTTGTTTATCGAAGCCGTAGGCAATTGTCCCTAATAAATTATATTCAGACATATCTACTTTATCGCCTGTATTCATCACAACAAAACAGCCCGTCCCATAAGTACTTTTAACACTTCCCTTCTCGAAACAGGCTTGACCAATTGTTGCGGCCTGTTGATCGCCCACCATACCTTGAATCTTAATGTTTCCTAGTTCTGTTGCTACTCCAAAATCATGGGTATTTGGTTGAACACTAGGTAGTAATGATTTTGGTATATCAAATAATTTTAATAAATCATCATCCCATTGTTGTTCGTGAATATTATAGAGCATGGTACGTGCTGCATTTGTGCAGTCAGTTGCGTGCATTTTACCTTCTGTCAAATTCCACAATAACCATGTATCCACTGTCCCAAAAGCTAATTCTCCATTTTCAGCACGATCACGAACACCTGCAACATTTTCTAAAATCCAATGTATCTTGGTGGCGCTAAAATAAGGATCGAGCAATAAACCAGCTTTTTGCTGCACTCGTTTTTCGTGATCTTTTTGTTTAAGCATTTTGCAATAATCGGCCGTACGACGGTCTTGCCAAACAATAGCGTTATAGACAGGTTGGCCTGTTTTACGATCCCAGATGATAGTTGTTTCACGTTGGTTTGTAATACCTATCGAGATAATATCTTTATACGAGGCACAAATCTTTCGAGCACAGGCAAGACTATCTTGCCATATATTCATTGGATCATGCTCAACCCAACCGCTTTGCGGATAGATTTGTGGCAGCTCTCTTTGCTCAACTGCTTTAATATCGCCATTATCTGTATCAAACAGAATTGCCCGTGAGCTTGTTGTACCTTGATCTATTGATAAAATAAGTGCCATATCTATACCCTTACATGTTTCATATAATCTGCGATTGCTTGTTTAGTCTTATCAGATAAATGCAATCCCAATTTAGAACGACGCCATAAAATATCCTCAGTAGAACGAGCAAACTCCTCACGTACCATATAATCAATTTCCGCTTGATAGACATGCTCGCCGAAATGTTGTCCCAAATCTTTAATCACTTTTGCTGCGCCTATAATAGTATAAAGTCTTGTACCATAAGCAGTAATCCAACGTTCCAACATATTTTTGTGCAACCATGGATAAACAGATTTTACCTGTTCATAAAGTTTGTCTTTACTCTCGAAATCCCCACCTGGTAAAACAGATTGCTTCGTCCACGGTAATGAGGCATCACGACCTAATACCTCGCAAAGCCGATCAACCGCTTGCTCAGAGAGCTTACGATGCGTGGTAATCTTACCACCATATATACTCAATAAGGGTGGCTGTCCCTCATTCTGTGACCAATCTAATTTATAATCACGGGTCACCGCCGAAGCATTCTCTGCACCATCATCGAGCAATGGGCGTACACCGCTGTAATGGGAGACAACATCACGAGGGGTCAATTGACGTTTGAAATACTCATTCACGACATCGCATAAATATAAGATTTCATCTTCCTCAATTTGAACATGGCTTGGATCACCTTCAAAGGCCACATCCGTTGTACCGATCAGTGTATAATTACCCTCGTAAGGAATGGTAAACACAATCCTCTTATCATGGTGTTGCAAGATATAGGCATGCTCACCTTGATAAAGCTTAGAGACAATAATATGCGAGCCTTTAACCAGTTTAACATGATGATGCTCTTTATTCTGTCTGGCTACCCCATGTAAAAAAGTAGACACCCAAGGCCCTGCCGCATTCACCACTGTTTTTGCTCTGACAATCTGCGGACGAGCATTCAGTGTGTCTTTCAGCTCAGCCTCCCAAATATCACCGTCTTGTTTCAAGGCCACACAAGCCGTATACGGCAAAATATCAGCACCTTTTTCTTTTGCATCTATAACATTCATGACAACTAGCCGTGAATCCTCCACCCAGCCATCGGCGTAAGAAAAACCTTTTTTTAAACGATCCCTTAGGGGCTTACCGTAAACTGTGTTCTTAAAAGAAACAGTTTTTGATGCGGGTAAAAAAATACGTTTGGCCAAATTATCATAGAAAAACAACCCAATACGGATAAACCACGCAGGGCGTAAATGCTTATCATGCGGCAAAATAAACTCTAAAGGCCACATAATATGTGGTGCACTTTTCAAAAGAACTTCTCTCTCACGTAAGGCCTCTCTGACCAAACGAAATTCAAAATATTCTAAATAGCGCAAACCACCGTGAATAATTTTTGTGCTCGCCGATGATGTTGAAGACGCTAAATCACGGCCTTCTACTAGTAATGTTTTAAGACCTCGCCCTGCAGCATCTCTGGCAATCCCTGCACCATTAACACCGCCGCCAATCACTAACACATCATAAAGATCATCAACCATTATTATGGTCCTTATCACGATGCTGTATAGCAACTGTATAGCCTAAAGAACGAATATAATGGGCGATTGTTTCCACTGTATAAACAGAGCGGTGCCGTCCGCCTGTACAGCCAAATGCCAACAATAAATGGTTCTTACCCTCGGCCTTATATAACGGCAATAAAAACTTCAAAAGATCTTTACTCTTTTTAATATAACGAGAAAAGTTTTTATCCTTATCAATATATTGCTGTATTTTCAGATCAAGACCTGACAAATCTCGTAAGCTCTCTTCCCAATAAGGATTATTTAAAAAGCGGACATCCTCGACACGGTCAGCATGATTGGGCATACCAAATTTATACCCAAAAGACATCAACGTGATCTGAATATCACGCCGTTCTTCAATGTCATATTGCCGTTCCAAAACATTACGCAAGTCATAGACAGAATATTGCGTTGTATCAATACGATTATCCATGAGCGGCATGAGCTTTTCTGTCAAACGGCGCTCAGTCATAATCGCCTCTCGGACAGAATGATCTTTTTCAGCCAATGGATGGCGTCGTTTTGTCTGCACATAGCGCCGCTCAATAACGTTATCGTCACAATCTAAGAAAATAGCGTCAATACGGTGTTTCTTACCCTGCCTAATCTGCGCAATCAATGATTCAAAGGCTTCTGCTGAATAGCCTTTTGTTTTGCTATCAAGTCCAATAGCAATTGCCTTTGTATCAGCCGTTTTACTCAATAAATCAGCGACTAAAAAAAGTGGTAAATTGTCAAAAACATCATAACCCATATCTCGAAACACCCCTAATGAGGTCGATATACCAGCGCCAGACATGCCACTGACAAAGACTAGTCGTTTCTGATTAAAGGGTAGAATCATAAAAGCATTTTAAGCTTTTGTAGCAGGTAGCTCAATGATAAAACGTGCACCAGCACTTTTATCATCCTTTAGATCAATGTTTTCTGCCTCTATAGTACCGCCATGTGCGATGACGATTTGCTTGACAATTGACAGGCCTAAGCCTGAATGCTCGCCATAATTTTCTTCCGATGGGCGTTCTGTATAAAAACGGTCAAAAATATTTTTTAATTTATTCGTTGGAATACCAGTGCCTTGATCTTCTACCAAGATCTTAATATGGTTTTGCAATAATGGTAAAACAGTAATGCTAATCTTGCCTTTATCTGGGCTAAAACTTACCGCATTGCTCAACAAATTATCAAAAACTTGCATTAATCTTGTTTCATTTCCCATGACATTGATTTTTTGTGCCGCTTCAATATTAAAGACAAAATGCTGCGGTCTTTCAAACTCCGTCATGGTGTAAATTTCTTTTAGCCGCTCAAGAAATGTATAGAGGTCAATTTTCTCCAGTGCATCTTTGGACAATTCAGCGTCCAAACGGGAAGCACGTGAAATGTCACTAATCAAGCGATCAAGGCGATGGATATCATGCAAGATAATAGCCATTAATTTATCAATGCTTTTCTTGTCCTTAAGGCGCGCCACAGTCTCAACAGCACTACGTAGTGATGTAAGAGGATTTTTAAGTTCATGCGATACATCAGCCGCAAAGCTTTCAATCGCATCCATACGATCCCAAAGACTTGTCGTCATATCTCTTAAAGCTAAAGATAACTGGCCAATCTCATCTTTACGTCTACCAAAATCAGGGATTTGAATGTCTCGGCTTTTTGTATTACGAATTTGCCGTGCTGATATAGCTAGTTTACGCAGAGGCTTTGCGATATTAGAAGAAAGATATAAAGAAAGAATAATTGTCACCGCAAAAATAAAGCCGAAAAGTTTTAGGATATCGAGCTGTAAATCTCTAATTTGCGCTTCAATATTGCTGGCTGGTTTACTCAAGTAAACCGCACCAATCACATAACGTGCCTTTTTTATGGGTGCAGCCGCACTCAAATAAAGCTCACCTGTCGCTGGATGTATCCATGCCGAAGCAGAACGATCACCTCTTAAAGCATCTCTTGCATCAGGAAATGATAATGCATTCATTGCGCCAATATCTGGATGATTTTCCAAATTGAGCCGCTTTGGGATTATTTTTAAAAGCTGGTTAAGCAAGGCATTTAACTTATCATCTATATTCTTATGTTTTTTCTTATTCTTAGTTTCTACATCTGGATCAAAATAGGTGCCTAACTCAGCTTGCTCTGAATCTGCCATGACCTCACCATAAGAATTATAAACCCGCACATGGATTTTTTTAGCATCGGCAAAGCGCCCCACCATGCGACGTGTCATATTTGGCAAGAGCAATCGATTAGAGTAACTTTGCGTTGGCGGCGAAAAACCTGGTAACCGCAATTGGGTTGCACTTTCAGATAATGCGCCGGCGAATAAATTTGCTTCAGCTTTCATCGCTGAAAGTTCTGAGCGCACTAATTGATCTTGATATTGCACAATATATAAAATACCAAAACCAAGCAGCATCAAGGCTGTCATATTAATTGCCAAAATACGAAGAGTAAGCACAGAAATGGGTGCAAAAAGCTTCATTTTATGCTCGCCTAGTCACTTTCCTTATAGCGATAACCAACGCCGTAAAGTGTCTCTATATGATTAAAATCGTCGTCGACATCTTTGAATTTTTTACGCACACGCTTGATATGACTATCAATTGTGCGATCATCCACATAGATATTTTCGCCATAAGCCATATCCATTAATTGGTCACGGTTTTTAACATGCCCAGGGCGTTGCGCCAAAGCCTTAACCAATAAATATTCAGTGACCGTCAAATTAACCATCTTGCCTTTCCATGTGCAAATATGACGATCATCGTCTAAGACCAAGTGCCCTCTTTCTGTGACGGCATCTGAAGAAGATTTTGGCGCGGGTGTCGCACTATATCGTTCGCGTCTTAACAATGCACGAATACGCTCAATCAACAAACGCTGGGAGAATGGCTTGGTGATGTAATCATCCGCCCCTAATCTCAGTCCTAAAATCTCATCAATCTCATCGTCTTTTGACGTAAGAAAAATTACTGGAATAGCACTTGTTTCACGCAATTTTGTCAGTACTTCCATACCGTCCATACGTGGCATCTTTATATCTAAAACAATTAATTCTGCAGGCTTATCTTGCATCGATCTTAAAGCGAGCTCGCCATCAGAATAGGTCGTAACATCAAAGCCTTCGGCCTCTAAAGCCATTGATACAGATGTCAAAATATTCTTATCATCATCAATCAGTACAATTTTATGTTTTTGTGCTATTTGTCCCATATATTCTTTCCTTTAATTTGTCACTATATACTGAATTAGAATTGAGGCATAGTAAGGGCAAGTTTACGGCTTTATTGAGAGGTTTTTCAATACTTCACCAGCCAAATAAATGGATCCTGCAATCATTAATTGAAAAGGACCGTCTTGCTCATTAATAATATCAGCCAAACAATCCAAAACATTACCGCCTTCATTTACCTCAATACCCGATTTATCTTTGATAAATGCAGCCATCTCCTCGGCACTTTGCGGAAAATTAGCATTTAAATTATCAACGGCATAAATATCATCAAAAAAAGGTATTAAAGGCTTTATAAATAGGCTTGAGTCCTTACTTTTTTGCATACCCACCAATAAAATGCTGCGGGTATTATTCCATAGCTTAACATGATCGGCGAGACAAAATGCTGCAGCCTCATTGTGACCTGAATCCAACCATATTTTTTGGTCTTTCTTTAGTTCAAAACATTTAGAAATGTCCTGCATACGGGCTGACCATTTGACATGCGTCAGGCCATGTATAATTTCTTCTTCTGAGAAACTAAACTGTCCTTTAATAAGCTCTAACCCCGCCAAAACAGCTCTCGCATTGGTCTGCTGGTAATGCCCTAATAAATTTGGTTGCGGGTATTGTGATGGATAAGGCTGAGTAGCGACACGGTACTCATTACCCTTTTCTTGAACAAAATGCTGCAAAAAATCTTGTGCTTGTTTATAACTTTGTTCTGCAATAACCACTTTGCTTTGTGATTTTATAATACCCGCCTTTTCAGCAGCAATGGCCTCTAAAGTATCACCCAGAAATTCTGTATGGTCATAGCCAATTTGTGTAATAACCGATAAAATATTTTGTGCGATGATATTAGTGCAATCTAATCTACCACCTAAACCCACCTCTAGCAGACAAATATCAGCTTTTATATCTGCAAATGCACAAAAAGCTAAGGCTGTAGTGTATTCAAAAAAAGTAACTGGGTTATTACCATTCGCTTTATCAACAATGTTCAAATATTTTAATAAAGTGCTGTCATCAATTTCTTTGCCCGCGCATACAATCCTCTCATTAAACGTCACAAGATGTGGCGAGGTATACACATGAACTTTCAGACCTGCCGATTCAAAAATGCTGCGGAACATAGCAATCGTTGAACCTTTACCATTCGTACCTGCAACATGAATAACAGGCGGCAATTTTAAATGTGGGTTACCCAGACGCTCAAGCAGCAAACTATAAGGACTTTGCGTGCCAATCTCAAAGTTCATATCACGTCGAGATAAACCATAAATTTTCTTTAAACGTGCAGCAATTTCTGGATTTGCATGAATGGCATCCCCTTGAGCATTGCTTTGTGTGCTAAAGGTCGCCACTGCCATTTACTTAGTGGCTACTTTTTTTAGTGCTTTAAGCTCGGCAGTATTGGCAGGCGTTGACACATTTACATCAGACGCTTTTTTAACCGCAGATGCTGTATAGCCAGCCACTTTTGAAGCAGCTACATCTTTATTTGCGATTGCATCTGTCTCTGTGCCGCTGTTCTTTTTCTTTTTACCTTTTTCTGCTGGTGATGGCTTTCCCATCAAAATTGCCAACATAGAGCCAATCACTTCATTATGCTTCTGACGAGCCAAAACCATATCAACCATACCGTGATCTAAAAGATATTCAGCTGTTTGAAAGCCTTCTGGCAGTTTTTCACGGATTGTTTCTTCAATAACACGTTTACCGGCAAAACCAATCATTGCCTTAGGTTCCGCAATGTGAATATCACCAACCATCGCAAAAGAAGCACTCACACCCCCTGTTGTTGGATTAGCCAATAGCACAATATACGGCAAACCTTGTTCTTTCACTTTCTCGACCGCAATGATAGTGCGTGGCATCTGCATCAATGATAACGCACCTTCTTGCATGCGTGCGCCACCTGATGATGGAATGACAATCAAGGCTGCCTTACGTTTAACTGCTTCTTTAGCGGCCGTTACAACACCTTCACCCACAGCCATGCCCATTGAGCCGCCCATAAAGGCAAAATTGAACGCTGCAATAACAGTCTCACATCCACCAATCTGGCCTGAAGCTACAATAATAGCATCTTCTTCTTTTGTTTTAGCTTGAGAGGCCTTTAAACGTTCCGCATAACGTTTCTGATCCTTAAATTTTAAAGGGTCGTGGTTTACTTTAGGCACAGCAACACGTTTGAATTTTCCGTCATCAAAAAGGTTTTTAAAACGCTCTAATACAGGCATCGCTAAGTGGAAATTACAGTGATAACAAACTTTTTCATTATCATCGAGATCACGGTGAAACAACATGCCTTCACATTCAGGGCATTTAACCCATAGATTTTCAGGTACATCTTTTTGAGATGAAACAAGTGCCTGTATTTTTGGACGCACGAAATTAGTTAACCAATTCATTTTTTATTCCTTTTTGAATTAATGCTTATTTTTAAAGGTTTTCTAAAGAGATTTCAACAAAATCAATGCCACAGCTGAGAAAACAATCCCCATACCTGCTTTGACATTGGCAACCTCTTTATGCTTGATGACGCTATAATAGAGAATAACAAAGACACTTGATAAATGAAAGAGTGCAGACATATAAGCAGGATTTTCAACCACAGCAACCCCGTAAACACTACAGAGAACCATAATAGTGGTCGCACAGCCTATAGAAAGTCCCGCTTTCAAAGATTGTTTAGAGACAAAGTCCTTTAATGGAATAGGGCGTCTAATAATGTAAAAAAGCCCCCAGCAAACCAGCATCATAGCGGCTTGTATTGGGACATAGGCTAAAGCTGCTTTCATTGGTTCTATACCAAACATCGCTTTTTTAATGACAACACTGCCCATGACACCTGCCAAAATGATAAACCATCCATATTTTATGGCATCCCATGAAAAACTACATTTCTTTAAAATTGCTGCCGATATCGCAGCACCGCTTAATGCAGCGACAATGCCAGCAGTTTGCCATGGGTTGGCGATATACCGTGCGACCAATAATGGATCAAAAAACAGCCATGCTATAAAAATAAAAATAATATTAAGCGGTAAAATACGTGATACAACACCAGCACCTGAACGGGTGACAAGATTAAAGAAAATAACATCGCTAATCGCAAAAATGACAGCAGAAACAGCACATAAAATATAAAAATGTGGTGCAGTAGGCAGCCCATTCATTAAAGCAGGTACTGTCAGAATACACACAATCACCGCTTTATTCAAAAAGGCAACCGCAAAGCCACTCGCTTTGTGCTTTTCTTGCAACAACATCATAGCAGCGCCCATCACTGCCGTGATAAGACCTGCAACGGCCCATAAGGGAATATGGATCATGTGGCTATACTTTCTAGAATTTCTTGTATTGTTTTTTGTGGATCAGCGCTCTGTGTAATAGGACGGCCAATAACGAGGTGGTTTGCACCTTTATCTATCGCTTCTTTAGGTGTCATGACACGTTTTTGATCGCCTATATCACTGCCTTCAGGACGAATACCTGGCACCATAAGTGCAAAATTATCGCCGCATTCCGCACGAATTGTTTCAATCTCATGCGCAGAACAAACAACACCGTCTAAGCCGCATTTTTTGGTGAGTTTTGCTAGTGTTAATACTTGATGTTGTGCTGGCGTTTGCTGCCCTACAGCGTTAAGTGCCTCATCATCCAAACTTGTTAGAACTGTAACGGCCAATAATTTAGGTTTCGATGAAAGCGCTTCAGCGGCTTTTTTGGCGGCGACCATCATTGCTTCGCCGCCTGCTGCATGCACATTAATAAAATCAATCTTTAAACCTTCTAAGGAGGCAATAGCTCCAGCCACAGTATTCGGGATATCGTGAAATTTTAAGTCAAGAAAGACAGAAGGTGGCTGTGCGCATGCTTTAATAAGGCTTTCAACACCTGCCTTACCATGATTACAAAAAAACTGTAAACCAAGCTTAATACCTGCTCCAGCGCGCGTTACTTGCGCCGATAACATCTGCGCTTGGTGCATATTATCGGTGTCTATCGCAACATATATAGGTTTAGGCGACATTGATTGTCTACTCACCATTTAAACGATCACGAAGAAGTTTACCTGTTTTAAAAAAAGGCATGTTTTTAGCCGGAATATCAACAGATTCACCTGTACGAGGATTACGGCCAATACGTGCATCCCGCTTTTTCACGGAAAAAGCACCGAAACCACGAAGCTCAACACGGTGCCCATCTTTCAAAGCATCAGATATTGTTGTAAAAAAGCTATCAACAATCCGCTCTAGGTCACGTAAAAAAAGATGTGGGTTACGTTCTGCTAAACGAGAAATTAATTCAGATTTTGTCATTTGTTATCAATCCTTTATCCTGCTCTTTTTTCTACATTGCAATAAGGCGTTACAAAGGTCAAGCACTCACTCTTGATAAATTTCTTTGACCTTATCCAAAATCTCCTTATAAAAGGATATGTTTAAATCAAAACCATTTATTGTGACGTTAACAGGTGATTTAGGAAGCGGTAAAAGCTCTCTTTCAAAATTGCTTTGCGCCTCTTTAAAAGCAGAATATTACTCGACAGGCTTTGCGCAACGTGCCATTGCCGATAAAATGGGCATATCAACACTTGAGCTTAATAAACTGGCTGATACAGATTCCTCGATTGACGATAAAATTGATGGTGTCTTTAAAGACCTTGCCCAAACCAAGACAAATCTTGTCGTTGATTCACGTATGGCATGGCATTTTCTACCACGCTCTTTCAAAATTCGTTTGAAAGTAAACCCTTTCATTGCCGCAGAACGCGTAATGAAAGATGATAAGCGTCAATCCGAGGCCTATGATAGCGTTGAACAAGCCGTTGATATGATCGAGCAACGTAAAAAAAGCGAAAGAGAACGTTTCTTACGTTACTACAATGTCGATATCTATGATGATTCAAATTACGACTTGATTATCGACACCTCTGGTAAAACCATGGATCAAGTTTTCAAAAAAGTTTTAGCGGCGATTGAAGAGGCACGTCAGCCTCTATGGACAAAACTTCTTAAACGTAAATAAAAATCATCCATAAAAAAAGCGGCCCCAAAAGGCCGCTTCTTTATTTTATTAAACTTGAAAAATTACTTTTTCTTAGCTGTTGTTGCTTTCTTAGCCGCTGGCTTTTTAGCAGCAGTTTTTTTCTCAGCTTTAGCTTCTTTTGGCTCGCCTTGTTCTTTCAAAGCCGCACCAAGAATATCACCAAGTGATGCCCCTGACTCAGTTGAACCAAATTCTTTCATAGCTGCTTTTTCTTCATCAAGTTCTTTTGCCTTAATAGACAGAACAACTGAACGAGATTTCGCTTCTACTTTTACAACTTTAGCATCAACTTTTTCACCAACAGCGAAACGATCAGGGCGTTGCTCTGAACGTTCACGTGATAGATCAGCACGTTTGATAAAGCCTTTGACAACATCTTGAACAGATACTTCTACAGCATTGTCATTAATCGCTGTGATAACACAAGTAACGATATCACCTTTCTTAATGCCGTCCATAGCTGAAGCCAATGGATCTGCTTTAAGCTGTTTAATACCCAAAGAAATTTTCTCTTTATTAGAATCAATTTCCAAGATCTTAACAGTGACTTTATCGCCTTCTTTGTAAGCATCCATTACATCTGATGTTTCATCTTCCCAAGAAATATCTGACAAGTGAACCATACCATCAATACCGCCTGGTACTGATACGAAGATACCGAATTCAGCTTTGTTCTGAACTGTTCCTTCTAATGTGTCCCCTGCTTTATATTGCTCAGAGAATGATGTCCAAGGATTATCTTGAACTTGTTTGATACCCAAAGAGATACGACGTTTGTCATTGTCAATTTCAAGAACCATTACTTCCACTTCTTCATCAGCAGAAACAACTTTACTTGGGTGAAGATTTTTCTTCGTCCATGACATTTCAGAAACGTGAACAAGACCTTCAACACCATCACCAAGATCAACGAAAGCACCGTAATCAGCAATATTTGTAATTTTGCCTTTTACAACATCTTTAACATTGAATTTCTTAGAAATAACATCCCAAGGATCTTTTTCTAATTGTTTCATACCAAGTGATACACGTTGTGTTTTTTCATCAAACTTTGTAACGATAACGTCAATTGTTTGACCAACTTGTAGTACTTCAGATGGATGGTTGATACGTTTCCACGAAATATCTGTCACGTGCAATAGACCATCAATACCACCAAGATCAACGAAGGCACCATAATCAGTGATGTTTTTAACAACACCTTTCAATTGTTGGCCTTCACCCATGTTTTTCATGAGATCTTCACGGATTTCTTGACGGCTCTCTTCCAAGATAGCACGACGAGAAACAACGATATTTCCACGCGCACGGTCCATTTTCAGGATCATGAATGGTTGTGATTCACCAATAAGTGGTGACGCATCTTTAACAGGGCGGATATCCACTTGTGAACCAGGTAGGAATGCAACCGCACCCTTAAGATCAACAGTAAATCCACCTTTAACACGGGCGAAAATAATACCATCAACTTGTTCATTCGCTTTATGC
Organism: Micavibrio sp.; assembly: GCA_002699085.1. Classification (GTDB taxonomy): domain Bacteria; phylum Pseudomonadota; class Alphaproteobacteria; order Micavibrionales; family UBA9664; genus UBA9664. The sequence goes on from PAAR01000023.1 coordinate 69,222, forward strand.
GCTTTTTCAAGATCTTCCCACGCTTCTTCACGACGGGCTTTCTCACGGCTTAATACCGCTTGACCTTCTCTGTTTTCAAGTCTTTCAACGTAAACATCTACTTGATCACCAATAGTAACCGCAGATGCTTGACCTGGTACGCCGAATTCCTTCAACGGCACAAGGCCTTCTGCTTTCAAGCCCACATCAACAAGCGCCATATCAGAAGTGATACCCACTACTGTGCCCTTGATAACCTGTCCTTCGAAATTTTGCATATCGCCTAATGTTTCTTTAAGAAGGTCGGCGAACTCTCCTTTAGTCGTATTGTCTTCTAGTTTTGCTGCAATTCCAGCCATAATTTTAGTCCTTTTTTAGTCGAAATTAAATCGCTCACTCTCTGTTTTACGCTTATTCAGCCAGATTATGAGGATTTGTGAGGCATATGTACCCTTTCTAGGGCATCAATGCAAGATTTTTTCATCTATATATACGTATTAAGACTTGTAAAATGTCTCATATTTCTTGATAACTGAAGATATATGGATAAAAAGCACTCAATTATCGCTATTTTAGGTATGCCTGGCGCAGGTAAATCAACACTTGTTAAATACCTTACTGATACCTATGGATTCGAAGCCATTTATTTTGGCGGACTCGTTTTAGCTGAAGTCAAAAGACGCGGTCTCGAAATAAATCAAACCAACGAAAAAGCTGTTCGTGAAGAGTTACGCACCCAGAACGGTATGGCAGCCATGGCGGCCTTAAGCATTCCACGCATTAAACAAGCCCTTACTGAGAACAAAAAGGTATTAATAGACGGACTTTATAGCATGGAAGAGCTTGAATTACTGCAATCTAACTTCCCCGAAAAAATGCTGACAATTGCCATCCATGCCGCAAGACATAAGCGTGAAGAGCGCATGGCCAAACGTCCTGAACGCCCTTTAACAGCTGAAGAGCTTAGAAATCGTGATTTAGTTGAAATTAAAAACATCAACAAAGCACCCCCCATTGTTATTGCTGATTATCACTATGTAAATGACGGCACCGAACAAGAACTAATCAATTGGGCGGATCAGTTATTTACCCCATCTCAATTATAAGCATTATCGGCATTGCATGCTTTATGCGTGTTTCTTAACGACCTTTATTCTTCAAAATTTTACGGCGTTGTACGGATGAGCCGTAATGCATCGCCTCACGGTATTTAGCCACCGTCCGACGGGCAATATCAATGCCTTCTTTGGCTAATTCTTCAGCAATTTTATCATCAGAAAGCACATCTTTTGGTTTTTCTTCTTTATCAATAAGCGCCTTAATCTTGGCTTTTACCGCCTCAGAAGCCACATCATTCCCACCCGAGCCAGAGACACCCGAAGAAAAGAAGTATTTCAATTCAAAAATACCACGCGGTGTCCCAATATATTTGCTGGTTGTCACACGCGAAACCGTACTTTCATGCATGTCAATTTCCTCAGCGATTTCTCGCAAAGTCAGCGGTGTCAGATATTCCACCCCATACAAAAAGAACGCATATTGCTTTTCGATGATAGCACTTGCTACTTTAAGAATTGTCTGCGCCCGTTGATCCATAGCACGGATTAACCAATTGGCAGAAGCAATACGTTCACTGACATAATTTTTATCTTCTTTGGTTTTGGCATTTTGCTGAACGATCGCTTGATATTCTTCATTAATTAAAACCTTTGGCAAAGTTTCATGGTTAAGGATCACTTTCCAGCCCCCACCAGCAGACTTTTCAATCGCCCGCATCAATACATCAGGAATAGCAGTTTGTACAACGAAATGGTCAAAATTACTGGCTGGATGCGGGTTAAGGGCCCGCACCTCTTCAATCATCTCACGTAAGTCTTCGCCATTCACCCCGCATAATTCCTGCAATTTTTTATGATCGTGTTCCGCCAATAAGCTCAGATTCTCAAGCAACGCTTTCATCGCAGGGTCAAAGCGGTTTTTCTCCATCAGTTGCAAGGTAAAGCACTCAACCAAATCTTTGGCAAACACCCCTGTTGGATCAAACTGTTTGAGAACATCTAAAACACTGGCCAGATTCTCCGCTTTACAGCCGATTGTCTTAACCAAATCATCTTGCTCTTGCCGCAAAAAACCCCGCTCATCTAAACGATCAATAAGTTGCATGGCAATCGCCTGCTCTTTTGCAGTATCAAAGCTTAGCTTCGCTTGCTCGGTTAAATGTTCACGCAAGGTTTTATTCGTGGACATGTTATTTTCCCACGCATTATCAGCACTCTCAAAATTGGTATTACCGCCAGCCCCCACCGTTGCCATAGAAGAGCCCGCATCAAAATCAGAAGAAGATTGCTGATCGCCTTCATATTGAGATTCATATACCTCGTCTAAAGAATCTTTTTCCGCTTTTTCTGGTGCTGCCTCATTTTCTGTTGCGCCGTCTTCGCTACTCCCCTCTACTTTTTCTAAAAGAGGATTGTGCTCAAGTTCTTGGTCAATCAGTTCTGACAATTCCGCATTCGTAAGCTGTAACATCTTGATCGCCTGCTGCAATTGCGGCGTCATGACAAGAGTCTGAGTCTGTTTAAGATCTAAACGCTGTGAGAAATCATTCATATATTTAATATATCAGGAATTCGCTAAAATTTAACTACTGAAAACTATCACCCAAATAAACACGGCGCACATCTTCATGGCTGATAATTTCATCAGGCGTGCCGTGCATCAAAACCTTACCCTCGTTAAGGATATAGGCACGATCAACAATAGATAAGGTATCACGGACATTATGATCCGTTATAAGCACGCCAATGCCACGCTCTTTCAAATGACCAATGAGGTCACGAATCTCACCCACAGCAATAGGGTCAATCCCTGCTAAAGGCTCATCCATTAGAATAAAATGCGGACGTGTCGCTAAAGCACGGGCAATCTCAACACGACGACGCTCACCCCCTGATAAAGCAAGAGCGGGGGCATAACGTAAATGTGTAATAGAGAATTCTGCCATTAGATCTTCAAGCAACTCATCTTGGCGGTGTTTAGCAATATCAGAGACTTCCAAGACAGCTCGAATATTTTGCTCAACATTTAGTCCTCTAAAAATAGATGGCTCTTGCGGTAAATAGCCAATTCCCAAACGCGCACGACGATACATAGGCAGCTTTGTAATATCTTGGCCATCCAACATAACCTGCCCAGCATCAGCCGAAACCATACCCGTCATTATATAAAAGCTTGTTGTCTTACCCGCACCATTGGGGCCAAGAAGAGCGACTGACTCTCCACGTTTTATAGAAACAGATACATCCCTTAATACGGGGCGTTTCTTATAGGCTTTGGCAATATGAATTGCTTCCAATCCTTGGCCAACAATGGAAAGTTTTCTGGGCATTTACTGACTGTCTACACTCTTATTGTTATCTTTACTATCTAAATAGAATACACCACGAACACGTGTTTTAGTACCATCTGCTTTAAGAGGTGCAGCCGTCAAACGTGCCGTATCTGTTTTGAGATTAAACTCAGCCTTATCACCAAGCAAGATATTTGCGCCACGCTTAATGCTGACATCACCTTGCATCGTGGCGACTTCTGTTGCTGTTTTATAAGTTGCATACTTACTTTCAGCTTGTTCTGTTGGTGTTGTAATTTTAACACCACCCTCAGCTTTAATATGATCGAGTTGGCTATTAGCCATATAAGCGGTCATCAGATTGGCCGTAATAATGTCATCACCCTTTATCGCTTTTGGTTGACCCGTAGCGACAATTTTTTGAATCGTCATATTACCATCAGCTTGTTCGGTATAATGCGCCGTTAATAGATCAGCCTTTAAAGTAGTACTACCATAGACAACGACAGCATTACCCCGTGCAGTGAATACACCATTCTTGCGATCCCATTCCAGCGCATCATCAGCCTCAATTTCTAAAGAAGATGCCAATACAGGCAGGGCGATCATCCAAAAAAGTAATACGAATAGTGGTATTTTATATTGCATAAGCTCGTATTTAATCCCTATTTAACTCAACTGTCAAAGAACTTGGCCCATTAAAACGTATATTATCACCTTCATCAGTAATCACCATTGAGGGTGCTGTCAATGTACCTATTGGCGAAGTTATTTCAACCTGCTCATCACTTTGCGCTATGCCTTGCTTTAGGTCAACAAACATAGATTGTGTTGTTAAACTATAGCCCTCACTGTGCTTTAACGTGACATTATTTGTTAAAGTTAATGTTTGTTTTTCTTGGTTATAAATACCATTATCTGCTTTAACATCTAATATGCGTTCTGGTGAAAAAATCAGATGACCACGCGGTGCTGTCAAATAAACATCTTCCTTTTTTAGTCCTTTAAGTTCCGCTCTTTGTGCCGTAACAACATAAGGACGGAGTGCATTATCGAGGCTCTCATAACGAGGATTTACAAGCGTATTCTGCGCTTGTGATATATCCATGCCATCTTCGGATTGCGCTAATTCTGGCATGCTCTCTTGAAATTGTGGCCATGTGAATAAAGAAAGAATTAGAAGAATTAAACCGATCGGAACGACAACACGCATCCACCGAATAAAGCGAGAATATCCATGAATATTATTAGCATGAGAACGTTCTTCAATGTTAAGACTATTAAGCCGCTCTTTAGACTGCTTGTCTTGCTTAGGCGGCATTGACTTTACGCCACGCCTTCACGTAAGCACGCTTGGATGCGCACTACACCTGCCAATTTACGACTACCCTCTTCCTCAAAAACTACGAGTGAAGTAATTGGCTGGTCACCATTAAGCATGATATCCATAGCTTGTGCAGCCAGCATATCCTTTGCAATACCTTTAGGATTCTTACTCATAATCTCTTCAACTGATTTTTGCAGCAAATGGTCGTCAATATGACGTTTAATATCTCCATCGGTAATCATACCCTGTAGTAGACCAGCAGCGTCTACGACCAATAATGAACCAAGGTTTTTTTCCGCCATAACGACAAGAGCCTCTTTCATTTTTGTCCCTTGAGGCACGATCGGCAAAGACTCCAGTGGGCTCATAAGCTCTGACACTTTCATCAATTTCTTACCCAGTTTTCCACCTGGGTGGAAAACATTATATTGTTCAGGTGTTAGATTCATACGCTCTAACAACGCTACCGCCAAAGCATCACCCATCGCCATCGTCAAGGTTGTCGAGGTTGTTGGAGCCAATCCATTTGGGCACGCTTCACCTACAGGCGGTAGCTCAAGTGTGATATCAGCACCTTTTCCCAGCGTAGATCCCGCCTTGGATGTAATAGCAATTAACGGAATACCAAAACGGCGCGTATAAGCAATAATATCGCCCAATTCTGGCGCTTCACCAGAATTAGACATCGCTAAGACCACATCGTCTTCTGTAATCATACCCAAATCACCGTGGCTTGCTTCACCAGGATGCACAAAATAAGATGGCGTGCCGGTTGAAGCCATCGTCGCAGCGATTTTGCGACCGACATGCCCAGATTTACCCATACCCGTTACGATTAGACGCCCACGTCTTTGACCTTTCATGCGATCAATCACATCAACAGCCCGTGCAAAGCCATCGTTCAGACCCAAAGCTAAAGTAGATAAAGCGTCTGCCTCATGTTGCAGCGTGCGTGTACCAGCCTCTATGTCTTTTTCTTGTTGTGAGATAGAAAGTGAGTCATTCATATCAATTTTAGTGTTCGAAGATATCGGGGTTGCTCCAGCCATTTAAATCTAACCTTGCTCTTGTTAATAGGAAATCAAAACAGTCTTGTGCTATATCCATACGGCCTTCACGCTCCAACATTTCAATAAGGCGGTCACGCAATTGATGCAGATACAAAACATCGCTGGCTGCGTATTTTTGTTGGTCTTTTGAAAGCGTTTCAGCGCCCCAATCCGACGATTGTTGTTGTTTTGATAAATCGATGCTTAAAAACTCTTTACACAATTCTTTTAAACCGTGACGATCCGTAAAAGTTCTTACCAGCTTTGAAGCAATTTTAGTGCAAAAGATATTACGGGTTTCAGCCCCCATATATTGATAAAATAAAGCCACATCAAAACGGGCAAAATGAAAAATTTTGGTGGTTTTCTTATCCTCTAACAATCTCTTAAAATTAGGAGCCTTATATTTAGCCGCAGGATCAAATTGAATAAGATGCGCTTTACCATCCCCAGAAGAAAGCTGCGCCACACAGAGGCGATCACGCACTGGGTTTAACCCCATAGCTTCTGAATCAATAGCGACAACATCGCCTAAATCAAGCCCATCGGGCAAATCATTCTTATAAAGATGTATACTCATATCCCTGATACATTAAGGATTTTACCCAGATTTACAAGATTTAATTGACCTTATACCCACCCACCAAGAGCGCAATAAAGTTTCAAATATTTATTAAATTATTGTTATTTTAAAATAATTATACTTTTTATTTGACAGAATATGTCTTTTCAGGTTAATTGGTTTACATAACTTAAATAGCATGGGGGAGACTATAATGGCAACATCAGTATCACAAGCCTTTTCAAAACAACCAAAATCAAGTAATCCGCCTGAAGGTCAGGCAGGGCATGAACGTGGACGTGAATCACGCCATGGACGTAAAACACGTACACCTGCATAGGCTTAAACAATGTAGAATTAAAAACAGCGCCTATTAGGCGCTGTTTTAACAATCTCGGCTATATTGACAAAAAATATATAATGTATTATGTTAAAAAATGGCCATAAGAAATATTGCACATAAAGGAAGCGGTGAAAATATTGCTCGCAATCAATACGGCGCAAGCATTATTCCCAATACACTAGAGTCCTACTATCATGGGATGACGCATGGTGCAGATGGTGGCGAGGTAGACATTTGCCTTACAAAAGATAATATCGCCGTTATTGGCCACGAAGGACAACTAAAAAAACAATTTGGCATCGATATCAGTCAAACAACTTATCAAGATTTACAAAAATTTTATTATCCAAACGGTGAGAGAATACCTACATTTGACCAGTTAGTTGATTTACATACACGCCTTGCACCAGATGGATATAAAATGGTAGTAGATGTAAAAAATAATGTCGTTGCAGCGGCTAGCCACGCTGTTTTAAAAAAATACATAAATGCTGGTACTATTGATAAACAAAATATCTCATATGGCAGCACTGACCTCAGTGCCTTATTAAAGATATTAGCGCTAGATCCAGAAGCAATAATTGAACCTTTTTTTAAAACGCATGACGTTTTTAGTGACGCAGACATTAACGCTGATTTTACAATCAAAGATGGCGCAGGATATAAAGACGACTTCTTACAAAAAGTCTTACAACGTAAAAATGAATTTAATTGCCACTCTATTGGTGTATTTGATTCAGCCATTCGTCCAGAATTAATTACGCTGTGCCATGAACATGGAATTGGCCTCGTTATCGGTAGCACAGCTGCCGAAGGCATAAATTGCAACGCTATTCATGCAAACATACGTTTACTAGCTCAAATAGATACAAAAATTGTATCTAATAACCCAGTGATAATGGCAGTAGCCATAGCAATGTACACCTTAGACAACATTATTCAGGAAAAATATCCAAAACCAGAGTCTTTTGAACAACCAACCTAGGCCGCTTGCTTATCTTTTTGATGAGAAAGAGGCAGTGCTTTCGTTTTGACCTCTTCATGGCACATTGCGATAAATTCATCCATCTTATACGTTTTCTGGCCTTCTGCACCTAAACGACGAATGGTGATAGTGTCCTCTGCAGCTTCTTTTTCTCCGATCACACCAACCATTGCCACTTTGGCATGCATATGTTCCCGAATTTTATAATTGATCTTTTCATTACGAAGATCAGCTTTCACACGGAAACCAGCATCTTTAAGACGTTTATATGCCTTTTCGACATGTGGATTATGATCTTCCACAATCCCCGATACAACAATCTGTGTTGGCGCTAACCATAAAGGAAGGTGACCCGCATAATGCTCGATCAAAATACCGATAAAACGCTCTAGTGATCCTAGAAGGGCACGGTGGATCATCACAGGATGTTTCTTTTCACCATCAACATCAACATAAAACGCACCGAGGCGATTGGGCTGGTTGAAATCTAGTTGAATTGTACCACATTGCCATTCACGACCGATACAGTCTTTCAAAACATACTCAAGCTTTGGTCCATAAAAAGCCCCTTCACCAGGGTTCATTACCACGTCAACACCAGCAGCTTCACACGCCTTTTTCAAACCATTTTCTGCGGCATCCCAAATCTCATCAGACCCAACACGCGCATCAGGACGATCAGAAAAACGCACAAAATAGCTCTCAAATCCTAGTTCTGCGTATATTTCAGCAATAAGATCATTAAGCAAGATCACCTCCTGCTCAATTTGTTCTACTGTACAAAAGATGTGGGCGTCATCCTGTGTCATCGACGTTACACGCATCAAGCCATGTAAAGCACCACGTGCCTCTTGTCTAAAACAATTACCAAATTCAGACATACGAATTGGTAAATCGCGATATGATTTCCCGTCATTTTTGAAAATCTCTACATGGCAAGGACAATTCATTGGCTTTAAAGCATGTTCATGCTCATAAGCATTGGAAGTAAAAATGCCATTTTCACCAAATTTACCCCAGTGACCCGATTTGATATACAAATCTTTATTGATTAAGCGGGGCGTATTCACTTCTTGATAGTTATGACGGCGCAACTTGCCACGAATATAGCCTTCAAGTTCTTTAAAAATTGTCCAGCCGCCATCGTGCCAGAATACTTGTCCAGGTGCCTCACCTTGCATATGGAATAAATCCATTTCCTTACCGATCTTACGATGATCGCGCTTTTCGGCTTCCTCCATACGGTGCAAATATTCCTTAAGGTCTTTGTCATTCTTCCATGCAGTCCCATAAATACGTGTCAGCATTTCATTATTTGAATCCCCACGCCAATAAGCGCCCGCTAGTTTTGTCAGCTTGAACGCACCAATATGTTTCAGCGTTGGCACATGCGGTCCACGACATAAATCAACAAAGCCTGTATCACCTTGTGCGTATAATTGAAAACCATCCTTTTGTTCAGACTCTTCAACAATCTTCACCTTGTAATCCTCACCACGTTCTTTAAACGCCGCAATAGTATCTGCCTTACTGTTGATACTTTTGCTAATTGATGCATGCGTTTCGATAATTTTACGCATTTCCTTTTCAATTTTTTCCAAATCATCCGATGAAATAGGCTCTTGGAACGCTACATCATAATAAAAGCCGTCTTCAATTGTTGGGCCAATCGCTAATTTTGCTGATGGATAAAGATTCTTAACGGCACGTGCCAGAACTTGTGCGGCCACTGTATGGCGCATAATCTCAAGACCCTCAGGACTATCAACTGTAATAATTGATACTTTTGCATCTGCCTTAATAGGATCAGAAAGATCACGTTGCACGCCATCAACCGTTACCGCCAAGGCTGCTTTTGCCAGCCCTGCGCCAATGCTTTCCGCAATTTGCGTACCCGTCACAACCACGCCTTCATATTCGCGTATTGATCCATCGGGTAGGGTAATCTTAATCATTCTCTTTTCCTTTGTTTGACTGTGTTTTTAACCATAAAAACTTTTGCCATGAGCTGCAAGCCTGAAAAGCTGTAAAGAGCATAATTGTTTTCTTGCACGCTTCTTTCGTCTCCACTAAAGTCCACCACATGAGTATTGCCTCGACTACATTAATTGCTATGAGCATGTCCACAGACGCCTTTGCCGCCTCTCTGGCCAAAGGAGCACATGCTAAAAACCCAGCAATTGCACACGCCCTGAAATTAGGTCTGATCTTTGGCGTTGTAGAGTTTATCATGCCACTCATTGGTTGGATTTTAGGCCATATAGCCAAAAGCTATGTTGAATCTTTTGACCATTGGATTGCTTTTATTTTACTTGGCATTATTGGTTATAAAATGATCCGTGAAGGATCAACGCCTGCTGAAATAGAGTCTGAAACAAAGATAACAAAAAACAAGAACGCAAGTTTTCTAAGGACTGTTATGACAGCTTGTAGCACGAGTATAGACTCTCTAACTGTTGGAATATCACTATCTTTTCTAAGCGTTGATATCTGGCTCACTGCTATAGCTATTGGCTTTGCAACTTTCACCATGAGCAGTATTGGTATTCTTGCTGGTCATTATATCGGGCTGCGCATCGGTAAAATCGCTGAACTTATCGGTGGCTCTATTCTTATTGCCATCGGCTTGTCTATCTTATTAACCCATTTAGGGTTTATTGGTTAAAATATATAGGAATTTATTCATATATATGCTATGGTCTCACCAAAGCACTCGGACTCCGTCCGCAGTGCTTTTTTTATTTTCAACAATAAGAAAGTTATATGAATAACAAGAATACTTTAAATCTAAAAACAACCATCGGCAAAGGCTATCCAAGTGAGGAAAACGATGTTAAGACATTACGCTCCAGCCTTAAACAGATTGGTTATGATGGCGGTAATCCTAATTTTGGTTATACCGATCCACCTCTTGAACAGGAAATCCGCAAATTCCAGCGCCAGAATAACCTCAAAGAAGACGGCATCATTCGTCCCAATGGCGAGACGGCGCACGCCCTCCAACTTTCCATGGCGCCCAAACCTTCACACAAACCTAAGAAACCGCCAATACCTTCTAGAAAAAAACCCTATTTTGAGGCTAATAACGGCCGTGCAATACCATCTTTCCCCGAAGATTTTCTCATAGCAAAAGGAATAGGGAAAGCAGCAGGCAAATACTTTGGCAGAGGAAATAAATTAAAGGAAATTATTTTAGATAACCTCATAACAAAGTCAGTGAAAAAAGAGTTAGACGAATTACGTGATACTGGAGATAATCCATAAGAAAAGAATAGATAAAAATTCAATTAAAGTTATACTATATACATGCTATCGATCGCTGATAAAATAAAAAACTTATTTACACAAAAACCAATCTTAACGCTGTTACTCATCTTTTCGTATATATTAGACTATGTAGAATATAGCATTAAAGCAGGCCTCGATTATTATAATACAGAAACTATTCTAGAGTCAGGGTCTGAAAGCTTTATAGAGATAGCAATATACTTCTTAATAGTCTCTTGGTGTACTACCCGTTTTATAAAATTTTATCTTTGTGAAAAAAGAATTTGGTGGTTCGATTGGGGTGATATAAAAGGCATGCTATTTTTCTTAGGTCTATGCCTTGTAATGGCTTTTTCTTTTTTTATGGTTGATTGCGTTGTAACTATACAAACAGCTTTTTTTGGCGAAAACTTTACCCATACTTTGTTGATAGATAAATACGCTGACTATATCGTCACATTAGTAATTATTACTCTCTTACAAACGGTTATACTTTATCCATTGAGTCTTGTTGCCAAGGGCGGTCAGACACTCAAAGAATGTTTTATTAAAATTGGCTCTTATCGCTATCTACTCATAGCTTTAGCATTAATGGTTGGGTTACTTAAACCAGTGATACAATATAATGTTGGAGATACAAAGAATTTTTTTGCTATCTTACAAATAGTTATTTCTTTCATCTATTTTGTAAGTCTCATGGCTATCTACAAAATAAAGATCAAAGACTAGCCAAGATTCTTAAGAACTGACTTATCCTTAGTGATTTTATCCATGCCCATAAACGGCCTTAAAACCTCAGGAATAATCACTTCACCGTCTTTAGTTTGATAATTCTCTAAAATCGCCACAGGGGTACGGCTAAGCGCTGCCGCTGTCCCGTTCAATGTATGGACAAATTCATTTTTGCCTGTTTCGGGGTTTTTATAGCGGATATTCAAACGACGTGCTTGGAAACTCGTGCAGTTTGACGCAGATGTTACTTCACCATACGCCCCGCCATCATCTTTGCCGGGCATCCAAGCCTCAATATCGTATTTTTTATAGGCCGCAGCCCCCAGATCACCAGCACAGATATTCATCACTCGATATGGTATCTTCAAGGCTTGATAAATCGCCTCTTCCAACTCACGAATTTCTTCATGCATTTGCGCTGATTGTTCTGGCGTACAGAAAACAAAAAGCTCAATCTTTGAGAATTGGTGCACACGGTACATGCCCTTGCTTGATTGACCACCAGAGCCCGCTTCACGTCGGAAACAATGGCTATCGGCTACATATTTAATAGGCAGCTTAGAGGTATCTATAATCTCATCACGATGATAGCCACCAGCAGCAATCTCGGCTGTTGCGATTAAACTTAGGTCAAGACCATCAAGCATATAGGTATTGCTCTCTTCACCCCGAGGGTTAAAGCCAATCCCCTCAAGCACATCATTACGTGCTAAATCAGGCGTAATCATCGGCATGAAACCCTTTTGCATCGCCATACGCATGGCTAGATTCTTAATCGCCATTTCCAAAAGCACAGCTTCATTTTTTAAGAAATAGAATTTAGAACCTGTTACCTTAGCCCCCGCCTCAAAATCAATCAGATCAAGCTCAGCGCCCAATTCCAAATGATCTTTCGGCTGAAAGTCAAACTTTGTTGGCTCCATAAAATGTGAGATAGCGACATTCTCATTATCGTCTTGGCCAGACGGCACATCCCCTGCCAACGCATTCGGCACCGTCATCATAGCTTGATGAAAAGCATCTTCAGCCTCCGTTACTTTATCGGTTAAAGCTTGAATATCAGATTTTATTTGACCGCCTCTAGCAATGAGTGGCGCACGTTCATCTTGAGATTTAGCTGTTTTCATCGCTGAGGCTGTTTGATTAGCCTCCGCCCGTAACCCTTCAATCTCAGTCTTTAAAGATTTTTGTGCCTCATACAAGCGAATGACCTCGTCAATATCGCATTTTACATGGCGTTCTTTAATAGAACGGCGAACCGCATCTGTATTTTCAACAATGTATTTTATATCTAACATAGCCTATTTGTGTGATATTCCGCCAAAAAAGGCAAGGGGGAATATGCGAAACAAGACTTGATGTTCTGTGCGTTCTATAGGATCATAACCATAAAGAAAAAAGAAGGTAAGAAATATCCATGAAAATTCTCGTTATTGATCGTGATCGTCTTTCAACACAAATCATTCAGTCACAGCTTCAAGAGCTGGCGCATGAAGTGCATGTTGAACAGGTCAAAAATAACGGCCTTGATTTGATGAAAGAAAAACCTTTTCATGCGGTGATCTTTGATCCAGCACCCCTAAATGATCCACGCCCATTTGTCCTTGGAATGCGCCGTATTTTACCGCAAGGCAAATATCCTTATATCTTGCTATGCTCACATAACGCCAATCAAGATTTATGCCTGAAATCAGGAGCAAATGACTGGCTAACAAAACCAATCGACCCTGAGCAACTGAAAGAAAAAATGGGCAATGCGGATCGTTATGCCGCTTTAGCTGAATATATGGGTGACTTTGAGCGAGATTACGACTACCACAATGGCGTTATTCAAAAATCAGCCTTTAACCAAGTCTATCTCTCAGCCATTGACCGAGCAGACCGTTACGGTGACCGCACCTTTTTAATCTTCTTTATTGCCGATAATTTTGAAGAAATTGCCGCTAAAGAAGGCCTAGAAGCCGCAGACACAGCGTTTCAAAAACTTTCAACCTATGTCATCAAATTACGCCGTCAATCTGACTTACTTGGACAAACAGGCCGTAATGAATATTGCTTAATGTTACAACGCCCCGTTCACGACCAAGAACCAATGGAAGCGATTAATCGTTATCACGATACCTTGCAAATGTTTACAGATGTTAAATCACCAGCGGGCACACCCGTTAATATTCGCCTCAAACTTGTTGCTATCCCAAGCGGTGAAAAAATGGCCGAACGCCTCTTTGACGGTACAAAAACTAGCTAGGATTAAATATCCTTATCTATAAAGCTTTGTGCTGGAATAACGCTATTTTCTGACATCACAATACCGCCAACCACGACAGCATTCGCATAAATAATCGCCCCTGATTTAATATAAGGAGCGATTTGGCTTGCACTGTCCTCATGGTATTTTTTACCAATGGTGACGTTTTGATAGATAATCGCCCCTGCTTCAATCACCGCACCATGGCCTATCACAATACCTGTCGGATGTGGGAATTTAACGCCTGCTTCAATCACTGCTTTAGGATTGATATGACAGCTAGATTTACGACAACTCCCCATCCAGAGAGCCTTTTGTAATAAACGAGAAACAATATCTTCTCCGCTTAATAAACGCTGCAATCTATAACTAAACAACATACGAATAGAAGGGTTAAATAAGATATATCCTAGACAGCAGAAGAATCCGCCCTTACCACCATGTGCTTCTATGTCCTTTTGAATATCTTGCCAAAATGCCATAGATCATCATGCCCGATCTATAGACAATAAAAAAGCCCCTTATCGGGGCTTTTAAAATACTTAAATGTAAGAAGAATTAAGCAGCAGCCGCTTTTTTCTTTGGTGCTTCTGCAGGCACATCTGTTTCATCAACAAATACTGGGCCTGAATCTTGACCTTTTGCTGATTCATCACGATCAACAAATTCGATCACCGCACGTGGCGCATTATCACCATAACGGAAACCCGCTTTAATGATACGCAAGTAACCACCATTACGCTCTTTATAACGCTCAGCCAACACATCGAAAAGCTTCGCTACCTCAGCTTCGTTTTGCAACAATCTAGCTGAAGCGATACGACGAGCCGCCAATGTACCTTTTTTACCCATTGTTACCAATTTTTCTAGGTATGGGCGAAGATCTTTTGCCTTCGGCAATGTTGTCGTAATTTGCTCGTGCTTTATTAAAGCACAGGCAAGGTTAGCCAACATCGAACGACGGTGATCGCGCTGTCTGTTAAATTTTCTTCCTGATATTCCATGACGCATAATGCATCCTCCTTATAAGATGGTTTTCAAACAATTACATTGGTCTGAAAGGATCATCTACTTTCTTTACTAGTTCTTCAATATTTTCAGGTGGCCATCCTTCAACGTCCATACCCAAATGTAAGCCCATATTTGTTAGTACTTCTTTGATTTCATTCAAAGATTTACGACCAAAGTTAGGTGTTCTCAACATATCGCTTTCTGATTTCTCAACCAAATCACCGATATAAATGATATTGTCATTTTTCAAGCAATTTGCTGAACGTACTGACAATTCAAGCTCTTCCACTTTGCGTAATAAATTACGGTTAAACGGTAGGTCTTGTTTTTCTTCGCCATGAGCTTCTTGCTTAGGCTCTTCAAAGTTAATGAAGACTTGTAACTGGTCTTGCAAGATACGAGCAGCATAAGCCACAGCATCTTCAGGTGTTACAGAACCGTTTGTATCAACAGCCAAGATCAACTTATCGTAATCTGTAATTTGACCAACACGGGTATCTTCAACTTCATATGTTACTTTACGCACTGGTGCGAAAACTGAATCAACAGGGATCAAGCCAACAGGTGCGTCTTCTGGACGGTTCTGAGAAGCTGGGCTATATCCTTTACCAGTATTCACTGTAAATTCGATATTTAGCGTTGCGCCTTTATCTAATGTACAAAGAACCAATTCAGGATTCATAATTTCGATATCTGCACCTGCTTCGATCATGCCCGCAGTTACTTCACATGGACCTTCAGCATGCAAACGCATTTTCTTAGGACCTTCAGCATGCATTGCAATCGCAATCGCTTTGATATTCAAAATAATATCTGTTACATCTTCACGCACACCTTCAATTGAAGAAAATTCGTGAACAACACCTTCAATTTGGATAGCCGTTACAGCAGCACCTTGAAGTGATGATAATAAAACACGACGTAGCGTGTTACCTAATGTGATACCAAAACCACGTTCCAATGGCTCAACAACAACAGTACCTGTGGTACGTGCATTTTTGCCTGCTTTAACGTCTACTTTTGTTGGTTTAATCAGCTCTTGCCAGTTTTTGTAAATCAAGGTTCGACCCTTTCCTTTGTGTTGTTTTCTTAACTAAATAATTTCTAATAACTCTATTATACGCGACGACGTTTCTTCGGACGGCATCCATTATGTGGAATTGGTGTAACATCTTTAATAAGTTGTATTGTAAAGCCAACTGATTGAAGACCACGCAACGCAGATTCACGTCCTGAACCTGGTCCTTTAATACGTACTTCTTTCAAATCTTTTACGCCATGCTCTTGCGCTTTGCGACCCGCATCTTCTGCCGCAATCTGAGACGCATAAGGTGTTGATTTACGTGATCCCTTAAAGCCCATCGTGCCTGAAGAAGACCAAGATAATACATTACCTTGTGTATCTGTAATTGTTACCAATGTATTGTTAAACGTAGAATTGATAACGGCCATACCTGTTGAGATATTTTTGCGTTCTCTTTTCTTAATTTTAACGACTGCTTGTTTCTTTGCCATGATATATCGTCCTATCCTTTATCTGATCTTACTTCGTGTTCATTTTCTTGCCGGCAATAGCCACAGCTGGGCCTTTTCTTGTGCGGGCATTAGTGCTTGTTCTTTGACCACGTACAGGAAGTTTTGCACGGTGACGAAGACCACGGTAAGAACGCATATCCATGAGACGCTTAATGTTTGTAGAAACATCACGGCGAAGTTCACCTTCAACCTTGTGTTCTGCATCAATGATTTCACGAATTTTTGCTAATTCATCTTCTGAAAGTTCGTTCACACGTGGGAATTGTGTGCCGCCACCAATGCCTGCTTTTGCAAGAATATCGAGGGCGATTTTACGGCCAATCCCGTGAACGTAAGTAAGTGCGATATGCACACGTTTATTAGTCGGTATGTTAACACCAGCAATACGAGCCATTTTTGTTCCTTTTCATTTCAAACCGAACCGTATAATTCTTAAAAACCCTTAAAAATCGCCAGTTCGTACACGTAAAGTTTAAAGACATATTTGTCTAAGATGGGCACACTATAAGAACTCCTAAGCCCACGTCAAGAAAAATTTACACTAATTGTCGTTATTTTTAGCGATAAGGCTCATAAATACATTCCATCCCTAATGTAGGGCGGTAAACAATGATTTTTTGTGGGGATATGGCAGCAAGACGCAAAGCGATCCAACGGGCAATATTTTCCATGGTCGGCACAGGAATGATATCATTTAAATACGAATTATTAAGCTCTGCGATCACTGGCGTCACCGCATCATTAAAGTCTTTCATGGCGATGACGTAATCGGCATCAGGCTCAGTCTCGGCAACAAAGACTTTTACTTCATAGGAATGGCCATGTACTTGCGGCCAATCTGGCAATGTATGAGAGGCATCAAAACGATAAATCTGAGAAAGAGACATAGCCATGACTGTAAACTAGGCAGCTTTCTTAGTCAGTAAACCATCTATTTTATCAGCGACAACATCAATAGGCTGCATGCCATCAATCTGCCTAACAAGATCTTTTTCCTTATAGTAAGGCAAGACAGGTGCAGTTTGCGCTTTATATACGTCTAAACGATGTCTAAAGGTTTCTTCATTATCATCTGCACGGACAGCATCACCTGATTCAGCAATACGTGCTTGTAAACGATTAAATAATTCCTGTTCATCAACAACCAGTTCAATCACATGATCCAGATTTATACCATTTTTTTGTAACATTTTATCCAGAGCTTCAGCCTGCGCTGTTGTACGAGGAAATCCATCAAGAATAAAACCTTTTTGGCAATCTGGCTGTTTTATACGATCTTCGATCAGATCACACATAATATCATCTGAGACCAATTCTCCAGATGCCATAATATTCTTTAATTTATTGCCTAAAGCACTACCACTATTCACTGCGGCACGGAGCATGTCTCCAGTAGAGAGTTGTTTCAGGCCATGTACTGTCTCAAGTCTTTTGGCTTGTGTACCTTTGCCGGCACCAGGTGGCCCAAATAAAATCAATCTCATGCTTTATCGCCTTCCTCTTAGCTTTGTTTTTTTAATCAAACCTTCATATTGATGCGCTATTAAATGTGAATGAATTTGACTAACAGTGTCAAGCGTTACCGTTACCACAATCAATAAAGATGTCCCGCCAAAATAGAACGGCAATGAAAACTCTGCGATCAGAAATTCAGGCAACAAACATACTAATGTCAGATAGGCTGCACCAATAACCGTAATACGTGTCACAACATAATCTAAGTAATTCGCTGTTTGCTCTCCTGGACGCATACCAGGAATAAAACCGCCATGCTTTTTTAAATTCTCAGCATTTTCTTTAGGGTTAAAAACAATGGCTGTATAAAAAAATGTGAAGAATACGATCATCGCACCATATAAAACCATATGAATAGGCTGACCTGGTGAAAGATATCTGCTGATAGTCTGTATAAAACCATTACCACCTTGCGCACCTAGAAAACCTACCAATGTCAGAGGCAAAAGCAATAAAGATGATGCAAAAATTGCAGGAATAACCCCTGATGCATTAAGTTTCAACGGCATATGACTTTGTTGACCTTGCATCATTTGATTACCCACTTGACGTTTTGGGTATTGTATTGGCACACGACGTTGGGCACGTTCCATGTAAACGATAAATGCGATAACACCTAGAACCATAACAAACAAAGCCACAAGCGCTAAAAAGTTAAACTGACCTTGACGGCCTAATTCTAACGTAGAAGCAAAGGCACGTGGCAATTCAGCAACAATACCAGCGAAAATAAGGAGTGAAATCCCATTACCCACACCACGGTTTGTAATTTGTTCCCCCAACCAAACAAGGAACATTGTCCCGCCAACAATAGTGATAATTGTAGAGATACGGAAGAAGAAGCCTGGATCAATAACAGCCGCTTCACCACCAGCTCCATTCATAGACTCAAGACCAACGGCCAAGCCATACCCTTGAATAGAAGCCAATAGAACTGTTAAATAACGTGTATATTGGTTAATTTGTGTACGGCCACGTTCGCCCTCTTTTTTCAGCTCTTCTAAATGTTTAGACATTGATGTTCCAAGCTGCATAATAATAGAAGCCGAGATATAAGGAATAATATTCAAAGCAAAGATTGTCATACGAGACAAAGCACCACCAGAGAACATATTAAACATATCCAAAATCCCACCACCTTTGGTGTTAAAGATTTCATTCCATATCGTTTTATCAATGCCTGGAATAGGAATATATGTCCCAATCCGATATACGACCAACGCCATAAGAACAAAAAGAAGCCTGCTTTGAAGCTCCTTTGCCTTACCGATTGAGCCGAAATTCATATTCTGTGCAAGTTGTTCAACTGCCGATGCCATGTGTAATCCTTATATATTTTTATTTTTCATTCACGAAAATTAACAATTAAGCGAAAGAAGAGGGATAATCAAGAGCAAGATTAAAGTCTTATCCTGTTATATCTTCTAAATAACCTATTGCCTCGGATATATCTGTCTTAACAGAATTATAACGATCGTGTTTTTTACCTGTATTTTCGTCCATATATATATCACGACGGATTTCAAACATCACCGCTTTGACACGTTTTTCCGTACGGTAGTGCTCCATTGGTGTAAGCGCTCCCGCAAAAGGATTGTCCACAGCAACACTATATCCCTTATCTTTAAAAAACATCTCAAGACCCGTCCTGACTTTATCGGGCGTATGAAAGATATCTGTTCCAATACATATTTCTGCACGAATATCATTATTCTCGGCCATTTCATAAGGCAATGGATAGGCCGGAAAGCTATGGCAATCAACGACTAAAGCTTTATCATATAAGCTTAGGCTGTTCTTCACAGCCGCCGACAAAGATTCATGATGCGGATAATAATATTGATTTAATATTGCATTGCGTTTTGTTCCTACAATTGGTTTACGCATTTCTTTAAGCTGAGAAGTCACAGTGTATAAAACCCCCATACCTCGCTCTGCCATAACCTCCTGAGAATCATCTGAAAAACGTTCTGGATCAAGCATTAGTCTTGAAACAGGAAAAACAATACGCGCCGCGCCTTCATATTGATAAAGATCGGCTGTATGCATATCCGTCATAAGCAACTTTTCTTTTTCTAAAGCCTCATCTGACAGCATAAAATCCGCCCTATGCTCATCTGGGATAACCAGAGAGTCATGTGGAATATGCATCACTATATGATTTTTACTTTGTGCCATTATATCTCATTAACACAACATCTGGCCCACCAGGCGTCCAATTTTCATCCCGTTTTTCAACATTAAATCCGTGTCTTTTGTAAAAAGGCACTAAACCGTCACTATCATAGCAATCCAACACAAGATGGGCGTACTGACTCGTAATAAACTTTAAGGCTTGTGAACCAATACCATTACTGCCTAATAAAGCAAAAACATTTATCAGTTTACGGGCGCCACCAAAAACTGTCAGCTCTGGCGTCACCGCCATACCAGCAATCCCTTTATGCATATTAGGCACACGGCCTAAATAGCATATCATCGCCAAATAATCCTCAGCAGGTAATAACTCTAAATTACGCTCATAACGCATCTCAAGCGTTCTGGCAACGATCACAAAGTTACGAAATTCTGCCGCCGTCGTTATCTCAAAATTAGCTACTAGAGACACCGCCACTCCCTTTTATCCAAATAACACACCCAAGCACTTCTCCCCAAAACCATGCTTAAAGAAGTATCTCCATATAATCAAGAAAACAATTGGCCCACTACCCAGCAATCTTTAAAAGTGCGTGTTTTTTCTTACCTGATGAAAGCTTGATATAACCTTCTGCTTGCAAATGCGTGCTGGTCAGCAACATATCCTCATGCTCTACCTTCTCATCATTCACTTTAATGCCGCCTTGTTTGATAAGGCGCTTTGCTTCACCATTTGAAGCAACAAGCCCTGTCTCATTAAGCGCTTTAATAACAGGAAAGCCTTCCGCCAAAGCATTGGCACTTGTGACAATGGATGGCAAATCATCACCAACAGAGCCTTGCTCAAATGTTTTTTGAGCCGTGTCTTGCGCGTCTTTTGCTGCTTGTTCACCGCGACAAAGCTTGGTTGCTTCAAAAGCTAGAATTTTCTTAGCTTCATTAATATCAGCGCCTTCCAGTTTAGAAAGCTTGTTAATTTCATCCATTGGCAAAGTTGTAAATACTTTTAATAAACGAATAACATCCGCATCTTCTACATTCCGCCAATATTGATAGTAATCATAAGAAGAGAACATTGCCTCATTGAGCCAGACAGCACCGCCTTCGGTTTTACCCATCTTGGCACCAGAAGCCGTTGTCAAAAGTGGCGCAGTCAATGCAAATAGCTCGGCACTGTCCTTCTTGCGGCCCAATTCAACACCATTAATGATGTTACCCCATTGATCAGAACCGCCCATTTGCAGCACCGTACCGTAGCGGCGGTACAATTCTAAAAAGTCATAGCCCTGCAAAATCATGTAATTAAACTCAATGAAGGTCATCGGCAGTTCACGCTCTAAACGCATTTTGACCGATTCAAATGTGAGCATACGATTAACCGTAAAATGCATCCCGATATCACGCAAGAAACCAATGTAATCCAGCTCTTTCAGCCAATCATAATTGTTAACCATAACGGCATCTGTCTTGCCGTCACCATATGTTAGGAATTGCGCAAAAACCTGCTTAATACTTTCAATATTCGAAGCGATAGCCTCAGGTGTTAAAAGTGGGCGTGTTTTATCTTTTAATGTTGGATCGGGAATAAGTGCCGTACCGCCACCCATTAAAGAAATAGGCTTATGGCCACATTGCTGGAACCAATAAAGCATCATGATCGTATAAAGGTGACCAACGTGCAAACTCTCACCTGTAGGGTCATATCCAATATAAGCAGATTGCACGCCCTCCATCAATTTAGCGTCCAGCCCCTCAAGGTTTGAACCTTGGTGGATAAAGCCACGCTCTTCCATAATATTTAAAAACTCTGATTTATAGGTCGTCATCTCTTGTAATTCTCCTGAAAATGCAATGTTATATATGAGTATGAGAAAAAAGGAAGTATTTCAAGTCATTGGTTGTATGTCCGGCACATCTGCCGATGGCATTGATTTAGCATTATTGGAAACAGACGGCAAAGATTATGTCCACCCCCTCTCTTCGGCTGAATTCCCTTATACTTTAGAGGAAAAGAAAATCATTAAAGCCGCCTTCGGTTTGAGAGATAAAAATAATCCTCTCGTACAAAAGGCCACAGATGTTATTACTCAAGCGCATATTCGGGCACTCAAAGAAGTTGAATGGGAAGCGGATATGATCGGTTTTCACGGCCAAACCATTTTCCATGCCCCTGATCGTCAGATCACCATACAAATTGGCGATGCACAAACAATCGCTATAGAAATGGATATTCCTGTTGTTTACGACATGCGGAAAAATGATGTGGCCAATGGTGGCCAAGGCGCACCTCTATTACCACTTTATCACCATGCAAGATTAGTCGATCACGGCGAACCTGTTGTTATTTTGAATATCGGTGGCGTATCAAATGTCACCTATTGTGATGGAAACAATATACTCGCTTTTGATACTGGTACAGGTAATGCCATGGTTGATGACTGGATTGCAAAAAACACAGAACAGGCCTTCGATAAAGACGGTGATATCGCCGCTTCCGGCCATGCAGATACAGACCTTTTAGACAAATGGCTGGCACATCCTTATTTCGATAAAGCACCACCTAAATCCCTCGACCGCAATGACTTTCAGAATTTTTCTGTTGAAGGACTCAGCTTAGAAAATGGCGCAGCGACATTGATGGCCTTTACTGCGCTTTCTATCGCCAAAGCACAAGAACATTTCCCGCACAAAGCACAAAAATACTTTGTCACAGGTGGTGGCCGTAAGAATAAAGCACTAATGGCTTTACTTGCTATTCATTGCGAAGCCACATTTATGCCCGTTGAAGAATTAGGCTGGAATGGCGATTCTTTAGAAGCCGAAGGATTCGCCTATCTCGCTGTCCGCTCGCATCTTGGCCTACCGCTGACTTTGCCGACAACAACAGGCTGTAAAGAACCTCTAACAGGTGGGCAAAAAGCACTACCATGATAAAAGCTCCAACGCCTGACAGCATAAAACAAGCCGCACAGCTTATTAAAGACGGACATCTCGTCGCCATACCCACTGAAACTGTATACGGCCTCGCAGCCAATGCTTTGAACGGTAAAGCCGTTGCAAAAATATATGAAGCTAAAGGCCGCCCAAACTTTAATCCACTTATCACCCATGTCGCCAATTTAGAGCAGGCCATGCTTTATGGTGATTTCTCAGATGAGGCCGTAAATCTTGCTCAACAATTTTGGCCGGGGCCTTTAACCATTATTGTTCCACAAAAGACAAATAGTGCTATATCAAGCCTTGTTACGGCTGGCCTTAAAACCATTGCCATTCGTGTACCCAATCACCCTGCAGCCCTTGATCTCATTAAACAATCTGGCTTACCACTCGCAGCCCCCAGCGCCAATAAATCAGGGCGTTTAAGCAGCACGACCCCAGCGCATGTAGCTGAGCAATTTGGCGATGAGGTTTCAATGATCTTGGCAGGCGGACAAGCAAAATCAGGCCTGGAGTCGACTATCATAGATATGAGCGGCGATACACCCGCTATCTTGCGACTAGGTGCTATTACCGTTGAAGAGCTAGAGGCGGTTTTAGGTACAATTCATAAAGATTGGGAAGCCAAAGAAGGGCACGATGTCAAATCTCCTGGGCAACTCTTAAAGCATTATGCGCCTAATACCCCCATCCGTTTAAACGCTGTCGATGTTAAAAAAGGTGAAGCCTTATTGGGGTTTGGCTCACTAAAATTTATGGGCATTGAAGGCGGCGGCTTTGCCAAAGATTTGCCCGAGACGCATCTTAAAAATTTAAGTGAAGAGCGTGATCTCACTGAAGCCGCCAGCAATCTCTTTGCGATGCTTCATGCGCTTGATAAGGCAGATTGCACTGCCATTGCTGTTATGAGCATACCGAATACAGGCCTCGGCCAAGCAATCAATGACCGCTTAAAACGAGCCGCTACTGCTTCTTAAAATACCGCAAGAACTCGCTATCAGGTGATAAAATCATCTGTGTCTCATCATCGGACAATACATTGCCATAAGCTTCCATCGTCCGTAAGAACGCATAAAAAGAAGGATCAACATTAAAGCTTTCAGCATAAATACGGATCGCTTCTTTATCACCTTCACCACGCATGATTTGAGAGTTTTTTTCAGCTTCTGCTAAAAGAACTGTCTTTTCTTTTTCGGCTGTAGAACGAATTTCCAACGCACGCTCACGTCCTTTAGCACGTGTTTCTGTCGCACGCTCACGGTGCTCTGTAATCATACGATTAACTGTCGAGGTTCTTAACTGCTGTGTTAAATCAGCACGTACAATACGTACATCAACAATCTCAATCCCTAAACCATCATCTTGCATCGCCTTATTCACACGCTTTTTAATGTCCGACATGATCGTTGTTCTCGTATCCGATAACAGCTCACGCAGTGTCACACGACCAAGTACCGTACGTGTTGCATCTTCCATGATACGCTCAATACGCTGAGAGGCACTATCAACAGTTCGTAATGTTTTCAAAAATGCGAGTGGATCAACAATGCGATAACGGGCAAAGGTATCAACGATGATCGGCTCACCACCTGTAACAATCGATTCTTCAGTCGATTTACCTTCAGCTTTTTCTTCTTCTAAGATTTCTTGCTGTATCTTAAATAAAGGACTTTCAGTGTCTGATGAAATATTTACGCGCTCTGGTTGAGGATCAACAGAGAGAATGCGGCTATCAAAATAACGTACATCTTGAATGAGCGGTAATTTAAAATGAAGGCCAGCTTGTTTAATCATATCCTCGTCTTGTGTGCCGACAGGTTGACCAAACTGGAGAACAAGTGCTTGCTCAGTCTCACTTACGGTGAAAAAGCATTGTGATAAAATCACAAAACCAAAACCAAGAACGAATAGGAAGACTGGGAGAATTGTGTTTTTCATGGTTTATTCTCCTTTAGAGCTTTTAAGTTGTTTCAGCGGTAAATAGGGCACAACACCAGAGCTACCTTGCTCTTGATCGATAATCGTTTTCTTCGCATTTTTTAAGACTTTTTCCATTGTCTCAATATAAATACGCTCTTTCGTCACATCCTTACCTTTGAGATAGGCCTGATAAACCTCAGTAAAACGCTTTGCATCCCCTTCAGATTTAGTGATTTGAGATGCTTTATAGGCTTCCGCTTGTTGAAGTTTCTGAATGGCCTCACCACGTGCTTTTGGAATAATGTCATTCGCATAAATTGTTGCTTCATTCTGATATGTTTCAGCATCTTGGATAGCCGCTACAACATCCTCAAAAGCTGGTAAAACTTCTGGGTGCACTGTTGCATCTTGGATCAATACCTGACGAATACTCACACCGGATTTATAATCATCCAAGTTCTGCTGCATAATCGCTTGCGCCCGTTGAGCCACACGATCGCGGCCTTTTGTGATAATAGGCTGTAACTTTGTTTGTCCAACAACCTCACGAATAGCGCTTTCTGCGACTTTTTTGATGGTTGCTTCGACATCTTTAATATTAAAGATAAAATCTTCTGCATTTGAAATATTCCAGAATACAACTAAATCAAGATCAACAATATTCGCATCACTTGTCAGCATCAAACTTTCTTCTGTTACTTTTTGTTTAGCACCCGAGCGACGTCCCGTACTGGAATCACGGAAACCGATCTCCAATTTTCTAAATTCTTGAACATTTACAATGGTTGTTTTTTCAATAGGGGATGGAAACGCATAGCCTAGACCCTCAGTCACTTGCGTGCGTTCATGCTTACCAAAACGTTGGATAACCGCATATTCACCTGGATCGACACGATAAATACCACTAGCTAACCAAAGGCCTAATACGATAAGAGCAATAAGAATGATAACATTGCCTTGATTAGGGAACTGGTTTTTAAATCTTGCTTGTGCTTGACGTAACAATTCATCTAAATCTGGCGCATTTGGCGGTGTAGAAGAGCCTGTTGGACGACGACCACCACTATTATTATTTGATCCGCCGCCAGAGCCACCCCATGGATTATCATTCTGCATCTATACACATCCTTGCTATTTAAGTACTACTGCATAAGATAAATAATCGACAGCGAAAGGCAAGGTTAATCGTGGCTATAACACAATCCGACATTGAAAACGCACTATTACCGCTCATCAATCCTGTGCCAATAGCCCAGATTGACGGCGATATTGTCACTTTAATGCTGGAGATTGATCCTGCTAAAGCGAATGAAGCAGAACCCTTGCGTCAAAAAATAGAACAAACGCTTCTGAGCCTGATAGGTGTCAAAAAAGCACAAATCATTTTGACCGCACATAAGGACTTTCAAGCCGATAAGCCGCAAATGAAACAACCGCCTGCCCGCGAAAATCTCAAACCTGCAGGGGTGAAACATATTATATGTGTTGCCTCTGGCAAAGGTGGCGTCGGTAAATCGACCGTCGCAGCCTCTCTAGCTATGGCTCTTCAACAATCAGGCTTAAAAGTCGGCTTGATGGATGCTGATATCTATGGCCCTTCTGTACCAAAGCTATTTGCGCTAGAAAGTTTTAAAGCGAATTTCACAGGTGGTAAACTTGCGCCAGCTGAGGCCAAAGGTTTAAAGCTTATGTCGATAGGGTTTTTGGTCGATGGTGAAGCGCCAATGATCTGGCGTGGTCCCATGATCCAAAGTGCTTTACGCCAATTTTTGCAAGATGTTGATTGGGGCGCGCTTGATGTGTTGGTGGTTGATATGCCACCTGGTACAGGGGACGCACAACTGACGATGGCGCAAAAAGTACCGCTTTCTGGTGCCATTATCGTTTCCACACCCCAAGACATTGCACTCATAGACGCTCGTAAAGCCATTGAAATGTTCAAAAAAACCGATGTGCCTATTTTGGGATTGATTGAGAATATGAGTTATCATATCTGTGAGAATTGCGGCCATGAAAGTCATATATTTGGCCATGACGGTGCCAAGCACACAGCTGAAAAGAATAACATTCCGTTTTTAGGGGCTATTCCTTTAGAAGCCAATATCCGCCTATCAAGTGACCAAGGTGAATTGACACCACATGAGTTATTTAAAAATGTGGTGAAAAGTTTAGTAGAAAAGTTAGCGACCTAAATTTTTCATTAAGCGTGACCAATCACTTTCTTCTAAACCGCTATTATCATAAGTGACATGCTCACCAGTTATCATACGACGAATGATAAGCAATTCATCCGCTGTTAGTGCACCCATAGGGCAAATGTTATCATTTGCTGATTTAAGATTTTGCAATGGTTTTACAGTATAATACATCTTTTATCTCTCACTTTAACTACCGCCGGTCCCATGTTTCAAAACGGTAGGAAACATCTTTTATATCTTGGCCTTTTTTGCTTTCACTTAAAGACCAATCATTTTCATCTAAATTGGGAAAACTGGCATCACCATTAAAGTCTTTCTCAACAATTGTCAAATAAATACGAGCCGCATATTGTAACATTTGTTTATAAATCTGCGCTCCACCGATACAAAATATCTCTTTTGTACCATTTTCATTGGCAACTTGTTTTGCTTTTTTAAGCCCCTCTTCCACTGAAGACACAACATAATTGCCATCAGCAATTGCATATTTATCCTGTCTTGTCACAACAATCGACACTCTATTGGGCAAGGGTTTTCCTAAATGTGCCAAAATGGACTCATACGTTTTACGCCCCATAATAACAGGCTTACCATTTGTGACATTTTTGAAATGTTTAAAATCTTCGGGAATATGCCAGAGCATTTTATTATCCCCGCCAATCACGCTGTTTTGGGCTTTTGCGACAATAATTGAAAGCCGAGGTTCAGACATTATACAGCAATTGGGGCTTTGATAGATGGATGCGCCTCGTAACCCACCAATTCAAAATCTTCAAATTTGAAATCAAAGATATTTTTGACATCTGGGTTAATTTTCATCACTGGCAATTTGTAAAAATCACGGCTTAGCTGTAATTCGGCTTGATCCATATGATTTGAATATAAATGGGCATCACCAAATGTATGAACAAAATCACCTAATTTAAGATCACAAACCTGCGCAATCATCATCGTCAGCAAGGCATATGAGGCAATATTAAACGGCACACCTAAGAAAATATCCGCTGAACGCTGATAAAGCTGACATGATAGTTTGCCATCCGCCACATAGAACTGGAACAATGAGTGACAAGGCGGCAATGCCATATCATCAACCAAGGCTGGATTCCACGCAGAGACGATATGACGACGTGAATTGGGATTATTCTTAATTTGATTAATAACATTGGTAATCTGGTCAACAGACCCACCATTTGGGATAGGCCAGCTACGCCATTGATAGCCATAAACAGGGCCTAGATCACCATTCTCATCAGCCCACTCATCCCATATACGGACGCCATTTTCCTTGAGATACTTAATATTCGTATCACCAGAAAGGAACCATAAAAGCTCATGAATAATTGATTTTAAATGCAGCTTTTTTGTGGTCGTTACAGGAAAGCCTTCATTGAGGTCAAAACGCATCTGATACCCAAAAACACTTTTCGTGCCTGTCCCTGTACGATCGCCTTTTTGTGTGCCGTTTTCCAAAACATGGCGCATTAAATCATGATACTGCTTCATATAATCCCTCTTTCTATTGTCTAATCATAAAACTTTAGAGAGATTCGACAGCCACGCAAAACATTTCAATCTTTTATTACCAGAACTCTATGGATAATAAAGATTAGCCTTAATAAAAGGGCTGGATTATCTGCTTTGCTCTTGATAGACTCATCAGACATAACATTTTGACCCTTATCATAGAGACGGAAAAAACGATGAAATCTATTTATAAAATTGCTTTAGCCTTTTTAATCACAACAATTGCGGCATGTAGCCATTATTCACGCCCTTTTGAAATGAACACTGACATAAAAGCTATTAACTATCGTGCCGCAGATGCGCTGATACAATCAGCCACAGCCGCCGTCTCTTCTGAAACGCCGATTGTCATTGCAACAATTGCAGACACAAATCAACTTGAAAGCTCCTCACCTCTAGGCCGTACAATATCTGAACAAGTTATGACCCGCCTCGTACAAAGTGGTTACAACAACGTCTCTGAGATTCGCCTACGCCGCTCTTTATACTTAAGAGAACGCAGCGCCAATGTAAGCGGAGAGTTTTTATTATCACGTGATGCACGTGCTATTGCAGAAGCCAGACAAGCTGGTGCTGCTATTACAGGGACTTATGCGGCAGGTAAAGACCAAGTTTTAGTAAGCCTTCGCATGATTGAAGTGGCAACAGGTAAAATTTTAGCCTCTCAAGACTACACAATCCCAATGGATTCGAATGTTGAAAAACTACTTGGTGATTCCACAGGTGCGTCTGCGGATAATGCAATATTTTCTAACACACAAATCTACACAGGGTTCTAGGCCCTGATAATTTAATGTTTGGCACGGCTAACTACATTCAGTCCAGAAAGTAGTTTTTCGATCACAGGTAGCAAATTTTGCGCTGCCAAAACGATCTTTTCAATATGAGCCTCAGCCTCATTTAAAGGCATCTCAGGCTCTAAGGTTTGATAGCTAGGATTAGTTTCTATATCTGAATAAAGCCTCGAAAGCATGCCTGCTATGCTTGGGCCTAACAGATTTATCTTATCTATATTAGCATCGTAAACCATACGCATTAGGGCTGGCTTCTCATGGATAATATCACCTGATTGTTTATATTTCGGTGTTTTATTAGGATTACGCAGATCTTTTAGCTGTTCTTTATAGATCGTGACAAAGGCATCAATTTTACTTTGATTAGCCTGTAACTCGCCCTCCAAAGAAGACGCCAATACGACTTTCTCACGTGATTTTAACTCAGATGCATCCTTATTACTCTTTAATAATTGATCTTTTTGTAGACGTATCAAACGCCCAAAACCTGCAAACATAATGAACGACATCAAAATAAATCCTAATAAAGGTGCAAAAAGAATAACTGCCAATAGAATAAATAAGTTCTTCTTTAAATCTGGACGTAAATTTTGAAAATCGAGTATGTTCACAGCGGCAGTCGATGTATCGTACCATAAGCCTTTTTGAAATTTATTAGCTTGTTTTTCAGCCTCATTATAGGCCGCTTGAATATCTGGCATAGCAGTGACACTGCTGCGATCCACATAAGCTAACCCCTCTCTCAACAACGCCAAAGCTAAATCTTGCTCTTGCGCATTTGTACATTGTGATACAGCACGATTATTTTTCCACTGCATAACACGGCATTGTATAGGACTGTTTGCAATCCACGTATCTAATGCGCTTCTCGCTCTTAATTGTGATGTTTTGTCATTCGTTGTTAGTACAGCAATACCCCAAAGATCTACAATATAGTTGGGGGTCTGGATAATATCACCACCTAACGGAATTGCCTTTGCCGCTGTAAATTGATCTACCTTTCGGATCGAATCTGTTTGCGCCATTACTGTAAATGTGTGCAAACCCACTAATAATGAACATATAAACCATATTTTTAGTGCAGTTTTATTTGCAACTCTTTGACTTTTCACGCTATTATCCCCTATATGCTATTGCTTATGCTATAGTATTGTAGAATAGGCTTAAAAAAGCGTAAAGGATAATAAAAACGTGCTGCTAACTTTTCGAGATCTTTTAGAAAAACTGGGCATTGATAGCCAAATGGAAGGATATCAAACCCAACCTTGGCACGTCATCGACTCTGAAACAAAAAACAGTTGTTCTGCCGAAGTCCGTATTATGGACGGCGAATGTAGCGAAGTAGAAGCTGAAATCATTACTGAAAAAGCCGAAGCTTTGCCAAATGAACCACGTATCCAAATTATATTATGGCTACAAGCACATCTTGAAGCGACAGGGAAATACCGTATCGTCAAATGTCGTTTTGAAGGAAAAGACTTTGTAAATTCGGTAGCTTCTTGGGAAGAAAAGGCCATGAAATTCTTTAAAGCCGCTATACGCGAAATGAAAAAAGATATATTCCCCGATTTTGACGCTATAAAAGAAGATGCCATGCGCGACAAAGGTGGCGCAGGTCAAGGTGGGCAAGGCGGGGGCCGTGCGCCTAAAATAAAACCTAACCAGCTTCTTAACGACATGAAAAATACTGGTCGCGGCTTCTAATTCTCTCTTAAATTAACCTATTTTTAAGGTGTATTTGCTATGCTATAATGGTGTAGATGTATATATGCGTGAGAATGCATATAAATGAGCATATAGTGAGATTTTGAGGCATTGGGGTTATTTTGATGAGACGTATATTAGCATTAGTAGTGAGTTTGGGGCTCTTGGTTGGGTGTAATCCTGAGAGTTTTTTAAGTAAAGATAAGGTTGCGAGTGAGGCTGGTCGTGTGTCTGAGGCAGCGACCGTGAAGAATTATGCGCGTGGTCTAGAAGCCTATGCTTTGGCAGCGCAAGAAGTATTAGTCTCTGAAGGTGGGGCTGTGGAGAGCTTTACAGCTGGCTCTGTGGATGGGGCACAGGCTTTGGGTGGTGTTGATAATAGTGCGATGGGGGCGATGGCCTCGATGTATTGCTCTGGCACACAAACCCAGATCAGCTGGATGAACAATCGTGATGCTAATGATGTGTTTATCGCCAAAGGCTTAGGCCGTAATGCGGGTGAGCGTATTTTATCGAATGTTGCGGGTCTATCGCCTAATCAGATTGGTTATTATGACGGGTTACAGATACAGATGGTTGATGGCACGCAGATGGCTGTGCCTGATGCTGCGGATTGTGGCTCTGAAGTGGTTAATATCCCTGTGGGTGCGCCTGTAGTGGTATTTGCTGGTATTATGAAAGCCTCGGAACAAGTTGCCACAACACAAGGCTATGAATATCGTAATGAAGCCTGTGCGGACGCCTCTGAGGACGGAACAACGCTTTACAGAGAGCTTGTTGAATATAGCCAATTAGCCGATGGCACGATCTCTAAGAATGTCACAAATACAGAGCTTGTCAGCTCGAACTGCTCAAATGCCGATCAATTAGTGGCTGATGCAGCGCTGGCGGGGAATGCCCTGTCTAACTCTAATATTGTCGGGGCTGGTACTTTTGCAGGGGGTGGCTCGGCCTCTACAGGTGCGCTTGAAGGTGCTCTGGGCGACCAACTCTCCAGCATTGATTGTCGTGAAGTGGAAGGCACGCAAGCTGTTGATCTCAATGGTGACGGCACCATTGATGAAGACGAACAAGCTGCTGCTTCTAACTTTGATACCTGTGGTGAAGGCCAAGTCTTAGCCGCCAATGACAATGCGCTCGATGAGAGCTTACAAGATGAGACCGAATGGAAGATCCTCACCACTGCATGTGGTGGAACGGGTGATAGCAACGTGTCTGACACGATCTCAACAGGCTCTGGCAACAAGGCGGGTCTAAAGAGCTATCCAGCCTATAGTGGTATGGTGACCTACAGACAGAAGAAATATATCTCTCAGCCCCAAGATGGTACAGGTGACAGCTATGTGCGTTATGGTCGTCCTGAGGCCTATGCGATTAACTGTAATCGTGTACAGACAGCCGTTGTAGCTTGTTCGCAGATCAAGCCATCAGGCTATAACGCCTCAACATGGTCAAATACAGGTGGTCAGTATAATTACAGCCGCAATGAGTCTGTGAGCAGCTTTGCCAATGCCAATGCCACCCCACCCGTGCCCTCTGCGCCAGTCTACTCAAACTGGTCGTTCAATAACACAAATTGTACATGGCGACAGGTAAGTGCTGTAACATCATGTCCATCGGGACAAGCATTGCTATCGCCAGGTCAACGTACAACGATTTACCAATCAAGTAATGATACAGGCGGTAAGACAACAGTGAGTTCTTCAATCACATCAGCCCCGAGCTGTGCGCCTATTGTCGCAGGTGGTTGTGGATCAGCCAATGGCACAACGAGAGCATCAGCCCCTTCTGGCGGTGCATTATGTAGTGCGGGAACAGCCTCTGCCGTATCTGGTTCTGGACCATGGTCATGGACGTGTACAGGTGAGCATGGTGGTGGTAACTCAAGCTGCTCTGCCTCTGCTTCATCTAATGGATCCTGTGGATCAGCCAATGGTGCCACCCTCGCATCGGCTCCTTC
>PAAR01000024.1 GCA_002699085.1 Micavibrio sp.
ATATTTTAGGCCCTGAAATGGGCAATGTTTCTGAAGAAATATTAAAAAGTGCAGATTATGTTATTAAGATTCCAATGAAGTTTTGTGTGAATGTCGGGGTGGCTGGTGCTATCGTGATGTATGACCGATTGCTCTCCTTAGGAAAGCATGGGCAGCGAGGCACAAGACCTGTTAAAGACGATCCGCATAAAGAAGGTTTGCGTAAAATCGCTAAGAAAAAATAAGGATAACACTTGTCAAAGGGAGTCGGCGCAGCTAGCTTTTAAGAATGACATATCGTATTGGACTATTCTCTTTTGTATTTATATGGGCGGCTGTAATCGCTTTTTCAGCCATGGCAAGTGAACCACGTGTGCTTTCAGTGCATGGTGACTGGACAGCCTATGTTTTTGAGGAAAACGGCAATAAAGTTTGCTATATGGCGTCTCAGCCGATTAAGGCGGAAGGTAATTATTCAAAACGTGGCGATATTTTTGCGCTTATCACGCATCGTCCAGCTGAAGATAGTCGAGATGTATTTAGCTATATTACGGGCTATAGCTACAAACCAAATAGCAATGTAACTGTTAATGTTAATGCAAAAAAATTCACGTTATTCACGCAGAATGATATGGCATGGACGGTAGATGATAAAACAGATCGTGACCTTGTTCAGGCGATCCGTGCAGGCAATAACATTATTGTCACAGGTGAATCATCACGTGGTACCAAAACTAAAGATACTTTTTCTCTTAAAGGGTCTTCAGCGGCGCATGACGCTATTTCACGTGAATGCGGTTTAACACCTTAAATAATTAAAATCTTACATCGGTGAAATAAGGCCTGATTGCACAAGATCAGAGCGGATTAATATTGTCGCAAAGATGTAAATACCAATAGCTATAAGAGCGATTGATGTGCCAATTTTTACCTTTTTTAAGATATCACGGTTAATAAAATTGCGAATGAACATCAGCGGTAAAATATATGAAAGTTGGACGATAACATCTGCTAATGTGACTGTTAAATGGATATACGTAATATCCCAGAATGTGAAAGTTGTAAGGCCTATGAGCGCTGGAATAACAACTAAAATAAAGACAAGATCATAAGGGTTCGAAAGACAAAGAAGGCTGCCAGCAAAGAATGTTTGTATAAGATTCTTTTCTTTTAATTCTTTTTGTTGGGCTTCTGAGGCTGCTTCATATTGCCGGATGCTCTCGCCCAAGCCGTTAATACCAAGTGTGATAAAAATAACAGCGGCAGTCGCTTTAATAAAAATG
The DNA here is from genome assembly GCA_002699085.1 of Micavibrio sp. Lineage (GTDB taxonomy): Bacteria > Pseudomonadota > Alphaproteobacteria > Micavibrionales > UBA9664 > UBA9664. The sequence goes on from PAAR01000024.1 coordinate 1,263, forward strand.
AAGACCATGCCGAAACCGGTAGGTAGCATAGACAGTGTTAGTAAAAGCGCATAATAAGCCGCTGTTCTAACGATGACATAACCAGACCAGAAAGATAACATAGCTTTCCAACGGCCTTCGAGCGACATGCTGATAAAAGTCATCATGTAAGGCCCTGGTTTTATCATTAAGATAAGTGATGCGATAAATAGAGTGATAAAGCTTTGATAATCCATAAAAGTCCTTGTTAAGGTTGCATCGCTGAGATGAGTCCTGATTGCACTAGGTCGGAGCGTAGCAATATTGTGCCGAAAATGTAAAGTCCTATAGCGATCAGTAAAAGTGAGCTACCAAATTTTATTTTTTTCAAAAAATTTGGTGGGATTTTTTTGCTAAAAAATAATAAGGGTAGACAGTATCCGCCATTCACAATAACCCCAGCAAAGACACAAGTTAAGTATATTGCCGTAATATCAATAAAGTTATAAGCGATGCCGCCGACAATGGAGGGGATTACGACAACAACCCAAATAATCTCATATGGATTAGAGACACATAGAAAAGCACCAGCCAAGGCAGATTTGATGACCGTGTTTTGATCGGCTTTTTGAACCAGTGCTTTGGTGTCTGTTTTATATTGCTCAATCGTTTCTTTTAAGCCCGTAAAGCCCATTATGATGAATAGTAGTGCAGCCGCACTTTTTAAAAAGATAAAGACAATGCCAAAACCATCGGGCAATAAAGAAAGCGTTGTAAGGAGTGTATAATAGAGTGCTGCGGCTACAATAAGATAGCCACCCCAAAAAGACAGCGCTGAACGCCATTTTCCTTCTGAGCATAATGAGATAAGGGCCATCATATAAGGACCAGGCTTTATCATCAAAACAAGTGCAGCGAAGAAAAGGGTAAGAAGAGAGTCTATTGTCATGGTTATTTTTATGTCTTTTTATCAATTGCAGCAAGATATTTTTCTCTTTCTTAATTTTGCCTTAAAGAAGCCTTTTTATATTTCTTGCCCTTTCGTGGCTAGTTCTTTATAAACCGCCCTTATGAGTATTAGTGCCCATAGCGAGAAGTTCGCAGCCCCTACACTGGACACAGGCAAGAAACCTTTGATCGGTCTCGATCGAGAAGAGATTTGCACGGCTGTAGAAGAGGCTGGATTAGCCAAATTCCGCGGGAAACAGATATATCATTGGATTTACCAAAAAGGCGCTAAAAGCTTTGAGGAGATGGCTAATCTGGGCAAAGCCGATATTCAAAAACTAGAAGACAGTTTTACAATTGCTCGTCCGAAGATCGTAACAGATCAGAAATCACAAGATGGTACGCATAAATGGTTGCTTTCAATGGCTGATGGCCAGCAAATTGAAGCAGTGTTTATCCCTGAAGAAGACCGTGGTGCACTATGTGTATCCTCACAAGTCGGTTGTACATTAACCTGCAAATTTTGTCATACAGGGACACAGCCTTTGGTGCGTAATTTAGGTTCAAGAGAGATCTTGTCGCAAATTATGCATACAAGAGATTATTTGAATGAATGGCCGTCTTCTGCGCCTGAGAAACGCCTATTTACGAATATTGTAATGATGGGAATGGGGGAGCCTTTATACAACTATCAAAATGTCGCAAAGGCTCTAAAAATTGCCATGGATGGCGAAGGTTTGTCTATTGGTCGTCGTAAAATTACACTCTCAACATCGGGCGTTATCCCTGAAATATATAAATGCGGTGAAGAATTGGGCGTTAATTTAGCGATCTCGCTACACGCAGTAACCAATGAACTGCGTTCACAAATTATGCCGATTAATAATAAATATCCTTTAGAAGAGCTATTAAAGGCATGCAGAGAATACCCAGCTGCCTCAGCTTCTCGTAAAATCACCTTCGAATATGTTATGCTTAAAGGGGTCAATGACACAATGGCGGATGCACGCCAATTGGTAAGGATTTTAAGGGGGATTCATGCCAAAGTTAATCTTATTCCGTTCAATGATTGGCCAGATAGTGGCTTTGAATGCTCGGACTTGTCCACAATTAAGAATTTTGCAAAAGTCTTGGAGGAAGCGGGTTTTGAGAGCCCGATGCGTAAACCGAGAGGAAGAGATATACTTGCCGCATGTGGGCAGTTGAAATCTGCTTCAAAACGTGCAAAAAAGAGGGTAGAATAAAAATGTGTTATACTAATGAACGTAACGGTAACAAAAATTCTCACGGTTCTTTAGGTGAGAGAGGGTAATTCAAAAATACTGCATTCCGCATGAAAAATATTCCAAATATCATTCATAGCGCCCAGCTTTTCACTTTTGGGAAACTGTGCGGCCTTAGAAATAGGCATTTCTTCACAAAAACTGGCTTTTTGCGCTTGCGCGTGCTTTCTGTCATAACAGTTTCAAGCCTATTTATGCTGGGGCTCGCTTTTAATTTTGCGCCAGAGTATAGCTTGCTTGCAAAGGCGCATCAGGATGAGAGCATGATTGCGCTCAGCAATGAAAATGACAAAATGAAAACGGCTATTGCTGAGATTGATGATGCCGTTAAAAATGATGAATTGGGTGTTGATAAAGTTAAATTAGCCAGTCTTGTGTCTATTCCTCTGCCTAAACCTGCGGAGCGTGTTTTTACTGTTAAAAGTGGTGACAGCTTAAGTGGCATTCTTGAACGTGCGTCTGTATCAAAGGCAGAAGCTTATGAGATTGTTCAAGCGATTAAAGCTAAATTTGACCCACGTGGCATGAAGGTAGGCCAAAAAATTATCATTGATACGGAAGTCAAAAATGGCCAGACGATCTTTAAAGACATGTCTGTGCAGAAAAGCCAATTAGACTATGTGAAACTTTCTAAGCAGAGCGATGCAAATTATAATGTTCAATCTTTGCAGCGTAAGTTTACAGTTGAAACAGGCTATGCGAACGCCACTATTGATGAGAATAAATCGTCGCTTTATTTGGCTTTAAAAGCACAAAATGTTCCGAATGAAATTATCGCACAAATGATTAAGAGTTATTCTTGGGATGTCGATTTCCAGCGGGGTATTCATAAGGGCGATAAAATTGAAATTTTATACGAGAAAAGTGTTTTAGGTAATGGCGATCACGTCACGGGCCGTGGCAAAATGTTATATGCACAACTTGTCTCTGGGGGCGTGGCATTGCCTATGTACCGCTATGAAAAAGAATCAGGTTGGCATGATTTCTATAATGGTGAAGGCCGCTCTATTCGTAAGGCATTGTTAAGTACACCTGTTGATGGTGCGCGTATCTCGTCAGGCTTTGGTAGTAGAGAGCATCCCGTTCTTGGTTATACAAAGATGCATAAAGGTATAGATTTTGCGGCAGCTAGAGGCACACCTATATATGCGGCGGGTGACGGTGTTATTCAGCGTGCTAATTGGTTCTCAAGCTATGGTCGCTATGTGAAAATTCGTCATAATGGTGAGCTTTCTACAGCTTATGCGCATATGAATGGTTTTGCTAAAGGCATTGTTGCGGGCAAACGTGTAAAACAAGGTCAAGTAATCGGGTATATCGGGACCTCTGGTCGTTCAACAGGACCACATCTACACTATGAAGTTCTTCAAAATGGCCGCCAAGTTAATCCTAATTCGCTCAAATTACCAACAGGTGAAAAGCTTACTGGTGATGCATTGCAGGCTTTCATGCGTGAGAAAGCTAAGATTGATAGTCTAAGAAAGAAAATTCAACGTGCGGATAAAGAGCGTATAGCCCTTCTTTCTCAATAACATCTTGTTTCTTTTTCCATATTGTGTAATGTATTTTTAAAAGAAAAATACAGGGATATGAGTATTCATGCATAAATATCAATTGCATATTGCGGTGACCGCAGCTTTCTGCTTGGCGGCGTTATCATCAGATCAAATGTATTCAGATGAATTAGAACAGGTACTGCCACTAATTGAGATCTCTACAGATCCGTTGGAAGAGCCTGTTGCTAAACCTGTAATGTCTCAAGCTGCAGAGGAGGTTGTTGAGCCTGTTATAACGACGGTGGAGAAAAGTTTTTCAAAGACAGATAATGGATTAACTTCTTTTTTCGCTGAGTACGATATTCCCTATGCCGATATTTTATCAATGGATCGGGCGATCAAATTAGTCGAAAAGGCAGGGTTTAAAGCAGGTGATACACTGACTTTTTCATTACAAGATAGTATTGTCACGCAATTAAGCTGGTATAGAGATGCCAAGACTATAATACAAGTAACACGTCAAGAAGATGGCCAATATGAAGCTAAGAATGTTGGGCCTGAACCTTTAAGAAAGACATTTATTGTTGATTCAGTAATTGAAACAAATTTCTATGCCGCTCTTAAAAATGATAATCAGCCCGATGAAGTTATTTATGAGATGGCGGATATTTTAGGAAAGGTCGTAGGCTTTACGTCTGATATTCATAAAGGTAATCGGTTTCAGGGAGAATTAGTGTGTGATTTATATGCGCCATCCAACTATTTTCCTGAGGGCTCAGTAGAAAATTGCGATCTATCATATGCCAAAGCTTCAATTGGATATGGTGAACCTTCTGTAAAAGAAATGTTTCGTTACGTGATTGGTGATGAGATTGCGTATCTCAATGAAAAAGGAGAAGCCGCAGGTAATCTTTTAATGAAAACGCCGATTAATGGTGCACGCTTATCGTCAAATTTTGGATCACGCCGTCACCCGATTTCTGGATATACTAGAATGCATAAAGGGACAGATTTTGCAGCACCTACAGGAACGCCTATTTATGCGGCTGGCAATGGCACGGTACTAAGAGCAAGTCGTTATGGCACTTTTGGCAATTATGTACGTATTAAACATGCGAATGGGTATGAAACTGCTTATGCGCATATGCAAGGCTTTGCAACAAAACGTGGTGCTTATGTGCGCCAAGGCGATATTATTGGCTATGTAGGTTCTACAGGCGCTTCAACAGGACCTCATTTGCATTTTGAAGTTTATTTAAACGGCAAGGCTGTTAATTCTCAAACCCTTAAAATGCCCCCAGTCGTAAAATTAGAGGGAACAGTGCTGGAAGCATATCAAGGTGAATATGTTGTGACAGTGCGATCAGATTTCGCCAATGCGTTAGCAAGGAAACGTTGGGATAGTCTTCAATCTTGGGCGGCTAGAGGTTTTAATGCTTTAACGCAAGGACCTTCATAAGGCCAATGATAAATAGAATAAACGCAAGCACAAACCAGAAAATCGCATATTGCAGGTGGTCATTATTTAGTTGTGGTTGTTCACCAACGGGGTAGGGTGCTTCAGAGATATCTGTTGTTTCAGGAATTTGCCAAGCAATAAAGGGCAAAACGGTCTGCATGTTAAAGGCTGTCTCAAAAGCAGCGATTTCCTCCCAGTAAAAAGCATCATTTTCTAAATCATTATCTGGAATAAATAGATTACTCTTTTTTGACGGCCTTAGAATAGCTTCAAACGCCCCTTTAGGATGTGGGTATGACGTCATATCGCCAACCCAGCCACGATTAACAAAGACGATGCCTTGGCTTGTTTTTAAAGGGCTAATAAGGTGATAGCCAATTTTCTCGTGGTAGGTTTTGCTTTTGATGAAGATATCCTTTTCAATCCAAGTGCCCTGCAAGCGTATTTTATCAAAGGCATTGTATTTCTTTTGGGCATCATAATTATCTGCTGTTTGGGCATAAGCTGTATTAAGCGTGGTGATAAGATTTTGTTTCCAGCTTAATCTTTGCAATTGCCATACACCTAGAGCTATAAGTACGGCAATGGCTGCTGCAAGGCATATCATTAGTGTCCAGGGGAGCGCTTCTTTAGTCACCGTTTTCATTTTTATCCCAATCTTCCCGTCTATGCATATATTGTAGACCGATTGTGAGGGCTTTAGAAGGCTTTAATAGGCCGATACTTAATCCAAGTATTACAACAGACCAAATAATTGTATGAAGCCATAAAGGCCAATGATAAAGGCTGTCAATTAGCAGCACGAATGGGATAACAGAAAATCCTAGAATGAAGCTTAGGAAAACAGCGGGGCCATCACCACTATCATGGCTTGCCCATGCAAAACCGCATGAAGGACATTGTTCGACAGTTTCTAATGACCATGTACTTTTAAACAAAGGTGCTTTATCACAGCGCACGCATTTTTGTTTGAGTGCAATGTGAAGCAGTTTCTTGATATAGGGTGATATCATCTCATTAATTAATGGTTGGCGACAGCTTCAACGCCAGAGCCTGCACCCCACCAATAAACGGCAACAAAAAGGAATAGCCATACCACGTCAACGAAGTGCCAATACCAAGCTGCAGCTTCGAAACCGAAATGGCTTTCTTTTGTGAAATGGCCTTTTTTCGCACGGAAATATGAAACGAGTAAGAACGTCGCTCCGATGAGAACGTGGAAGCCGTGAAAACCTGTCGCCATGAAGAATGTTGATGGATAAATACCATCAGTGAATCCAAAGCTAGCGTGGTGGTATTCAAAGGCTTGAAAACCTAAGAAAAAGAACCCTAAGCCAGCAGCAGCGGCAATACCTTGTCTAAATGATTTTTGGTCACCTTCCAAAATGGCGTGGTGTGCCCATGTAACGGCGCAGCCTGATAGAAGCAGAATCATTGTCATCATAAAGGGTAAGCCAAAGGCGGGAACGGTCTCAATGCCCGCAGGTGGCCAAATACCACCTTTAGGGAAGAGGGCAGAGTTAAAAAAGGCCCAGAAGAATGCCACAAAGAACATTACTTCAGAAAGGATGAATAGAAGCATACCATAGCGCAGCCCAATTTTTACGATAGAGCTATGTGCTTTTTCAGTGACGGCTTCTTTTACAACGTCTTTCCACCAGAAAAACATACAAAGAATAACAGCGGCTAGGCCTGCATAGACACCTTTCATACCAACTTCAAATTCGCCGAATTTGACTTCATGGGCATACATAATAACACCTGTAGCAAACAGGCCACCTGCGAAGGCCGAAACAAGTGGCCATATACTTGGATTGACCAAATGAAACGGATGAGGTTTACCTGTTGTACCAAATTCTTGTGTATGCTCGCTCATATGATTTTCTTTATATTATAGGTTAATTAAAAATAGTGCTGCCATCATGTTATAGGTCATCAATCGCTTTTTCAAGATCCTGACTGTCTGATTTGAAAAAAGTATAGGATAGCGTAATTGTTGTTAAATCATGCATATCGGGATCGTTATTTATTGCAGGATCTATATAGAAAATGACAGGTAGGTTTGCCCGTTGTTGAGGGTTCAGTATTTGCCGTCCAAAACAAAAACACTCTGTTTTGTGAAAGTATTTGCCAACTTTATTAGGGGTCACATTATAAATAGCAGTCCCTACCATATCTTTATCGCTAGGATTATAGGCTTTAAAATTGACAAGCATGTCTTGCCCTATACGTACTTTTACAGAGCGTTGTTCAGCGTTAAATTGCCACGGCATATCTTTGGCGGTACTTGTAACAAAATTGACTTTCATTACACGGTCAAGAATTTGGTCGGGCAGTACTGTGGACGTTTGTGGTGTGCCGCCAAATCCAGTTACTTTGCAAAACATGCTGTATAAAGGAACGGCAGCAAAAGACAGTCCGATCATTAGAATAACTGTACCTAAAACGGTAAGTGCTATTCTGGCATTTTTTGCCTTTAGGTCATTTTGTTTCATAAAATATAGATAGCAATATTATTGACTATATCCAGAGTTTGTTGTGCCTGATTGTCTTAAAAAGCGTGCCGCTTGGCGTACGCCCGTATCTGTATTTGAAATCACAGATGTCGGTGTTTGCTGCACAGCAATTGATGTTTGATCGACAAACGGCTGCTGTACTGGTGCTGCAGGCGGTTGATATGCTTGTGGTTCAGCGCCTATAAAAGCAGGAGTTGCATTTTCTGGTAGATAAGCATCAAATTCTGGCACAGAAGCAAAAGGTTGCGGTTGCTGATTTTGTACAATTGGTGCTTGTTGTCTTTCAATAATCTGTGGTTGCGTAACTGCAATTGGTGCAGGCTCAGTAATTGGGTCAATAGAGGTTATTGTTTCTGTTGCAGGTATAGGCGTACCGAAAGGGTTAGCGGCTGTGCCTGTTGCTGGATCCATGCCAGCTGGCGGTGTGACAGCGTTTGGTGATGTAGTTGTTGAGGCATAAGGTGTTACTGGGCTAGGAGCTGCCACAACAGGTTTTGTGGGTGCTTTCGGTGTATAGCTTGATGCAAATGGATCGTTTGATCTTGTTGCTGGTGTTTTGTTACCAAAAACATTGACCTGGTCTAGAAATGATTCTGCCTGTGCAGGCAATGTGAAGGCGGAAATGAAAACAGTGGCTAATAAAATACGGCGCATGGGAAACCTCAATATTTAATGGGTTAAACTTGCGCTATTTTTACCATTGTTAAGGCCCAGATTAAAGCAATAAATGCAAAAATCAGAAAAAGCACCGTTAAATTCTTTTTGCTTTTGAGTTTGTGAAGGTCGGAATGAGGCATGTTCTTATCCACGACCTCTTAGTTTTCCCCAAAATGAATTCATTTGGCCACTTGTTGTATCTTCTGATTTGACATTTTCATTCTGTGGTTCAATGGTCTGAACACGGCGCTGCATAGCGGCTTTTTTTGCTTCGAACGCTTTGCGTTTTTCTTCGGCTTGCTTGCGCATCATCGCATCACGGCGACGACGCATGTCTAATTCTTGTTGTAGTGTTTTTGATTGTTCTTGTGTCTGCTGGCTCGTCAGTAGTACTTGAGACGCTTGTTTTTGCCACTGGTCACGTTGTGCTTTAAGGTCGAGTATTTGATCTTTCGTGTCATCAAGCTGTGTTTCAAGCATTTTGATCTGCATTTTCAGCTTTTCAATTTCGAGCATATATTCTGCTTCTTTTAACACAACATCAGTTTTCTTTGCTGAAGCCTTGTCCTCTGTTTGGACGAGGCCGTATACACGTTCTAATTCAGAGACATCCACAAGACGACGATTGCCGTCATTATCGCATGAAAGTTTACCTTGTTTCATCGCACGTTGAATTGTTGATTTAGATTTACCAGTTAATTCAGCTGCTCGTTGTGCGCTCACTTTTGCCATTTGATTGTGCCTCATTTTGTATAAATTATTTACCACCAAATAAGCACAGCGTCAGTTTTGACGCAAACAAAAAATGCGACATAATACATATTGTCTGTGAATGAGTTTAGGTGACTAAGCGGCTTTGTCTTCAAGGCGTTCGTTCATGAGGCTTGTCAGACGCTGCCAATTAGCCCCTGAGAATAGATGCGCATATAGAAACGGTAACCAACCTTTTTTGCGCCATTCAAGGAAATCTTTATCAGACATTTCAGCGAGCTTTTGCTCATCTATGACTTTAAAACCAGAAAAAGTTATTTTACGGCCACCTTTAACAGTCAGCTCAGCTTGTCGATCAACCAATAAGCCTGATTTAGCTAAAGCTTCAGAGAATGGTTGTGTTTGCTGGGCAGCACTTTGATATGATTTACAAAATTCTAAGGCATTCTGGGCCAGTTGTGTTGGTTTGCCATCTTTGTCAAAGAAGGTGTCTTTACCTTTTTCAGAGATAGAAGCTGCTTTCATATCGACACATAATGTTAGTTGCTTATTATCAGGATTTTCCGCAAAAATAAAAGGATAGCGGCGGATATAGGAAGGGATATAAGTATTCATCAACCAATTGCCTTTTTTATCGACAAAAAGGTTTTCGTTATTACGTAAGCCTAAAAGAGCAACAGGTGTAGCGCTGCCATCGCCACTAAAGGCAATAGGATAGAAATGGCAAATTTGGGGCATCTCGACGAGATTGATCGGCACGGCGTTTACTTCTTGTGTAAAGCTGTAGTCAGGATCGGTTTTAAGCGCTGTTTTACCGTGTTTTTTGGCGTCCAATGCGGTAGGTTCTTTATAAAAAAGCGGTAAAGATGTTGTGGCACCTGTTGATGAATTGCTTTTAGCCATAGAATATCCTCTTGATTTACAGTGTTACATGGCTATCGTACAGGAGATTACACAAACTGCAAGTATAGGATAATATGAATAAGAGTATCGAAGAGCATTTACGCCGTTTAGAAGCAGAGAGTATTTATATACTTCGTGAGGCCTATGCGAATATTGATCCGCTTGTGATGTTGTGGTCGATCGGCAAGGATTCAACGACACTACTTTATCTTGTAAAAAAAGCCTTTTTAGGCCGTGTACCATTTCCGCTTGTTCATTTAGATACAGATATGGAAATGGATGAAGTGTATGCATTCCGTGACTGGATTGCGAAAGAGTGGGATTTTGACTTAACGATTGAACATTGCCCACCAGAGTCGGAAATGGATCCAACTTTACCGCCAGCGAGCCGTGCGGCAGCCCGTAAAACACAAGGTTTAAAAAACCTTATTCAGGATGGTAAATATGAAGGTGTATTTTTAGGTATTCGTCGTGATGAGCAGTCCATGCGTGCTAAAGAGCGTGTGTTTTCGCCACGTGATAATAATGGTGAGTGGAACTTCAAAGATCAGCCAGCAGAATTTTGGGGGCAATATAAGACAGATTTCCCAGAAGGTACGCATATTCGCATTCACCCATTACTTCATTGGACTGAGCTTGATATTTGGCGTTACACACAATTGGAAAACATTCCGTATGTGCCGCTTTATCTAGCCAGAGACGGTAAGCGCTATCGTTCATTAGGCGAGAAAAATATTACGTTTCCGGTCGATAGTAACGCTGACACATTAGAGGCTATTATTGCTGAATTAGAAGAGACACGTGATCCAGAGCGTGCTGGCCGTGCAATGGATAATGAAACAGAAGATGCTTTTGAGCGTCTCAGAGCAAGTGGATATATGTAATGACAGCACAAAATACGCAACAGTTGCCTATCGTTATTGTTGGTCATGTCGATCACGGAAAATCGTCACTTATTGGGCGGTTGCTTTATGACACTCAAAGTTTGCCAGCTAATAAGCAAAAAGAGATTGAAGCAATCTCATCCAAACGTGGCATGGATATGGAATGGTCATTTGTGCTGGATAGTTTTCAAGCGGAGCGCGATCAAGCGATCACTATTGATACAACACAAATTTGGTTCAAGACACCGAAGCGTTCTTATGTGATTATTGATGCCCCAGGGCATCGTGAGTTTTTAAAGAATATGATCTCTGGTGCGGCACAAGCTGAGGCGGCTATTCTAGTGCTTGATGCGAAAGAGGGGATTAAAGAACAGACCAAACGCCACGCGTATCTTCTTCATTTATTGGGTCTAAAACAAGTGATTGTGGCGATCAATAAGATGGATTTGGTGAAAAATGATGAGGCACGTTTTAATGAGCTGTCAAAAGATGTTTCTGAATATTTAGCCTCATTGAATATTTTCCCGACAGCGATTATTCCGATCTCTGCCAGACAGGGCGATAATATTGCAAACAGCGCTGAAAAATCTATGCCTTGGTATAAAGGCCATACTATTGTTCAAAAACTTGACACATTAACGGCTTCGGCAGCATTGATAGAAAAGCCAGCACGTTTTCCTGTGCAGGATGTGTATCGCTTTGATGAACGTCGCATTATTGTTGGCCATTTAGACAGTGGTAGAATCAAAATCGGTGATAAGCTGACATTCTCGCCAGTGAATGAAACAGCGACCGTAACGACGATTGAATCATGGCCAGCTAAAGCTGAGCAGACAGAGGTAGAGGCAGGACAATCAATTGCTATTACGCTGGATCAACCAATTTTTGTTGAGCGGGGTCATATTGGATCACATGCGGAAGACGCTCCGATGTTATCAAATGTATTCCGTATGCATTTATTCTGGCTGTCTGATAAGCCGCTTAAAGTCGGTAACGTTTATAAAATTCGTTTGGCTACTCAAGAAGCACTGGCCACAGTTCAGGCTATTGAAAAAACCATTGATACAGATGATTTAAAATCTTCCGAAATGGGTGATGTTGTTAGAAATGGTGTCGCTGAAATCGTTTTTAGAACACGTGATATGCTAGCCCTTGACCCATTCAGCGATAACCCGTCAACGGGGCGTTGTGTGATTTATGACGGTTTTGATGTTGCTGGTGGAGGTATTGTCAGCATGGAAGGTTATGCCGACCAGCGTATGGCTTATGTTCAACGTCCAAAGAATATTTACACGGTTGAGCACTTAATCCCGCACGAGGAACGTGCTCAACGTAACGGCCATAAGGGCGCAGTGTTTTGGTTTACTGGTTTGTCTGGTGCAGGTAAATCAACGGTCGCTATGAATGTTGAGCGGTATTTATTTGATAAAGGCTATAATACCTATGTGCTTGATGGTGATAATGTTCGCCACGGTTTAAACAAAGATTTAGGCTTTTCGCCTGAAGATCGAAAGGAAAATATCCGTCGTGTCGCTGCTGTCTCTGGCTTGCAGGCAGATGCAGGTCTTATCACAATTACAGCTTTTATCTCGCCCTATCGGGAAGATAGAGAAAGTGCCCGTGCTTTAACCCCCGATCATTTCCATGAAATTTTCATTAAGGCAGATTTAGCAACATGTGAAAATCGGGACCCCAAAAACCTTTATAAAAAAGCGAGAGCTGGGGATATTAAAGAATTCACAGGGATTTCCTCGCCATATGAAGAGCCAGATAATCCTGATCTCGTGGTGGACACGCAAAAACATGATTTGCAAACCTGTATTCAACAAGTTGCTGATTATATCGAAAGTCATGTTAAGATAGCGGATATCAAAACAAAGAAGATATCCAATTCATGACAAAAGATGAACTTGCTCAATTAACACAAAAAATTATTCCTGCTGCTTTACGGGCTGGGGAAGTGATTGAAGAGCAAGTTAAAAAAGGCATAAAAGTCTTACGCAAAGATGATGGCTCACCTGTCACAGCGGCAGATCAATTAGCCGAAAATGAAATTATTGCTATGCTTGAATCGCTTGATTTGGGTTTTCCTATTGTCGGTGAAGAATTAGTAGCGGATGGTAATGCGCCAATCTTTAAAGGGGCGGCTACTTATTGGTTGGTCGATGCGTTGGACGGTACGAAAGAATTCATTAAAGGTACGGGTGAGTATACAGTCAATATAGCACTTATCATTGACAAGGCACCTGTATTGGGCGTTGTCTATGCGCCGGCACAAGATAAGCTCTATTACGGCTATGCAGATAAAGCATATAAACGTGATGGCGCAAAATCTGCGATTGAATCTATTAAGGCCCGTAAAACGCCAGAAAAAGGTCTTACAATTGCCACTAGTCGGAGTCATGGCAGCACGACAAAAGTTGATACCTTGCTTGAAGGCCATAAGGTGGAGACCGTGATAAATAGTGGTAGCTCATTAAAATTCTGTTTAATTGCCGAAGGACTTGCGGATTTATATCCCCGTTATGGTCGTACATGTGAATGGGATACCGCTGCAGCGCATGCAATTTTGAACGCAGCAGGTGGGTCAGTTGTGCGTGCGGATAATGGTGAAGTGCTTGCTTACGGCAAAATTACTGAGCGTTTTTATAATCCAGAATTTTTAGCGTTGAATAAAAATTTAAAGTTTTAAAAATTTTTAACAAAATAAATTGTCGAACGATCCATCTTCGGGTATAACGGCCTCTATGAAAAATTTAGGATCTAGAATTAAGTATATGCGTGAGAAACTTGGCCTTTCTCAAGGGCAAGTAGCGGATAAACTCGGTGTCTCTCAACAGGCTATCCAACAAGTAGAAACAGGCAAGGCAAAGAAACCAAAATATCTTTATGAAATGGCAACCATGCTAGGTGTTTCATATGAGTGGCTTGTATTGGGCGAAGAAAATCCAAAATTCGCACAGAACGCTGCACGTGTTTCAAATAATAATGTGCAAGAATCAGCACCTCGCCAATCTGCCGATGCTTTGATTAAGATCGTGGAGCTTGTGCCTGGTGGGCCTAATGGCTATTGCAAGGTAACGGGTTCATTGGCGGATAACTTACCACGACCACGTCGCCTAGACGGTGTTGATCGTGCCTATGGTGTTTACGTTTATGATAATACAATGGCGCCTCGTTATAATACAGGGGATCTCGTGTTTGTTCATCCAACAATGCCATATGCAGAGGGTGACTATGTGCTAGCGCATATTAAAGGTGCGCCTGGCGAACCTATTGGTATTGCTTGTTTGTGCTTTGATGAGAAGGATGAGAATACATATGTATTCAAGCAGCTTACACCATATAAACTCGTGCGATTAGAGGCTAACAAGGTGCAAGCGGTGCATAAAATTGTTGCCAGCGAACAATATTAAACAATTTTACTTGTAATTTACTTGTTGTGCTGCCATGATATTTTCATGGCAAAAACTGATCCATATATGAATGATATTTTTTATAAAGAGCTTGGGGCGCGTCTTCTAGATATGCGTAAAGAGCGACGCATTCGCCTGAAAGATATCGCCACTTATCTTGAAATCAGCTACCAGCAATACCAAAAATACGAAGCCGGTATCACACGCATTCCATTAGATCGCTTTTTGCGTTTAATGCGTTTTTATAAATTAAATATGACTCGTTTTCTAAAAGGCATGATTTATTAGATCTCTTCGCAGTAGCAGCATAAAATTTTACCTCTTTTAAGTGCTATCTATTGTATACTTATTGATATGCAATTTTCCTCGGCTGAAGATTTTCATGCGCATCTCAAAAGCTTAAAGCAGCGCTTTGACGCTATGCCACCTGTATTAGAAAAAACATTTACTGACCCTGCGATGAATGTCGAGGGCTATGTTGTTGTGTGGAATACAGACATCTGTAAAAACGGGCCATTATTCGCTAATCAAAAGGGATGCGGTAAAGGTGGCACACGCATCAAGCAAGATCTATCATTACACGATATAAAAAGACTGGCCAAAGCGATGGCTGAGAAAAATGCAGCGGTAGGTTTACCTATGGGTGGCGCAAAATCAGGGATAAATATGTCACCTGATGACCCTAATTATGAGGCTAAGTTCAAGCGTTTTGTCGAGCTTGTTAAAGAGTCTGGAATTTTGTATGAGCATGGCGGCGTTTTTGGTGGTTTTGGTTATGATATAGGTTGTAAACCACCAATGAATGCTTTGTGGGCTGTTGATGTTTTAGGCTCTGGTCGTTCTTTTACGGGAAAGCCATTGGAAATGGGCGGTACAGATTATGAGAAAATCGGCATTGCTGGTTACGGCGTTGCTGTTGCAGGTCTTCACTTAATCCGTAGTCGCAAAGAACAAGAAAACCTTACATTTGCTGTCCAAGGTGTTGGTGCCATGGGTGGTGCTGTATTAAAATATTTTTCTCAATTTGGCTTTCAGATCAAATCTTTGTCCGATCCTCGTTTTGGCGGGACATGGGTTTTTGATAAACAGCCCTCTATTGCGCTGATTAATAACCCGACACCAGAAATGATTGCCAAAGAAGCCCAAAAAGTTTCTGATGACCCATCAGGTGCTTTATATGCTGATGTCGATATTATTTTTCCTTGCGCTTTAGAAGACTCTTTGACAGTGGATAATGCCGATAGAGTAAAAGCCCGATATGTCGTTGAAGGCGCAAACAACCCAACAACGGATGAAGCGCATCAAATCTTTTTTGATAAAAATATTTTGGTCGCACCTGATATTTTATCTAATGCAGGCGGCATTATCGCAGCCTTTGTTGAAATGACAGAAAGCGACGACACGGCAGATAAATCAGCCATTGCCCTTAACTTAACAAGGGTGCGTATTAGTGCTAATATTAAGCAAATGATGGACTATATTGATACATTAAATGTCCGCCCTGATTTAGTCGCTGATGCCATGACTTATATGAATATTTTTAAAGGAGAATAAGCCGATGAAACAATCAAAAGTCTTTATTTGTGGTGGTGGTAAAATCGGTCATATGATTGCGCATTTACTTTCAACCTCGGGTGATTATCTGGTCACAGTGGGTGATGTAAATGAAGCGCAATTCGCCAAATTTAAAGACATGAAAAATGTTGAAACAGTTAAAGTGAATCTCTCCGATCAAAAAGCATTAGAAAAAGCGGCAGCAGGTACAAACTTTATTATGTCGGCTTTGCCCTTCTCACTAACGACTGTGGTGGCAGGTGCTGCACGTAAAATTAAAGCGCATTATGTTGATCTGACAGAAGATATTCGTGCCTCAGAAGAAGTGAAAAAACTGGCTAAGGGTGCGGAATCTGCTTTTATCCCGCAATCAGGTTTGGCGCCGGGTTTTATATCTATTGCTGCCAATGATCTGGCTAAGAAATTCGACACGGTGGATGAGTTGAAAATGCGGGTTGGGGCGTTGGCGAAATATCCAAACAACGCCATCAAATATAATCTGACATGGTCAACGGCTGGGCTTATTAATGAATATTGCGAGCCATGTAATGCGCTCGTTGACGGGAAACTGATACAGCTTGAGCCCCTAGAAGGTTATGAGCATTTCACCTTGGACGGTATGAATTATGAATGCTTTAATACTTCTGGCGGGATCGGCACATTAGGGGAAAGCCTGAAAGGCAAAGTGAAAAACCTTAATTATAAATCGATCCGTTATCCTGGGCATTTGGATGTGATGAAATTTTTGATTAACGATCTTAAAATGAAAGATAAGCAGGATATGCTCGTTAAAATTCTTGATGATGCCATTCCGGCAACCAAGCAAGATGTTGTGCTCGTTTATGTCGGTGCTTCTGGTTATAAAAACGGTCAATTTGTTCAAGAAACCATTGCGACCAAAATTTATGCAGGGATGATTGAAGGCATGGAGTGCAGCGGTATTCAGATTACGACAGCGGGGGCGGCTTGCGCAGTGATTGATCTTGTGCGTAATGGCAAGTTGCCACAAAAAGGTTTTATTAAGCAGGAAGATATTAAATTATCAGACTTTCTCGCCAACCGTTTCGGCAAAGTTTATGCGCCGGGTAAAGTAACAGCTAAAGCAGTTTAAGAGGATTTAAGGATGAATACATTTCAAGAAACGCTGATTAATCTTGGCTTATCAGAAGAAGAATTAAATAGTGGTAAGCTTGTTGTTACAGGCCCAATTTGTGGTTCTAAATTAGCCTCAATTGAGATGCATAAACCACGGGATGTAGAACAAGCCATCGCCCGTGCCAATGAAGCATTTAAAATTTGGCGGGCAGTGCCAGCCCCACGCCGTGGAGAGCTTGTGCGGTTGCTCGGTGAAGAATTACGTGCGGCTAAAGAAGATTTGGGTCGATTGGTGACCATTGAGAATGGTAAAATCTTTTCAGAAGGCCTAGGTGAAGTGCAAGAGATGATCGATATATGTGACTTTGCTGTTGGTCTGTCACGCCAGCTTCACGGTTTAACGATTGCCTCTGAGCGGGCAGGGCATCACATGCGTGAGACATGGCACCCTATGGGTGTATGTGGGGTAATTACCGCCTTCAATTTTCCTGTGGCGGTATGGGCGTGGAATGCAGCCTTAGCTCTTGTTTGTGGTAATCCAGTGATCTGGAAACCATCAGAGAAAACATCGCTCACCGCTTTAGCCACACAAAAGATTTTTGAAAAAGCCTTGGCTCGTTTCGGCGAAGCACCAGAGGGCCTTAGCCAAATTGTTATTGGTGGCCCAGATATTGGCGATGCGCTGGTAACATCGCGTGCCGTCGCCATCGTTTCTGCTACAGGCTCGACCCGTATGGGACGCATTGTCGGTGAAAAGGTAGCCAAACGCTTTGGCCGAAGCATCCTAGAACTTGGTGGCAATAATGCAATGATCGTTGCCCCTTCGGCGGATATTGATATGGCCGTCAGAGCAATTACCTTCTCGGCAGTCGGGACAGCGGGACAACGCTGTACATCCCTGCGCCGATTGATCGTGCATGATTCAGTCTATACAGAACTCGTTGATAAATTAAAAACCGTATACGGCTCAATCAAAATTGGTAATCCGCTAGAGCCCGATACGCTTGTTGGGCCATTGATTGATCGTGATGCTTATGAGCGTTTTGAAATAGCGTTAAAAGAATCCAAAACACAAGGCGGCACGATTCATGGCGGTGAGCGTGTGCTCAAGGATGAAAACCCTGATGCTTATTATGTGCAGCCTGCTTTGGTTGAGATTAAGAAAGTCACGGATATTGTTAAAACAGAAACATTTGCACCGATCTTATATGTGCAAAGCTATCACCGTTTAGAAGCAGCGATTGCGTTGAATAATGATGTCGATCAAGGTCTATCTTCGGCGATCTTTACCAATGATGTGCGTGAAGCCGAGATGTTTTTATCGGCGGTGGGTTCTGATTGTGGTATTGCCAACGTTAATATAGGCACATCAGGTGCCGAGATTGGCGGGGCTTTTGGTGGTGAAAAAGAAACGGGCGGTGGGCGTGAATCTGGCTCTGATGCTTGGAAGTCCTATATGCGCCGCCAAACCAGTACCGTCAACTATTCAAAAGAATTACCACTTGCGCAAGGCGTTAAATTTGACGTAGATTAAAAATATGTCAAAAGCAATTATATTAAACGGCACGTCCAGCAGTGGAAAAACAACGCTTGCACAGGCATTGCAGGAAACGCTTTCTCAAGAGCCATGGTTGCATTTTAAAATGGATGATTTTTGGGCAATGTTACCTAAAGATGTTGAGGCTAACTCAACGAATTTTCCTTACATGAAGATTGCTATGGCGATTGCTGTTTCTGGATTATTAGACACAGGTCATAATGTTATCGTTGATCTTGTTTGCGCCTCTTCGGATAAAATGGCTTTGCCAGACTTTAAACAGCGTATAAATCCGCATAATGTCCATGAGGTATTTACGGTCGCTGTTACTGCTGATTTAGCTGTGATTGAAGCCAGAGAAATAAAGCGCAAAGACCGAGCAAATGGTCTGGCACGCAGTCAATATGATATTGTTCACCATGAGGGGCAGTATGATTTGTTGGTTGATACGACCAAACAAAAGCCTAAAGCAGCGGCAGCGGAAATCGCCAAGCATTTTTCCTAGATATCTTTTGCTCATGTAATCTTAATATTTTTAAGGTATAATAGACAATAACTGTATCCCCTGCGAAGGCAGGGGTCTAATAGATCCCCGTTTGCACGGGGAATGCAAAGTGGGCAAGATGTATGAGTAACTATAATTTTCAATGGGATGATCCCTTTCTACTTGAAGACCAACTATCTGATGAAGAGCGTATGATCCGTGACACGGCACGCTCTTATGCCCAAGAGCGTTTACAAGCCCGTGTGATTGATGCGTATAGAGACGAAACATTTGATCCGCAAATCATGCGAGAAATGGGCGCACTTGGTTTATTGGGTGCAACGATCCCAGAAGAATATGGCGGCGTTGGTGCAAATTACGTGTCTTACGGCCTGATTGCCAGAGAAATTGAACGAGTGGATTCTGGGTATCGTTCGGCTTGTTCCGTGCAATCCTCCCTCGTTATGTACCCGATTTACGCTTTCGGCACTGAAGACCACAAGAAAAAATACCTGCCAAAACTGGCAACAGGTGAGTTCATTGGTTGTTTTGGCTTGACCGAACCTGATGCCGGCTCTGACCCGAATGGCATGAAGACCCGTGCGGTAAAAACCAAGACGGGCTATAAAATTTCAGGGTCTAAAACATGGATTTCCAATTCACCTGTGGCTGATGTGTTTGTCGTGTGGGCAAAATCCGAAGCACATGGCAATCAGATCCGTGGCTTTGTTTTAGAAAAAGGCATGAAAGGCTTATCTGCTCCAAAAATTGGCGGTAAATTATCTTTACGTGCCTCGATCACGGGCGAGATTGTCATGGACGAGGTCGAAGTAGATGATGCGGCGATGTTCCCTGATGTCCAAGGCCTCAAAGGCCCGTTTGAATGTTTAAATCGGGCGAGATACGGTATTTCTTGGGGCGTAATGGGGGCGGCAGAGTTCTGTTGGCACGCAGCCCGTCAATATACGCTTGATCGCAAACAATTCGGCAAACCGCTCGCCGCCACACAGCTTGTCCAAAAGAAGCTTGCTGATATGCAGACTGAAATCACGCTTGGCCTGCAAGGCTCATTACGTGTTGGGCGGTTGATGGATGAAGGCAAATTTGCGCCCGAGCAAATCTCGCTAATGAAACGTAATAATTGCGGTAAAGCACTTGATATTGCGCGTCAAAGCCGTGATATGCATGGCGGTAATGGCATCTCGGAAGAATACCAAGTGATGCGCCATATGATTAACCTTGAAACGGTGAACACCTATGAAGGCGCCCATGATGTCCACGCCCTTATCCTGGGTAGAGCCCAGACGGGTATTCAGGCGTTTTTTTAGATTTAGTTTTTAGGTTTAATAGTTTGATTTTCTATAGATAATGTATCGGAATCATTTGTGTGCTCGAAAAGTTTTTTATTAGAATTGTATCTAAAACGGCTAAATACTTTTTTTTCTTCGTTTAATAGTTCGAGTAGATTATTTCTTATTTGCCATGTATTTTCATTGCTGTTTTTACCTTTTGATATGTTTCCACTTTTATCGAAGATAATGTCCTTTTTTTGATCTTGTAATGGGCTATATACTAAAGTCCATTCTTTAGATGTTATAATATCAAAAAGTTCTTTATCTTTTTCTAATTGTATACCGCTTAGAACATCATTTATGAAATAAGGCCTGATTAAGAACAAACCACCCTGTAAGAGAAAATAAATAAAGATAGCAAGATACAAAAGTGATTTTAGCCACATCTCATGAGGCTGGCTATGGTAAATAAAAATTAAAATGGAAGCACCTGCTAAAGAAGTGATAATAAATGCATCAATTCTGTTTAGTAAATGTAATCTCACGCTTTCATATTGTGCACTCCACGCAACAAGTAGTTGAAAAGCATTGTATAGAACTATAACTAATAAAATTATGGGTAAGTCATCAAGGCTCCCTAATTTAAAGGGAAAAAGAGAATTTTGTTCATTATCTGTTAAAGGTAAAATTTCAGCGGCAATTAAGAGCCCACTAAATATAGCAAGGTTCCTCTTGTTTTTAAAATAGTAATCAGATGGCTCTTTTTGATGGTTTTTATTTATGCTGCTCTCATTATTCATACATAAACAAGTAGTTTACTTTTTTATATCTGTAAATATTAAATCCAGAGGCTCATTATAAAGGAAATACTTTTACTCACTTCGTCATTCTCTGAATTTGCTGAAAGAAAATTATAAGGGTACCCAGTTCTTTTGTTTTTCTGGATCCCGCATCAAGTGCGGGATGACAGTATGTGCGGCGAGAATGGCATATAGACGTATGTTTTTAACGCCGTGTTAAGAGTTTGGCGGTATGATTGGGGCATGACAAAAAGACTGCAAGATATCTCTTTTGGCTTATTTTTAGCGTTGTCCGTGGCAGGCTTTGCTGCCCTTACCTATATGGGCAGTGGACCAGTGATTTTAGGCTCAGAGCTGAACACCAACGGCAAGGTGGAATATCTGTGCCTAGGTAGTAGCTGCGATTCTCTTTAATTGTTGCGCTGTGCCGTCGAGTTTTCTTGCGTCGGTTAAGCGGTCATAGCATCCTATATATATGAGTATTAAAACATCTATTCTTGATATGATTGGTAACACACCTTTGCTTGACATGGGCGGTGGGATATTGGCCAAATGCGAATATCTTAATCCGTCTGGCTCGATCAAAGCACGCATGGCTAAATATATGATTGAAAAGGCTGAAGCAGAAGGCTTGCTCAAAAAAGGCGATACAATTGTTGAGGCCACCTCGGGTAACACAGGCAATGCGATGAGCATGATTGCTGCTGTTAAGGGCTATAAAATGCTGGTGCTGTTGCCGCAGGGTTATTCATCCGAGCGTACGCAAATATCAAAAGGTTTTGGCGCAGAAATACGCTTTGTCGGGCATTTTCAAGTGAATGAAGCTTTGGAGATGTCTCGTGAGCTTGGTAAGCAGGAAGGGTTTTATAATCCTGCTCAGTTTGATAATGAGTGGAATGTCGAAGAAAACCGTGAATGGCTGGCCAAAGAGATTATCGAGCAATTGCCCGCAGGCGTAAAGATTGATGCGATTGTCCAAGGGGTCGGGACGGGTGGTACGCTGATCGGTGTCGCACAAGGTTTACGCCAATATCATAACCCTGATCTAAAAGCCTTTGCGATGGAGCCAACAGAGAGCCGTATTATTGAATGCTGTATGGTCGCCGATCATAAAATCGAAGGTATTGCTGATGGGTTTGTACCAACGATTTATGAGCGTCACGCTGATGAGGTGGACGCTATTATCAATGTACCGGGCGAAGCAGCGATTGAAATGTCTCAAAGATTAGCGGCAGAGAAGGGCTTGTTTGTAGGCCCTTCATCGGGGGCGAATTATTGGGCGGCGTTGGCGATTAAGAAGAAGCACCCAGAATTAAAGACGATCCTGACATTCATGTGTGATAAGGCCGAGAAATATTTATCCTTGATGTATAAGCTCTAAGCGTTAAAGTGGGCTTTGAGAAAAGGATACTTTATGGACTTACCAACCATTTATGCTGCGATAGGCTTTATGCTCGCTGCTTATGCTGTTGTCGCTAATGATTCCGTTCAAACCCTCGGTACTTTCATTGCCTCAAATATTCGTGTTTTTAAATGGTATTGGCTCTGGCTGGCGGCGAGTCTTGTATTGGCTGCAACGATTACCTATGGCTGGTATGTCAATGATGGTGATATTTCTTATGGTAGATTAGATAAAATACCGCCCATCACAATTCAGTGGTATCATGCGGCAGCCCCTGCGGTGCTTGTGTTACTGACACGCTTTGGGATTCCTGTTTCAACGACATTTCTTGTTTTGTCGGTTTTTGCCTCCACGGTTGTTTTAGAAAAAATGCTGATGAAAAGTATTGTTGGTTATGGTGTGGCAGCAATCTCGGCCTATGTCGTCTGGATGGTTCTGGCGCATTTTATCAATGAGAAATTTAATATGGTGAAAAGTCAGCATCGTCCGTATTGGCGTATCTTGCAGTGGTTTTCAACAGGATTTTTGTGGTTCTCATGGCTTAGTCATGACATGGCAAATATTGCGGTTTATATGCCGCGTGTATTACCTGTTGAATTACTTGTAACCTCTATCGTTATTTTGACAGGCTGGTTAGGCTATATTTTCTGGGCACAGGGTGGCAAAATTCAAAAAATTGTGACTGAAAAGACAGGTTCACGGTTTATTCGTTCGGCAACGGTGATTGATTTAATCTATGCGTTTTTATTGTTGTATTTTAAAGAGCTAAATAATATTCCCATGTCAACAACATGGGTGTTCGTTGGGCTTTTGAGTGGTCGAGAACTGGCCATTGCCACTGTTAATCGTAATACATATACCTTTAAATATGTGTTCCCTATTGTCGGTAAGGATTTTCTAAAAATGATCTTTGGTTTAACGGTTTCTGTGGCGCTTGTGCTGGCTATTCATTATTTCATTGACCCTGCCTTATAACGATATATCTAAATAAATATGACAGAGTATCCACATAAACAAAAATCGCCGACTATTGATAAAACAGCCTTTATTGCTGATAGCGCTAAAGTAATGGGAGATGTTACTATTGGTGCTGAAAGTAATATTTGGTTTGGTACTGTTATCCGTGGTGATGTGCACGAGATCGTGATTGGTGAGCGTACCAATATTCAAGATAATTCCGTCGTGCATGTGTCCCATGAGTTTTCCGGTACTTATATCGGCAGTGATGTGACAATCGGCCATGGCTGTATTATTCATGCGTGCACAATTATGGATCGCTCTTTCATCGGTATGGGTTCTATCGTTATGGATAAGGCACTCGTTGAAGAACATGCAATGCTTGCAGCAGGATCACTTCTCACCCCGAATAAGACTGTGCCAAGTGGCGAATTATGGGGCGGACGGCCTGCTAAATTCATGCGAAAACTGACCGATGATGATATTAAACATTTCACATGGTCGGCTAAACACTACGTTAAACTTGCAAACACCTATAAATAAAGTAATCTTTGGGGAATGAGTTTTACCTTTGCCCATATCTCCGATTTGCATTTAGGCAATATGCCTAAGGTCTCGTTTTTGCAATTGATGGGTAAACGCTTAACAGGCTATTTGTCTTGGCACTTAAATCGTAAAGGTCATCATCGTTTAGAAGTGTTGGACGCTCTCAAAGAAGATTTACAAAAACAGCAGCCCGATCATATTTGTATTACAGGAGATATCGTTAATATCTCGCTACCCAATGAGTTTCGTCAAGCGCAAGCATGGCTAGAAGATTTAGGTGCAAGCGATCAATTATCTGTCATCCCAGGTAACCACGATGCCTATGTCGCTAATACTCTTAATTTGTGGCAGGACACAGATTTTCCGTTTGTGCATAAAAAAGATGGTGTGGCCTTTATTGGTGTATCGTCGGCAGTGCCAATGCCCCCCTTTATTGCAGCAGGCAAAATTGGTGATGAACAATTGGCGAAATTAGCGCAAATTTTGAAAGAGACAGAATCTGAAGGTTTAACACGTGTTATCCTCATTCATCATCCTGTACAACATCACCGCAAAATATGGCGTAAATCTCTATGGGATACAGATGCCTTAAAAAAAGTGATTAAAGAAAATGGCGCAGAGCTTGTTTTGCATGGTCATATTCATAAGCCACTTTTTGAAGAAATTGAGGGAAAGAATGGCAAGAAAGTACCTGTTTATGGGGCAGGTTCGGCGTCACTTTACGATCCCAAAAAAGGCCATATGGCGCATTATCAATTATTCAATGTTGGTAAAGGGCAGATCAGTGTAAGTCACCATGTCTATGAACCAAGCTCGCATAGCTTTATTCAAACGGACATACACTACTAAATTTCATACGCTCATCTGTTTTAGGATGCGTAAGCTCTAATGTTTCCGCATGTAACAGCAATCTATCAGACATAGTTTGTATATCTTCTGGGGCATAGAAACGATCCCCTAAAATCGGATGTCCAATGGCCTGCATATGTACCCGTAATTGATGCGTTCTACCTGTCTCTGGGAATAAATAAAGCAATGTAGTATCTGCATTACGTTTGATGACACGCCATTTGGTCAAAGCAGGTTTTCCCTCTCCATGGTCTACTTTTTGTAAGGGGCGATTGGGCCAATCAACCATAAGTGGCAGATTAATTTCTCCTTCATCATCCGTAATCAAGCCAGATACTTTGGCGATATAGCTTTTATCTGTGTGGCGTTCGGCAAATTGTGTGCTGAGCTGGCGGTGAGCTTTTCGTGTTAAGGCAAGTACCATCACGCCAGAGGTCGCCATATCGAGGCGATGAACAATACGGGCTTTTGGAAAACTTTGCTGGGCACGGGATTCAACGCAGTCATAAAGGTTTTCTGTTTTGCCTGGGACAGATAATAGCTCAGCTGGTTTATCAACAATGAGGATCGTCTCATCATGGTATAAAATATCAAGATAGGGCTCGAATGGCGGGTTATATTCAAAGTCCATGAAGCAGTTCTTTGGCGAGATGACAGTCCTTGGCCATTTGACTTTTCAGTGCTTCAAGGCTGTCAAATTTAGCTTCACCCCGTAAGAATTTAACGGGTCTGACTTTAAGCATTTTGCCGTAGAGATCACCTTCATAGTCAAAGATAAAGGTTTCTACTAAAGGCTCCTGCGCACGGAACATTGGACGAATACCAATATTGCTGGCAGAGGCCAGCCATTGTTTTTCACCTTCAATTTGCACGAGTGTTGCGTAGATACCTAAGGCAGGGCATAGATAATCACCGAGTTTCATATTGGCAGTGGGATAACCAAGCTCACGACCTCGTTTATCTCCATGAATGACTTCAGATTCAATAAACCAGTTCCAACCAAGCAGTGCATTGGCTTCACCGATATCGCCGCGGCGTAATGCATGCCGTATTTCAGAAGAAGAATAAATTGTGCCGTTATCATGGCTCAAGACATCAATCACAGATGTTTCAAATGCTTTGCATGCTTTGAGCATATCAATTTTGCCTGAACGCATTTTGCCAAAGCAGAAATCATGGCCAACGACGATATGGCTGGCTTTTAATCCACTTATTAAAACATCGTTGATAAACTGATCCGCAGATAATGCGGCAAAGTCTTTAGTGAATGGAATATTATAAAGAATATCAACGTCACATAAATCATTCAGAAGAAGCTCTTTTTGATGGCTGTTCGTGAGAAGAAAGCTCTCTGCTTCTACGCCAAATAATAGTCTAGGGTGCGGAGAAAAGGTCATTACAGCTAGTTTTTTGCCTATCTTATCAGCAATGCTTTTTGCTTGAGCGATTAAAAGCTGGTGGCCACGATGTACACCATCAAAATTACCAATGGCAACGACTGCCCCTTGATCTTTTGCTTGTATTTTATCGTAACCATTGTAAGTCTTTATCATGGTTTACGACTTTATTCATTACCCGCCTTTAACGCAAGACATAACAGCGGAGCGGCAACCTAAACTGGTCATCCTTTTACATGGCTATGCAGTGAATGGTTTCGTCATGTCAAAAATGGCGCATATTATTCAAGATACAATACCCCAAATCGAAGTAATGAGCTTAAATGCCGATGAACAGGCAGCCCATCCCCGTAAGCGCTTAGTACCTAAAACGCTTTATATGCCAGCGAAGCTAATGAATAAAGATAATACATTAACAGAAGCAGCGCAGCGTCAGTGGTTTTCCGTTTATGGTGCTTTTCCTACATGGGGGCCTCGTCTTTATCATGCAGCTTTAAAAATGAAACGCTTTATTGAAGCAGAAGCCAACCAGCGGGGCATTGCATTATCGGATATTGCTCTATGTGGGTTTTCACAAGGTGGTGCTTTGACGTTATATACATCACTTATCATGGCGAAGCCTCTGGGTGCGGTGATTGGGCATTCTGCGCCGTTTTTAGGTTTTTCCAAAAAAATAACGGCGGTTTCACCAACTCTGTTTATCTATGGCTGTCCTGATACCTCTATTGCCGATCATTATTTTGAACGCTCCGTTGAGGAACTTTCAAAGATTAATAAAGAGGCTGTGTTTATAGAGCTAGAAGGTTTGGGGCATCGTATGAGCAGAGAATCTTGTCAGATTACAGCTGACTTTATTCAAGAGAATCTATTTAAAACTCCAAACTAATTTACCTAAATTACGATCTATTCTTAAAGTTTTGCTTAGGCTTACCCTCTAAAATAAAGGTTGGACAATAAAAATTGGGTAAGACTATTCATAAAAAAAGTAAGGGTTATGGGTATAAAATCAAAAATCATTACCGCTGTTATAGCGGGGCTATTCTCATTTAGTGTTGAAGCGGCTGAAATTCGTCTTTCAGGGGACGAAACACAGCTTATACGTCTCGATAGAGATGCCGCCAGCGTGATTGTCGCTAACCCACTATATGCCAATGTATTGGTTGATACGCCTCGTCATTTGGTCGTTATTCCACGCCAACCTGGGACGACTATGTTTACGGTGCTTGATATGCAAGGTGATGTGATTCAACAAGATCGTATCATCGTTGGTGCCAAGAAAAAGAACTATGTCACTATCCGTCGTGCTTGCAGCAATGCTGGTGAAAATGCCGATTGTAAGCCTGTTTCCCAATATTACTGTACCGATGGGTGCTATGAGGTCAATGGTGGCGTCAACATAGGCGACGAGCAGAAAATGGCTGGCCTACCAACAACAGATTCTAAGAAAACTGAGACGGATTCAGTGCCACTCATTCCGCTTGAAAGAGAATAAACAGGCTATTTAGGTCAAGGAATTTAAGTAAGGGAAATATCATGTTAAAGAAACTTTTAGTGACGACTATTTTATGTTCAGGACTTGCACTCTCTGGCTGTCAAACAACAGGATCAGCCAGCCCTAAAATGGCCTATAAAGAAACACGCTCTGGGATCAATGGAGCACTGGAAACAGCTGCTAAAGCGGCACAAGATCAAGGCGCACAAAAAGAGAGTCTTTTATTTTATGAAGAGCTTTATCGTCGCAATCCAGGTGATGCAAAAGCAGTTGTTCAATATGCGGAAGCACTGCGTCATAACAACCAATCAAAAAAAGCCGAGATTATTCTTGAACCATGGGCAGCTAAAGATCAAAATGCTGCACTTGAATATGCGCGTGTTTTACTGAGTTTAGGTCGTTTATATGAAGCTGAAACAGCCGTTGATGGTGTTTTGGCAAAAGATAGTCAGAATGCCCAAGCGCACCATATAAAAGGTATTGCGCTTGATGCAAAAGGTTTGTCTGCTGAGGCAGAGGTTCATTTCCGCAAAGCGTTGGATACATGGCAGGGTAGTCCTGTAGCGGTGCTAAATAATTTAGCACTTAATTTGGCAGCACAGCATAAAAAAGGTGAGGCGATTGCCATGCTTGATCGTGCGATGATTTATGCCCCGAATGAAAGTTACTTGATGAAAAATCGTAATCTTATTTTAGGATTATCTGGTGGTTCGGCACCAGTTGCTGCACAAAAAGCAGAAATAGAAACGACTCCTGCACCAGTGCAGAAGCCGCAAAAATCTTAAGTTAAGTAGCCTATATTATTTTAGAATATAGTCAGGAATTGTGTCTTGTCCTACAAGGCTTTTTTCGAGCAGAGATTTTTCGAAAAGTTCTATTTTTAAAGGCCATGTTCCATTCCAAGAGTCTTTAGCGGAAATCATAGTTTCTTTACTCATAATAGTGTTCCTTTACTGTTATTCATGCTTAGAATAACAAAATTAGCTCTTGAGTCAATATAGACATATAATGTTATCTATGTGTCTTAATTCAACGCCATCGCCTGTATCGCTGCGGGGCCTAAGATCACAATGAATAGGGCAGGTAGAAAGAACAAGATCATCGGCACGGTCAGTTTTGGTGGTAGGCTTGCTGCTTTACGTTCAGCCTCAGCCATACGTTGGTCACGTTGATCCTCAGCTAAGGTTTGCATCGCTTGGGAGATTGACGTCCCGTATTGCTCTGCCTGCATCATTGCTGTGGCAAAGGAACGGGCTGAGCCTGAGCCTACACGACGAGCAAAACCTTGGAAGGCGGCTTTGCGGTCATTGAGCATTGATAGTTCGGCACTTAATATACCAAGCTCTTCGGCTAAGGTTTCGGAATGTTCGGCCATTTCATGGGCGATACGATCAATGGCTTGTTCGATACCGATCCCGCCTTGCACGCAGATTAAAATCATATCAAGCGCATCAGGAAAGCTCAGCGCAATTTCTTGTTGGCGTTTGAGCTTTTGGTTCTTGACCATGATGTCTGGCAAATAAAAGCCAAAGACAGACAGGCCAAGGATAATTAAAGACCCTAAAGCACCGGGTAAGGGTTCGGGCTTTAGGGTCAACACCACCATGGTGAGCACGGAAAAGATAACGGGAAGCGCTATCTTTAATAACAGAAATGTCAAAAGAGCTGAATGCGAGCGGTAGCCCGCCTGCAACATTTTATCACGGATTTTTTCGCCCATTTCACCCGCCAATTTTTTGATTTTAAAAAAGCTCGCCATGGAGTCTTTTTTCTTAGAATCTTTGTCATAGGGGGTTTGCTGTTTTGCTGCATCAAAAAGGTTCTTACGCTTTTGTTGAATAAGACTTTCAAAGCGTTCTTTTTTCTCTACACGGTGCAGCATTGGCCATGCAAATCCGATAAAAGATAGACCTGCCGCAATCGCACTAAACCAAACAATGAGTAAATTCCAATCCATTATAAACCTATTCCTATACTTTGAAGTTAATCATTTGGCGCATCATTAAAATACCGACACACATCCAGCTTATTGCACCAAATACCAGCATCTTGCCCAAAGGTGTTGTGAACAGCACACCTGTATATTCAGGGTTAATAAGAAATAGTGCACCGCCCACCAGAATCGGTAGCGCACCGATGATTGAGGCTGAAGCGGTCGCTTCAGATGACAGTGCCACCACTTTACGCTTTAAGCGGTAGCGGGCACGAATAAGCCCTGATAAATTCATTAAAGCATTTGAAAGTGATGAGCCTGTTTGTGCTTGAATGGTGATCCCTGTTGCCAGCATATTCATCTCTGGAATAGGCATGCGGCGTGCAGCTTGCAACACAGCTTCAGGTAGGCTCATGCCAACTTTTTGTGCCTCATATACTTGCTTCATTTCTTCTCCAACAGGTCCTTCATATTCACGAGATACCATGGCAATGGCTTCTGTGACGGGCATCCCAGCCTTAAGCAGGCGCACAATGGCTTCTAAGGCATCGGCAAAATCATCAAGAAATTTCTTTTGTCGTTTACCCGCTTTAATTTTTAAAAACAATTTAGGCAAACCAAGGAAACCAATAAAGCCCCCCATGATAAGAACGAAAGGACTGGCCCCGATCAACTTCAATATGAATGTGAAAATAGCAGCAAAAATTCCAGCACGTATCCAAAAGGTCTTAACTGAAATTGTCATGCCCGCTTGAGCTATTAATGTTGCAATAGTGAGTGATTTTTTTTGGCCTTTTTTGCTCGAGGCTTTTTGTTGGTCGGCCACCGCTTCTAATGTTTTACCAATATTATTTTGTGCGTTTTTTTGCTTCTTAATTTTATCTTGTGGTGCTTCTGCCCCAATCAGTGACATGACACGCTGGCGTTGTTTTTTTGCTTCTTTTAGCTGCACAATTATGACTGCACACAGAATGGCAAATAATAATATAAAACCAAGGGCGTAGAGCATTATTCAGCCGCTCCTTCTTGTTCTTCAACATAGGCATCGCCCATCGCTTCCATGACCATCTCGTAACAACCATATTGTTTGGCGTTTTCAATGAAGTTTGGACGCAAGCCAGATGAGCGTAATTCTGTGACAAGTTTGCCGTTTTTATCTTCACCAAGGAAATGCAATTTATAAAGGTCTTGCATGGTTACGACATCGCCCTCCATCCCTGTAATCTCGGAAATATGTGTTACCTTACGTGAACCATCTCTGAGGCGTTGTACTTGAATAATGACGTTAACCGCAGAGGCAATTTGTTCTCTGACGGCCTTTGCAGGTAAATTTAACCCACCCATAGCAATCATATTTTCCATACGAGAAATTGCTTCACGTGGATTATTGGCGTGAACTGTACCCATTGAACCGTCATGGCCTGTATTCATTGCTTGCAGCAAATCAAAAGCTTCTGGGCCACGCACCTCACCGACAATAATACGTTCTGGGCGCATACGTAGACAGTTTTTAACCAAATCACGCATAGAGATTTCGCCAATGCCTTCAAGGTTGGGAGGACGTGTTTCAAGGCGTACAACATGTGGTTGTTGCAATTGTAACTCTGCCGCATCTTCGCAGGTGACAATACGCTCATTGGTATCAATGTAACGTGTCAGACAGTTGAGCATCGTTGTCTTACCTGAGCCTGTACCGCCTGATACTAAAACGTTTACGCGTGAACGACCAATCGCCATGATAAGTTTGGCACAGGCTGGTGTTAACGAGCCATAGCCAACCAGAGTGTCTAAGGTCAATTTGTCGCGTTTAAATTTACGAATAGTCAGGCATGAGCCGTCAATGGCCAGTGGTGGAATGATAACATTCACACGAGAGCCATCATGTAAACGAGCATCACAGACAGGGGAACTTTCATCAACACGGCGGCCAATAGCGCTTACGATACGTTGGCAAATTGTTGTTAAGTGCTGGTTGTCACGGAAACGGATATTAGCTCGCTCAATTTTACCGTTCACTTCTATATAAGTGGTATCAGGGCCATTCACCATAATATCGGCGATATCGTCACGCTCTAACAGGCTCTCAAGAGGACCAAAGCCAAGCATATCATCAATAGATTCCTTGGCGATATTACCAATTTCATCAGGGCTTAAATCAAGGCCACGGAAGCGTACAATTTCTTCTACTGCGGCACGGATTTCTTCTTCAGCTGCCTTGCCATCCATACGAGAAAGAGATTTTAGATCAATGCCATCTCGTAAATCTGCCCAAATTCTTGTGCGAGCACGTTGTAAGCGTACAGATATGTTTTCTGTTTTAAGCTCTGTCTGATCTGCTTCTTCTATATCTAATGTATGAAATGATTTCGTAGCATTATCTCTTTCTTTTACCTCTGGTGTATCATCAGAAATAATGGGTTCTTCAGTGAGCTGATCTGTATCGCGTTTTCCGAACATAGTTCTTTATCCTGTTTTTTTAAGGCCTAATATATCCATCAAAGAGGTTTTCTTCTCTTGCAGCACTTTCACATTAGGCAATAATTTTTCAATAAGTTGATGGGCAAGTTTTTTACCTTCATCAATTTCTGTCATTTTCTTGCCTTGCATGTCACGTGTGGCCATAAGCTTCGGGAGATACGGCATATGCCATAAAGCAGTTTTGCCAAGAGCAGTTTTTATATCTGCTTCATTCACTTCCTGTTCTTTGTTTTGACCTTGTTTGCTCAAGACCACGTTGACTTGGTCATCTGATCCACCACGTAATGTCTTAATTTCTTTTATTAATAGACGTGTGACACGCAACGCACCGACATTTGGTTCTGTGACCAAAATAAGCTTAGAGGCACGTTTCACCATGAGTGATTTAACAGCTTCTGGTGCGGTTGATAGATCAACAACAATGTTTGGATATTGTGGCAACATCATATCTATAATGGCCTCATAACCTTTAGCCTCAATAGAACCATTGAGAAGTTTTTGTGCACCTGTTCCAGCAACGTGAAGTTTGGGCATGACTTCAAAAATCATACGCTTAAGTGCATCTTCATCTTCTTTTTTGGCAGCTTCAATAAGTTCATGAAGAGATATTGTTGGTTCATAATTAAGCGCAATATGAAGATCTCCCCATGCACCTGCTGCATCTAATAAAAGCGTTTTTTGATCTAGGAATTGACTGAGACCTTCGGCTAATATTTGCGAAATCGTTGTTGTCCCATTACCGCCTGTGCTGCCAAGCAGACAAATAAGCTGGCTGTCTTGATGGCCGTGCTTATCGAGCAAGATTGAGCCTGTGGCTGTGATCATATCTTCAACAGATATGGGGGCGACGAGATAATCACTCACGCCCATTTGTGTAAGCTTGCGGTAAAGTTGCACATCATTAGTAGGTCCAATGAGCAGGCAAGATGTGTTTTGTGCACAATAAGTCGCAAGTTCTTCTAATAATGCAGGCAATCCATCATTGATTTCATCTGTTTGCAGAATGAGTAGATCAGGTGATGTTTTGCTTTTATACAGCTCAATCGCTGTTTTAATATCACCTGATTCAACTTGTACCTCAGCTCGGGCATAGCGCCAATCAGCGGCAATTGATTCAATCGTTTTACGTGTCTGTGCATCTTGCGAGAACACGGTGATCTTTGATTGTGGAAGGAGCGTATTTACTTTTATCATTCTGTAGCGCCTCCTGTCTCAGAGATCACATACCCCGGCACAAAATCACGTGGATCGCCATTGTTTGTTACGCCGTTAACAATATTTGCTGCGCGCGTACCTTCCATTTGTGATCCACCAACACCAGCTACACCAAGTGCGTGGGCGGGGTTAGCGATCTGTTTCATTTCCATACGTGCCATAGAGCACCCTAAGAGATAGTTATAGTTGTCTCCCGGTTGTGTGCCACCAAGACCTGGCATGTTTTGACCAATGCATTCAGGTGATTCAGCTAAAGCCAAGCTCTCGTAATTAAGCAGGAGTTGGGACTGTGCACCCACGACAGGAAGCTTTTCTATTGTGACATTTGTGATTCCACGTTTTTTAAGTTGGTATTTCAGCGCATTTACTTTTCGCTCATCACAGAAATAAGGGTCTTTTTCAGGATCATAAATTGCACTCATTTTAAGTGCAGTATTGGGTGCAATATAATAGCGATTAGCAATATGGTCTATGCTGCCTGTATCTAGTTTTAGTGTTGGATAGCGTTCATAGTCTGATTGCTCAACGACAGATGGTCTATCAACCACCATTAATGAATCTTCATGCAGAAACTGTGTGTTACAGGCTGATAGTGAAAGACTTAAACATAGAGCGAGTGTGATATTTTTCATTGTTTTTTCTCCTTAATCCAGCATGTAGCCAAATTGTGTTTCATGGCCTGTCCAAGCAGGGATTTTGTCGTAGCTGTTTCTTAGATTTGATGACAAGACGTTGCGCAAAATTGGATTATCATTGCGGTTGTTGTCATTCTTTTTTGCTGCGGCTGCATTCTTATAATCATCTGCTGCTGTTGGATTAATCAAATAAGCAGAGATCATAATGATTAACTCAGATTCATCACGTTTGAAGCTGTCTGATTTTGAAAGCTCGCCTAATATTGGCGTGTCTTTTAAACCAGGTAAGCCAGCAAGATTATTAATAGTTTGTGATTTCACAAGCCCCGCAATCATTAATGAACCACCAGAGGCCATTTCAACGCTTGTTTCTGCGCGTCGTACATCAAAGCTTGGGAAAGGTACGCCAGCAACAACAGTACTTGCTTCAGTCGAGATCTCAGACACTTCTGTTGATATTTGTAAGCTCAGTCTATTCTCATCTAGCACGACAGGACGGAATGATAATACGACACCAAATGGTCTGTATTCAAAAGTCACACGATCATCATTACGATCTGCCACCACTGGAATTTCACCACCGGCAAGGAAACGGGCATTTTCACCAGATTTAGCTGTCAAATTAGGCTCTGCAAGAGTGTTTACAAGCTGGTCTTGGTCAAGGGCGCTAATCATGAAAGAAATTGGATTAAAGCCACTTGGATCCCAGATTAATGAGCCTAAGCCGAACGGTGATTGTGAGGTAAGGCCAAAGGCTGCACGGAGTGGATTAAGGCCAAATTCACTATTCGTTAAGAAGCCGCCATCTACAGTAGAGCTGTTACCAGGCATAATATCTGTATCAACACCAATTTCGTTCAAAATGCTGCGTTTGATCTCAATAACTTTTACCTTAATCATCACTTGTTGATCGCCTTTAACAGACATCATGTTAACGATCTCATTATTCTCGCCGATAAAACGGTTGATGACATTCTCAACATTGGCGGCTATGGATGCGTTTGATACATCGCCAGTTACGATAATGTCATCACCAACTGTATCAACGGCGATATTTTCTTTTGGAAATAGTCGTTTTAATGTATTTCTCATGGTGAATTCATCAATACGGACATGCACATTTATTTTGGCAATCGTGTCACCTGCCGCATCAAAAACAAGAATATTGGTGTCACCCAAATTAGAGCCAACCACATATAATTTGTTATTTTGTAATGAGCCGACTTCAATAACATTTGGATTTGCGACAATGACATCAGCGACCTCACCTTCTAACTGAATAGTCTTCGCCTTACCAAGTGTTAGCACTTCGTTATAATTAATTTTACGTGGCTTTTTGACTTCCATTGCTGCAGGTAATATGGGCTCCCCACATTTGTCTTTTGCTGCGCAAGCCATTACCTCAGCAGGCAATAAAAAGCTAATTGCTAGTAATAGTGTCATTAAAGTTTTCATGTGTCGTTCCCTTACCCTTTTAGTTTTTTTTGTTGTTATTGTTGTGGCACGATTCTGGCTCTAATCATTTGTTGCTGGACATCCGCACCGTTGTAAACACGCACAGCATTATTGCCTGAATTGTTTTGTGATTGATTTAATTGTTGCAATACATTTGAGATCAAAACATCGGTTGTTAAATCTGTCTTTTTTTCTGTGTGACTAGTGTCGCCAAGTTTACGCAAGGCTAAACTTAAATCACCCATTGAGCTTGAAAGTGCTAAAACTTCCGAGCCTTTTTGGTCGACTTCTAATGTCACTGTGCGAGCAATTTTTGCGCTTTCTTTGCTTTTAGCGTCTTGGTCGACAGCTAATACACGAATATTTTCTAGGACTGTTTGGCTTGCATTACGGCTAACATATTCTGCGGCACGCTCTTGTGCGCCATCATTAGAAGAGGGGACACGCACTTGATAGGTTAGTATCACATCAACGTAATCACCGGGTGTTACAAATCCACCGACAGAGCTTTCAGCCGACACTTTAATCGCTGTGGCACGCATACCGTCATTCAAACGAGCGGCTAGAAAATTACCATCTGTTTCGGCAATAAGGGCTGTTGGTAGGATTGGTTCGCCTTTTTGAATAACACGAACAACACGACCTTGAAGCGCATCGCCTGCTGCTTGATTTTCTTGGCGGATAATTGCCCCGTCAAAAACAAGGTCAGAAGGCCATGCCTGCCAAGTCATTTTATCATCGGATAAATCATCACCAATATTGATATGCTGGCTAGCGACAAGAACGTCTTTCTTGGATATTTCAACTTTATTTTGTGAACTACCTGAGCGCATTAATGCTTGCACAAAAATTGCCATAAGCATCGATATCATAAGGCCTGAGGCGAGTATAATGACCATTCTTTTATTCATTTTAGACTCCTAAATACCCAAGATTGTGAAAGCTGTATGCTGCGGCTATGGCTAAAGCAATACCGTAGGGCACGGTACTTTCACCACGTGATAAAGCCGCTATCCAACCTGTTTCATTATGTGGTTTTAAAAATGATCTTTTGCGTAGGGCCAATGCAACAAGACCCAATACACCACCAACCAAAGCCATAACCATCACAAAGGCGGGGATAGCAATAAGCGGTATCCATAGAGCAAGAGCGGTGGCCATTTTGGCATCGCCGCCGCCGAAAGTGCCTGTACAAAATAGAAAAAAGCAAATGGCAAAGACAATGCCCATGGATACGATATGATCTGCCAGTGAGGCAAAAAGAGAGTGGTCTAATACCCCAATATAAACGGCATATGTGTTAAGGCAAAAACATGCAGCAAAAGTCAGCATGATTGTGACCACTGTGCCATTATGAATGGTCAGTGAAGCCACATCATGCCATGCAGCATAAAAGCAAATGCCGAGCGTCAAAAACGCTATTGCGTATATGTAGACTTCGAGAACCACTGAATTACCCCTTACTGTAAAGTCAGTGAATTAGCGCTTACCCATAAACTCCAATTCAATTTTTTTTGTTTCTTTAAAGAGTCCTTTTAGTGACTACTTAAAGAAACACGCCGCACTGTCTTTAAGCGCAGCGTGTTGTTCTTAAGTTTTAGCTTGTTGGTGCGTCGTTCAAGACAGTTGATAGACCTGCGAATAAATTTTCTAAGTCATCACCAAATGTAAAGACGACAACAGAAATTGCGACAGCAATCCCTGCGGCAATCAGACCATATTCAATCGCTGTAGCTCCTTTTTGGTCGGCTAGAAACGCTTGTAGTTTTGATGTAAGTTTAAGCATATGTGAGTACTCCTTAGTTTGTTTACCCTAGTTTTTTTGGAGGTGTGCTTAAGAGAATTCTGGCACCCTTACCGTATGAACTACCCCAGTCCATTATTTAATTATATAAGTGATTTATTAAGTGGTTATAAATATATGATTGTATTTATTTAAATAGTTTAAGTAAAAACTGTTTTTATTTAGGTAAAATTTTATACAAATATATAATGTATATGGTTTATCTTCTTGTATCCCTTTATTAGCGTGATATATGAAGGTTTGATAGTTCTGTGCTGATCCGCTCGAAAGCCTCGATCAAATCGTTTTGAGAGGGCGCATCTATATAGCGTGTTTCATCACTAGCGCAGCGACGGTAATAATCTTTAGTCGTATTGTTAATGTTTGATGTGAAGGTGATTGTGTATATTAAAATACCTTGTGCCTTCATATTCTCGCATACATCTTCAAAGCGTCGGTTAAGATAACTTACATTCACGCCTTTTGAGTTGTATTGTTGATAGGTTCCATAGGCCCCGTAATAAGGGGAGATCGTATTGTCACCATCGGTCATCATTAAAACGGCCTTTTGCCATTTATCATCTTCCCAAGATGCGCCTTCTCTAAAAGGAAACTCGGGAGATAATAAACGGTAGCCCCAAACCATCCCCGTATTACCATGTGTATTTCCCTGTGCTCGGAACTCTTGTATGCTATCAAGTAGTTTTTGACGATTTGATGTGAGCGGTTGTATATAGCTGTGGCTGCATTCATAGTTTGGCCCATAATTATTGTTATAATATTGCCAGTAATATCTGATATCGCTACTCTGTGAGCCTTGAAAAGTATGGCGGTACATATTCCACATCCAACCATCTTCGTAATTTTCTTCATCGTCTGGATTGTTGCGTGCCAGTACACAGCCAGCCCATTTATTAAAACTATCGGCTTCATATTCTAAATTATAAGGATTGTTAACAAAGGCATCATCATAGTTTGTGCCATCTTCATTTTTACCTAAGCCATAAGGCCCGACATTAACGCTTGCTGAAAATGGTACGATGCCAATTTTGACACTGTCTTCATCACTTGTACGATCATAAAGAATATTAACAAAATTTGTAGCTGCCGTGCGCAAGGCACCTATATTATTATGGTTAGACATTGAGCCCGTAACATCAACAACCATCGCAACTTCCAAACCTCTAACTTCACGAGTGACTTCTGTGAGACAACTGACGTTTAGGTGGTCTTGCCCTAATATACGCATGAAGCTTGTGTCAACTCGCGCATTGGCCGTTACTGAAATAAGATTGTTATTAATGATAGGGGGCTCAATCGTTACAGTGCCAAACTCATCTTCTGGATAATTGGCCGTCATATAGGCTTGTAAGCGTTCTTCTAATTCTGTCTGTGTGCCGATTGAGCTGCCAACAGCAAGTGTTGCGGCATCAAGGGCTTGGCACATGCGGTTTTTTACAAGATAGGCCTTCGTTACATCAACGGCCATACCTGCACCGCCAACAATTAAAGGCATCATAAAGCCAAAAGTAACAGCAACCGCACCCGTTGTACTGGCTAGAAATATTTTTAAGATATCTTTGTTTAGCATGGAGAGCCCTCCATAGGTACAAAGGCATTGCTGCGCCCTCTGACATAAGATACTTCTTTTAGATCAAAATGGCCTATAAGCTGTCCTGTGAAATGCGGCGTGAATCGGTATTTTGTGGTTACTCTTATAAAGCCTTCATTTATTGCCCCAAGCTTATCAAGATCATTAATCTCGTCATTATTTTCTTCCATTAATGGCGTGGTATGTTCCCAGCAAACATTGTAATCGTCGTCACTTTCGATACGTATGCCTTGGATATCAATACCTAGATTATCCCCTTCGTAAGGGTCTATAGCGAGGCGTGCCGCCATGACAGCTTGTTCAATTTCTGTCTGAGAAATGCTGCGCTCTCTAGCCAGTAGGTCAGAGGTGACTTGTGAGGCTGAAATTATTTTTTGATTAAGGACAAGTGCGTTGCCTAAATCAAACATGGCTAATGTTACTGTAATGATTAGTGGGAAAATTAATGCCGCTTCAATCGCAGCCAGCCCACGATTGTCTTTGTAGAAATTCATGATGCGTTTATTAAAATCTATATGGCTCATTTTTTATCACCATTGTAGACATAAGCGGCATTGCATTGTCAGTTGATTGACCACTAAGAAGAGGGCCTATTTGTAACGTCATAAAAGGATATCTGTAGAAACTACGAATAAGCACAACGTCATTTTCTTCACCTGGATTGAAGCCTGATGATTGTAACTGTCCATCGCTGTCAAAACTTGCCGTTGCGGCGGAAGCATTTGTAAAATCGTCGTCAGGCAGGTGGACGACTTCATAACGTATATTGTCGCAATTTAAGAAAAGAGAAATATTGTCGCATAA
This sequence comes from Micavibrio sp., assembly GCA_002699085.1. Lineage (GTDB taxonomy): Bacteria > Pseudomonadota > Alphaproteobacteria > Micavibrionales > UBA9664 > UBA9664. The sequence goes on from PAAR01000024.1 coordinate 40,814, forward strand.
GGTATCACGGAATAATCCTTCTGGGTTGCCATCTGATTGCAACTGCCCAGTGCGTATTAAACGAGCAGCTGAGCTTGTACCGCCTTCAAGTAGGGAAGATGCGGTGAAAATTAGACCAATTTCAAGAAGGCCTAAAATGAGCAATATAAAAGGCATGCCGACGAGTGAGAACTCGACAGCGGTGACACCGTCCTCAGCGTTGAGAAATCGTCTTAAGCGATTGAACATGTTACCCTAACTTATTATTACCCTGACACTTTTTATAAGTGTCTATCTTCTAGGATACGTTCTATTCGTTAACGCATATTAATCTTTCAGCGACATTTGAATGAGTTTTGAATTTTATTTACATAAAAATTTATCTAGTTATTTCAGTTATTTATCAAGAAATATTGGCACGGCGTTTGCATAACTATTTTCCGAGGTTCAATTTTAACGTTAGGAAGATAAAATGACACAAGCACCAATCAATCAAGATGTCCAATACCATGAAGTTAAATACATCATTGATAAAACCTATGAGCAGCGTAATCTTACGCGCCACAAGGTAAGTGAATATAGAGCTTTAAAAGCCGTTAGAAATGCGCCAGAGCTTTTGTTGTTAAAGCAGCAAATTAAACGCAGTTTTGGTTTGTATAGACTGTATCAGCGCCAAATGCAGATGATGACTAAAGCTTATTTGGATAATTTGCGCCAAGCACGTGCAACGTATAGTGCTTCATATAAAAGACCTGCAATCACTCTGGTTAAGGAAAGCTTTCAAGTGAGTGCTTAATTACGGTTGACTAAAAATAAACTATACTTGACCTTTGGTAAATCGATACCCATATTCCAATAACTTAATCTAACAATATAATTGGAAAATATGAAAACCGCCCAAGATAAATCCATTGAAGATGCTGTGTTTGATGAAAACACAGAAAAGAAGATTCATTACAGTATTATTGCTATTCTTGTGACTGTTCTCACTGCTTGGGGCTTGGCTATTTTATTTTGTGCTAAGAGCACCTTATGAGAGGCTATCTGCATGCATTGAACTGGGTGATATTGATTGGGGCATGTAATGCTCTTTTTAAAATATTCGTCGCCTTGGAAATACATCCAGTGATTGTGATATGTCAGTCAATGCTCTTTGCAGGGCTTATATTACTATTGCTTGCGGGTCCAGGGCGTTTAGCAAAAGATGCGATTACTTCACCCCACAGTTGGTATTATGGGTTCTGTTATCTGATATCGACCTCAATTTTTGTGACCGCAATGCATTATATTTCAGCAACACAAATGAGTTTGTTGATTAAAGCTGTTGTGCCGATCAGTCTTATTGTTTCTGTTTTTTGCTTTAAGAGGCATTTAGATAGAACAGGGTGGGCGGGCTTTGTTTTGGTTCTTATCGGTTTATTCTTTGTTGGATTGGAAATTGAGCCTCGGGTGTTTTGGATGGTCGTTGCACTGGTGCTTATTTTCTCACTCTTTGAGACCTTGCAGATGATGATCTCTGATATTCATTCCAGCAATAATAAAGCGCGTAGAAGTGTGAGAGAAAGTATGCGTGTGACGGGTATGGTTTTAGCTATCACCGCTCTTTTATTTTTATTGGTGTGTTTAGGTGGTGCTGTCGGTGTTGAATATATGGGGTTAAAACATGGCGTGTTACCGAATATTGCTGATTTCATTAATCCATGGAGCTTTATCATGGCCTTTGTCTATGGTGTTTTTGGACTATCATTTATTCGCTATTCAGAATTTGTGGCAAATCGTGAAATAAAGTTCGAAAATTTCTTAGCAATGACATCATTATCGGTTATCACAACTTTGTTCTTTGAGTGGCTGTTATCTGTATACGGGTTTCTCGAATTTAAAGGTCTAAGCTCTTTAGAGTTGATCGGGGGCAGTATAATGATTGTCGGTAGCGCAGCCGCTATTTACGCACGAGCCAAAGCTAATGACGGAACTATTATGCGTGTAAGTCGTTAGTCTATTACAAATTTACCAATTGAAAGGAAATTGTAATGTCTAATAAAACATCAGAATTAAAAATGCTTTTAACGCGTTTAGTGGATAGCTATGATGGCTATAAAGAAGCTGCTGAAAAGGCATCTCAAGAACGCCACGTTAGAATGTTCACAGATTTGTCTGCAGAGCGTCACCAAGCCGCTTTACTAGTGCAGGATTATCTTACACGTCAAGGTGAAGATGTTGATCTTGATGGCTCGAAAATAGCCGCAGCACACCGCTTCTTTATGGACATCAAAGACAAGCTAGATGACGATGATGATGAAGCATTATTAGAATCTATTATCACTGGTGAGAGCGAGTTACTTAGTCGCTATCGTGATGCAACTAAGGATGCGAAATATGATCCAGAATTGCTGGATGCATTGAAAAAGCAGTATCAAAAGATTGAATCTAATCTTGCCCTTATCCAAGCAAAAGAAAAAGCCGCATAGAATAGGTGAAGTAATATAGAATACAAAGAGAGCGGGCATATGTCCGCTTTTTTTGTTTGTCTGGATATAAAAAGTTTACACAAAGAAAAGCCACCGTGATAAAACCATATGCACGTGAAAATGAAAAGTAGATTCACTATGAAAAAAGTTAAATGGGTTATATTCGACTTAGACGATACATTACATGAATTTTCCACAGCCTCTCGTACAGCTATGGAGATGGTGTATCATTATCTTCATGAAGAATTTGGCATTTACCCAGATGATGCTAGAGAAGCATATGCTGCGATATTGAAAGAAGGGCAGTCAACCCATTTTGTGGAAGACATTCCTTCTCGTGTCTATCGGAGACAACGCTTTGAGAAACTATTCGATAGATTTTCTCTTATCTACCATATTCATTTAGACCGTTGTTTAGACGTGTACGACGATTCCTTAATGGAGGTAATGACGTTAAAGGAAGGTGCGCTTGAGATACTGCAAGAATGTCAAAAACATAAACTTAATGTTATGGTTGTTTCTGAAGGACCAAGAGATGCCCAAAAGAAAGCTATAGAGAAGCTCGGTATCGCATCGTATGTAAATCGTGTTTTCACATCTTCACAGTGCCGTATGCATAAAGCGAACGGCCTTTTTACCCATGCTTTAAAAGAAGTGGGCTGTTCACCTGATGAAAGTATCGTCATTGGTGACAATCCAGAACGAGACATTAAACCTGCTCAAGCGTTAGGTCTCTTAGCTATTCTTGTTACAACAAAAGCCGCGCCAGAAAATATGCCCTTTGTCGCTTCTTTAAAAGAGCTCGCAGACAGGCTTCGTACAGAAACACAGGATAATGTCTTCCCTATGCCTCTTGCTGCGAATGTTCTTGAGTAACGGAATAGGACACCGCCCTTTCACGTCGGCAGCTCGGGTTCGACTCCCGTACTAGTCAATTATTTCAATGACCTGGTTGTTTTCAATATGGTTTTTAAATAAAGTGCATAATATTGAGGCTTTATATGGCTAAATACAGCTTCCCATGAGACAAGCTAAGAAGAGTAGGCCTACCGCATATACCGGTGCGGATAAAAGTAAGAAAAGTGTGTGAAAGTTCTTAGTTACATCATTCTTAGAGAATTTAAATAAAGCATAAAAAGAAGGTATGTAATAAATTATTATTGCCGCTGACCACTCGCAAAAGAAACTGTAAGAGCGAAAAATTCGACAAGAATCTGGAACGAGTGAATAAGAACTACCTATTAAGTTTCTCCAAACAAAATTAAATAAAAATAGTAAAAAAATAGGTGTTAAGTACAGACTTAAGAAAAAGAGAAATTTCGTAAAAATATTCACATGAATTATTTCTTTAATTTTATCCATTTTTAGCTCTTGTTTGTTTGTGCCTCAATTTAGTATTATTATTCTATGGAGAAAATATCAAGAATAATTAGTATTTGGTACAGTTTTAAGTGCAAGAATGATATTTGAGTATTTATAGTCTGCCCTTTAAAAGGGAGGCCTAACATAATACCTCAGCGATACCCCGAGGCTTTTAGCCTAGAGCGTAACTTATCAGATAGGTCGTTAGTGAGTTGTTTTTGAAAGAAAATTTGGTAGCGAGGGAGGGAATTGAACCCCCGACACAAGGATTATGATTCCTCTGCTCTAACCAACTGAGCTACTCCGCCAT
>PAAR01000025.1 GCA_002699085.1 Micavibrio sp.
TGGTGCAGCCTCTGCTGTATCTGGTTCTGGACCATGGTCATGGTCTTGTAATGGCTCAGGGGGCGGCACAAACGCTAGTTGCTCAGCCAGCAAAGCTGCTACCTGCAGATCCGCAGGACACTCAGTCTTTTTATCAGGGGGACCTGATGGTGAAACTTGTGGAAGCTGGGGCCTTCCGTCAAGAGGGGAACTAGAATCTTACTGCTGCTCAGGGCAAATCGATAACTACCCAGAATATGATTATATAGGCGCCAATGGCTGTTATGTTCACTGTTTATAACTATATAAAAAAGCCCTCACAATGAGGGCTTTTTCTTTGATCTAATTATTTTTGAATTAAGCAACAGCCTTAAGTTTTTCTTGTGACTGTTCAGCAATAAAATTCAGCATCGTTTCTGTGCAACGGTCAGCCTTTGGTGTTTCGTCAATATAACGCACCATTGCATCCATTACCGCATCACAATATGGCTTAGCCTGCGGATTAACATCGCAAATAGCACCGCAAAATGATACGAGCAAACCAACAGGTGAGAAAAACTTAGCACCCTTAAAGTCTGAATCCATTAAATCTGGTGCTGTACCGCCTGGCAATTCATAGAAAGAATAACCATCACGGCAAATCACCTCTGAGCCCATTGCATTATTACCATGTTGGAAATCAGCAATATCAGCCATGGTGTCACCATTAGCATTGCCGGTAACAATCATCCAACCGCCCTCTTCACCACCAACATTCAATGGAATACGTGCCGCAGCAATGTCTGAAAGCTCCCACCAATAATCACCTTCATTACGATTTTCGCCACGTTTAAAACCATGCTTATCAAAAACCTCAGAAACACGATCAACCAAGAACTGTTCCCCTTTAGCAATCGTCCATTTTGAAGATAGGACAATTTTCAGCCCAAAACGTTTTGCTTTAGCCGCAGCAATCTCAGCAAATGGATAGTAATCTTCAATCACCAATTCTTGTGTGATAACAGCCGTTTCTAAGCCATCAATTGTTTTTGTTTCGCAAGAGGTCTCAGAGTAAAAATCACCACTACCATAACGCAACACCGCCACTGGATTTTTATAGCGTCCAGGCGCCATTGTCATACGGTACATACCAATTGCACCCGCAAGCGGTCTTAATAAAATATTCGCTGACTTCCAGCCTTTATCTTTAATGCGCTTATCATTAGAGGCTGTAGAGATTTTAACGCCTGCGCCACATTCACGGATCGCTTTGGCTGCATCGTGAATACATTGGTCATTTGTTGCGATACGTGCTTCCACACCTGTATCAGCATCTACTGAAGGGAAGGCGCCAAAGACAATGTCCTTAACCATTGTTGCCGCACGCCTAGCGCTTTCATCCCCATTACAAAAAGCATAAGGTTTTAGTGTTGTCATTTGGTCTCTCTCTTTCTTTTAAAAAATAATTTTTGTTTGGCACGAATACGACGTAAAGATTTTTCTTCTCTATCAATTTCTCTTTCTATCGCTGTTCGTTTACAAATAGGTGCAAAATACAATAACAAACAACCCAACGCAGCGGAAGCGACAGAGGCCATAATAACCCCTAACCTTACAAATGTCGCATTCTCTTGTGTATCATAGGCTAAACCACCGATGAATAATGACATCGTAAATCCAATACCACACAACACTGATACAGCATATAAATGCACCCAATTTGTACTCGTAGGCTTGGGTGATAACCCCGATTTAATCGCCAACCATAAAGGAACAAACACCCCTAATTGCTTACCTAAAAATAGCCCTAGCGCAATACCTAATACAACCGGATTTAAAAGATCAGAGAACTGCATGCCTGCAAAAGAAATCCCTGCATTCGCAAAACCAAAGATAGGCAAGATAAGAAACGCCACCCAAGGATGCAATTCATGCTCTAACTTCTTCGAAGGTGAATCTTCACTATCTTTAGGATTACGCAGTGGGATACATAACGCTGCTACAACACCTGCCAATGTTGCATGCACGCCTGAGTTGAGCACAGCTACCCACATAATCATACCTAAAATAGCATAAGGCGTAACTTTCATAACTTTGGCAGAGTTAAGTATTATCAATCCAACGACACAAAGACCTGCAACAAACAGCGCATTAACATGAAGATCCGCTGTGTAAAATAACGCAATGATTATAATTGCACCCAAATCATCAATAATCGCAATTGCTGTCAAAAGTATTTTCAAAGAGATAGGCGCTTTAGAGCCCATTAAAGCCAGAATACCGAGCGCAAAGGCAATATCTGTTGCTGCTGGAATAGCCCAACCAGACAAATTTTGCGGATAATCCATATTAAGGCCATAAAAAATGAGTGCTGGCATAGCCATACCACCCATAGCTGCCAATAAAGGAAGTAGTATTTTTTCTCTGCTGGAAAGTTCACCTTCTAAAAGCTCACGCTTGATTTCTAATCCAATGAGAAAAAAGAACACCGCCATAAGACCATCATTGATCCAGTGCAAAATATGTTTATCAATATTAAACCAAATGCCTTGGCTTGCATCAGTGAAACCTATAGAGAAATGTAACTCATTAAAGAAGTAATTATATAGATTATACAACTCTGTATTAGCAACGACCATGGCTAGCACAGAAGCAAGTACCAATAAAATACCACCAGAAGCCTCTAAATGAAAAAAATGACGTGCAGAGCGCATCATCACATCGGCATCATGCACAATATGATCTATAACCTTATGTGTGACTGTATCAATTTTATCTTTAATCATAGCTTTTCAGCTATAAAGATGAGGCAATCACTATGTTTTGTCTAGTGTCTCTTTATATACTTTTTTATCTTCAGAACGCTTATAAACATAGATACCCAAAACCGACAATCCAACACCCCATATCGGCGAAAGCGCACCAATTGCCTCTATCAACAACCCTGCATTGGCGGTTTCAAACACCATAACATAAGCTACCGCCAACATCTGTGCCATCCATGTTAAGGCCATAATATAACCAAAAGTCGGTCGCATCCGCCGCACATAAGGGTCATCGGAGCTGACCTCTGCCCGCAAGGATTGATTAATTTCAGACAGCTGCTTTGATTGGTTTTCTTGCTCAATTTTAAGCATTTCCTCCAAATGGCGATGAGCCTCTTTCTGCTCCTCCTCTGATATTTTGCCTTTTTGCAGCACATCGGACACCTCTTCAAGCACGACACCCGCATTGCTTAATACCGTATTTTTACTCTGCTTAAAGATTTTAGATAAGGTGCTGACCAAAAAAGGAATACCTGTTGATGTTAAAGTAGCTGAGAGCATCTACTCAATCCTATAGAAAATATGGCGACCTATAGTGACAAGCGGCTTTTGACCTCTAACCCAATAAGGCTTAATCGTTTTTTCATGGTAATGCGTTGCGCCATATGTTTGATCCTTTAATGACCCGATAATGGCACGAGCAGCTATTCGTTTAGCACTCACAAAATGGATATCCTTATCCGATAAACCCAAGATTTTATTGCGGTTTGGGTCGTTACTATTCCAACAACTAAACTGATATGGCTTTTGACACACTTCACTGACTGTATTACCCCACCAATAGCGAGTTTTTTCTTGAGCAATTTTAACACGGTTTAAAATTACGCAAGCCACAGCCTCCATACCCTCTTGGCTCTCACCACGTGCCTCACCCCATAATGTGCGTGCTAACACATCAACCTCTTGTTGAAATTGTGCCTCTTTGGCGATTGACTCTAATTTTTCTTGATCTACAGGGACACACACGGCCTGCAATACAGGTCGTCTTGAACGATCTTTCTTTGACATGGGTTTTCCTTTTCTTTTAAAGAAGTTGTGATAAATTACACTATGGTTGATAAAAAAATTATTGCAGGCATAGGTGTTGGCACCATTATACTTATAGTTTGCTGCGGCCTTCTTTTTTGGCCAACTGATCCGCTATATGATCCTTCGTATTTTGATCCATTAACCAAAGACAAAGATATTCAGACAGCATTAAAAATCTTAAATGTTAACAACTGTAACGAATTAAAGGACACATATTTTAACGATACCGTTGATACCAACATTGCCGTGCAGGCTAGTGCCTATGAAATAGGGCTCTGTACAAAACAAAATTTAAGCAAATCTATAAATCTATATGAACAGTTACATCAAGATAGCGATGATGCGTTTCTCGCTGCATTACGACTTGCTCTAATTTACTCGTACGGCCCTAAAAATCTTCGTGACTATAAGCGTGCGAAATTTATGAAAAAGCAAATAGCTATTTATCTATTTGTTGACGATCCAATAAAAAGATCCACGCAATTAAATGCTTTAAAAAACAATAACTTCCCCTTTATATCTGAAACTGAACAACACTTTTCTTGGATAGAGAAGCAATTAAAAAAGCCTTTAGAAGAAAGAGAAAAAATCGCCAAAGATCTTCAAAAACAAGGCTTTAAAGATACCAACATTATATGGAATGAAATTATGACATACAAACCGCTTTGATCTTAACAGTCTTTCAATTTATTTTGTAAATCATTTATCTTATAGATGGCTTTATCCATTCTATCGCTCAAATCAACTATAGCCTGCTCATTCGCTTTAAAAGCATTTCTTGCCGAATTTAATGTATTTTCTGCTTCAATAATTTTAGGATGATTACCTAGAGACATTCCTACACCAACTAGGCCCATATAACCTGATGAGGCGATACTCGCTCTTTCAATATTCACCTCGCCTTTTACATTCTCAAAATTTCTTTCTTTTTCTCTTAGCTTCTTTAAAAGGGTATTATGTTGCTCAACAGCACGTTGCTTATCTAATGACAATCCTTCCAATCTAGATTGCTCTATCGCTAAATCTCGTTTGAGGGAAGAACAGCCGTTATTATTTACTGCCTTCTGCGTATCCAGCTGCGCCAAAGCGTGTTCAGTTTCACCATTAGGCTTAATGACACCATCTTCTTTTAAGTTATTTTCTTTCTGAAACGTTTTTATAGTTGATGTTAATTCTCTCGTAATAATGCCATCTTCAATTACATCATCTGGCTCATTTAAGCGTCCTAATGCTTTAAAACGGCGTTTAATATAACGAACATCTTGTTCATTATTAGCAAAGCTGTTACCGACAGTATCTAATAAAACTGATCTAAAATCTGACATGGGTTTTCCTTTTATTGATAGGGATTAAAATTGCTTTTAATTTGGTTTATTTGCTGCGTGCCTTGCCAATGTTTGGAAGCAACCGACGATCTTCGATGCACAATCCGAACAGGCTCTTGCAAAATAGCCGATGCAACAGCATCCAAACCATCATCGTGGATTTTTGAACTACTTGGTCGCCATTCTCGCATCTCTTGTAAAAATGGCGTCCACTTGACACGCTCATGCACCATCAGAAGACGTGCCGCTAAAATAGAGTCAAACGCCTCTAAAATACGCAAATCTTTATTCGTCGAAGCACTATGCTCAACCACCCCACAAGGATAATCAATCGCCGCCATTTCTCTACGAAGTATAGATGGAAGAAACTTTCCTATACCATTGATTTCAATCGTTATACTAGGCACATAAAATTTTCTACATAACAAGGAAACTTGTTTGCATTGTTGCGTGGCCTCGTCTTCATTGCTAAGATTTACCTTTAAATAGGTAACATTATGTAGATAATAACGGCCATTTTCATCGGTAAATATGAGTGCAAAAACTGATCCGTCCCTGCGACTCTGTGATGCATTTTGAACCACCTCATTCGTTTGTCCAAAAGCTGGATCCCACCATGCCGTACACGATACCATCCTTGTATCATTCAGATAAAGACATGGTAAACGCTGGCTTTCTGTATAAACCAAATCACCCACATAAAAATCCAATAAAAATGGATCAAGGCGGCTCTCTAAAATGTTAACTGGCCGCAACATCATCTGACTGTCAAACTTATTAGGCCCAGTCCGTGTTCTTAAATACTCAATATCACGTAAGCTATAGCGTTCTGGCCATGCCGAATAACCAGCTTTGTTAAGTATCGGCACCTCTAACCGTTTATACCCTTGTAAAAAGCTATGCATTTCATTGATCTCAGCACGTGGCTGTTTGGCATAGATCGAAAAATAATGATGCCGTGTGCCGACATAAAGCTGTGTTCCACCAGCCACAAGGACAAAGTTAGCCTCTAATAATTTTTGACGCAGCTCCAAGCGTTTCTCAGTTGTCGAGCAACTATTAGGTACCTCCACATCATCATAGATAATGATATCTGCTCTTGAACCTGTAATATTCGTACCAATACCCCTAGCCAGCATAGATGGATCACGTAATTCCATATCCCGCTTGACTGTAAAACGATCCGAAGCCCATTGATCTGGATTATCGGGCATTAGCCCTGCTGTTAAAGGGTGACGCTCAATGATACGCTTTACATTGCGAACCATTTTCTTAGCCAGAATTTGGTCACCTGCCATCACCAAGAGTCGCAAATTCGGATCACGTAAGAGCAACCATGCCGCAAACAACCCAACAATAGTTGATTTACCACAAGAGCGAAACGCCATAAGTAATAAATTCTTATCGCCCTGCTCCCAGCCTTTTTCCAGCCATTCCGCAATACGCAAATGCACTTTCGGCGTGCTCATCCCTTGCAACCTATTCCACAGAATAAGAAAAATCGAAAAACAGATGGTCATTCCGTCTCCTGCGCTTTTATTTTTTCTAATTCCGATTGTGCACTAGCCAGTAATAAAGCCAGTTGCGCGTCCTTATCGGCATCTTGCGTACCATCTGGCAGATCTGCCCAACGTGCGAGCTTTATTAACAACTCAATATGAGCAATCGCCGCTTTGTAGGCCGCATGATGCGCTGAAAAATCTTTGGCCGTTTCAAATACCGCCTCGCTATCGTAAAAGTTTTTATATGATGTTAGCGCTGTGCTAATCGCATCGGGTAAAAACGCTGCAATTTGAGCACGCGTATCCTGTTCAATCTGTGGAGTCATAAGAACCTTATTCTGAGTTGTATCCCCTGCGAAGGCGGGGGTCTTTAAGATCCCCATTTTCACGGGGAATGCAGAGCATAACTAAGCATCGAAACGTGAGAGAACACGCCAGAAAGCACCATCCGAAACGAGTGTAATGGCATCGAAATGATTACTAAGCAATTGATCTTGCCCATCCGCCCCATCCCCGCCCTGCTCCGTAATCGTAATGACATTAACGGAAGGGTCAGTCTTTTTAAGCGATACCATACGACCTATGGCCTCAGGTGCATTAGCAGGTGGCAAACGAGCCTCTAAAGCACCGCTATAACTTGAGAGCATATAAGCATCGACAGCCATATCAACTTCATATAATCCAGTACCATCATAATAGCGTGTATTGCCCGCCATACGGTTTGAGGATTTAATCATCCATTTCGCCCCGTCCGACAACACGGTCGCATAATCATTCGGACCACCCAAGTAAATGGGACGCCCATCAGGGTTCTTCGTATCGGATTCCTCCTTGATAATGACGAGATTACCTGTCGTATCAATTTTCTTGAAAGTGATTTCTTGACCTTGTAAATCAAGCGGATCAGGCAACTCCATCACTGTTTCCCCATTAAAAGCGGATACAAGATAATAAGAAATTGAACCATCTACCTCAATCGTAGCTGGCGTGACCTCATTAATAAAGGCTGTGTCATAGCGCATAATGGTTGCGGTTAAATCTTTAACAATCGTTTTATCAAATTTGTTTTTATACGGAAAACCAGCATTATAGGCGGTATATTTTCCACCTGATAAATCATAAATTGATGGTCCAGCACTTGCAGATAACAAATTGATAACACTGGTGTTTTGCGATCCAGAATCAAGCTGTATATTTGGAATACTAGCTTGTGTTTCTGTATAAAGATTACTGATGAGATTAGTGTCGGCCCCTGCCCCCAATCTAAAACAAGCTAAGGCATCTGTATGCAAATTCGCTTCACAATCGATAAAGGCATTATTGAAACGTCCCGCCTCAATATTAAAGCCGTAACCACTGATATTACTGCCTAAAGAATATACCCGCACATCAATAAATTTATTGGCATTTGGGGTATCACCCTCATCCGTGACACATAAATGCACCCCATGCTGCGATGGTTTTGCGACTAAAATATTCTGAAAATGATTCCAATAGCAAGGTTTAGCCGTGTCATCATAGCCATCAAGTTGAATACCTATCGCACTTTCCCATATCGTTACGTCCTTAATCGTATTCTGCACACAAGGTTGAGACACGCCATAGAGTTTCACACCGACCGCCCCCTTTTCTACACGCAGGTTTTGCAGGGTAATATAGCCTTCATGCAGCTCAATCGCATTAAAGCCAGCGCTTTGGGCTCTTATGATTGTTGTTTGTCCCTCGCCCGTCATACGTTGATTTTGTCTAAGCACAATCGGACTGGTGATGCGATAAATACCTCTCGGTAAATAAATAGAATCATAGGCAGCTAGTGCCAGATTAATTGCCAATGTATCATCAGCCATACCGTCCCCTACTGCCCCAAAATCTTTGACCGAGATGATATCTTTCATTTTATCATCCATGGTTCGGATTACCGCCCCGACACCAGAAGCAGTATAATTAGGCGCTTGCTGAACGATATTTGCGGTTAAAGCGATTGGATCACCATTCTCATCAAAACCCAACGCTTTGCCTATACGTGCCGATTTAGGCGGCAACTCAAAAGAAGCGGGGTTTTCTGCTTCAGGATAACGGATCATCTGGTCGTTTTGTCGTTCAACTTGTTGAATGCTGGCAATCATAAAATCTAGTTCCGCATTGATCGCTGCCGCGGAAAAATCACCGCCCTCTAAAAAATCCGTTAGGCGCTCAATCGGCAACTCACGTTTCAGCATCACTTTTAAATTATTAGCGGGTGCCGTTAAGAAAGTGACCGTACCGCCTAATGTTTGCCCAACGCCACCCACACTAAAATCAGCGGTCACCTTTACACCATTGAAATACACTTCCAAATCAGTAGATGCGAATATCGGAAATGGATACTCGAAAACCGTTTGTGTGCCGTCTGCCACATAGCGGATAAGCGGTACTATGTCAGGTATCTTTATATGCTCTGTCATAAATTTTTATCCGAAAATACTGTTTTCGAGACGTTGACGATCACGTAATTGGCTAACCTCCAAAAGATTACGTTGCTGCAATGATGATAAATCTTGATCTATAGCTGATTGGCGCAATGTATCCATCGTTTCACGCTCTTGACGCTCAGCGTCACTTTCATCAAAAAGCCCTAGCAAAATCGCTTCACCTGACCCGCCATTGCCACCCACCCCTTTAGAACCCAGCAAAGCACGTTGTCTGGCTGTAGCTCGTTTTAAGGCTGCTTGCCGCTCTTTTTCTGCCATTTGAGCATCTAACGCAATTTTCTGACGGTCTAAATCGGCATCATTCTGTGCTGATTGCATGTCGAGAGCTTGCTTTTGTTGAAGTTGCTTCAAAGCAAGATCTTGCGACCCACGCAGCTCAATACGCCGTAATTGCGTGTCTACTAGGGCGTTTGCCGCTGCGGGCAAAACTGTTTGAGCCGCCGTACTCGCTAAACTCGTCAAGCTGGAACTTAAAGAACCCATATTTACTCCTTCCTAAGGTTTGATTAAAAACCGATTTTGAGCTCGGTAATGACTGATAAAAGTGTAAAAGGCAGCGGTGCGGATTGTTCTATACGCCATAAAGGCTTGCTCAAATCACGCCGCCAACCCAGAGCTTTAACGGATATGTCTTCCTGTATTGCGATCGCTGGCTCATCAAGTAATGGCTCGTCAATATCTCGAAGCGGTATATCTTGTAGACCATTACCGACATCCAGACGAAACGCTGCCGTGCCTTCCATACGAAACACTGCCTCAATCAAACGCACTGTTTTAGCTGAACCCACATCGGTAACAATACTCGGCGGTAGCGGCTCAACAATATGTGCATAAGAAAGACCTATAACAACTGAATTTACGGCTTCAGACAAAATAATCTGTCCACTACTAACTGTCATATCAGCTTGCACAATATCATCTGCAATAATTGACACGATCATGCCCTCTAAATGATCCAATCCTGACCATGTTGTTGTCGCTACCTCAACCTCACCAGAGAGGGCGGAATCGAGATGCAGAGCGTGATCCATAACCTCAATCACATAGGCGCCATTTCGTTGTACTAAAATATAGGTATCATCCCCCACCGCCGTCACTGAAACCACCGTTCCTTGCGTTTCATGGAGCGTCCAGGCTGATACTTGCTCAGTGCGGTATAATGTCAGACTTGCGAGTTGTCCGTCCCCTCTCACAACAAAAAGTAGTCGGTTATCAGGGTCAAAACACTGATCCACCGCATCTTCAACGATATGCTTAGCCACTAAAGCTAAATCTGTGGCCTGATAAGCGGCTTCAAGATCTGTATAGAGGAACTCTCGTAATTCGTTCCCATTACGAGCAATAAACATTGTTGCCCCATCAACATCAACAGGCGGTACATAACGATCTATGCGTGATCCAATACGTGTTTGCCGAGAGAGTTGTACTGTTTGAGGTGTCAAAGGTGTACCCCGCACTTGCCATTCACCGCCACTGGTAAACACCTGCAAATCACGGCTAGAAAACACGGCGCGGATCGCATTTACTTGGTCGGAGAATATACCAAACTCAATGGCTTCATCATCTAAACCTGACCCTAGGTCAAAATTCCATAGATCACCTGTTTGAGAAAACCATAAACGGTTGGGCAAATCACGAGACCCACCAATCACCAGACGATCTTGATGAAAAGCCACTGTCATCGGATAGCCTCTGACGGCTGAAAAAGATTGTTCTGCCCAATCGTCCGTGGCTGCTGTCCCTGTTAACGTTTCAATCACTGTAACCGCCGCCACTGTTGGTGAGGCGACATCGGTAATCAATACCTCCTTACCTTTGATACGCAATCTTGTACCTTCATGGCCTTCGACGAAAAAATCACTAGAGGCTGTAATATTTACCGTGCCCGTTGTAGCACTTGCAGCAAGCGTTATCGTAGCAAGAGCAAACTTATAGTAAGGCTGTAAAATAGCATCATTACGTGTTGAATCTGCTAAGAAATTCCAATCCTCTAAAGACCAAGTGCCTCCCGTATTTCTCGTCAAAGTTTGAGGTATGACATCAGGATGACATAGCAATAATGTATCAGCACTTTGTGTCCAAGCAACATTATCAAGTTGAGATTCTGTCCAAGGTGCGACAAATGACGTAAGCAAGGCACCATCCTCATAAACGCTAATCTTCTCATCGGTCAGAACCAGTAAATAAATCTGCTCGGTATTAAATTCAAAGGCAATTAAACGACCATAGCCTTCAGCCGTGTCAATATAGGCAAAGCCTGCACGACGTGAAATACCGCCCGTTGGATGTATAAATACATTCCGCAGAGAAAGTGCACCATTATCATAAGCCTTGAGATCACCACGCCCCAGTAAGCGGCGGTTAATCTCACCAGCCGTGAAATTAGTTTTTGTTTGACGCATAATAGTCATGTGCGTGCCTCAACCAATGAGAAATGCTCTAAACGCTGCGGCGTATCCTGTTGGGCATCAATTTGTTTGGCTTTCGCATAGGCTTTCTCAGCCAAACCCATAAAGACATCGGCACGACTTGTGCTCTCGGTCAAAGGAATAACAAATTCAGCTGATAGACGTGCGACAATCGCCGCATCAAAAAAAGGCGGAAATGCACTCTCATCTGGCCTAAAAACATAGGTCAGCAGCACGTTATCGGAATCCGTATGTAGCGTATCTTTAAAAATACGAAAATCTAAGCCACGCCCTCTTGCATTCGCCCCTGCAGACATCGCTCGTAAAAAGTCATTTGGCAATTGGAAAGCATAGCGATAATCAGCAATCGGGTTTGTTTCCAACTTGTTCAAGACAATTTGTGAGGTCGCAAAACTCCAGCTATAAGAGGATAGTAACTCATCACGAATAAGACCGTATAAAGTACCAGCGATATCAGCCTCGGCTGAGCCATCAGAAAATGAGCTAATAGGTTTTGAACCAATTCGTATGAGCGCACGAGCGCATAGCGCCACATCGGATAGTGCCATGTTTTTCTCCTTATAAAATAAAATTAACTGTGTTAAAAATGAGTATGATCGGCCCGCATCAAGGACAAGAGTTAGAATTAATGCTTCAAGGCAAAAAACCTTGTGCTGTTTTTGGCGATATAATTCCTGAAAGTGGCTTTATCATCGAAGAAATTATCCCTGAAAAAGCGTTCGCACCCTATGTGAAATCAGGCCAGATAATAAGATTTGAAGACAATCACAACACACACGATGGGCATATTATTAAGCGTGTTATTTTCACCTTACCTAACGAAACTTGGCGCGCTGACGCCATACTCTGGGCCTATAACTTACGTCACTTAGATATCAACGTGCCTTTTGATGCTGATGATATTATCATCGGTCTTCTTCTAGGTTACGAAACAACAGATACAGAAGAGTTTGTTCAAAATATCCAAAAGAAAAAGACGCATTGCAGCCAGCGTTGATGCTTTTTCTGTGAGAGAGGAAAGGAATAGAAAAACCATCAAACAAGGGGCTGTAAAATGAAGAAAAACAGACCTAAGGGGATAAGGGCTGCAATGCGTCCGACTATGGGCGGCTTCAACGCTTAAATAAATTAAGCGGCGCTAACACCCATAATATAAACCGCTTATTCAGGTGCGGGTGCACTGAAAAGCGAAACAGTAACGGCAGAGCCATCATTACCTGTGACAATATAAAACTTTGTCTCGGGCGTATCATCACTATCGATTGTCGTGATAATCAAATCATTTACACGCAGCATATTAGCCGCCTTGTCAAAATAATTGGATGTTTCAACACTCGTATCAGCGGTAATATAGTGCCATAGAGTAAAGGTGTTTGCGTAAGCCAACACACTTAGGTTTGAACTGGCAAAAGTCATAATTTAGTCCTTTCTAAAATTGTTGGGGGTTACGCATCTGGGGTTTCGTCACAGCTCAATGTCACAATACCTGTGGCATCAACAACCTTGGCACCTTGCGACATCATATTGTTGACAAAGAACGAGGCACGATCATTGTGATAACTGATATTCGTTTCAACATCAGATCCAGACGCATGGCCAATGGCTGATTTGTGATACCAGAAGCATGTACGGATATCATTCTCATCGATTGGAAGACCTGAATGCGGGATGAAGGTTGTGCCCAACCATTTTTTAGCCTGCGCACCACGGAAAGGTAATTCTTCTGCACCGACATAATCAGCGGAAGCAAACTCTTCCAGTTTCAAAAGCTCAGAATATTGACGATAACCGACAATACAGAAACGCTGGCCGTCATCTGGCACGTCATTTTCGCCTAAGGCTTCAAAAGCCTCTAAAACCTTCGTTAGCGTTAGACCTGTTGTGTCATCACTGACCGCTGCTGGGGCATCTGCAATCAGTGCGTTAATGATAAGTTCATCTGTTTTACGGCCAAGCGCATATGCCCCAGCATTAGCAATCACCGAGCGTTCATCATGGTTGAGCTTTAGCTCATCCAAACGATCCACCCAATCACCTGCGTAATAGTCTTGCAGATCAACTTCGATGGATGAGTGATCCAAATTCATCACAGGCACGATACCATGCGTTGATTTGGTCGAGGCCACACCTTTCCCAATTTTTTGGAATACGGCTGTAGACCCCTTAACGTTTCCGGCTGTACGGACAGTGCCACGCAGTTTTGAGCCTTGGCGCTGATATGCTTCATGCACTTCACGCTCAAACTGTTTAACAAAGGCATTTGAAATAGTCGTTGTCATTTAAAACGTCCTTTTTAAAGTTAAAATGTTAAAAGAAATTGAGACAAAAGGTTGTCAGCCTAAGCTGGCCATACGGCTCAAAGGGAACTGGGGGAACTGGGCGGTCAAAAAAACCGTTATCCAAGAATAAACAAACAACAAATGAACAAAAATATGCTAAGTTGTTGTTCTACAAATAAAGACTAAATAAAGTTTGCATTATTTGGGCCTTTATTATATTGTCTTATGGGAAGTAAATATGATTAAAGCAAATTGGACCAATTTTTTAAAACGTGTAGCGAATGACGATACACCGTCAAAACGTCGCAAATTCGTGCGCCGTGAAAATGACGTTTGCGTTATTGAGTTCAATGGCAAGCATTATCCGATCAAAGATTGGTCAATGGGCGGTGCGTTGATTGAAACAACAGATCGCAGCATATCGGTTAACGATACTGTAAACTTCCGCATTAAATTCAAATTGAAAGACCGTGTTGTGGATGTTGAGCATACTGGTCGTATTGCACGCAAAACAAAAACACATATCGCTCTAGAATTCGATCAATTACCAGGTCAAACACGCACTGCTTTCGATACTGTTGTAAAAGAAAGCACTGGCGCTTAATTTAGCTACTAGCCTTGCTGTCCATAAATTGCTTCAAATCCTTTAGTTACCTTCGAAATAAACGCAGGATCACGATCACGCCAATATTTCGGGTCACGCATCATCGATTGTAATTCTTGAGCATTTTGTCCTGTCATCACATTCCCATTATCAAGCATGGCAGAACCTTGGCCTTTCATCATGCGATAAATAGCCATCACCCCATCATAAGATTGCGATAGATTTTCAAAAACTTTTGGCGATAGATTCTTTTGACCATAGGCCATTAATTGACGCGATATTTCCGCCCATTCTTCTGCACCACCAAATTCCTGCATCAGCTTTTCAACTTCACGATCAGCTTCGTATTCAGCAGCGATTTTTGAGATCATCGGAATGAGGAACTCTCCTGCCAGATCATAAACCATCTGCACTTGATCGGCGGTGAACATTTTTTCGTGTAGTTTTTGATTAACAATAGGGTCAACGTCAAATAAACCGTGATCTATTTTTACATCATATAGATCAGGCATTTCAGGCACGCCGAGCATTTTCTTTAATTGGTCAGGGTTGTTCGGATCAATCAACCCTGATGAAAGTTTCTTTTCTAGTGATAAATACGAGTTAAGTAATGCCTCAACACGTATCTCTCCTTTTTCGGCATCCCAGAACTTTTCTGGCAAGCTTTCTGGTTTTTGCGCCACCTCTTCGATAACGTCTTCAGTAATATTGTTCATAGTTTCTCCTTAAAGTTAAAGTGTGTTTTCGGTTGGAATAGGTGGTAATTCACGGATAATCAGATGCCCAGGCACGCCAAGTGCCTCGCCCAAAAAGCGTATCGTGGCAGGCAAATCAACAGCCTCTGTCGCTGCGGCACCTAATGCTGTACTGGCATTAACCCATGAAAGAATATTCTGCACATTATTTTGTGCTTGCGCCCTTGCTAATGGCGAGCGGTAGTCAAGTGCGACAAAACGCCCATCAAGCGATAAATCAGGGATCTGACCACGCTGGCGCAGAATTGTATAACCCTGCATCATAAGCGGCGTTAAAAGTTCTGATTGTAACCGTCCATACGTAGCACCTAGTAAGCGCACAATCTCAGATGATCTAGCTAAAACTTCTGTCGCTGTCATGCGCCTATCATTAATTTGCGCCAACCGATCGGTCAGCATTGAATGACGAATACGGCTGCGTAAATCACTTAAGACTAATTCAGATACATCAAAACGGCTCGGCATATCCAGTGGCGTCAGACCTTTAGAGCCAACCGCTTTTGGAATAATTGTCCCAGGCAAAAGCTCGATATTAGCAGGGTTTAATACGCCATCATCATCAGCTTGCCAGATGCCTGTCACGGCGATTGAAGCATTTTTCAGAATAAGCTCAACGACTTTGTTTGCCGTTTTAATATCAGGCAATGTTTTCATGACAGGTGAACGGCCATATATTTCACCCGGACTTTTAAGCCAACGGAAGTTGATATAAGGCGAAGAGCGCAGCATGCGATCCGATAAAATGATTTGCTCCATACCTGTTTCATTCAACAAAACGATATGGCGATATTTTAACCTCTCAGGTATCACTGCTTCTAATACTGTAAAACTGGCTTGCGGATCACGTTTTGCCTGTTCAATCAATTGATCTGGCAATTCTATACTTGCAAAACGCTGACGTAATACTTCATAACGCAAATTATGCAGACGATAGGTTGTGTTCAGATAACCCTGTGGCCCCTCCTCCAATACGATCTGATTAAGCGGCACAGCACTGAATTTAAAGGCTGTAAAATGCCCCGGCTCAGCTTCTTCAAACCCTAAACAAGCCGTCCCCGCTGTGACCAGATCAAGGAAACATTGATGAATCTCAACAGAAAAATTAGAGCGGTCGAAATGATCCTGCATAATGCGTGTCGCATCCTCGAGTTTAGGAGAGATTGCTTCTGCCTCTTCTGCGCTAAGCTCGACCCCTGGTTTTAGTCCAAACCAGTTTGTCCAAGGTGGTGTGAGCTCTGCCAATAAACTTGCCGCTAATTGATCGACTGCATCAAGTGCCGTGCCATCAAATAAATGATCTGTTTTGCGACCACCTTGATTTTGAAAACCTTGAAGGTCATTTCGCTGCGGTAGCGCAAAATCATAGCATTCCTGCCATAATGATATCCACGGATCACGCTTTGTTTTGGCACGCTGAAAACGTGCAATAATATCCTCTACGCTGCCCTTACTTTGCGAAGGCAGTGCCGCAATTGTTGAGACTGTCATATCAAATTATTCTCCTAAAAGAGATTTACGCGCAGGACTTTGGTTATTGTTATCCAATAGTCCACGCAAAGAGGTTCTGATCGTTGAGCCAATGCCACGACGAGAACGTTCAAGCAAATTACGCTCCTCCGTCGCTGTTTGTTCTTCAGATACCGAAACGGCCGCTGAAGGGGAATCAGCGGCCGTCAAGGTGGGTGAGAGAGCAGTTGAATCAGCGGTTGCATATGATGACAACCGTGATGTTGGTATTTTAGGTGCTGAAACTAATCGACCCATAATCATAAATCCTTTCTTGTGTCTGAGAGAGCGAAGACGGTATTGAACGTGGGTTCATCTGCGCCGCTTCTAAATGTTTATAAAGTTGAAATGGTGTCAGAATGTGCCAAGCATGGATGCCTAAGAAACGTTTAATCGCTTCCACACAGGTAAATGGCAATATAGGCGCAATAGAACGCTTCGAGCGATCAATGCGGGCTTCAACCATTTTATAACCACGATCCGCTAACCATTTCGGTAAATCAAAATCACCCGGCACATTATGTACCAATACTTCCATATGGTTCGAAAGCGGATCAATACTAAGCCACCGTTCGCCATCATGGATAATCGCAAAACAATGTCTAAAGCCTTTTTTTAAGCCTTTCAAAAAGCTAATTTCCGTTTGACCTGTGAACGCCACCCAGCAACGTGATGTGTTGCTTGTTTTATTCATTGCCTTATAAAGTTCTGATGTTATGCCAGCCATATCAATGTACTCCCTCTGATTGATGTTGATAATGAGATTGGTTTAGATGAATAATGTTGTGTGAAGAACGAAGGTGAATAGGTATCTCACGCACCATACCCTTTCGTTCCATAGGCGTGCGTAGTTTTGCCAAAGCCTCTTTCCACAAAAAATACGCACGACGTTCTTTATAATAATGCTTATCTGGTGCATAGCCCCTTACTCCATAAAATTTTAAGACCCGTAGATGCTGTATTGTTAAAAAACGATTACGGAACAAACGATCCATCACCGCCAAGACATCGGCTGGCTCACATGGTCTTTGTTTAGCCGCCATACCCGCTGTATAACGCGCCCCAGAATTCTTTGCTTCATTGGCCGCAATGAACCAGAACCATAATTGCTCCATACTATCAAATGGTTCACCATAGCTTGCTGAAGCGGTCGGTTTCTTACTGTTATCTTCTCGTGTCATATTACCCTTGAAATGTGCTTTAGACGCATTTGTTCTGTTTATGTTCTTATTTATGATCTATATTTGTTCTCATGTCAAGCGTTATTTTAAGAATATTTTCCTATTTGTGAAAATAATTTTAATTTCTATACAAAAACCCCTGAATCATGGGAAAGTATTCTTATGTTCACACATGAAGATATTTGGGAAGCCATAGACAGACTTGCAGCCACAAAAGGGCACTCGACATCGGGTTTGGCAAAACTTGCTGGCCTTGACCCTACATCATTCAATAAAAGTAAACGTCAAAGCGCAGAGGGTAAACCACGTTGGCCATCGACAGAAAGTCTTGCTAAAATTCTTACAGTCACAAATCTGCAAATCACTGAATTTATCACTTATATAGAAACAACACCTGTAGAGACGACCACAGAACTCCATATCGATACAGATGCCTACACCCCACTCTTTCAAAAAGGCGATGTGTTATTAATTTCCGACTCTGCCCCAATTCGTAAAAATGACCGTATCGTTATTCAAAGTGCTGCTGATGAAATCATTATTGGTGTTTTCATAGAACAAGACACACATCATATCCTTGTGATTGATAGAGGCCAGAAACTCTCAATAGAGAAAAAGGCTATTCATTCTCTTGCACGTATTATGTCTGTGCAGTATTAAAGAAGAGACAAGGAACAATATATGAGCTTAGCGCCAGATAATATTGCTGCTGAAACAGCCAAAATCTTAATTGAAACAAAATCTATTTTGTTCAATACCCAACAACCCTTTACCTATACCTCTGGCCGTGTCGGTCCTGTATATATAGACTGCCGCCGCCTGATCTCTTTCCCTAAAGAACGTAAGATATTAATGCAGCATGGTGCAGATCTTCTTAAAAGTAATATCGGCCTAGATAATATTGATGTTTTAGCGGGCGGTGAGACCGCTGGCATTCCTTATGCTGCGTTTCTTTCGCAGTTACTTGATTTACCGATGACTTATATCCGTAAAAAACCTAAAGGTGTTGGGCGCCTAAGCCAGATTGAAGGCGTTTTCGAAGAAGGTCAACGCACAGTATTAATTGAAGACCTCCAGAATTACGGTCAATCAAGCGGCATTTTCATTGAAGCCATTCGCCAAGCTGGCGGTATCATTAACGATCTGTTCGTTCTGTTCCAATACGGTATTTCAGACATCCCAGAGCAAAACATGAAAAATCTCGGCATCGAAGTACATGCTTTAACGAATTGGTGGTCAGCACTAGAGACAGCCAAACAGAATAACTATTTTGATACACAGACATTGGCCGATGTAGAAGCATTCTTGCATGACCCTGTTGCATGGTCCGTTAAAAATGGCGGTAAAGGCGAGGAAGCAGCCGAATGAAACTGTGTTTCCTAGCCAGTGATAATGAAGAGGCCTTTGAAGCAGTCATTGCACTTAAAGAAAAATATGGCCATGTAAAACCTGAAGAAGCTGACACAGTCGTGACGCTTGGCGGTGATGGTTTCTTACTTGAAACCCTACATAAATACCCACAGGTAAGTGCTTCATTTTTTGGAATAAATTACGGCTCAGTTGGTTTTCTATTGAACCCAAGAGACACGAAAATAGACCTCATTGAGCGGATCAACAATACTAAGCGTGTAGAGCTCAATCCACTTAAAATGACCGCCACTTCAATTATGGGTGAAAGCATAACAGCACACGCCTATAACGAAGTATCGCTCTTACGGGAATCTCGTCAAACAGCGAAACTCAAAATATCCATTGATGATCAAGAACAACTAGACGAGCTTGTTTGCGATGGTGTATTGGTTGCAACGCCTGCTGGTTCTACAGCCTATAATTTATCAGCACATGGCCCTATTATTCCGCTTCGCGCAAATATTTTAGCCCTAACACCTATTAGTGCTTTTCGTCCAAGACGCTGGCGTGGTGCGTTATTACCCTCAGATAGCACAATCAAGATTGAAGCAATTGATGCTGAAAAGCGTCCTGTCTCGGCAGTGGCAGATTATACTGAATTACGTGATATTAAAACCGTCACCATCACCATGGACAAAACAATAGGTCATGCACTGCTTTTTGACCCAGATCATTCTCTTGAAGAACGTATCATCAAAGAACAATTCAGCGTTTAGTTATTTCGGCGATCTTTTCTCAATATCTAAGATAGCCTTAAGAACTAGTTCGCCGTCACGTCCACATGGTTTGTAATGAGACGGCGGGTTACAAGCCATGTTTGACAGAGCGTCTATATCTCTTTTAATTTTTTGCCCCTTACTTGTTACAAAATGAGCAACAAGCGTATCTCGCTTGCCCACTTTACCAATACCTGTATAAACTTTGAAAAACATACCCTGTCCTTTTTTCTTTCATGTTTAACGACAAGACAGATCTTATGCAAATATTATTTAGCGTATTTCAACTTAGGTTCTCTAGCCGCCTTGACTTCATCTAAACGGCGACGAGGAGCAGAGACTGGCCATTCATGGAATATATCCGTATCCCCTGCCTCGACCTTCTGTGCAAACATTTTCATGATAGCGATAAAACGGTCAATTTCTTCTTTGCTTTCTGTCTCTGTAGGCTCAATAAGCATTGCACCTGAAGCTGTTAGAGGGAAATAGACTGTCATTGGGTGAATACCGTACTCTACTAAACCTTTAGCAATATCGAGCGTTGTCACACCTTTTTCCTTTTGACGCTTATCAGTCAGTAAACATTCATGCATGCATGGCCCTTCATAGGGGACATGGTACAAGCTCTTAAGTTGCGAAAGGATATAGTTTGCACTCAAAACAGCATCTTGAGAGACTTGTTTAAGCCCGTCAGCCCCATGGCTTAGAATATAGGTCATCGCCCGCACGACCATCCCAAACTGACCATGAAAGCCCTTCATGCGGCCAAGGCTCGTATCTCGATGACGCTCCAGTGCATAGGTTTCATCATCTTGCTTAACAACATGCGGCACAGGTAAAAAAGCGGCCAGCTCATTTGTCACACATATCGGACCACACCCTGGGCCACCGCCACCATGAGGGGTCGAGAATGTTTTATGAAGGTTTAGATGCATCACATCTACGCCGAAATCACCGGGGCGGATCGAGCCAACAAGTGCGTTAAAGTTCGCCCCATCGCAATAAAAATATCCGCCTGCTTTATGTAGCAGATCAACAATCTCTAAAATTTCACGCTCAAACAAACCGCAGGTATTCGGATTTGTGACCATCATCCCTGCGACATCTTTACCGTCCCCTAGAGCTTCTTTAAATGCCTCAACGGTCAGGCGCCCAGTGCCTTTTGTGTCAATCGTACGCACTGTATACCCACATGTAACAGCCGTCGCTGGATTTGTGCCATGTGCCGAGTCAGGACACAATACAACTGTTTTATGTGTATTACCCGCAGCCTCATGGGCACGACGTATCACCATCATACCTGCAAGCTCGCCATGTGCTCCAGCAGCAGGCGCAAGGGATACTGCAGGCAAGCCTGTTACTTCTCCCAGTGTTTTTTGCAGATCATACATGAGCGCCAAAGCACCTTGTACTGTTTCAACAGGTTGCTCTGGATGGATATGCGCAAAGCCAGCCATACGTGCCGTCTTTTCATTCAACCTCGGATTGTGCTTCATTGTGCACGACCCCAAAGGAAAGAAACCATTATCAATGCCGTAATTCTTGGTTGATAAGCGCACAAAATGACGTACCACCGTTGGCTCTTTAAGCTGCGCCAAGCCAATCGTCTCACGGACTGATTGTCCTGTGCGATTCTTGAACGATGAAGGTTCTTCAAAATCAACAGCAGGAGCATCGGCCTGAGGATATTCCCACAATAGCTTCACATCATAGTTTAGAGCACGTTGGCTGCCGATTGCGTCCATCATAATACAGCCTCCAAACTTTGTATCAAATGCTCGATATCAGCTGTTGTGGTCATTTCTGTTACCGCCAGAATAAGCTTATTAGCCACGGCATAGCCAGCGATGACATTTTCATCAACGAGTGCCTCAACAATACCTTGCGCAGGTTTAGGCAGTTCAATCGTCAGCTCATTAAAGAATGTCTTGTTGAGCAGCTTAACACCTTTTACTTTTTCTAATGCATCCGCCAACTCACAGGCTTTGGCATGGTTAATCCGTGCTAGGCGTTTAAACCCTTCCTCGCCAAGTAACGCCATATGCACTGTAAAAGCCAACGCACATAATCCTTGGTTTGTACAAATATTTGAGGTCGCTTTCTCACGACGAATATGCTGCTCTCTGGTGTTTAACGTTAAAACAAAGCCACGCTTCCCATCAGCATCAACGGTCTCACCACATAGTCGTCCTGGTAACTGGCGTAGATATTTTTCCTTGGCGGCAAAGAACCCTAAATGCGGACCACCATAATTCATGGCATTGCCAATACTTTGCGCTTCACCGCAAACGACATCAGCAATCTTTGGTGCAGGCAGCAAACCAAGCGAGACAATCTCTGTTACCACAATAATCAATAAAGCACCTGTTTCATCACATTGTTTCCGCAGGCTTTCTAGCGTATGGATATTGCCGTAAAAATCAGGGACCTGTACAATCACACAAGCATCTTGCTCTGTTGGCACACCTTCAGCGATATCAACATCGCCAAAATTGCGCATATAGCTTTCAAGCACTTCTTTGTAATCAGGGTGTAGCGCGCCATGTAGCTTAATATGGCGACGACGTGTCACACGCTGCGCCATCAATGCGGCTTCGGTGGTTGAAGTGGCACCATCATACATAGACGCATTGGCAATGTCTTGACCTGTCAGCGCCGCTATCATTGATTGAAATTCAAAGATAACCTGTAATGTGCCTTGGGCAATTTCTGGTTGATATGGTGTATAGGCTGTTAAAAATTCAGAACGCTGAATAATATAATCAACACTGGCGGGTACATGATGATTATAACACCCCGCCCCTAGAAAAAATGGCCCATCACCCGCCGCACGGTTTTGATTAGCGTAACCCGCCATAATCCGCTCAACTTCAAGCTCAGATTTTTGATTAGGCAAATTAACAAGCTCATCCACAAAAGCTTGTGCTGGCACATCTTTAAAAAGGTCTTTAACGGATTTTACGCCAATGGCTTGGAGCATTTCTTGGCGGTTTGTATCTGAAAGTGGTAAATAGCGCATAGGTTTAATGTAATATCTACAGCCTAAAACGCTAGCCTTTTAAGGGATTTATCCCCATTCTTGGAACCAATGGAGCGCATCACTTGGTGTGGCTGTTTTGCATCCTAATAATGGTGCAATGCGATTAAGATTATCTGAGTAATAAAGACAATATTCAGCTTCTCTTTTAGTTGAGAACTTTTCTTCCTTAAACGCTTGCGGAAAACGCACTGTATCTGTAATGACAGATTTCATTGCTTCAAAAGTTAAATAAAAATCTAAATCTTGGTCAAAATTGATTAAAAAATCTCGTGGTAATTGCTGCTTGATTTTGTCGATCAACATTTCTCTTTCCGCCTCAAAATAGCGGGTGCGATGCAGATGTGCAGCAATACATAGCAGTATATCACCGTAAAGGCCTAACTCCCAATCTATAAACCAAAGCTTATCTTGGTGATCTACCATAATATTCCCACGGTGCAAATCAGCATGCATAAAACACCAAGGCCGCTCTGCCAAATCTTTAGCTTTTTCTTTCAAAACAGCATATGGATCATCACCAAGACCCAGAAAATCATAATATTTACCATGTGTTTTTCGGCTTCGCTCAAACACTTTTTCTGAAAAAGCACAAACGGCTTCAAAAAACAGTGCATTAGAACCACTTGTAGGCCACGCCTTATCAATAATCCCCTTAAAGGCACCAGTTTCCAGCTGTGTAGTGTCATAGTAAAATTGTGCAATTTGATCTAAATATTTTTCAGGAATTTTTTTGCCTGGTGGATAACGATTATCCAATGTAAATCCGTCAATGAATGCCTCAACATAAAAGCCTTTTTCTAGATCATCACATATCAGTTTAGGCACAGAAATAGATTGACCAGAAAGGAGTTTCAAAACATCTTGCTCTTCAAAAGCCCGTGGATCCATACGTGGCGCATCTTTGATAGGAAATCGGAACAAATATGGTGTATCGCCATCATAAAGTTTGTAATTGTGATTATAAAATCCCGTTAGTGTCTTTTTTTCCAGAGCTTTTTCAGCGAGCTTACGCCATTTATGTTTTTGTAAAACATTAGTGATATTCTTAAACATTCGAATGACCCCATTCTTGGAATTTTTGTAGGGCTTCTGATGCATTTAAAACTTTTGTACCAAGAACAGGTGCAATCCTAGCCAGATTATCCGCATAATATAAACAAAGCTCTGCTTCTTTTTTGGCGGAGAAACGTCCTTCTTTAATCACTTCAGGGAAACGGATTGTATCAGTAATGACAGAGCGTAGTGCTTCATACGTCAGATAGAACTGAAAATCTTCTTCAAAGCCTTGTGTAAATGCCGCAGGCATTTTCTCTTTGAATTTTTGACAGAACATCTGGCTTTCATTCTCATAAAAACGGCCAATATGGATATTGCGAGAAAAGCAATACATCAGATCGCCATACATTGATAATTCCCAATCAATAGGAATTATTTCGCCTTTGGCGTTTTCAATAATATTACCTCGGTGAAAGTCCCCATGCATAAAACATAAAGGCCGTAGTCCAAGACTCTTAGCTTTTTCACGCAGATTTTTATAAGGCTCTTCGCCAAAACCAAGAAACCCAAAAGCTTTAGGATTCTTCAGATAACTTTCTTTATAAACAGCGTTGTTTTGATCTGACAACGCTAAAAAAAACTCATACGGTGTGCCTTGTTTTGGCCAACCACTCTTTAAGAAAGGCATGAAAGGTTGAGTGTCTAATTGACAAATTTTTTGATAAACTTCAATCAACTGGTCAAAAAATATCTCAGGCACATGATCGCCCGGAGGATATTTCATCTCCATAGTTTGTCCATGGATGGCCTCTTCCACATAAAAGCTTTTATCGGGTGCTTTGTAAATTAACTTCGGGCACGGCACATTCATTTGCGTTAACACGCCTAATACATCAACTTCATCAAATGCGACAGGATTCATTTGTGCTGCATTAGGAAGTACAAAGCGAAAAAGACAATCTTGTCCATCTACATTATAGATATAATTTTCATGGAAAAACCCCGCCAAACGCTCACCCTGCCTCGCCTTTCCAGCGAGTTTACGCCATTTACGCTTTGTTAAATGATCCGTTAGTTTTTGCAGCATTAAGCGACCTGTTTTAAATACGCATCATAGGCTGCTTGATCCATCAGCTCATTCAAAACAGCTGTATCAGTAATTTTAATTTTAATAACCCAACCCTTATCAATTGGTTGTTTAATTAAATCATAATCACTTTCTAAGGCTGTGTTCACCTCAATGATTTCACCTGCCACAGGGGTGTAAATTTCAGAGGCTGCTTTCACCGATTCAACAACAGCAAAATAATCCCCTTTTGAAACTTGGCGGCCTACTTCTGGCAATTCAATAAAAACAAGATCACCCAGCGCATCTTGTGCGTATTCAGTAATACCAACCCAAGCCGTGTCCCCGTCAACTTTCAATACTTCATGGTCTTTTGTATATTTTAATGCGCTCATCATTCACTCCTATTTTTTTGTTTTCGCTTCTAAAAACGGCAATGGCACAACCACTGCCCTTAAATTTCTGCCACGCACTTGTGCTATAATTTCAGTATCAACAGCCGAAAACGATGTCTCTACATAACCCATACCCACCGCTTCACTTAATATGGGGCTATGTCCACCACTTGTCATGACACCGATTTTCTCTCCAGTCACAGAATAAAGTTCCGTGCCTTCTCTGGCAATGCCCTTATCAAGTAACTTCAAGCCTATACGCTTACGAGTGACACCATCAGCTTTTTCTCTTTGGATTCGCGTTGCGCCAAAACAATCTTCATTATTTTTTGAAACAACCCAGCTTAAACCAGCCTCAATCGGTGATGTTGTATCATCAAGGTCATGGCCATAAAGCGGATATCCCATCTCTAGGCGCAAAGAATCTCTTGCAGCCAAACCAATCGGCTCAACGGCATCTTCGGCGACAAGACTATCCCAAAGATTTAGCGCTTTTTCATTCGGCACAGATATTTCAAAGCCGTCTTCCCCTGTGTAACCAAGGCGTGATATAAGCAGCACACCAAAACGATCATTTACATGCGCTTTCGCACTCATATACGCCATATCATTTAACGGAATATTTAATATTTTTGATAGAACTGTTTCTGCGTGTGGACCTTGAAGGGCAAGTAAAGCACGATCATCATGCACACGCATTTCAACATCATCAGGTAAATGTTGTTTAAACCAAGTAATATCTTTGTCTTTACAGCCTGCATTGATAACCGCTAAATAGCCGCTCTCACCCATATTGGTAAAAATAAGATCATCGATAATGCCGCCCTGCTCATTAGTCAGCACAGAATATTTACAGCCCCACTCAGCCAGTTTTCTATATGAAGACGGTGTTAATTTTTCAATGAAGTTAAGAACGCCAGCACCTTTGAAGCTAACGATTCCCATATGAGACACATCAAAAAGCCCTGCTTTTTCTCTGACATGTAGATGTTCCGCCAACACGCCTTTATCGTAATAAAGCGGCATATCATAACCCGCAAACTCCCCCATCTTAGCGCCTAAATCTAAATGCTTTTGATGGAAAACCGTTTGCTTCACGCTGATTTAACCTCGATCTGGTAACTCTCAATCACTGGATTAGCGAGAAGTTTATCGCACATTTCTTTGATCTTGGATTCTGGCGTACCCTCCTTGAGATCAAGTTCAATTACTTTACCTTGATTGGCCGCTAGCACTTCAGGAAAACCAATATCATTCAATGTATGGGCAATGGCCTTACCTTGAGGGTCAAGGACACCGTTTTTAAGTTTTACTGTTACAAATGCTTTCATCATTTACCCCTTTGTCGTAGGCTTTGGTTTATTAATCGCCCGCATTTTTCTATGACGCGCCAATTCATTTTCAATTTCATCAAGGCTGGCGGCTAGCTTTTCATTAAAGCCACCCTCACCGATTAAGCCTTCAGGCACCAAACCCAAACGACGTGCTACTTCTTGATAGCCTTCAATGATATTATCTAAATCTTGGCGGAAACGATCTTTATCCATCTTATCGCCAGATTTTGAATCCCACAGTCTACAATTATCAGGGGATATTTCATCTGCCAGAACAATATATATCTCGCCATATTCGCCGATAATACGGCCAAATTCTAGTTTAAAGTCAACAAGTGTAATACCAATCCCTGAAAACAAACCTGATAAGAAATCATTCGTACGATAGGCCATACCCATCATTTCTTCTAACTCGAAAGGATCAGCCCAACCAAAAGCCGTAATATGATCGTCATTAATCATCGGATCATTCAACTCATCTGACTTGTAGTAAAATTCAATAATTGGACGTGGCAACACTGTACCTTCTTTGATACCTAAACGCTTACTGATCGAGCCCGCAGCAATCGTTCGAACAACCACTTCGACAGGGATAATTTCAACTTGGCGGTTAAGCTGCTCACGCATATTTAACGAACGAAGAAAATGTGTCGAAATACCCACACCTTCTAATTTTGTCATGATATGCGAAGAAATACGGTTATTTAAAACCCCTTTACCCGCAATATTGCCTTTTTTAGCGCCGTTTCCAGCGGTGGCATCATCCTTGAAATAAGTGATAATTGTGTTAGGTTCTGGCCCCTCATAAATGATTTTGGCCTTACCTTCATAAATCTTTTTACGGCGTGCTGTGTTCATATTTCATCTATAGCAGCCAAGTCCCATAGCTGCAATTTGTTTTCACATTAAATGAACACGTAATAAATTTAGATTTAAAGAAACGGTGCCGTCACTATTAGCGCCGTGCCTAATCCTGCCGTAGCACCAATAAGACAATCTCGCACCTGTGATTGTTCGTTCCCTTCAACGACAGCACCTCTTTGAACTCTTCCAAAATTAGACAAGATAGAAGCCCCAATCAAACTAGCAGAAGTATAAAAAGCCAACAGAGGAATTTCAATGCGTAAATCTGGCTTAGAGAATGTCGCCACCAAAGCAGCGGCGCATAATAAACCTGCCGACAATAATCCGATTTCTGTGGCATTTTGTCTCGTAAATGCACGCTGTAATTTATTCTTTAATTTGCTCAACATTTTAAAATCCTTTGTTACCTCTCTAATATCACAATATAAAAAGTTATGTCAATAAAAAAGATGGTGGAATTCATGCCCTATAACGTCTATAAAAAATTATGAATATCAAAATTATTTACTTCCCTGGCATCAATCGTGAAAAAGATATGGCCGATGCTGTGCAATCAGTTTCAGGTACACGTCCAGAGCTTATCTGGCATAAAGAAACAGACCTTGGTAATCCCGACCTTATTATCCTTCCTGGTGGATTTTCTTATGGCGATTACTTAAGATGCGGGGCGATGGCCGCTCACTCCCCGATCATGCGTGAAGTAATAAAACACGCCAAAGACGGCACACCTTTATTTGCCGTTTGTAATGGGTTTCAAATGTTGATGGAAACAGAGCTTCTACCGGGTGCGCTTTTGCGAAACAACCATCTTAAATTCAACTGCAAGAAAGTTGACTTGAACGTCACCTCAAATGATAACGGTTTTATGAAGAAATTGACTAAAGGTGATACGCTTAAATCAATTCCTATCGCTCATGGTGAAGGGAATTACTTTATTGATGAAGATAGTTTAAAAGACTTACAAGATAATAACCAGATTGCCTTCACCTATGCAGAAAACCCGAACGGCTCAACCGCTGACATTGCAGGGATTACCAATAAACGAGGCACAATCTTAGGGATGATGCCGCACCCTGAAAATGCCACGCTTGCTCACCAGCAAAATACAGATGGCCTCAAATTATTTGAAAGTATTCTAAGATAATGACACAAGCAGCACTCAAAATTGAAGACTTAAAAGAACCAGTGGTTACGGAAAGCTTGGGCAAAGAGTTTGGCCTGAACAGTGAAGAATATGCCCTCGTTTCTGAGATTTTAGGCCGTCTACCGACCTACACAGAATTAGGTATTTTCTCAGTCATGTGGTCAGAGCATTGCTCATATAAATCATCTCGTATTCATTTGGCCAAATTACCGACCTCTGCCCCTTGGGTCATACAAGGCCCAGGCGAAAATGCAGGCGTGATTGATATTGGTGATAACCAAGCGCTTATATTCAAAATGGAAAGCCATAACCACCCGTCTTTTATTGAACCTTTTAACGGAGCCGCAACAGGTGTTGGCGGGATTATGCGTGATGTCTTTACAATGGGCGCACGTCCTATTGCCAATCTGAATGCACTTCGTTTTGGCGAACCGGACAATCCGAAAACTCGCCATATCTTGGCAGGTGTCGTTAAAGGTATCTCCCATTACGGTAATTGTATGGGTGTGCCAACCGTAGCAGGTGAAACGCAATTCCATGCACGCTATAATGGTAACCCGCTAGTCAACGCCATGACCATTGGCTTGGCAGACCAAGATAAAATCTTCTATTCCAAAGGTGCAGAACCACATCAGCCTGTTGTGTATGTCGGCGCAAAAACAGGCCGTGATGGTATTCACGGTGCCACTATGGCTTCAACTGAATTTGGTGAAGGGGCAGAAGAAAAGCGCCCAACCGTTCAAGTCGGCGACCCTTTCACAGAAAAACTCCTCCTTGAGGCCTGTTTAGAGCTGATGCAAGAAGATGCCATTGTCTGTATTCAGGATATGGGGGCGGCTGGCCTAACTTCCTCATCTGTCGAAATCGCCGATAAGGGCGGGATTGGTGTCACCCTTGATTTAGATAAAGTGCCGCAACGTGAAACCGCGATGATCCCATATGAGATTATGCTTTCAGAATCACAAGAGCGGATGTTGATGATCTTGAAACCAGGATCAGAAGAAAAAGCCAAAGCCATTTTTGATAAATGGGATCTCGATTTTGCAGTGATTGGTGAAACCAATGACACGAAACAATTAAAGCTCAACATGTACGGCAAAACATGGTGCGATATTCCTGTACCGCCACTCGTTGATAAAGCCCCTAAATATGATCGTCCACATGTACCGACACCAAAACAAGCAGCCATTAATAATGCTGATTTTGCGCTACCTAATAACGATCCATTTGCGGTCCTTGAGAAACTAATGAGCTGTCCTGATACAGCCTCAAAAGCATGGATATGGGAACAATATGATAGCCTTGTCATGGGCGAGACACGCTATATGTCTGGTCAATCCGATGCAGCGATTGTTAAAATCCCTAACCATGATAAAGCACTGGCAACATCTTCGGATTGTAATCCGCGCTATTGTTTTGCTGATCCATATGAAGGCGGCAAGCAAATCGTGGCTGAAAGCTACCGCAACTTATGCGCCACAGGCGCAACACCTTTGGCAGTGACCAATAACCTCAATTTTGGTAATCCCGAGAAACCAGAAATTATGGGGCAATTTGTCGGCTGTCTTAAAGGTATGGGCGAAGCATGCCTTGCCCTCGACTACCCAGTTATTTCCGGCAATGTATCGCTTTACAATGAAACAAATGGTGAAGCCATTCTGCCGACCCCTGTTATCGGCGGCGTTGGTATGATTAAAGATTGGAAAAAAGCAAAACCGCTGGCTTTCCAAAATGAGAATGAAACAATCATGCTCATCGGCGGTGAAGGCACGCATCTAGGACAATCACTCTATCTCAAAGAGGTTTTTGGACTAGAGCAAGGACCTGCTCCAACGGTTGAGCTTTCTCAAGAGCGTAAAAATGGCGAGTATATTCGCTCTCTTACCGAGCAAAATTTAATTACTGCCTGTCATGATATTTCTGATGGCGGCTTGCTTGTGGCACTGGCTGAAATGGCGATTGCCTCAAATATAGGCGCTGAGCTTGAGATTAAAGCTGATGCGGCAACATTATATGGAGAAGATCAAGCACGCTATGTCATTACAACGACCCAGCCTGATAAAATTCAAGGTACAATTATTGGCAAGACCTCTGGCAAAACCTTAAAACTTGAAGCACATGAAGTTAAGGTTGAACATTTACGCCAAATCAACCAATCTTGGTTACCTAACTATATGAGAAA
>PAAR01000026.1 GCA_002699085.1 Micavibrio sp.
AAAAAGGTTTAATCATGGCGATGACCGCTGAAGATATTATTGCACTTATCCAAACAGGCCTGCCTGATGCAGAAGTCCGTATGGAAGATCTACGTGGTGATGGCGATCATTATGCAGCCTATGTTATCAGCCCATCATTCGAGGGAAAAAGCCGTGTGCAACAACATCAAATGGTGTATAAAGCATTAGGAAGTAAGATGGGTAATGAGCTACACGCCCTAATGCTCAATACCTCTGCCCCACCTAAGAAAAAATAAAAAAGTAACTAAACTCAATAAAAAGACTAATAAATAAGAATAAGGAGTGTGTAATGAGTAGTGTGATATTCGATAGAATTAAAAAAGATCTGAACGAGAATGATGTTGTTCTTTATATGAAAGGTACGCCTGTCTTTCCACAATGTGGCTTTTCGGCTGCTGTTATACAGATCCTTTCTGTTTTAGGTGTCACTTTTAAAGGCGTTGATGTATTAGCTGATGCAGAGATCCGTCAGGGCGTTAAGGATTTTAACAACTGGCCGACGATCCCCCAGCTTTTTGTCAAAGGCGAGTTTGTTGGCGGTTGCGATATTATCCGTGAAATGTATGAAACAGGCGAACTTCAAGATCTATTAAAATCAAAAGATATTGATTTTAACGAGGCTGCATAACGCTAATATCCGCTTTTTGAAAATTCAAAATAGCTTCAGCTTTTTCACAAGCGTCCACTTTTAATGCAGGCAATTTGATAGCGTCTCGTAAATAAAGACAATCGTCTTCAAACGCTACGACTGGATCAAAACTGATAGCACAATCGTTACCATTAATATTCACACAAACAAAACCGACAGGCCCTACCCTTTGTAAAGGCGCCACAGGATTTTTTTCTAAATGTATTGCAAAAAATATTCTACGAGAGATCACATTCTCCGTGGAAAAACGAGGCTGAACGCTTTTCGCAAAAACAGCCAAAATACTACGAGCACCATCAAGATAATTTTCTGCTAATTCAGTCTGGGGCGTAAAACAGCCAATTAAATCTTGTTTTTCGCCTACCCAACAAGTAAGGCGCATCAGCGTATCTTTATCAACTGGATTAAATGGTTTTAATTCAAACATAAAAACTTTCTAGCTCATCTTTCATCTTATGTCAATAAATTAAGGGTGACGAGGCAACTTAGCACTACGATGCACATTTGCAGACATGATAAGCCCAAAACTAACCATTGCCGCAAGCATGGCTGTTCCACCATATGAAACCAATGGAAGCGGTACACCCACAACAGGAATAAGCCCCATTATCATTGCAACATTAATAAACACATATAACGAAAAATTGGCACCTAAACCCATTGCCAAAACACGTGAAAATGTAGAACGGCAGCGCATAGCGATAAAGAAACAATAACCAAGCACTACCATCACCAATATAAGAATAAGCACGGAGCCAACAAAGCCCCATTCTTCTGCCCATAATGTAAAAATAAAATCCGTTTGTTTTTCAGGCAGGAAATTTAAGCGGCTCTGTGTGCCGTTCAAAAAACCTTTACCATCAAAACCACCTGAGCCAAGGGCAATTTTTGACTGCATGATATGATACCCCGCCCCTAAGGGATCGCGCTCTGGATCAAGGAACGTAAGCACTCTTTGTTTTTGATAATCATGGAGCAAGAAAAACCATGCAATGGGAATAAAGGCTAAACCCGCCAATACAATGATACCAAATATCCAATAAGAAATACCAACAAGGAAATAGACGATACCACCACCCATTAAAATCATAAGCGCTGTACCCAAATCAGGCTGTAACATAACCAATGCCACAGGCATTAGAATTAATATCGTCGGCACAATAAGTACTTTGAGTTTATTCATATCCTCTACAGTTACCGCATGAAAATACTGCGCCAAAGCCATGATCGTTGTTATTTTCATGAGTTCAGAAGGCTGTAATTGAATAAAACCGAGGTTAATCCAACGTTGTGCCCCCATACCAATAGCACCCATTATTTCTACCGCCAGCAATAACAACAAACCACCCGCATACGCAAAATAGGAAAGCTTTTGCCACCATTTAATATCGATCAGAGCGATGATAATCATCATGATAAAACCAAAAACAAAGCGCACAATCTGCCGTGATGCCCATGGCTCAAAAGAACCGCCTGCGGCAGAATAAAGGGCCGTAAAGCCAATACAGGAAATAGCAACAATAAGCACAAGCAAGCCTATATTCAGCTGGCTCAACTTATCCCACAAGCTCATCCTATCGCTAGCGAAACTTGATTCTAATCTCATGCCTTCACCTTCTGTATATCCTTGCTAGCAGGATCACGTTTCTCGGTAAACTCTAATATGCGTTTTGCCAGAGGGGCTGCCGTGGCGGAACCACCAATACCGTGCTCAACCACAATAGAGCAGACATAACGTGGGTTCTCTATCGGACCATACCCTACAAAAAGGGCATGGTGACGTGATCGCCAAGGTAAGCTCTCCTGCTGTACATTCTCATTCCTTTGAGCTTTGGTAATACGTTGTACCTGTGCCGTGCCCGTTTTACCCCCCATTGAATAGCCTTCAGCCTGAATGCGCGAGCCACGTGCCGTGCCATTTGGCGCATTCACTACTGCATTCATTCCCTCAATAACAATATTCAAATGTGCTTGGTTTACATCCATTTTGGGCCATGTTTTAGGGGGGCGACGATGTTTTCCTACATAATATGCCAACCATGGTTTAACCGCATAGCCGCCATTCACCAACCTTGCAGTCATAACTGCTAGTTGTAAGGGGGTTGTTAAAATATAGCCTTGGCCAATCGCTGCTACGATCGTGTCCCCTAATTGCCACCGCACACCTAAATGCCCCAGCTTCCAATTTTCATCTGGTATAAGTCCCGAACGCTCTTCAGACAACTCAAAATCTAAAGTTGATCCTAGCCCAAAACGTCGTGCCATATTAGCAATGCGATTGATACCTACCTCACGTGATAATTCATAAAAATAGGTATCGCAAGACTCTGCCAAAGCATCAATAATA
Source organism: Micavibrio sp. (assembly GCA_002699085.1). Taxonomy (GTDB): domain Bacteria; phylum Pseudomonadota; class Alphaproteobacteria; order Micavibrionales; family UBA9664; genus UBA9664. The sequence continues at coordinate 3,018 of PAAR01000026.1, forward strand.
TCAACCTTACCGTGTCCCCCACGTTTCCAACAGTGGAAGCGTCCTGTACCCAGTTCATAATAACCTGGACAAAACACAGTTTTACTGCGTGATGTAATACCCGCCTCAAGCGCAGCCATTGCTGTAATCATTTTAAAGGTAGACCCAGGTGCATATTGTCCCGACAACGCTTTATTCGTTAATGGGTATGTCTCATTAGAAAGCAGCTCTTGCCATTTTTGGGGACTAAGGCCATTCACAAACAAATTAGGATCAAAACTTGGATGAGAGCATGCCGCATAAATCGCCCCTGTCTGTGAATCCATAACAATGGCTGAAGCACTTTTATGCTCACTTAATTGTTGCATCACATAATTTTGAATCTCTTTATCAATGCTTAAAACAACAGAGTCCCCTGTGACAGGCTTACGTTTCTCCAGCTCTCTGATCTCACGTCCTGCAACATTGACTTCCATTTTACGTGTCCCCGCCTTCCCACGCATAAATGTGTCATAAGTTTTTTCAATACCCGTCTTACCTATTTTAAGACTAGGAAGGCGCAGTAATTCTGGATCATTCTTGGCATCCGTTTTATTCACCGCACTGACATAGCCAATAATATGCGCTGTTGATTCAGCCAATGGGTAGCGACGCTGCTCACCCATTTCTATTGAAACGCCTGGTAAATAAACGCTATTTAATTCAATCTTAGAAACATCTTCCCATTCTAAACTATCCCTTAATTCAATAGCGGCAAAACGTGGGAGAGACTCCACACGCTCTTTGAAATCTGCTTTTTGTGCATCTGTTATTTTTACGAGCTCGGATATTTTCTCTAAGAAAACATCCATATCTTTGACTTTCTCAGGTGTAATGAGCAATTTAAAATTTTGTGTATTATCGGCCAGGCGCTCTCCCGCACGATCATAAATAATGCCACGAGAAGGAGAGATAAGGCGTAAATCGATACTATTTCGATCTGCTAAGGTTTGATACTGCTCACCTTCGACAAGTTGCAAATAGCCAAGACGCAAACCCAAGCCTGCCATAATGGCAGCTTGTCCAGCACCCACAAGAAATGCACGGCGTGTAAAAACTCTGTATTTATCGACAATTTTTTCCAAAAGGGAAAATCCTTCTATGCTTTATTATCTCTTATACATTAAGACGATGAAATCAACCGATTTTGATAGAATAAAAGCATATTTACAAAGGGAAAAACAAGCCCAGCGATAAAAACTTCTTGTACTGCTTGTATAAAATTAAGTGATGTGCCCATAAACAAGTAAGCCACCAAAAACTTCATAAGGGCAATAAGTATCAGTAGAATAAAAAATAACCCCCAATGGACTATAAAAATCTGGTTCGCTAAACGTAACCTTTGCCAGCGTATAAATCCGACAATACTCAAGAATATTAGTGTATAAAATCCTATAGAATTGACGTAAAGACTATCCGCCAAAATGCCGTAGAAAAGGACTAACGGAAAAGGCAATATCGTTGGACGATACATAGACCAAAAATACATACCGATTAAGAAAAGGCCAACATTGATTGGAAAGCCAAAAGGCAAAAGCCCCATAAAAAACAATGCGGCTAAAAAAATATGAATAAGGCTATATTGTAAAAAAGCCACTAGCCCATCAAGAAAGCTACTATGGTCTCCTGCGTGGCGAATAGACATAGATTACTGGATCGCTTTATAGTTCAGAATATTCACAAGATGTGCTTGTTCAGGAACACGATCAAGAACAACTTGAACATGTGCAGCCTCACCACTTCCTTGGATATGCCCCACAGCAATGTCTGGCGGCAAAATACCATCTCGCCCAGATGTTACAACTTTTGCGCCTTCTTGGATAACAATATCTGATGGAATATGGACGAGTTCTGGTTTAGCCGTATTATTTCCAGCCATAATACCATGAACCGTCTGATCGCCATTTTCAATCAAGACAGGGATACGAGAATTAATATCTGTGACCAATAGAATACGTGCTGTCCTTTTATCTGTATCTATAATGTGCCCAATCAATGCCGCATCCGATGTCACAGCTTGCCCTTGGGCGACACCACTTTCAGAACTTACAGGCACAATAAAGCTTTTAAAAAAGCTATTGGTTGTATCAGCAATAATACGCGCGGTTATAACATCGTAAGATACATTTTCTGTGTGATTTATAAGTGTTTTATATCGATGGTTCTCAGTCTCTAATTTTTGCGCCAAGTGAAACCACTCTTGCAATTTAGCATTCTCAGCTTTTAATGTTTCATTCTCCGCCCGCAATGAAGACAAATCTGTTACAGCATCAAAGCCGTCACGTACAGCATATACTGGCTGGCTCACAGCCTCTATCATGGGATTGACCACTGAAAGCGTTGAGCTTTTTAAGAAATTTGAAAAATCCTTTGAAATAAAAGAAGCGCCGATCAAGGCAGCGATAAAAACAATAAAAACAAGCGAACCAATCTGACCCTGCAAAGGGGTTACACCAATTGTCTTGGCAAAACTGCGTCTGGATTTTTTAGAAATGACCCGCATCGTATAAGTTTAGAACAGTATTATTTTAAAAACAATGAATGATAGATAAAATTTATTATAATTTTCACAGTATTTCAGTGAAAATATATCGAATTTTACTGGTAAGCCTGCGCCATCGCCAAAATATGCTTTTCTTCCAGCGCTTGTCCAGTACCTAAAGCCACACATTTCAGCGGATCATCGGCCACTGTAACTGGTAAGCCCGTCGCATGACGTAATACGTAATCAAGATTCGAGAGCAATGCGCCACCACCTGTTAAAACGATCCCTTTTTCAACAATATCAGCCGCCAATTCTGGCGCCGTTTGTTCCAAAGCAACACGCACACCTTCAACAATATGCCCTACTGGCTCTGCCAAACTTTCAGCAATTTGACGCTCTGTAATTGTAATTTCTTTTGGCACACCATTTAAAAGGTCACGGCCTTTTATTGTCATTGTTTTACCTTCACCATCGGCTGGTGGACAAGCAGACCCAACTTCTTTTTTAACACGCTCAGCTGTGCTTTCACCAATAAGCAAGTTATGCACACGGCGAATATAACCGATGATAGCCTCATCCATCTTATCACCACCAACACGGACAGAACGTGCATACACAATCCCGCCCAATGAGATAACCGCAACCTCGGCAGTACCACCACCAATATCAACAATCATTGACCCTGTCGGCTCAGTCACAGGCAAGCCTGCACCAATCGCTGCCGCCATAGGCTCTTCAATAAGGTAAACACGGCGTGCACCAGCGCTCTCTGCTGATTCTTGAATAGCACGACGTTCAACAGCCGTTGAGCCAGACGGCACACAAATAACCATTTCAGGAGAGACGAAACTACGGCGATTATGCACTTTACGAATAAAATGCTTAATCATTGCTTCTGTTACCTCAAAATCCGCGATGACACCGTCTTTAAGCGGACGAATCGCTGTGATGTTGCCTGGTGTACGACCCAACATACGTTTAGCGTCATTACCAACCGCCAAAACCTGCTTTTTACCATTCACGTAAGAGATTGCAACAACTGATGGTTCATTCAAAACAATACCTTGGTCTCGTACATATACCAGCGTATTAGCCGTTCCTAGGTCAATTGCCATATCGGCAGAAACAAATCCAAAAAGTTTTGAAAACATAAAATAATCCTCTGTAGATGTTTGATATAGCAGACAAAATAAAAACACGCTAGATTTAATCCAGCGTGTCCACAATTTATATAGCTTTATTACGAATAAAGGCTTTTTATTATCCTTGACGCGCTTTGTTACGCTTGTTTTCAGGATCAATCACATATACGCGGCCTTTGCGACGAATAACACGACACGTTCTTGATCTTTTCTTCAATGACTTTAGCGAATTTACAACTTTCATAATTATCTCTTAATTCTTTGCGGGTACACCCTTTAAATTTGATTGATTTATGCTTATAAATGTTTAGACCTGAGGTTGTCAAACAAAAGTTTTTAAAAAAGAGTGGATTTTATGGGTTTAAAAATAGCGGTTCTAAAAGAAACAGCCAAAAATGAAAATCGTGTTGCAGCAACACCTGATACAATTAAAAAATATATTGCTATGGGCTTTTCTGTCGCCGTTGAAAAAGATGCGGGCCTGAACGCTTCCTTTTTAGATGCCATGTATAAAGATATTGGCGCAACGATAGTCGCCAATGCGACAGCAGCTGTTAAAGACGCTGATATTATTTTATCTGTTCAATCGCCAGAGCCTGCGACATTAAGCAATGCAAAAAAAGGCGCCATTCTCATTGGTATTTTAAATCCATACAAAAACAATGACGGCTTTAAAGCCTATAACAGTAATAATGTGACTGCCATTGCTACTGAATTTATGCCACGCATTTCACGCGCGCAAAGCATGGATGTCTTATCATCTCAATCCAATTTGGCTGGCTACCGTGCTGTTATTGACGCAGCAAGCACCTTCTCATCTGCTTTCCCAATGATGATGACAGCGGCAGGCACTGTGCCGCCTGCTAAAGTATTCGTCATGGGTGCTGGGGTTGCTGGTCTTCAAGCCATCGCCACCGCAAAACGGTTAGGTGCGGTTGTGTCGGCAACAGATGTCCGTTTAGCCGCCAAAGAACAAGTACAATCATTAGGTGCTAATTTCATTATGGTCGAGGATGAGGAAGCGCAACAGGCGGAAACATCAGGCGGTTACGCCAAAGAAATGTCTGACGCTTATAAGAAAAAGCAGGCTGCTTTAGTTGCGGAAACCATAAAAAAGCAAGACATTGTAATTACCACAGCCCTTATCCCAGGTCGCCCTGCCCCTGTTTTAGTAACAGAAGAGATGGTAAAATCCATGAAACCAGGGTCTGTTATTGTTGACTTAGCCGTTGAACAAGGCGGTAACTGTCCGATTTCTGAACCAGATAAAATCGTTGAAAAGCATGGTGTTAAACTTATCGGCTACACCAATATGGCAGCCCGTGTTGCGGTGAATGCTTCTGCGCTTTATGCGAAAAACTTACTGACGCTCATCACATATATATATGACGCTGAAGCAAAAGCGTTAAATATTGATCTTAAAGATGAAATCACTGGCGCAATTGTTCTGACACAATCAGGCAAAACAGTGCATGAACGCTTCAAGGCGCCAGCGACAGCGACAGCTACAGCAGCACCAAAGGCATCCGCTAAAAAAGCATCCGCAAAAAAGAAACCTGCGGCAAAAAAGACAACAACCAAAACAAAGGCTAAATCATGACAACAGCAGCTCAAAGCGTAACAGACCAAGCAGCGTCTTTATCCGACCGTGCCTACGGCCTTGCGGATGAAATAGCGCATCTAACAGAAAAAGTAGCACGTCTCACGGCTGAAAATGAAGCATTGCTATCAGGTGGCGGCCACAGCGGTTTCTTAATTATTGGCTTTACTATTTTTATCCTAGCCTGCTTTGTTGGCTATTATGTTGTATGGCGTGTAACACCTGCCCTACACTCACCGTTAATGGGGGTTACCAATGCGATTTCATCGGTGATTATTGTTGGTGCGGTTGTTGCCGCAGGTGCTGCCACCACAGGCTTTTCAGGCATTATGGGGTTCTTAGCAGTGATGCTCGCCTCCATCAATATTTTTGGTGGCTTTATCATCACAAACCGCATGCTCAGCATGTTTAAGAAAAAGAAATAAAAGAGAGATATTAGAGGGTCATTATTATGGACGGATTAACAGGACTAGCATATTTAGTAGCGGCAATTTGCTTTATTATGGCGCTCAGAGGATTATCGCACCCAGAAACAGCACGTTCTGGCTTGATGTTCGGCATGGGCGGTATGGCTCTGGCTATTGTAACCACCCTCTTCTCACCTGTGATAGGTTCGTATTTACCGATCATCGCAGGCATTGCCATTGGCGGCGGCATTGGTGCCCTTATTGCTAAACGTATTGAAATGACAGCCTTACCACAGCTTATGGCAGCCTTTCACTCCCTCGTTGGTTTAGCCGCTGTTTTTGTGGCCGGCTCTGCCTTTTATGACCCAGAAGCGTTTGCTCTTGGCCTCCCAGGTCAAATAAAAACTGCCAGCTTGATTGAGATGGGACTGGGCGCAGCAATTGGTGCTATTACCTTTACAGGCTCGATCATTGCATGGGGAAAACTGCAAGGAACTATCTCTGGCAAGCCAATTAAGTTCCCGTCACAAAACCAAATTAACCTGTTACTCGGCATTCTCGTTTTCGCGCTTATATTCTTATTTACCGTGACACAAAGTCCACTTGTATTCTGGGGCATTGTTGGCGTAGCACTTCTTTTAGGTATTCTACTCATCATCCCTATTGGTGGTGCCGATATGCCAGTAATCGTATCAATGCTGAACTCTTATTCAGGTTGGGCAGCGGCAGGTATTGGTTTCACGCTGCATAATCCTTTGCTTATTATCACAGGTGCCCTTGTCGGTGCTTCTGGGGCTATCCTTTCATATATTATGTGTAAAGGGATGAACCGCTCTTTCCTCAGTGTCATTTTAGGTGGTTTCGGTGCCGAAAGCGCCTCTGGTGCCGCAGAAGATATGGGTGACCGTATAGCCAAAATTGGTGCTGCAGAAGACGCTGCTTATATCATGAAAAATGCGTCTAAAGTAATCATCGTACCAGGTTATGGTATGGCCGTTGCCCAAGCGCAACATGCTTTGCGTGAAATGGCTGATATTCTAAAGCATAATGGTGTTGATGTGAAATACGCCATCCACCCAGTCGCAGGTCGTATGCCTGGTCATATGAACGTATTGCTCGCTGAAGCCAATGTGCCTTATGACGAAGTATTCGAACAAGAAGATATTAACCGTGACTTTGCCCAAGCTGATGTGGCGTATGTTATCGGTGCGAATGATATTACCAACCCAGCTGCCAAAAAAGATGCAAGCTCGCCGATTTACGGCATGCCGATCTTAGATGTCGAAAATGCTAAAACCGTTCTTTTCGTCAAACGCTCTATGGGGTCGGGTTATGCGGGGATCGACAACCCACTCTTTTACCAAGACAACACCATGATGTTGCTTGGTGACGCCAAAAAGATGACCGAAGAAATCATTAAGGCAATGGAGTAATTCTTTAGATGGAGCTGACTGGCTTACCTACCCTGCTGTTTGCCATTCTGATTTTAATGCTAAAACCGGGTGCGGTGATGCTGACCTCAATGAGCCTGGCCATGGAAGGCCGTTGGCGCTCTATCGTAGCCTTCTGGGGTGGATTTTTAACGCTGCATACCTGTAGCTATTACTTTTTTCTCACGACGCTCTCCGCTCTACCTCAAGGCTACGGCATTATCTTTATTTTTATGAAAGCCATTGCCAGTATTTTATTCATTGTCTTGGGCGTTAAAGGTTTAGAGAGCCACTATGCTAAGGATGTTCAATCCTCAGAAGCATTGGAGAAAAAGATTAATAAAAAGAATTATCTCCATACATTTATGATGGGTGGCTTTTTACAAATCTCTAACCCTTACGACTATGTGTTCATTCTGACAGTGATCCCTTCCGTACTGGGTAAAACAAGTTTCACCTTCATGGAAATAACTGTTCTGAACTTCCTCGTTATCAGTATGGGGGTCTTTATTAATGCGCTTTATATTATCCCTATCCTTAAATATAGAGAGAAATTTCTAAGCCCTGAAATCCTTAAAAACATTAAAAAATACACCTCGATCATGTTAATTTTGATTGGCCTATACATCTTCTCAACAATGATCTTTAGAGGTGCTATGGTTGAGGCCGATATGCTTTCTTCTTTATTCACGCATCTCAGTTAAAGGCATAATCATGAATATTGATCTTTCATCTTCTTTCACACTTACCTTTGCACTAGCCGTTATTATTTTGATGCTAAAACCTGGGCCATTTATGATGACCTGCATGACACTAGCCTTAGAGGGGCGTTGGCGCTCTATCGTAGCCTTCTGGTCTGGCTATGGCATTATGCGGACAGGCACCTACTTCTTTCTCTTGCTAACACTCAGTCTTTTACCGACAGGGTTTGGGATATTGTTTTTGTTTCTCAAAGCTTTTGCCAGCTTAATGCTCATCACAATGGGTATCAAAGGTCTACAAACAGCGATGGATTTAGAAGCGGATAAGGTGTCTTCCAAAGCCTTACAAAAGAAACTACAGCCTAAAAACTTTCTACATAATTTTACACTTGGCGCATTAATCCAAGTATCCAATCCGTATGATTATGTTTTCGTGCTTGTCGTTATCCCAAGCATTTTTGCGCGTACAGCCTTCACCGTCGCAGACATCACCTCCATTAACATCATTGTGTGGATTGTCGACATCATTGTGAATTGCGCCTATATTTTGCCGATCCTATATTTCCAAAAGAAAATATACTCTCCACAACTATTGAAAAGAGTGAAATACGTAACATCAATCATGTTGATCTTGATCGGCTTGTATATTTTCTCGACAATGTTTTTCCGTGATGCACTGATAGAAGCGCAGCTTTTATCTAGCACCTAGACACTAATCACGTTACCATATTAACCATGGCCTATGATCCGACAGTACTATTAGCACAAACACAGTTCACACAACCTGATGGCTTTAGCTTTGACCTACACAAAGCGCAAAGTGGACGCAATATTCGACATGGTTTTCTTAAAACACCACAAGCCATGGCCACTATTGTCATCTTCCCCGGCATGTCAGAATTCATTGAAAAGTACTTTGAACTAAGTCGTGAATTACAATCTTGGGGTTATAACGTTTTTATATTTGATTGGCCAAACCAAGGCCTATCTACACGCTACTTATCCGAAACAATGCGCCGCCACAGTCTAGGCTTTGATACAGAGCTTGTCGATATATATGAAATGCTACAACACGTATTACCCAAGAACCAACCATTATACATGCTTGGTCACTCCATGGGTGGCCATATGGCACTACGTTATTTTGAAAGTTATATTGACCCTCGCTTCCAGAAACTAGCTGTTTCTGCCCCTATGCTCGATATCAATATTCAACCCGCCATTCTAAAAGCCATTGCACCAACACTAGCACGTTTCTTTGTATTGATAGGTATGGGCAGCTCTTATGTCTTGGGCGGCAGAGACTGGGACTTTAACTTTCACAGCAAAAATGCAGAAATGTTAAGCCATGACGAACCACGCAATATGCTGCACCGTGCTTGGTATTTAAGAAACATAAAATTGCAACTTGGAAGTGCGACTTTTGCGTGGCTGAACGAAGCATTTTTATCTTGTGAACACCTTGCTGATCCAGCCCATTTAAAAAATATAGACGTGCCTGTCTTAATGATAACGGCTGGTAATGATACTATTGTAGACAATAAAACCGTACCGCATTTCATTGAACATATTTCCACCATTGAGCATTTAAACATTGCAGACTCTTACCATGAAATATTTATGGAATCTGATACTTACCGTGATATTGCTCTGAATAGACTAAAAGAATTTTTTACTTCGTCTTAACAGTAAAACTGTTATCATAGGGGTATGACTGAAAAACATAATCGCATTAGTGACTATATCTTTACAGCGCTTAAAATGGCACTAGAACAGAAAGATCTGCAAACAGCAGAGCTTTTGACACGTGCGCTTGAGAATACAATTTCTAAAGGCTTGGAAAACACAGCTATTGAAGAACGCCGTAATTTCTCGGATCAATTCGAAATTGCGATGACTGAGCTTCAAGCCCTACGCAAAGCGCAGAAAATTCATTAAGAGATCAACGCTTTCCACTCTTCTTCTAATAAAATAGTTACACCAAGCTCTTTAGCTTTTTTAAGCTTAGAGCCTGCATCTTGACCTGCCACCACATAGTCCGTTTTGGCAGATACCGAACCTGCAACCTTAGCACCTAAACGTTCAGCTTGCGCTTTAGCCTCACTACGAGAAAGTGTTTCCAATGTCCCTGTGAACACCACAATTTTACCCGCCACAGCCGTATCATCACGAATATCGTTTATAAAGTCTTCAATCGTAAGTTGTGTTTGAAGTTGTTGCACAACCTCACGATTATGCGCCTCATGGAAAAAAGCAATTAACTCTTCGGCAACCGCAGGACCAATATCTTCAATATTGAGTAATTCTGCATAAGCTGGTGAGTCGTGATCTTGTGCTTTTTGAAGCGCAGTAATCATATTAATCAAACTTGTATAGGTAATCGCTAATCTTTTAGCTGTGGCTTGCCCTACTTGCCTAATACCAAGTGCATAGATAAAGCGGTCTAAACCAATTTGGCGCTTCTTCTCAATCGCTTCAAATAGATTTACAACCGATAGCTCTCCCCAACCTTCCTTTTCTTTTAACTCTTCTGCATAGTTATCTTTGAGTGTAAAAATATCCGCGGGGTTTTTGATCCAACCATCCTCATAGAATTGTCGCACAACCTTATCGCCCATACCCTCAATATCAAAAGCACTCTTCGATACAAAATGTTTCAACCGCTCTACCGCTTGGGCAGGACAGATAAGCCCCCCAACACAGCGTGTAACCGCCTCTCCTTCTTCACGGATAGCCTCTGATCCACATTCAGGACAAACATCTGGAAACACATAAGGCTTAGAGTTGCTAGGGCGTTTTTTAAGGTCAACCTCAACGACTTGTGGGATAACATCCCCTGCCCGTTGAATTGTTACCGTGTCCCTTTGACGAATATCTTTACGCTCAATTTCATCTTGGTTATGGAGTGTTGCACGAGAAACCATCACCCCACCAACATTAACTGGTGTCAAATGTGCCACAGGGGTCAAGGCACCTGTGCGACCAACCTGTATCTCTATAGCCTCAACGACAGTCACCGCCTTTTCAGCCGCAAATTTATGGGCTGTTGCCCAGCGTGGCGCACGGGCAACCTGCCCCAAACGCACCTGCAGTGCCAAATCGTTCACCTTGTAAACAATCCCATCAATATCATAAGACAATGTGGCACGCTTTTGTCCTATATCTTCGTAATAAGCGATTAACGCATCGACATCGGTTGTTAAAGCCGACGGTTTAGGCACTTTAAATCCATATTGTTCTAAAGCCTGCCTAATGCCTTCTTGCGTCTGCGCAATCGGTGCTGACATTTCACCCAATGCATAACCAAAAAAATGTAACGGACGAGACGCTGTAATAGACGCATCTAACTGTCGCAATGAACCTGCCGCTGCATTACGTGGATTGGCGAAAACCTTATCGCCCGCCTCTTCCTGCTTTTTATTTAATGCCTCAAAATCGGCTTTGGTCATATACACTTCACCACGTACTTCAATAATATCAGGCACACCCTTTGGTAAAGTATGAGGGATGTCTGCAATCGTTTTTATATTCGCTGTAATATTCTCACCCACCGTGCCATCACCACGTGTTGCCGCTTGTACCAAAACGCCCTTCTCATAACGTAGTGAACAAGACAGGCCATCAATTTTTTGCTCGGCAATCATCTCAATCGGCTTGTCTGTATTTAAAAAACGCTGAACACGCTCGACAAAATCAGTAACATCCTCACGAGAAAAGGCATTGCCTAATGACAGCATGGGTTGAGCATGTGTAACTTTAGAAAACCCTTTAGATGGCGTTGCGCCGATTTTTTGTGTCGGGCTGTCTGCGCTCACCAGCTCTGGGAACTCTTGTTCTAATGCCTCAAGATCACGACGTAATGTATCATAAGCGGCATCAGAAATTGTCGGTGCGTCTTCATCATGGTAGCGCTTATCATGCGCAGCGATCTCAGCCACTAACTTCTTATGCTTTGCCTTCGCATCTTCAAAATCGAGGTTAAAGAGAGATTGCATCACGCAACCTTCGCAACTTCGAGTAATTTATCAGCAGCAGCACGGGCTTCTTCTGTTATTTCCGCCCCTGCCAGCATACGGGCGATTTCTTCTTTACGCTCTGTATCCAGCGTACGGACACTCGTAGCGATAGAACCGTCGGCTTGGGCAGCTTTGGCAATAAACCAATGATGTGCTGCACGAGCAGCGACTTGCGGTGAATGCGTCACCACTAATATTTGCTTATCTTTAGCAAGACGTGCCAAACGCTCACCAATAGCATCGGCTGTTGATCCGCCAACACCCGCATCAATCTCATCAAAAATCAGTGTCGAAGCAGCCCCTGTGCCTGCCATCACCACCTTAAACGCCAACATAAAGCGGGATAATTCACCACCTGATGCGATCTTATTGAGAGGCCCTGGGTCTTGGCCTGGGTTAGTTGAGATCGTAAAACTGATTTTATCCATGCCAGAAGCTGACCAATTTTCTTCACCCAACTGCTCCGCTGTCACAAATATCTTGGCTTTTTCAAGCTTTAACGGTGCTAATTCTGCATTCACTGCTTTTTCGAACTTTACCGCTGCCGCTTGACGTGCCGTTGACACCTTTTCAGCTTGGGCAATATAGCTCTTACGTGTTTGTTGCTCTTTCATAATAAGCGCATCACGATCATTATCCTGCTTTTCTAAAGCCGTCAAATCGGCTCGTAATGCCTCTAGTTTCGCAGGCAATTCATTGGGGAAACAATTATGCTTACGGGCTTGCGCCTTTAACGCATGAAGACGGTCATCGACTTCTTCCAAGCTTTCACCATCTGCATTGACATCATAGGCATAAGATTCCATTTCTGAGGCCACTTCACGCAATAAGTTAAGCGCTTGATCCAATGTGCCAATAAAGTTTGAAAATTTCTCCCCGCCCTTATCGGCCACTTTCTCTAGCGCTTTACAGGCTTGATGAATACGATCCTCTGCCCCAGCATTCGCTGTCATTGCTTGATTGGCTGATTGCATAGCTTGCAGAATTGCTTCTCGATTGAGCAAAAATGTTTTTTTCGCTGAGAGTGCTTCGTCCTCGCCCTCTTGTGGGTTCAAATTTTCTAAATCTTCAATAGAGTCCTTGAGGTAATTCTTTTCTTCACCAACTTGAGCAATTTTAGCTTCAATGGCGGCTAATTCTTTTTGTGCTGTTTTCCATGTTTGCCAAGCTTTGGAAAGGATGTCGGTATCAGCTTGTAATAAGGCATAACCATCCAAAATATCACGATGTGTTTTGGGGTCTAACAAGCCATGTGTTTCAAACTGACCGTGAATTTCGATCAATGTTTCTCCTACTTCTTTAAGTAAGCTAATCGGGGCTGGCTGGCCATTAATAAAGGCTTTTGATTTACCATCAGCACCAACGGCACGTTTCAAGATGAGCGTGTCCTCAGGTTCTATCTCATTGGCTTTCAAAATTGCGATAGATTGATGATCTTTTGGCAGGTCAAAGCTAGCGGTGACTGTGGCTTTTTCCATACCTTTACGAACAAGGCGTGCTTCAGAACGGCTACCCGTCACAAGCCCTAAACTATCAAGTAAAATAGATTTTCCTGCTCCTGTCTCACCTGTTAAGACGGTAAGCGCCTCCTTACACTCAAGCTTGAGTGATTGGATAAGCACGACATTATCTATGGCGAGGTGCGATAACATAGAGAAAGTATAGGATTTAGAGCAGCTAACAGCCACTCTTTTCTCGTCTACAGCCTATAAAAACATGGGGTATTTTTAATTCGGGCGGAAGATACTTTCGATCGTTTTATCCACGAAACTACGACTTTCAAGCATTTTTTGCCTTTGTACTGGATCTAATAATTCATACGTATCGGCATACCATTCACTACCTGGATAATTATGCCCTAAAACAAGGGCTACACGGAAAGCCTCTTGCTCAATACCAAGTGCTAAATAAGCTTCAACCAAACGGTGCAATGCTTCTGGAGTGTGTGTTGTTGTTTGGTAGTTCTCAACCACATTTAAAAAACGATGAATAGCGGCTTGATAATGACCTCGGGTTAAATAATAACGCCCAATCTCCATTTCTTTTCCTGCCAAGTGGTCCAAAGTTAGATCACGTTTATACTCACCATCTCTTGCATATTCACTATCAGGAAAACGGCGAATAAGGAGATTTAAGCTATCCAGAGCCTGCTTTGTAATTTCTTGGTCACGGCGGACATCCGTAATCTGGTCGTAATAACACAGCGCACGCAGATAATAGGCATAATCTAAATTATCGCTACCTGGGTAAAGTTGTATATAACGATCAAGAGCAATCACCGCCTCATCATAGCGTAAATCTTTATAGTAAGAGACCGCTGCATAAAGTTGCGAATCTTCAGCAACATTTGAATAAGGATATAAACGCTCAACTTCATTGAATAGATTAGCGGCCTCAACAAAACGTCTATTTGTTAAAGCATCTTGAGCATTACCATATATTTCATCAGCCGATTGATCTTCAATCGCTGGCTTTTCTGCCACTTCTTCTTTTGGCTTAGACGCACAGGCGGCAAAAGTGAGAGCAACGAGTAATATTGAAAAAAAGCGGATCAGGTTCATAGCTATAAGTACTAGCTTAGAATAAACAAAAAACCAAGCATTTATGCGTGAGCCGCTTGCTGTTTTTTGTCGGCTTGCTGCTTATCAAGCATCGTCGCCAAGTCACCATTTACAATTTCATAATTGTTTGGATCTGACATTACTTCCTTAATAAGTGCTGTATGCATTGCATGGCCTGCCTTATAGCCGTGGAATGCGCCTAAGATTGGTGCACCCGCTAAATAAACATCACCAATCGCATCAAGTGTTTTATGGCGCGCAAATTCAGTCTCAAAGCGCAAGCCCTCAGGATTAAGAATTTTATCTTGATCGACTACAATCGCATTATCCAAAGAACCACCTTGAATAAGGCCTTTTGTTTTTAAAAACTCAACCATTTCTAATGGACAAAATGTACGGGCATTTGCCACTTCATGGGCATAATTACCATTAAGAAGGCTTACATCAAAACGCTGGTAACCGATCGCTTTTTGCGGGAAATCAATTTCATACGTAAAGCTTGGAACATTTGATGGCGTGTAAACGGCATATTTATCATCTACCTCAAAACGTACTTCTTTTAATATACGTATATATGTCGATGGTGCGTGTTGCGTAACAACGCCCACCTTTTCTATTTCTTGTAAAAACTCACGCGCAGAGCCGTCCATAATCGGAATCTCTTCTGCATCAACATAAATATGGGCATTATCAATATTGGCACCACGCAGTGCCGATAAAATATGTTCGACCGTACTCACTGTCACGACATCACCTTCAGATGTTGTCCATGATAAAAGTGTACAAAGTTCTGATGGCACAACATAAGACCATAAAGCCTGAATCGTATTATCTGCCGAATCGATATCAGTGCGTGTAATTTTCATACCGCTACCAGCTGGTGCTGGTGCCACACGCATCGTCACAGCCTTACCTGAATGGAGGCCGATCCCTTTGAATTCTATTTCTTTTTTAAGCGTCAATTGCATGTTCAAATCATATAAGATTTGCTGCAAATACGGCAATTCACGCTTTATGACACTTTGTTACAGCGCAACACAAAAAAAGAGGTGATCTGGTTTTACCCAGACCACCTTCTCGAGGAGGAAGAAGTCTTTATTTAGTTAGCCTGACGTCTCAAAAATGCAGGAATATCAAGATCATCTGTCGATGCTTTACCTGCTGGTTGCGCCGCTGGGCTAGCTTGTTGTTCTATATTCAAATGACCTTGCTCAACAGGCTTTTCAGCACGCAGAGCGGTAAAAGGAGGCAAACCAGAGCCACCGCCTGTTGTAGTCGTTGTTGTCTCAGTATCACCATCCGTATCATCTAATGATGTTTCTTCCGTTTTCTTGCCAGTTGTGAAACGCTCAAATAAAGATTGAGGCCGTTTTTTAGCCACTGGCATTTTCGGTGGGTTCAACACAAGGCCTTCCGGTCTTTGTGATTCACCTAGACGCGATGCTGGCGCTGCAATCGGGGCAGAATAGCTTTGTGTTTGCGCTTGAACGGAAGCTGTTACACCACTATTACCACCAACCGCTACTTTAAATTCTTCTTCAACAACAGTTTCTTGAACTTGTGGCTGAATTTGGTTTTGCGCTGGATAGCTCATCCCTTGAATTTCGGCTGTGGTCGATTTAGCTGCTTCCACAGGCATAGGTGGGATATAGCTGCCTCCCTCGCGCACACCAACGGTTTGACCATATTGATTTGTCGCTGTTGTTTCCGTTTTAACAGGTGTCGCAGTCGTTGCATTGGCCGCTGCTTGTGTCTGTGTTGCAAAACCGCCTGTTTGTGAACTCGTTGTTGTTTCAGCTGTTTTTGGCGCTGCACGACCCATTGTACTGTTTTTTCCAACACCGCTATAGGCAAAGCCTGCCGGACCTTTTGTACGACGTGCTGTTTCAGATTCAATACCTGTTGCCACAATAGATACACGGATAGAACCCTCAAGTGATTCATCAAATGTTGAACCAAAAATAATTTTTGCATCAGCATCGACTTCATCACGGATACGATTACACGCCTCATCTGCTTCAAACAGAGTCATGTCATAACCACCTGTGATGTTAATGATAACACCTTGAGCACCTTGTAGAGACACATCATCAAGCAATGGATTATTAATCGCTTTCTCAGCTGCTTCAATCGCACGACGTTCGCCTTCGGCTTCGCCTGTACCCATCATCGCTTTACCCATTTCTAACATCACTGTCCGAACATCAGCAAAATCAAGATTAATAAGACCTGGCATAACCATCAAATCAGTTACGCCCCGAACACCTGATTGCAACACTGTATCAGCCATTTTAAAGGCTTCAGCAAATGTCGTCTTTTCATTCGCTACACGGAAAAGATTTTGGTTAGGAATAACAATTAATGTATCAACATATTGTTGCATTTCTTCAATACCTGCTTCGGCAGAACGCATACGATGCGCCCCTTCAAAGTGGAATGGCTTGGTCACAACACCAACTGTTAAAATACCTTTTTCACGGGCTGCACGTGCGATAACAGGAGCTGCACCAGTTCCAGTACCACCACCCATACCACAGGTCACAAAAACCATATTGGCATCTTCTAGTTGCGCTGCCACTTCATCAATTGATTCTTCAGCTGCTGCCCGACCGATTTCAGGATTAGCGCCTGCGCCCAATCCACCTGTAATTGTGTTTCCAAGCTGTATTCTTGTATCCGTTAATGAACCGCTAAGGGCTTGCGCATCTGTATTACATGAAATAAATTCCACACCTTCAAGCTTGGTTGCAATCATATTATTGACGGCATTACCACCAGCACCACCGACACCTATAACTTTAATTTTTGGGCTCAATTTCTGCTCCTGATTTTGTTGCGGTTGTATTCTAACGTTAATCATCTTTTTTTATTCTCCTCAAACCCTGTTCACGGCCTTGTAGTCTTTGTCCACTCTATTGGCCACAATCATGCTTGCCTAGTCGAGGCATACAATATTTTTTATTTTGTACACAATTTAAGTGTAGAAGCCCCTCAGCTAAAAATGCAAGTTATTCGAGTAACTTAGTTGAAAACAAAGAGAAAATCGTCTTATCCACACCACGCTTATCCAGTGTTTATACGCCTCTTATCCCCTGACTTATCCACAATTTACATTGTCTGAAATAATGCATTTTCAACTGAAATAAACATAAAAACGCTTAAAAATAGCGAATCACTGATACAGGTTACCAATTCTGCTTAAACCAAAAACCAATACGCTCAACCAGATTGGACGGCTCTGTTTGCATCAACACTTGGTGCGGTTGTTCATGGAAACGATCGCGCATATAAATAAGTGATCCCGTAATAGCTGCGAACTCTGGCCCTTTTGTAATATCAGGAATACCTTTAATTTGATGTGGCCGACCAAGACGCGCCTGCTTATTCAGATAGCGTTGTGCTAATTCACGTAAGCCTGGCAATTGACTCGTACCACCGGTCAAAATAATGTTACGGCCTAAATAATTAAGCAAGCCGCTTTCATCAAGCTTCGCCCGCACCATCTCAAAAATCTCTTCTAAGCGTGGCTGGATAATACCTATCAACATAGAACGAGGCACATGATTAATTGTCCCTGGCTCTTCCCCTAAAACTGGCACATCAATCATTTCCGTATCATCAATACTTGATGCCATGGCACTACCATATAATGTTTTAATGCGTTCAGCATCGTTGATTGGTGTATTAAGGCCTCTGGCAACATCATTAGTAATATGCGACCCACCCAAAGGAATAGCGCCTGCATAAACAAGCTTGCCCCCGTAAAAGACAGAGATGGACGTCGTACCGCCACCGATATCCAGTACAGTGCTACCCAATTCCAATTCATCTTCAACTAAACATGCCAAGCCAGACGCATAACTTGAAACACAAGCCCCCATAATATCCAAATGCGACCGCTCAACGCTGGTTGTAATATTTTTAAGTGGTAAGATACCTGCTTGTACAATGGTAATATCAACGCCCATTTCCTTACCAAAAAGACCACGAGGGTCAGATATCCCCACTTTCCCATCAAGGGTAAAGCCAACAGGAATCGTATGGATATTTTCTGTTTCCTCACGATTTGTTTGCTGTTGTGCCTTAACGACAGCACGCCGCACATCATTTTCCATTACCTCTTGGCCAGAGATTTGCACATCAATCGGCACAAAAGATGTGTTACAATGTACCGCAGGAATAACAGCAACAATATCACGTAAAGGATAGCCCTTCATTACTTCGGCTGCCATATTCTCTGCTGAATGCACTGTTTTACGGATCGAGCTTTCAACAGCTTCTAAATCCATAATCGTGCCGTTTTTCATCCCCTGAGACGCTTGATATCCAACACCAACGACTTCCATGGCACCAGAATCATCAAGCATTCTAGCGATGAAGCAGGCTGTCTTTGATGTGCCAACATCTAATGCAGCAACGACAGAGCCTTTTGGCAGTTTCTTATGATGTTTCATGCATGTAGTGTAAAAGAGTTATAACCACTCGGCAACAATGGATTGCCTTGCTATTCCTTATTATCTTCAGCTTTTGCCTTAATAATGATTCGGCCCTGCTGCCTTAGGTCAACAATCGAGACATCTCGCTCTAATAATCCATCATTTTCTTGTGCCTTCACTAACGTCGCCAAGGCCACACCAATATCATCTTCTGGTAATTGTACGCGCACAGCATTGTCCAAGATCAAATCCCACCGTCTATTTTGAATAAGCGCCGCCACCTTAACTCTTTTATATATGGTAGGCGCAGACTCTAACATTAATAAAAGTCCCGCCAACTCTTTATCAGCATTCTCTCCATACACCTCGATCAGCGCATCATATGCGTCCAAATTTTTCTTCGCTAACACGACACCTTCTTGATCTATAAGCATCTTTTTATTTTGATAAGACCAAATAGCCGCTGGCTCACGTTCTGTAAGCTGAATATAGATTGTTGCAGGAAAACGACGTTCAACCCTTGCTGAGCGCACCCATGATATGGCCTCTACTTGTTTTTTCACATTCGACAATGAGAAACTGAGCAATGGATCACCAGGCTTTATGGGAATCGCTTTTTTCAATACGTCTGTATCCGTATAATGGCGCCCTTCAATAAGAACAGTCTTCACCACAAACCCCATATTTTTCGTAACGTGATAATATTGCTGTACCGTGAAGTTCTTAGCCGTATCTATATGACCACCCAGCCATAACCATGCGCCAACCCATATAAAGATAATCACCGCCAATAAAGTGAAAAACATTGGCTTTATATATTTCTGCCATAGCCAAAATATCCGTGAAACGAGCGTTCTAAAAAATGGCTGCTTATTCTTTTTACGCGCCATTTAACATTCTCCCATCACATCACCAAGACCAATCGCTTTTGCTTGACCTATGCGGCGAATTTCCCATCGAAGATTAACACCAAATTTTTCAAAAACACGACCTTTCATTTCTTCACCAAGCATTTCCAGATCATGGGCTGTCGCCTCACCTGTATTAATCATAAAATTACAGTGCTTTTCTGACATTTGTGCCCCACCCAGCACAAAGCCTCGCCCACCAACGGCATCAATAAGCTGCCATGTTTTTTTATCCTCTGGCAACCCTGCCGCAGCCAGCTCTTGCGGCGTTGGATTGGCAAAAGTAGACCCACCTGTTCTTGCTTTTATAGGTTGCGTTGCGGCGCGTTTTTCTTTGATCTCAAGAATACGACTTTCAATCAAACCCGCATCTTCTATAACCCCTTTAAAATAGCCACCGACAAAAATCATGGCTTCGGGTAAACTGTTATGACGATAAGACATCTGCATTTGCGGGTCGTTCGCCTTAATATGATGAATTTGACCTTGGCGATCAATAACATCGGCTTGCACCAGCACATCCGCCGTTTCTGTACCATACGCCCCTGCATTCATTCGCAAAGCACCGCCAATAGTACCAGGAATACCCGAAAAAAACTCTAAGCCACCTATACCAAAATTCTGTGCAGATATAGCCACATTGGCATCAAGCGCTGCTGCGCCAGCATAAAGCGTAGACGTACCCTCTTGTTCAATATCAGTAAAACCACGGCCCATTTTAATAACGACACCGGCAATACCACCATCACGAATAATAACATTAGAACAAACACCTAAAACAGTGATTGGCACATCTGTCGGGCACGCTTTCAAAAAGTCACATAAATCTTCTTTATCTGCGGGCTTATACAAAACCTCAGCACAGCCACCTGCCCGAAACCAGCTTGTATCACCCAGTGGTGCAAAGGCTGTGTATCGCCCTCTAACCATTGGCAATCTATCAATGAGCTTTTCTGATTTCTTTAAAACACTCATTTGCCTCATGCCACTTTATCTATTAAACCTTGAAGCTGTTCAGGTAAATCATTTGCCCAATAAGTAATGCTGCCCGCCCCCAAACAAATCACAAAATCATTTGGCTTAGCTATATCGTAGATCGTTTTAGCCAATGTCGTTTCATCTGCTAATTCATAAGCATGCTGATGACCCATTTTCTGAATACCTTCAACAAGGTCCTTTTTACTAGCCCCTTTAATAGGCTCTTCCCCTGCTTCATAAACGTCAGCGATATACACATAATCTGCATCATTAAAACAGCGGCAAAAATCATCAAATAAGCTATGTAATCTCGTATAGCGATGTGGCTGCATCACAGCGATCACACGACCACCAGACTTAGAAACACCTTGGCGTGCCGCACGCAATACAGCCTCAATTTCAGTTGGATGATGGCCATAATCATCAATGATACGGATATCATTCACAGTGCCAGTCGTTGTAAAACGACGTTTCACACCGCTAAATCCAGCCAAACCACGGCGGATAAGCTCATCATTTATCCCCATTTCCAAAGCGACTGTGATGGCAGCTAATGTATTCAATATGTTATGGGTGCCAAGCATTGGCAGTTTAATCCCACGAATTGTGCGGTCTTTATCAGTTGCATAAATCCATGCCTTTACAACGACATCGAAAGACGCACCGTCCGCCGTGTTTTCTATATTAATAGCACGGATATCTGCTTGAGGATTAAGACCATAAGTAATAACCCGCTTATCTCTTAATTTAGGTACCATGCTTTGCACCACAGGGTGATCGCTACAAACAACAGCGAAACCATAAAAAGGCAAATTCTCGACAAAGCGTTGAAACGCCAATTTAGCATTATCAAAACTACCGTAAAAATCTAAATGCTCTGGATCAATATTTGTAACGATGGCCGCCGTCGCTGGTAATCTTGTGAATGTGCCGTCACTTTCATCAGCCTCAACAACCATCCAATCACTTTGGCCCATACGGGTGTTAGTACCATACGCATTAATGATCCCACCATTAATAACAGTCGGATCAAAGCCACCCGCTTCCATTAATGTCCCAACAAGTGATGTCGTCGTTGTTTTACCGTGTGTCCCTGCAACCGCCACAGACCATTTAAGGCGCATTAATTCCGCTAACATTTCAGCACGGCGGATCACAGGAATTTTTAATTCCCTAGCCGTTTTAAGCTCAACATTATTATCCTTAACAGCAGAAGAAATCACAACAACTGAGACAAGCTCACCGTCTTTATTATTCAAATTTTCAGCCGCATGCCCTTTAAAAACCTGAACCCCTGCCTTACGCAAACGTTCAACATTATAATTTTCAGCACTATCTGAGCCTTGCACAGAATAGCCAATATTGTTAAGCACTTCAGCAATACCACTCATACCGATACCGCCGATACCGACAAAATGAATGGTTCCAATATTTAAAGGCATTGCTTTCATAGATTAAATACTTGGCTCGCCTGACGTTGATTGTTGCTCCTCAACACTTTTCCACCCTTGCACAGCAACACTAACAATATTGCCAAGTTTTCGTGCAGCGTCTGGTGTAGCGCATTGTCGAGCAGCTTCGGCTGTATTAAATAATAATTCAGGAGACACCATTAACTCGGCAATTTTCTTTGCTAAATCTTCCGCATTAAAGCTGTCACCTTCTTCCATTAACCAACCACCTTTGGCAGCAACGACATGGGAGACATTGTGCTTTTGTTGTTGATCGACATGATGTGGATATGGGACGTAAATAGCTGGACGACCTGCCGTTGTCAGCTCCGCCACAGCAGAGGCACCGCCACGTGAAATTACTAAATGAGATTGTCTTAATTTCTCATGGGCATCTTCAAAGAAACTGCGAACATTGGCATCGATGCCATTTTGCTTATATAATGCACGTATCGCTGGAATATCTTCTTCTTTCGTTTGTTGAAACACGAATAAACGGCTACGCAATTCTTTAGACAAAGACTTCAAGGCCATTGGCACGACATCTGAAAAACTTTTAGCCCCTAATGAACCACCAACCACATAAAGATAAAAAGCATCATTTTTATCGGACGGGCTATAGGGCTGCGTATAAAGATCGGCAATTTCTTGACGCACAGGATTACCTGTTAACAGTACTTTTTTAGAATCAGCTACTTCTTTAACGAGTGGCATAGACACAGCAATAGTTGTCGCCTTCTTAGATAAGGCCATGTTGGCCTTACCCATTACGGCATTTTGTTCATGCACGATCGTTGGTATTTTCAACATTTGCGCTATATACATCCCTGGATAGGACGGATAACCACCAAAACCAATGACGGCCGATGGTTTAATTTTTAGCAATAGTTGCAATGATTTAACCAACCCCAAACCAAGCTTGGACATGCCTGACACTTTACCCTTTAAGCCTTTGCCCATTGTGCCACATGGAACAACATGGAAAATCACTTGTCCAGGCAGTTGGTTTTTATATTTCTGACCACGCTCATCACAAAAGAAATGAACAATATAACCACGTGACAATAAATCAGACGCCAATGCTTTTGCTGGGAAGAAATGGCCGCCAGTACCGCCAGCACATAACACAACTGTCTTCATAATATTGCCCTTAATGTTATAGGTTTAATTTTGTTTTCGGGACAATCCTAGCAGCATTCCCATAGCTATGCCAAGAGCAATGACAGACGACCCCCCATAGCTAACAAATGGTAAGGTCATACCCTTTGTTGGCAAAATATGGATATTTGCCCCCATATGGATAAACGCTTGTAATCCGAACATGGTAATCAACCCGCCAATCGCTAACACCACAAAGATATCATTCGAGCGTTGCAAGGCAAGAATGCCACGGTAAATTATAAAGCCATAAAGTAGAATAATAATAAACAAGAAGACAAAACCCATTTCCTCCCCCGCTACCGCAAAGACAAAATCGGCATGCGCATCTGGGATCGTTTCTTTAACCGAACCCTCACCTGGCCCCACACCAAATAAGCCGCCATGTCCAAAGGCCTCTGTTGCACGATCAATTTGATACGTATCGCCACTATCTGGATTTAGAAATCTATTCACACGACTTTGGAAATGCGGCAAAAAGAAATAAGCACTAAACAGCCCACAAACACCCATAATCATTGCCAAGATAATGAATAAAAATGGAAAGCCTGCGAGAAAGATTTGTGATGCCCAAATGGCTGAGAGTAAAATCGTCATCCCCATATCTGGCTGAAGAATAAGCAGCAAAATCGATAGACCAAATAAGCCGCCAGAGATCAGATTACCCGGGAAATTTTCAGTATGTTTTTGATGCCCCATCAACCATGCCGCCACAATAATAAAGGCAGGTTTTAAAAACTCACTTGGTTGCACAGAAAAACCTAAAAGCCTGATCCAGCGTTGCGCCCCTTTGATCTCACTCCCCCCCGTTAAAGATAAAATCACCCCAAAAATGGCTAAGCCAAATAGTATAATCCCAATCCGCCGTATCATAATTTTAGGTAAAAATGACAGACCAATCATAAAGCCTATCGCAGGAACGAGCATCACAACATGTCGAATAATAAAATGATATTGACCAAGGCCAATGCGCAAAGCCACTGCTGGGCTGGCCGCAGAAACCATCATCACGCCAATAACAACAAGTGCTAATAAAGCAATCAGCATTTGTTTATCAATTGTCCACCACCATTGACTAAGCACTGTTTTATTTGCACGGCTTAACAAACGGTTCATAACGCCTCCACTAAGTCTTGAAATCTCTCACCACGATGCTCAAAGCTTTTAAACTGGTCAAATGATGCACAAGCTGGCGACAATAAAACTGTCCCCTTTCCATTCACTTGTGCGTCTTTATGAGATTCAGTCACTGCACGATCAAGTGTATCGCAGCGTTCAAAGTCAATGCCATGTATATCACACCAACCAGCAAATTCTTCCTGAGCCTCGCCTATTAAATAGGCTTTTTTAATCTTTGATTTGAAAACTTGTAGGCCTTCAAGCCCACCTTCTTTCACTTGCCCACCAATAATCCAGTAAACATCATCAAAAGCATTTAACGCATGAGAGGCGGCATCGGCATTTGTCGCTTTACTATCATTCACATAAACAACATTATTAATTTCACGTACAATGTATTGGCGATGCGGTAAACCTGCAAAACTATGAATACGTTTTTCAATATCTTCGTTACGCATACCGGCAAAACGAGCTACAGCTGCCGCACAATCTATGTTTTGTCGATTATGCGCACCACGCAATCTATCAAAAACCCCATATCGAAAATCTTTTTCAGGTGATGTAACACTGATCTCTTCAACGACCCAGCCCTGCCTTTTAAGTTCCTCTGCAACAGAGCGGGAATGTGGATCGTCAATACCAACCACAGCTAACTGAGACTTGTCTGCCTTTTGGAATATTTGTTTTTTAGCTGCGATATAACCTTCTAAACCACCATGGCGAGACAAATGATCTGGTGTGATATTCAATAAGATAGCGGCGTCTGGTGATAAATTAGGCGTGATCTCTATTTGATAAGAAGACATCTCAAGCACAAAAGGCGTTTTATTATCTTGAGGTGGATTCATCGCCAAAACAGCATGGCCGATATTACCGCCTATCCGCACATCTCCTTGCCCTTCTAAAATATGTCCCAATAAAGCGGTGGTTGTCGATTTACCATTTGTCCCAGTCACCACATAAAAAGGGTTATCGGGATAAGCTTCCCTCAGCAGAGAGATATCACTGACAAAAGGAATAGTGTGTTTTTTAGCGAGAACAATTGCAGGATGAGGTTGTGGATATGTATGTGGAATACCAGGGGATAAAATAATTTTATCTAAGTTTTCAATCGTCGCCTCATCAAAAACATCACCACCTTCTATGTCATCAAAAGCAATAAAGTCAATTTGTGCGGCTTTTAAAGCTGCAACCGTCGTTTGGCCAGTTTTTCCTAGGCCTAGCACACCGATTTTCTGTCCTTTTAAAAAACCAAGATCAATCATGTTATCGTAGCTTCAATGTCGCTAAACCAATCAATGCGAGTACCACTGCAATAATCCAGAAACGAATAACGACTTGCGGTTCTGACCAGCCCTTTTTCTCAAAATGGTGATGAATAGGCGCCATTCTAAAAACACGCTTACCTGTCAACTTGAATGAAGCGACCTGTATAATCACCGATAGGGTTTCCATCACAAATACACCGCCAACTATTGCTAAGACAAGTTCATGCTTAACAATCACCGCCATAATACCTAGAACTGCCCCAATCGGCAGCGATCCTGTATCGCCCATAAATACCGCAGCAGGTGGTGCATTAAACCATAAAAAACCCATACCAGCCCCGATCAACGCACCACAGATAATAGCCATTTCACCAGAGCCCACAACAAAGTGCAGTTGAAGATATTCAGCAAAAACAGCGTTACCCACCATATAGCTAATAAACCCAAAACAGGCAGCTGCAATCATCGCAGGCACAATCGCCAAGCCGTCTAAACCATCTGTGAAATTAACAGCATTCGCAGCGCCAACGATCACACAAATGCCAAAAGGGATATAAAATAAACCGAGTTGAAACAACACATCTTTAAAAAATGGCACGGCCAAAGTGGTGGAATACTCATTCTTAGCCACATATGAAACTGCAATCACAGCCAATATAGCGACCAAGCCTTCTAACAATAATCGTAATTTTCCTGAGATACCGTCATGGCTTCTTTTAGTTAGCTTAGCGTAATCATCAAAAAAGCCGATCAATGTAAAACCACCCAATACACCCAACACAATCCACACATAAAAATTAGTTAGATCCGCCCATAACAATGTTGAGAGCATAACCGAGATCATAATCATTAAGCCGCCCATTGTCGGCGTACCTACCTTAGCTAAATGTGTTTCAGGACCATCAGCACGAATAGGCTGCCCCTTACCTTGTTTGGATTTCAACCAACCAATAAAGCGTGGGCCTATGATGAAGCTAATAATCAGTGCCGTTATAATCGCCCCTGCCGTACGGAAGGTTATGTAACGGAAAAGATTAAAGAAAATGTGGTCTTCGGCTAGCGGTACTAGCAAATTATAGAGCATATCAAGGCCTTATGTTTTGATTCTGCTCTCATAATAAAGCGTTTTAAAGACTAAGAATAGCCTTTCTTGCTTCATCACGGTCATCAAAGGGATAAGTCTGATCGCCAATTATTTGACCTTGCTCGTGGCCTTTACCTGCAATGACAACAACATCACCTGTTTGCGCCATTTCAATTGCCTTCGCAATCGCTATCTTACGATCACCAATATTCAGCGCTTTTGGTGCCTTAGCCATTACATCATTACGGATTTGATCGGGATTCTCACTACGTGGATTATCATCTGTAACAATCACAACATCGGATAATTTTGTTGCTATCTCTGCCATTAAAGGTCTCTTACCTTTATCACGGTCACCACCACAACCAAAAACGGTGATAATACGGTTTTGAGTATGAGGACGGACAGCACTTAACACTTGTTCAAGTGCGTCTGGTGTATGGGCATAATCAACATACACAGCCGCTTGTTTTGGATGACCCTCAATTAATTCAACACGTCCAGATACACCTTTTAAGTGAGGCAACAACCTTACAAGCTCTTCAACCTTGTCACGTTTATCTATAAATTCCGCCATTACCAAACCTAAAGCACACATGACATTATAGGCTTGAAACAAACCGATCAGCGGCAAATGAAATTCATAATCTTTACCCAAAACCTCTAACACAATATCTTGTCCTAAAGCATTTGGCTCTTGTGATTTGAGCTTTATATCATAACCTTTATTACCAAAGGTAATGACCCTTTGCCCACGTGCCTTAGCAGCCTCAATCATCATATCTGCATAAGGCGCATCGGCATTAATAACAGCCGTCCCACCGGGCATCAAAACATTTGAGAATAGCCGTGCTTTGGCCTTTGCGTATTCATCCATTGATCCGTGATAATCTAAATGGTCACGTGTTAAATTTGTAAAAGCAGCGGCGGTCATGCGAACACCGTCCATCCGTGATTGGTCTAAACCGTGACTAGAACATTCCATTGCTAAATGCGTCACCCCTGCTGCCTCAACATCAGCTAAAGCGGCATGTAACCTGACAGGATCAGGGCTAGTCATTTTACCCGGCAATTTAAAGCGATATCCATGCACGCCCAAAGTACCTAGACTCACTGATTTATTACCTAAAAGCTGCCAAAGTTGCTGCGCAAAATGTACCGTCGAGGTTTTACCATTTGTACCAGTTACACCCACAATTGTTTTTGGCTGTGCTTTATAAAAATTAGCCGTCATAATCGCAAAGCGGCGGCGTATATTTTTATCAGTAATAAGCAACACATGAGATGTATCAATATCTTTTGGTAATGTTGTGCCTTCTTCGGCGAGAATAACAATCGCACCATCTTGGATGGCTTGGCTTATAAATTGGCGACCATCTTGTTTTTGGCCGCGCAGGGCTGCAAATAAAAAGCCCTTTCTAACATCACGGCTATCCGCTGTAATCCCTGTAATATTTAACTCAAGCTGCGGCTTTGGCAGGCTCGGTGTGAACGTTGCATCATCGTAAATTTTTGCTTTCATGAGATCAATTAGACGCAAGTTTTGCGCTCCCCTTTTGGCTCGTTTCACTTTGATCGATTATTTCCTGCAATCGACCGACCATCTGCGTATCTTTTGTTAAATCTGTGTTTTTAGGCAGGCCTAGAATGGCGGCCATTGATTGCACGACTTCCTTAACAGCTGGAGCGGCTGTCCAACCTGCTGTGGCATAACCATAGGATTTTTTATTTCCTTTAGGCTCATCAATCATCACCATCACGAGATATTGCGGATCATAGGCTGGAAACACGCCTATAAATGAAGATAAGAGCTTATCTTTTTGATAACCGCCGCTCGCTGAAATTTTCTCTGCTGTCCCTGTCTTTCCTGCCACACTATACCCTGCAACCTCCGCATTACCGCCTGTTCCATTGGTCACAACAAGGCGCATAAGCTGAAGCATTTGTTTTGATGTTTTCTCTGAAAGTATACGCGTCTGGCGAAGCTTTTGTTCCGTTGTTTTAATAAAAGTTGGCGTTGTTTTTACCCCACCATTAGCAATCGTGCCCACAGCCTGCACCATATTCATAGGTGTGACAGCAATACCGTGACCATAACTGGCTGTTAAGGTGTTAACAGAGCGCCACGGCTTAGGCACCAAAGGCTGGGCTGTTGTCATACCCGATACATTGATCCGATCAAACACCCCCAAGTCACGATAAACGGTTTTTAATGTATCTGTACCAATATCCTGACCAATCAAAGCCGAGCCAATATTGGAGGAGTGCATAAAAATCTCAGGGATTGTCAAAACCCGTTTTTCAGCGTGATAATCGTGAATTTTAAAGCGCCCAGAAACCAGTGGCTTGGTCGCATCATAACTCAGTGTCATATCAGGGTCTTTGCTTTCAAACAACGCCGCCGTCGATAGAATTTTAAACGTCGAACCCATCTCATAAACACCATTAATATTCGTATCAAAACGTTGATGTGGTTTTGCATCTGAAAATGTATTTGGGTCGTAATCAGGCAAAGAGACAGAAGATAAAATCTCGCCTGTCTTAATATCCATGATGATCCCCGATGCTGCTTTGGCCGTAAAATCTTTCATCTTAGCGGCTAATGCTTTGTGCATTGCATATTGTAACCGCAGATCGACAGCCAAGGTTACATCCTCGCCTTTATTCAGCTGTTTATCAAAAATACGCTCTAATCCTTCGAGGCCCTTACCATCGCTGCCAACAAACCCGACCAAATGCGCCGTTTGTTCACCTTGCGGATAAATGCGCATATATTCTTTTCTAAAGATCAGCCCAGGATAGCCCGCTTGTAAGATTGCTTCTTGTTCTTGAGGCGTCAAATCAGCCCGCACCAAAATATTACGCTTTCCTGAGAACACACGGTTCCTAAGCGTTTCAGCAGATTCAGAAGGAAATATCCTTTTAAGATCTTTGTAAGCGTCGTCTTTATTTTGAATAAAAACTGGATCAATATACAGCGCTGTCACAGCAACGTTTGATGCCAAGATATTACCTTCTCTATCAGTAATCTTGCCACGGGTTTCTTTTGATATGGGTTTAACCTCATCAATAGAAGCTGTAATGGGTGTTTCCTGCTTTAAAAAGTAAGGACGAATATAAGTCAGTTCTAACACACGCAAAGCGACTAATGCGTATAACAATAAAAATGATGTCAAAATAAATGCCGAGCGACCTCTGGCTAGATCAAGCGCTGTCTGGCGCTCGCCTTGCAGCGTATGAACTTTACGGTGAATATGCCGGACAAAACTACTCATTCCACGCCTTGTCCCAATTGACTAAGCACCATGGCTATATCTTTTACTGGTTCTGCATTTTGTATTACCGCATAACGCTTAGCTGGCTTTGAAGGCGGCGGTAAAATAAGCGCAATAACAGGTAAAGCTTCCATAACATTTGACTGCGCTAACACAGGCGCATCACCGACATCTGTTTTATTTAAAGTCGCCATCATCTTTTCCAGACGCTCTGGCTTATTCAAATACGCCCATTCAGCTTCTAACGTAAGCCGGTGCTCTTGTTTTGCTTGTAATGATTTATTCAACGTGCTCAATACATCACGCTGCTTTTGGTTTTCTTGCGAGATCACAAATAATGACACCCCTAAGAAAACGGTAACAATCATGCCAAGACAAAAGGCTGGTGTTAATTTCATGCGCTCGCCTCCTGTACAATCGTTCTCACCGCCCAGCGTAATTTCGCAGAACGTGCCCGTGGATTTTCTTTAGCTTCTTTAGCCGATACCGCAATCGCTTTACGGTCGACCAGTTTGAAATCAATCGCTTTTGTGCTCTTAGGCTGTTCTGGCATATAACGAGATACAGCTTGTTGCTGACCTTCTTTTGAGTTCTGGCGCAAGAAATCCTTAACAATAGAATCCTCCAAAGAGTGGAATGTTACGACCACGAGTTTTCCATTATTTTTCAAGATAATCTTCGCTGCTTCCAAGCCCTTTTCTAACTCGCCCAATTCATCATTCACTGCAATCCGCAAAGCCTGAAACGTTTTGGTCGCTGGATGTGTTTTATGCTTACCCGCAAAAGGAATGATGTCAGCCACGCACTCGGCTAGTTCTTTGGTTGTCTCAAAAGGTTTTTCAGCCCTTGCCTTCACAACAGCCTTTGCAATTTTACGAGACAGTTTTTCTTGACCATATTTCCAAATCAAATTGGCAAGATCTGTTTCTTCATAATTATTGACGATATCTGCAGCCGTTTGACCTTGGCTGGTATCCATGCGCATATCCAAAGGCCCTTCTTTCATAAAAGAAAAACCTCGTTCTGCTTGGTCAATTTGATAAGAGCTCACACCAATATCAAGAACTACCGCATCGACATTACCGATATTTTCATTGGCAATTAACGTATCCATTTCAGAAAATGCACCATGTATAGGGATAACACGATCAGGCATTTCCTTTTGCAGATCTTGCGCACGAGCATAGGCTGTTGGATCACGATCTATCGCCACCACTTTGCACATTGCCTCATTAAGGATAGCACGGGTATAGCTGCCGCCACCAAATGTGCCATCAACGATCACTTGATCTTTCTCAGGGCGCAGCACATTCAGCACTTCTTCTAACATCACTGGGATATGACCTAAATCCATTACTGACCGCCTTCGAATTTTGGAATGGTCATTTTCTTAGCCCGAACATTTTTAACAGCTTCGGATTTACGAGCATCAAGGGTCGCAGGATTCCAAATCTGGAACTTATGCCCTAAACCAACAAAAGCCGCCTGGTCTTTCAATCCACCCATTTCAATCAGGGCGGCAGGCAACACAACACGGCCATCACCATCCAGCGGCAACTGCACGCTCTCGGCAAAAATAGACATCGCCAAAGAGTCTTGCTCTTCCGAGAGCAAATCAAAATGGTC
The DNA here is from genome assembly GCA_002699085.1 of Micavibrio sp. Lineage (GTDB taxonomy): Bacteria > Pseudomonadota > Alphaproteobacteria > Micavibrionales > UBA9664 > UBA9664. The sequence goes on from PAAR01000026.1 coordinate 34,681, forward strand.
GAGACGATCCGATATATTTTGCATGTAGGACATTGGAAAACCCTCAAGGGCTTGATGGGCATGAGATTTAAACAACACAATGCCTTGGAAGCTTTCATTCGACAAAGATGCACGGAACGTCGAGGGCACAGAAACGCGTCCTTTTGCATCTATCTTATTGATATAAGTCGATAAAAATAATCCCATTGCTGCTTTTGGCCCCTAATTTGCGCAATTTTCCAAAACTATATGGATATATATGGTATATCATGGAAAAACATGGGAAATCAAGGAAAATCGGTAAGTTTATCCGCCACCACTATCGTCATTGCGAAAGAGTGAAACGATTGAAGCAATCTATAATAATGACCACTATGGATTGCTTCGCTATACTCGCAATGACGTTTTATTCAGACAATAAAAAAACCCCGCTAAAGAGCGGAGTCTTTATTAATCACTATCATTCCTTTAACGCCTTTGTAATCGTGCGTACTCTGCCAGTTTTTCATCTCTTTGCCTAGCAATCACACCGCCTCCGGCCGCCATAACCGTGAGCCCCACAACCGTGCCAACAATGCCTGCCGCAACCCCCAAAAGTGGTGACAGACCAAACGCAGCCAGACCTAAGCCAACTGTCACACGTGGCCGCTCTGCCGTAAATTTTCTTAACGCCCCATTTTTACCAAAAATCTGTCCTAAACAGGTTGTACTTGACGGTGTTATTTTCATTCCTAAATTCCTTCACTCTGTTGATTTAATCGCTCTACGTCTCTGTTAAATTTTGTTGCATACACATGATCAACCCCAAACTTTGCTTCAATCTCTGCCTGATCTCCAGCACTCGGGTATTGACCTTTCTTACTATACAAAACATTTCCATAATAATCAAGATCTATTTCTTCTTGCATAGAAACTTTCTGCTGATACTCCAGATAAAGACTTGGTTTTACTGCAATATATGCAAAGCAAATATCCCCGTCCCCATCAATTCCTGTTAATATTTCAAGAATCCCTTGCTCATCGTCCGCGTTCTTAAGCTGCTCTTCTGTAATGCCCAATGCGTCATAAACAGCCTTTTTATCAATTTGTTCCACAAAACACCCCTTAACTCGTTACTTTAGACAAAATAACAAAAGCTCTTTAAGAAAAGGCTAAAAATAGATTGAATTTTATCTATTTAGATTTCGTGAAAGGACAATAACAGATCATTGCACAAAGCTGTTTTACTTCTGCCCACCTCATCAAAATGATGAGTGCTGCCGAAACCCAGACACCGCAAGCCATACCAAACAATGCGCCGCTATCATCAAGCACCACAATTCCTAATGGTGTGAACAGATGGAAAAAGAGTGCACCCGATATTACGCCCAGCGCCATAAATGCACCGAGCATATTCACGAATGGCTTTTTAAAGACCAACCCGCCGAGCAACATTAATGAGGCCACTAACTCTGCTGAACCAATCACATAAGCATTAAATATACCTGGGGGCACGAATAACCCACCAAAGCCAAAACTCGCCGCCCAATTATCAAGTGTTGTAAAAATATACGCCGTCTCTGCTGAGTAAGTGAATTTAAAAAAAAGCGATTGTATAAACACAAAAGCAATAAATAGAGACAATACAAGTGGTGCATATTTATTAATAGCGGGCATATTCTTTTCTTTCATTTTGTAACTTGATGCTACTCTACATTCGAATAGAGTAATAGAAATGTTACAGATTGTAGAAAAACAGCCTCCCTATCAAGGCCTACCTGCTTTAGATAAAACAGTGCCCCCTCTCTCTTTTTTTGAGTTATGGCCACGTTTTTTATTTTATCCGCCTGTCCTGCTCTACGCATTTTGGCTCACTATAAAATTTGACGGACTGAACACATTAACGGCCAGCAATCCTTACTTTCCTGCGGGTGGCTTTGTCGGTGACAGTAAAAAAGCTATTCACGAATTATTCCCAAAAGCACTTCAACAATATTTACCGAAAACCGTTTTTATAAAAAACGAACAAGCTCTAGACTCTTATTTCCAGATAGTAGAGCTCACCTATCCTGTCGTGTGCAAACCCGATAAAGGGTGTCGGGGGGCTGGCGTTCAAAAGATACATTCGGATAAAGAGCTTAAAAATTATGCGCAACAATTCCCTTTTGGCAAAGACACACTTCTTATCCAAGAGCATATTGATTTTGAAGCCGAAGCTGGTGTGTTCTATATCCGCCACCCCGATCAAGAGAGAGGGCATATTTTTTCTCTTACCCTAAAATATTTCCCTTATGTCTATGGAGATGGCGTATCGACATTAGAAACCCTCATCAAACTAAGTCCACGCGCTTCAAAGCTACAAAAAATATATCTAAAACGTCACGCCCATAAATTACATACAGTTCTAGCTCAGGGAGAAGCTTATCGCCTATCTTTTGCTGGCGCACACAGCAAGGGCACCATATTTAAAAATGGCGACAAACACATAACCCCCGCTATGGAAGAATTCTTTGACCGGCTCTCTAAACAGATCCCTGAATTTTATTTTGGTCGCTTTGATGTACGTTTTAAAGATATGTCTTCACTTGAAACAGGTGAGAATTTAAAAATTATTGAACTTAACGGTGCTGGTGCAGAAGCAACGCATATTTGGGATTCATCCACTAAACTAAAAGATGCCTACAAAACATTATTCGAACAATTCCATCATGCCTATGAGATTGGTCACAAAAATAAACAGCGTGGCTTTAAACCAACACCGCTTAAAGAAGCACTCTTGATGGTACGGCAAAGTGAGGCGCTAACTGCCTTTTACCCTGAGACACATTAAATACCCACATTTATTTTATGAAAAATTAAACGGCATTAACTTTTTTCTAACTATTTGTGTGTAGCCTCTTAGAGAAGTCATTAAAAAGTGACAATCGAGGGGAAGAAAAATGTCTTATTTAGTTTTTATGTTTTCAGTTAGTCTATGCTTGTTTTTAACATCTTTGTTTTACTCAAGCTTTCAAGTAAATGAAATCATTAGTAAAAGCGTCGCAAAAGCAAACATCAGCTTGCGTTATATTTTCAACGTAATTGTTTAATTAATAAAAATAGTCAGAAGGCCTATAAGCCGGGTTCTGTTTTTCAGATAATCATTCATCTAGGCTGGTTGTTACCAAACAGCTCAAGCAATCTACCCGCACTGCACCGGAGAAAAACGGCATAAGCAGTGCCTATTTGATCTTGCTTCAGATGGGGTTTACCAATACCACTTTTGTTACCAAAAGCGTGGTGCGCTCTTACCGCACCGTTTCATCCTTACCACGACCTAATCGTTTCGGCGGTCTGTTTTCTGTTGCACTATCCGTCAGCCTTAAATTCCTTCATGGCCGCCCGGGCGTTACCCGGCATCACTTTTCTCTGAAGCCCGGACTTTCCTCGTACCATAAGCACGCGATTATCCAACCTTCTGACTATTTCAATCTTATACAGTAAGAGGACGGGGTAAGGCTAGATTTTTCTTAGCCAAGATATCCCATGGAAATAATTCCCCTGGGTCTTTTTTACGGTCTGGGGCAACGTCTGAATGCCCGAGCACATAAGCCGGCTTAATAGGATGACGTTTAAAAATACCGTCTAAAAGTTCAATCAGTGCCGCAATCTGAATATCGGGAAACGGTCGATAGCCCCATTCATGTCCGGGGTTTACAAGCTCAATCCCAATCGAATATTTATTAATATTATCTCTGCCATCCCAGAATGAAACGCCTGCATGCCATGCACGTTTAGCCTCATCGATCATCTGAAACACACGCCCATCTTCTTCAATCATGTAATGCGCACTTACCTTAGCATCAGGATCACATAGCCTATCAAGAGCCTCTTGTCCTGTTTTCATCCCTGTATAATGGATAATCACCATATCAATTGGTACGCCGCCTCTATCATCAAAATTCGGTGATGGTGCTTGGATAATCTGCATAAATCCATGATGCTTGTTTTTCTATAGCTTTACAAATCTAAAAATAACGGTATTTCTATTACATGGAAAAGAACGTGGATCCTTATGAAAAAGTTGCGCAGTTTTACCCGCAAGTTCAGTGGGATGCGCTCCAACCTATGGTTGAAGAGATCAACGCTCTAAAAAAAGAAAAAAACGCCGTTATTCTGGCGCATAATTACATGACCCCCGATATTTACCATGGTGTCGCCGATATCGTTGGCGATAGCCTAAAACTGGCGCAAGAAGCTGCTAAGACAAAAGCCAATGTGATCGTGCAAGCGGGCGTCCATTTTATGGCAGAGACCTCAAAAATCCTCTGTATGGACAAAACAGTTTTAATCCCTGACATGAAAGCGGGTTGCTCTTTGGCCGAATCCATGACAGGTGCGGATGTACGCTTACTTAAAGAAAAATATCCTGGTGTGCCGATTGTCACCTATGTGAACACAACCGCCGATGTGAAGGCTGAAACCGATATATGCTGCACCTCTGGCAATGTCGTAAAAATCATTAAAAAACTGCGTGATGAGGGTCATAAGCAAGTTTTCTGTATCCCTGATAAATATCTCGCTCAAAACACCCAAGCACAAGTGCCTGATATTCAAATTCTGACATGGGAAGGCGCTTGTGAAGTTCACGAAAAATTCACAACACAAGATATTCAAAAATATCGGGATCAATATAAAGACGTGATTGTGTTAGCGCATCCTGAATGCCCCGCCGATGTGGTTAAAGCCGCTGATTTATCGGGCTCTACGGCGCAAATGATTGACTATGTTCAAGATAAACAGCCGGAGCGTGTGATCCTTATCACCGAATGTTCTATGGGTGATAACATTACCGCCACTAATCCAAATGTTGAGTTTATCCGTTCATGCCAGCTATGTCCGCATATGAAACGCATTACATTACCGAAAATTCTACATAGCCTTAAAACAATGACAACGGAAATTCTGGTTGATCCAGATATCGCCGCCAAAGCAAAGCGTGCAGTTGATCGTATGCTGGAGTACAGTGCTTAATGAATATATCAGACCTCATAAAATTTGCCTTAGATGAAGACTTAGGCCTTGCTGGTGACATCACCTCACAGGCCATTTTTGCACCAGATCATAAAAGCAGTGCTAAAATCATTGCGCGTGAAAAAGGTGTCTTATCAGGCATTAGCATTGTCGAGCAAGTTTTTGGCCTAGGCCAAGTAAAAATGAATGATGGCGCAAAAGTTAAAAAAGGCGACGTCGTCTTTGAGATTAATAATGCCCCTACCCTACATATTCTATCGCATGAGCGTGTAGCACTTAATTTACTCTCACATTTATCTGGCATTGCCACCGCCACTTCCAAATATGTTGAAGCGGTTAAAGGCACGAACACACATATTTGCTGCACCAGAAAAACCATTCCCAATTTGCGCAGCTTGCAGAAACAAGCCGTTAAGCATGGCGGCGGCAACAATCACCGTTTTGGCTTATTTGACGCTGTGATGATTAAAGACAACCACATTGCTGCCTGTGGTGGCGATATTTTAAAAACTATCGAAAAGGTAAAAAATGCGGTTGGTCATATGGTCAAAATCGAGATTGAAGTTGATACAATAGAACAGTTCAAAAAGATTATAGGCAGCCCTGTTGATGTTGTCCTTTTAGATAATATGAGTCCCGCTCAAATTCTTGAAATTATCGCCATAAATAATAATCGCTACATCTTAGAGGCATCAGGCGGCATTACTATCGAGACAATTGGCGATTATGCCAAAACTGGTGTAAACTTAATATCTGTGGGTGCATTAACGCATTCCGTCAAAGCCTTTGATTTTGGCCTAGATTATTTATAAAGGATTACTCACGATGCGGATTTTACTTCTATCTCTTTTTCTTTTTGGCAGCCTCAGTACGCAAGCCTTTGCGGCCAAAACAGCCAGTAAAATCATCACAGGTGATGAGGCAGATAGAATGTTATCCAATGTTATTTCCATGCTAGCCAGCGGCGATAAAGAAACTTTAAAAGATTTCTTTGAAGATGATGCGACAAAGGATTTAAAAATAAACATTATAGGTGGCACTGGCGAGAATGGTGAACCACTAACACTTTCTGCTAGAAATCTAAAATATAAAGATAAATTTGCGCCTATTTTCAATGGTGGCATGCCTTTTGGTGGCGAAACATTTGTCGCGAGAGATAACCGATCAGCAGCGGGACATTTTCAACTTTTAAGCTTTAATCAAAATTCAGGCGAGAATAAAATGACAAATATTCAGAGCAACTGCTCATTTTCAATGATACTAGATAATGACTACATGCTAAGGCTCTCTAAACTTGAGTGCCGTGTTTCTGAGAAAACGATCAATCTCAGCGGCAGCCAGTAATTAAAACAAATAATGCGCCAAGCCAAACAGCGCATAGGCTATTAAATAAAATCCACCATCAATGAGAATTAACCGCCTTGGTTGTCCCATAAAGATAACCGACATCACTTTTGAAGGAATAGTGAAAGCAATAAACATCAAGACAGTAAAGATAACAAAATCAATACCTGCACTCATCCCTAGACTTGAAACAAAAAAGCCATATATCAATGAAGAAACAACAAGTGAGGTAAATGATATGATCGACATTTTTGTAGGAATCTTTGCATCGGCTTTCTTTTTTAAGGCCGTACGCCATGCTTTTCCCATCCCTGTAGCTGTTGAATACCATAAAAGATGAAGGCTTTGTGCCACTACAGCCGCTACAACAGAAATAAAGAGTGTTAAAATATCCATTTTAAATTTATCCTAACTTTTATAGACTAAGCTACAGTATATATAAATTTTAGCCAAGGAGCGATACGTGTCTTTAAAAACACTTTTTACCTTTATTTTTGTACTTTCAGCAACTGGCACGGCTTTTGCCCAAGAAACACTTACAGCTGGCAGTCTACGGACACATCTTTATACCGAAAATAGAATACTCCAAAGCATTCAGGGATCTAGTAACTTACAAGCAGTTCGAGACTTCATGCAAAAACATTTAACCGATAATTTTGTGTTTAAGGACTCTATCACATCTCATATGGGTAGCTATGGCAGCTCAAATGAAAATGTTGAATATAAGCGTGCCGATTATATTGATAGCATCATGTCTAATGCCGATGCTTTTAGCGGTGTTAAAAGCAATTTAGATATTAAAACCATTGATATTTCCAGCGACGGCAAACGTGCCACAGTGGTTTATGATATGGATGCCCACTTCGACGCCAAAAACGAAGACCTTGCTCAACAAGGCAATGTATCCGCTAATGCCTCCTTCGGTTTTCAGACAAATTCTGATTGCCGCGCAAATATGCTCATAAACCAAGAAAATATTATTCAAACAGAACGTCTGGTATGCAAAACAGATGCCTCAATGACATTACCAAAAGGTTTTGGCGAGTAATAGGCTTGATTTTGGTTTAAGCCCGACGAGCAACCATAAGTTTCTTAATTTCACCAATCGCTCTGGCTGGATTAAGGCCTTTAGGGCAGGTTTTTGTGCAGTTCATAATTGTATGACATCTATACAGACGGAATGGGTCTTCCAAAGCGTCTAAGCGTTCACCTGTTGCCTCATCACGGCTATCCGCCACCCAACGATAGGCCTGAAGCAATACCGCAGGGCCCAAGAAACGATCTGAGTTCCACCAATATGATGGGCATGATGTAGAACAGCAAAAACAAAGGATACAGGCCGATGCTTCATCAATGAGCTTTTGCTCTTCTGGTGATTGTAAACGCTCACGTGTTGGTGCTGTGGTCTGAGTCTTCATCCATGGTTCAATTGTTGTAAGCTGCGCATACACATGATTTAAATCTGGCACTAAATCTTTAACAACAGGCATATGCGGTAATGGATAGATATTAACCGTATCCCCTTTGCATTCATCAATCGGCTTCAAACACGCCAAAGTATTGGTACCGTCAATATTCATTGCACAAGAACCACAAATACCTTCACGACAAGAACGACGGAATGTCAGTGTAGAATCAACTTCATTCTTAATTTTGATAACCGCATCAAGCACCATTGCGCCACAATCATCCATATCCAACTCATATGTATCAGTACGTGGATTTTCATCTGTGTCTGGAGACCAGCGATACACTTTGAATTTTTTGGTATTCTTAGCCCCTTTAGGCGCCTTATAGGTTTTACCCGCTTTTATCTTTGAATTCTTTGGTAAGCTAAACTCAGCCATCTATAAACACTCCATTTTCTACCTTATTAAGATAAGAGCTTTAATGTCCTTTGTGAAGGGAAAATATCAGGGATTTTCTGGTTTTCTTCTGTCTGTGATCTTGCCATTGGTTGGCGTAGATTTTTTTACAGGAAATGTCTCACCGGTTTTAAAAGAACGCCCAACAAATTTCTCCAGCCGTTTAATAGCTGTCTTATCCTTTGTATCAAAAAAACCTTCCCATGTTGTACTGACCATCATCAAACGCCCTAGCGGTAACGCTTTTTGCTTCTTTAAATATGCAACAGCCTCAGCATTCATCTGGTAGCCATCTGCAAAACTATTCAGCACTTTATTCGTTAATCCACGACTCCTTAGATCATATTTGAAATCTGAAAATTGCCAGATAATCTGTGGATTTTTGGAACGAGAAAATCTATATAACAAACGCTCAAGATCATCTTTTAAATCAACAGGAAGATATGGCTCGAGCATATCTATTCTTGCCGCCAACTGATCGCTTATTTTGTTATCATTTCGCCAATCATCTTCCTCACCCTCAAATTCTCTATATTTAACAGCCATCAACGACCAAAAATGTCCTCCATTTACTGAGGATGGTATGATCTGGTTATCACGTATTTGTATTGCATCCATAAAGCGAAACATATCAAAAGCATATTCTGCACCAAGTTTTTGTCCGCGATATGCTTCATCTACCACAATATTACCATGCGCCGATGTCCCATCTTCAATTGAGAAACTTCGCACATCTCTTAATACCGTTTTTGAAGTTTCTTTATCAAACCAAAGAACCTCAAGAAAAGCGCCATGCGTATCACCACGAATTTCAACTTTTAACCTACAACTTTCAGGTACACTTCTTGAAAAATAACCAAGGATAGCTTCAACATCTATTGCAGCGCCGTTCTTATCTTTTAGAAATTTTGCACATTTTCGCCGCACCGCTTCAGGCGCATAGCTACCATTCACGCTTAAGATATAGCGTTCGATGGTTTGCTCATTAAAAGCTTTTAATGCGAAAGACTTTTCCATCCCACTTCCTCGCTATCTTTATAGCAAAAAAGCGTTAAGATAATATGAAAACTAAGAAAACATATCCTGTAGCTTCTGCCAAAACAGTCCTAGACTAGCTATAGCACTATCATAATGCCCTGCGCCCGGTATTACTTTTGCTTTCAACTCTGCCATAATATTTTTCGCATCCTTATGGACAATCATATCGGCGATAATTTTACCGCACATATGTGTCGGCACCACACCATGCCCAGAATAACCAAAAGCATAATATATACGATCTTCTAAACCACCAACTTCTGGCATCTGAGTTGCGGTTAGACCTAGATAACCACCCCACCAATGGGTAACATAGGCGTTCTTTAATTGCGGAAAAATACAAACCATCTCCTGATATAATTTTTCAAAAGTATGGCGCTCCTCTTGTTTGTTCTTAAATAAAGCCGTATCTCCACCACCAAAAATAAGTCTGTTATCTTCTGTTTTAGCGAAATAGTTCAGTAAACGCCGCCATTCAAAACATGCGTAATTACATGATAAAACTGTTTCCGCTACATTCGGCCTCAAAGGCTGTATGGCAAACATGGATGTCCGTGCCAATATATATTTTTTACGGGTCTCGGGAAATAACCATCCTTGATAGGCATCTCCCGCTAAAACAATTTTTTGCGCCGTAACAACGCCCTCTGGAGTCTCTACCTCAATATAATCAGCTTGTTTATTGATCTTGAGGGCTGGAGTATTTTCAAAAATCTTGAGACCTTTAGAAACCAAGTATTTTGCCAATAAATTAAGGTATTTAAGTGAATTAAAATGGCCGCCATTTAAGTCAACCAGTCCCCCTACATAAAACTCAGAGCCTATAGCATCTTTTGTTTCACCCGCATTTTTAAGAGCTAGATTTTCGCCACAACCAATTTTTTCTAAAAAAGATTTATATTCAGCCAAATCATCCGCTTTTTTTTCTGACGTGGCTGCTATAATAAGTCCTGATTTGAAGCTTGTTTCTTGCTCAATTTCTATAAATATCTGTTTAATGGTCGCAACAGCATCTAATGTTGCTTTATATAATGCAGCCGCTTTATCTTCGCCATACGCAGCCGCAGTTTCTCTAATATCCTTATTAAACCCAGGAATAATTTGTCCTGAATTTCGTCCAGAAGCCCCCCATCCCACACGATGGCGTTCAACGAGCGCAACATTTTTTTGGCCTGCCTTAATTAAATGATATGCCGTTGCTAGACCAGTAAAGCCAGCACCAATAATACATATCTCTGCTGATATATCCTCATGTAATGATGCGTATTTAATGCCATAATTTTTTTGATCTTTGTAAAGACAAATATCATCAGATAAAAATCTATCACGATTATGAACAAAGGTTCTCATTAAAAGATTCTAAGATAGTTTTTTAAACCCATAAAGCCTAATTTTCAAAATTAGATAATTAGTTATTTGCAGCGCAGCACATGATTTTCTTTCGTTTTCAAAATGGTTATGGCAAGAGAAAGACAACAACAACTTAATGAGGATTTAATATGGCATTTGATGGCGTAGCAATTAATCACCCAACCTTAGCATCTGAACGTGTCTTCAGCCTTGAAAGCATCGCAATAGCTAAACTTGGTGAAACAGAAGGCAAAGCATTTATGGACAGAAAATATGTCATTGCAGGCAATGAAACGCCTCGTCAAATGGCGCATAGAAGTCAATCTGGATACACCACAGCAAAGCATATGTTATTTCCAAGTGGTGGTTGCTAATGCAAACGGATGACCAATTGGAAAAAGCCCGCATCATGCGTTTAAAATGTTTTGCCGCCAACAAATTTGGAGAAAAGAGAGCAACACAATTATTAAACCAGCCTTACGATAATTTTGATGGGGACACACCTATTGCGGCCGCATCAGAATCTGAAGAAGACCTTAATTTTGTCGTGCAACAAATCAGCCAACCAAAAAAACTACGGCCTAGCGAAATGTCAGCTTGCCGTTTTGGCTAAAATCTAACGGCTTCCCTGTTTGAAAACTGCGACGGCAATAGCGTTCCAGTTCTCTTATTTGCTTAGCGTCATTAAAATCAAAGCTGCACTCAAAAGCCTCACAATATAATAAGACATCAACAAACCTTGTCGCTTGGGTTTTCAGTGCCATGCTTGATGCGGGGTATGTGTTTTCTCGCAAAGACCATCCAACAATCGCCGCTTCTAATTGCTCAGGCGTCGCATTCAGAGGTGCTGTCATCTTCATAACATCCCACACACAATAAGGATTATTAACATCTAAGCCATCAATAATTTCCTGATATTTTTGCTGCGTCTCTTCGTCCAAATATGGCTTCAAGAAACTAAAACCAAAACTACAATGATGGATAAACGCTTCCGTTTCTGCCTTATTCTTTAATTTAAAACCCATTTTAGGCCATGTCAGCATGCCGTTTTCATCTGCGGCTCTAATTTCACATGCTTTCAGTCCAAAACAGTAACCTAACCTTAACTGATTAAACATGATTAGGCGCCCCAAACCTATACGATGGTATAGAGGATCAACGACAAACTTTCCTTCATAAAGCTTCTTCCATATAAGTGAAAAAGTTCTTTCATCGTCGGCTATGCGTATACCTCTATAAATATCCTCTAATGAAAAACTTAAATGAAAAAGTCTTTCGGGGCTTTTATGAAGCCGCACTGTCATCGCTGTATAGTCTGGCAATTGGTCTGTCATAATACTCAATACTTCTTGACCGCATATCCCAGTATCTTCCATACAAGATTGATTAACATCTACAACCTTTGTTAGAGTATGATTACTATAAGACAGATTATGGTCACCTATAATTAATCGAGAACGTGAATAATCTGAGGCAAAGCAACCTTTCAGAAAACCCCTCAGCTTTCTAAAGCGTGTTAAAACATCTGCAGATTTTGGTACAGCCACCATGTAGAATAGCTATCCCAATGCTTAGATTATGTCAATGAAATTCTAATATACACGTTTCTTAGCAGGAAACACTTCAACTTCGTTAGTCAGTGTTTTCATTGAAACAGGACGATAATCAATTTTGGTTTTACCCTTCTCATCAATCCACATAACTGTATGTTTCATCCAATTTTTGTCATCACGGTCTGGGTGATCTTCCTGCGCATGGGCACCACGCGATTCTTTGCGATTTTCTGCCGATGTCATGGTCACCACAGCTTGTGAAAGAAGATTATCCAGCTCAAGCGTTTCCACAAGGTCAGAATTCCAAATCATTGATTTATCGTTCACAACCAAGTCGCCCTTACCTGCATAGACTTTATTAATTTTCTTCACACCGTCAGCCAATGATTTATCAGTACGGAATACAGCAGCATGGTTTTGCATTGTTTTCTGCATCTCCAAACGTAGCTCCGCAGGGTTTGTTTTACCCTTATTATGACGGAAGTAATCAAGACGATCCAAAGCCTTCTCGCCCTTATCATTACCTAGGCTTTTATGAGATGCTTCTTTATCAATTGTGGCAGCACATTGTTTAGCTGCTGCACGACCAAATACAACCAAATCAAGTAAAGAGTTAGAGCCTAAACGGTTTGCACCATGGACAGACACACAAGCCGCCTCACCAATTGTCATTAAACCTGGAACAATCTTGTTCTTATCTTTAGCGGACTGGTTAATCACTTCTGCGTGATAATTTGTCGGCACACCACCCATATTGTAATGCACTGTTGGCAATACAGGGATTGGTTGTTTTGTCACATCAACACCCGCAAAAACACGTGCTGATTCAGCAATACCTGGTAAACGCTCATGGATAATCGCAGGGTCTAAATGCTGCAAATTAAGGTGAATATGGTCTTTATCTTTACCCACACCACGGCCTTCATTAATTTCAATCGTCATAGAACGAGACACAACATCACGAGAGGCTAAATCTTTTGCTGATGGTGCATAACGCTCCATAAAGCGTTCACCTTCCGAGTTAGTCAAATAACCGCCCTCACCACGTACGCCTTCTGTAATCAAACAGCCCGCACCGTAGATGCCTGTTGGGTGAAACTGGACAAACTCCATGTCCTGAAGACCAATACCAGCACGTGCCGCCATCGCATTCCCATCGCCTGTACATGTATGTGCCGATGTACAAGAAAAATACGCACGGCCATAACCGCCTGTTGCCAATATAGTTTGCTTACCACGGAAACGGTGAATGGTCCCATCATCAAGATTCCACGCCATTACACCAAGGCATTCGCCCTCATCCGACATAATCAAATCAAGCACGAAATATTCAATAAAAAACTCTGCTGAATGCTTCAATGCTTGTTGGTAAAGCGTATGGAGAATTGCATGACCAGTACGGTCAGCCGCCGCACAAGTGCGTTGTGCTGTGCCTTTACCGTATTCTGTGGTCATACCGCCAAATGGACGTTGGTAAATCTTGCCTGCTGCTGTACGGCTAAATGGCACGCCGTAATGCTCAAGCTCAATAATCGCTGGAATCGCTTCACGACACATATACTCAATCGCATCTTGGTCACCCAACCAATCCGACCCCTTTACCGTGTCATACATATGATAACGCCAATCATCATCGCCCATATTACCTAAAGCCGCCGAGATACCACCCTGCGCTGCAACCGTATGAGAACGTGTTGGGAATACTTTTGTGATACACGCTGTCCGCAACCCTTCTTCAGCACAACCGAATGTTGCACGAAGCCCAGCACCACCACCGCCAACGACGACGACATCATATTCATGGTCAATAATTTCGTATGATTTATAATTTTTCATTGTTTAGTTTTTCCTCTTTATAGACCAAATGATATTTTTAAAATTGAGAAGATACAGGCAACGCCTGCCGCAAAGAAAGTCAGTTTCATGCCGATCATTTTCACCATCTTGAACGCCTCATTATGAATGTAATCCTCAACCACAACCTGACAGCCTAAATAGGCATGATATAAAACTGAAATCGTAAACAGGATAAGTAAAATCGCATTTAAGGGCGCTTGTAACCATGTTGTGAATGTCACGTAATCGAGCGCAACACCATTAAGTAATGAGTAAACAAACCACACCACCAATATCAGCGTAGATACCGACGTTACACGTTGTGCCATCCAATGCTCGACACCATCTTTAGCCGATCCAAGTCCCCGTGCACGGGCGACATTAGATTTCAAACCACCCTTTTCCCATTTTAATAAACTCATAACGTAACTCCTAAGATGCAGCACCACATAGCCGCCGTTAAGCCGATTGACACCAGCAACACTAAATAGCCGGCATTACGTGCACAGTTAATCTCAAATAAATGGCCTGTATCCCAAACCAAGTGGCGGATACCATTACAAAGATGGAAAAATAACCCAAAGCTACCCGCAATCATAATAACTAAACCAAGTTTAGTAGAAGCCATTTCAACGAAGTATGCATAAGCCTTTGGTCCAGTTGCCGCTGCAATAACCATCCAGACAAATGCCGCCAGTACCACCGTTAAACCAACACCCGTTATACGATGTAGAATGGATAACATAGATGTCATCTGTGGTTTGTAAACTTGAAGATGCGGCGAAAGCGGTCTTTCTGGCCGTGTATTTTGTGTAGATGTTTTTTTACTCATAGTATGTCCCTCTTATCGCTAAAAAGATAAGGGCTTGGACAGATGAAAGCAAGGCCGAAAAACGCTTTTCATTGAGTTGAAAACAATTTAAGAATGAAACATGGCAGTACAACATGACCACATTCTCATCCTCGACTTCGGCTCTCAAGTCACTCAACTCATCGCCCGTCGTGTTCGTGAGCATGGCGTTTATTGTGAAATCTGGCCATTCAATGCCGCCGAAGACGATAAAATAAAAGCCTTCAATCCCAAAGGCATTATTCTCTCTGGTGGCCCCTCTTCTGTTACCGAAGATAATTCGCCTCGTGCACCACAACTTGTTTTTGAGCTTGGCATTCCTGTCATGGGCATATGTTACGGTCAGCAAACCATGTGTGAACAATTGGGCGGTAAAGTTGAAAGCGGCCATCACCGTGAATTTGGCCGAGCCTTTGTGGACATCAAAACAGACAGCCCTTTAACGAAAGGTCTGTGGGAAACTGGCGCAAAAGAACAAGTCTGGATGAGCCATGGTGACCGTGTTACTAAACTCCCAGAAGGCTTTGAAATTATTGGCACATCTGAGGGCGCACCCTTGGCGATGATCGCTAATTTAGAAAAAAATTTCTACGGCATGCAATTCCACCCAGAAGTAACTCACACACCACACGGCTCGACATTGATCCGTAACTTTGTACGCAATGTTTGTGGCTGTTCGGGCGATTGGACAATGGCGCAATTCCGTGAAGAATCAATTGCTCGTATCCGTACGCAAGTCGGCGATAAAAATGTTGTTTGCGGGCTTTCTGGCGGTGTAGACAGTTCGGTCACCGCCATATTATTACATGAAGCTATTGGTGACCAATTAACCTGTATTTATGTTGATACGGGCCTCATGCGTAGTGGAGAGTCTGAACAAGTTGTTGACCTGTTCCGCAATCATTACAATATCCCGCTCATCCATGAAAACGCTAAAGATTTATTCATGGCAAAGCTTGCGGGTAAATCAGACCCAGAAGATAAGCGTAAAGCTATTGGCGCCACCTTTATTGATGTCTTTGACAAATGCGCCAAATCAATCGGCAATGTCGACTTTTTAGCACAAGGCACACTCTATCCTGATGTCATTGAATCAGTCTCTTTCACAGGCGGGCCATCGGTCACTATTAAATCACATCATAATGTTGGCGGTCTGCCTGAACGCATGAACCTCAAATTGGTTGAACCAATGCGCGAACTATTTAAAGATGAAGTGCGCGAACTTGGCCGAGAGCTTGGCATGCCAGAAGACTTTATTGCCCGCCACCCCTTCCCTGGTCCAGGCTTAGGCATTCGCATACCTGGCGAGCTTTCAGAAGAAAAACTAGATATATTGCGCCAAGCCGATATGGTCTATCTCGATGAAATCCGTAAAGCAGGATTATATGACGAAATATGGCAAGCCTTTGCCGTACTTCTCCCCGTTAAAACTGTTGGCGTTATGGGCGATAGCCGCTCTTACGAGTATGTCTGCGCTCTCAGAGCCGTCACCTCAACCGACGGTATGACCGCTGAATATTACCCATTCGAGCATGAATTTTTAGGGCGTGTTTCCACCCGTATCATCAACGAAGTCCGCGGCATTAACCGTGTTGTCTATGACATCACCTCCAAACCCCCGGGTACTATTGAGTGGGAGTAGCTTCTAATGAAACTGCCTGATGTCTGCAATCACGGCATTTAGTGTTTGTATATATTCAGCACATTGTGGATTGGTGACATCCCAGCCATAGTCTGCCATTTTGCTTTGTATTTGTTCAGGTGACAGGCGCAAGAGAAGCGCAGGAAATTCTTTTATAAAAAGCTGTTCTCTGCCCTGAGGGTCATTAAAAGCGATAGAAATTTTATCACCTTTATAAGCATAATCACCATTTTGTGTTTGTTGCCCGTCCCCGAAAGGGAAAGATACAAGTCTTGCTGAAACTGTCATGTAATATTCCTCATATTTTGTAAACACACTACAATATAGACATTATTATGTCAAAATATTAAAACATCATCATGCCCAAACTTAACCGCTGTCGCCTCTTCGGGGGTGCAATTGGTGAATATTTTGCGGATTACACGCATGACACCCATATGAGAGACAATCAACACTTGTTCGTTTTCATCATAAAGCATCTTTAATTCTTCAAAAAATGGTCTGAGGCGTTTTTCAACATCGGCATATGATTCACCACCTGTTGGCCTGAAATGATATTTATCTTGAGCACG
The DNA here is from genome assembly GCA_002699085.1 of Micavibrio sp. GTDB lineage: Bacteria > Pseudomonadota > Alphaproteobacteria > Micavibrionales > UBA9664 > UBA9664. Next base: position 51,702 of record PAAR01000026.1, read on the forward strand.
AGCGATGAAGTCTGGATGTGTTTCAAGTTCATCTCCAATTAACCCGTCAAGCACACCATGATTAGACTCCCTCAATGTTTCATTTACAATTAAGGCGCAATCATGGTCTTGGTGAACGATCTCTGCAGTTTGGTGAGAGCGTAATAAATCACTGCAATAAATAGCTTTGAGATTATACTCTTTAAGCTTTTCAGCAGCACGATGCGCATGCTCAATCCCCTCTTCAGTTAAGGGGGGATTTGAATGTCCTAAAAAACGACCCTCAACATTTCCTTCTGCCGCACCGTGGCGTATACATATCAATTGCATTCAATTAGAGTATAACATTACGGTTAAATAAAACAGTGGAACAGACTATGACACAAGAACCAGCCTTTAAAACGCTACCTAACGGCCTACGCATTGCCGTGGATCCAATGCCACATGTCGAAAGTGCGATCATCGGATTCTGGTGTGATTGCGGCGCACGCTATGAAACACCTGAAAACAACGGTATCGCCCATTTTTATGAGCATATGTTGTTTAAAGGTACAGCTAAACGCTCGGCAAGTGACATTGCAGAAGCCATGGAAAATATTGGCGGACAGATGAATGCCTTTACCGGCAAAGACGTCACCGCCTATTACACGCATATTCTTAAAGACGATTTAGAAACAGGGTTTGAGATTTTAGCAGATATGTTGCTTAACTCGACATTCCCAGAAAATGAGTTTGAAACAGAACGTGGGGTTATCTTACAAGAAATCGCCATGACAGAAGACACACCAGACGACATGGTTTTTGAGCACGCCACGGCACGTGCGTTTTATAACCAAAGCCTTGGCCGTCCTATTTTAGGTACAAAGGATAGTGTGACCCTAATGCAACGACAGCAATTGGTCGATTACAATAAAAACCATATGCACCCTGCCAATATCGTAATCTCAGCCAGCGGTAATGTGACACTCGATCAAGTTACTGCGCTTGCCGAACGCTTCTTTGGCAATCAAGCTCAAGGCACAAAACATCACCCAGATAAGGCCCAATATAGTGGCGGCGACACTTTGGTTCACAAGGATGTTGAGCAAGCGCAAATAGTTTTAACCTTTGAAGGTTTACCACGAGGCCATAAAGATGCTTATGCAATGAAGGTCTTTTCAACCTATTTTGGGGCGGGGATGTCGTCTCGCCTTTTCCAAGAAATTCGTGAAAAACGTGGTCTTGTCTATACTGTTTCCAGCCTGACGCAATCTTATCAGGATACAGGTCTATTCGGCGTTTATATGGGTACTGATGCGTCTAAAGTTGATGAGTCTTTGGCTGTTTATTGTGATGAATTACTAAAAGCGATTGAAAGCTCCACAGAAGAAGAGCTAAAACGTGCCAAGGCACAAATGCGTGCCAGCATGTTATTCGGTCAAGAATCTTTATTCCGCCGTGCCGATTCTCAAGGCCGTCGTATGCTTTATTTTAACGAGCTACCCAATCCAAAAGAGACCTTAGAAAAAATCATGGCTGTGTCATTAGAAGATATTCAACGTGTCATGTCAGATATCATTCAGACACCGCTTAATCGTTGCGTTCTAGGGCGTGATGTGCGTGTTGAGGATTTTGAAAAAACGAAAAAACGATTAGCCTAGTGCTTTTAAGCTGTACCACCAGAAAAATACAGCATCGCAGGATCGACCCCTAACTTCTGAATTGTTTTTGACCAAAGCTCTTCACGAGGCGTTTTGAAAATAAGCTCGGCATCGGCATCAACAACCAACCATGCATTATGGGCCAGCTCGCTATCCAACTGCCCTGCTGTCCAACCCGCATATCCAAGCGCAAACAACAAATCTTTTGGACCTTGTCCTTTCGTCGCAGCATGCAGCGCATCGACAGTACCTGTCACTGAAAAACCTTCAACAATTGGTACCATTAAATCATTTTTGTAATCAGCACTATGCAGAATAAAACCACGGTGGTTCTCTACAGGCCCACCCTCATAAACCTTAATATCACTTTCCAAACCAAGTTGCGTTAATATCGATTCAGCTTGCTTAGAGTCTTTGCAATTATTAAGGACAATACCCATTGCGCCCTTATCATCATGGGCGCACATAAATATCACAGAACGTGTAAAACGAGGGTCGGCCATATCAGGCATTGCCACGATCATTTTCCCCGTCAAGAAACCATTTGTTTTCGCTTTAATATCCACAACCATTACCTTACTATTGTACACAATAAGATGGAACAGACACAACATTTTTCAAGTTTCAGCCGAGATGCACGCCTGATGATCGCTGGTGAACACGGCATGGTGGGCAGTGCGATCAAGCGTGCCGTTAAGCATAGCTGGCCAAAAATGTCACTGATAGAAACACCCCACAAAGACATTCTGGATTTTAGAAATGCACAAAAAACAGACGCTTTTTTTGCACAATACAAACCTGATTATGTTGTGATCGCTGCCGCCAAAGTGGGCGGCATTGGTGCTAATATGAACGAGCCCGTTCAATTTTTTGAAGACAATATTCTAATTCAAACCAACCTCATGCAGGCCGCCCATAAGCACAGTATCAAAAAACTGTTGTTCTTGGGATCCAGCTGTATTTATCCAAAAGAATGCACCCAGCCTATGCGTGAAGATATGCTAATGAGTGGGATCCTGGAACCTACCAATGCACCTTATGCCATGGCGAAGCTTGCAGGAATTATGATGTGCCAAAGCTACCGCAGACAATATGGCTCAAACTTTATCTCATGTCTGCCGACCAATCTTTATGGCATCAATGATTATTATGACGCCGACAGGTCACATGTCATTCCCGCAATGATATTAAAATTCCATCAAGCCAAAATAGAACAAAAAGACCATGTTACTTTATGGGGCAGCGGCACACCCCTGCGTGAATTTTTAAATGTTGATGATCTCGCCCAAGCCTGCTTAACCTTACTTGAAAAGTACAATGAAGAAGAACCTATAAACATCGGATCTAATAAAGAAATTTCTATCCATGACCTCGCTTTAATGATTAAAGATGTCGTAGAATTTGACGGAGAAATTATCTTCGATAAATCTATGCCTGATGGGACAATGCGTAAAGCGTTAAACAATGAAAAGATCAATGCCCTTGGTTGGAAGGCTAAAACTGATTTAGAGCAAGGTCTAACCGCCGCTTACAAGGATTTTTTAAGCCGCAGGCTTGCGGATTAAGACGTAATCAAGAGGTGGGTTATTACCTTCATTCTCATAGACACGACCCTCTGGCTGAATAAAGCCCATATAGACAGTATAACCTTGATGTTCTTCAGATAGACTTTCATCCAGTGTTAATTGCTTTGATAAAGACAGAGTCACTTTTTTCTTCGACTGGTTAGGCGCAAAGTTTACAGAAGCCGTTGCAAATTCTTGCGCAACAATATCATTGTTGTCAGAGACGACAAAAATACCATAAGGGAATAAATAAAGTGCGGGGTCACTTGCCATTTCGCGACCCAAACGACCAATTTCAAAATTCATCTCAACAATTGCATTAAAATAAATTTGATCTCCACGTCTCTGGCAAGCCGACTGGGTAATACGTTTTTCCCCATGTGCTTTAAGAAATTTAGATTCTCTGCGATCCCAACGAGAATAGAAATCGATCGTTTCGCTTCCCTCAGGCACGACAACACCATGGCAACCATTGCCGTTTAACGCTTGGTCAAAATCATTCCCTAATTTATTTTCAGAAAGTGTACATCCCGTGCCAAAGATTACTAACGCAAAGACAGCGATGTAACGAAGCCAAAACATTTTAGTAGATACCTCCGGTACCTGTTAATGTTGACTGGCCTTTATCAATGAGTAAACCTTCACTATTTTCCTCAAAACCGGTTGAAGGCAGTAATGAAATACCCTTACCATCTAAAATATAAACATTATTTGTTGGCTCTTGGCCGGGCAGAAACGCTTCCCAAATAACACGTTCGTCCCCCACTTCAGCACGTGTGCCGTCATTGGCATCAATCTGTACAAGACTTATCCCCTCAGGGACACGAAACGGAATTGGCTCATAATCTTTCATCGCATCCTTCATAAAGTCGATAAAAACAGGTGCGGCTGCAGAAGATCCTGTTTCATGGCCACCTAATGTTTTAGGCTCGTCATATCCAATATAAACGCCCACGACAAGATCAGGTGTAAAACCTATAAACCATGCATCTTTTGAGTCGTTTGTTGTACCTGTCTTACCAGCAACGGGGAATGGGAGTTCCCGACCAACACGAACACCTGTTCCACGCTTTGTCACCCCTTCAAGAATAGAGACAATCTGATATGCATGCATTGGATCCGTTAATTGTTCTCTTGTATCTGGAATTTCAGGCACTTCTAAAAGTGGAGACCATGCCACACGTGGCCCACATTTCGCACAAGGGCGAGTATCATGGCGCATAATCGTTTTACCACTACGATCTTGAATGCGGTCGATTAAGGTAGGTTCTATTTTTTTACCACCATTTACAAACACAGCATAGCCAGAAACCATATCCAGCAAGGTTGTTTCACCTGCACCCAAAGCATAGGATAGGAAAAGTGGCATATTATGCATCACACCAAATCGCTCTGCGGTATCAGCAACTTTTTCCATACCCACATAATCAGCCAAACGTACAGTCATTAGGTTACGAGACTTTTCAATACCCACACGCAAAGGTGTTGGACCATAAAATTCTTTTGAGTAGTTTTGTGGTCGCCATTTCTTAAGACCTGGCCCCTGATCAATCACAAAAGGCGCATCTAGCACTAAGGTTGCTGGTGTAAAACCTTTTTCCAAAGCAGACAGATAAACAAATGGTTTAAAAGCTGATCCAGGTTGGCGTTTTGCTTGGGTTACACGGTTAAAACTCGACAATTCTGTTGACCAACCACCTTGCATTGCCATGATACGGCCTGTATGTGGATTCATAGCCACAATACCACCCTGCACTCTGGGCACCCATCGTAAATGATGCTCTGTTTTCATTGTACCGTCAGCTTGTTTGGTCGTTTTTTTCTCAACCATAATGACGGAACGAGGTGGTATACTGCTCTTAGCCCACACCCAATCTTCATTGTTTAATTTTTCTGTTGTGCCGTCTGGCAGTCCAATTTTACCTGTATTGTCTAAAACAACTGCATATTTCCAATAAAGTGGCATCCCTGCTTGACGTTTAAGCTTACTTATACGGTCTTTCCAGCCTTTTAGACCATCAAATGTGGCAACACGGCCTGGATAACCTTTACGCCGTTCATAATAAAACAGACCATTGCGCAATGCCTTCACCGCCGCTTCTTGCATATCAGGATCAAGACTTGTTTTCACAAGCATACCGCTATAATAAAGGCTTTCTTCGCCATAATCTTTTTCTAACAAACGGCGGACATCTTCTGCATAATACGATGCATTTGATTGGAACGGCACTTCTATATCCTTAACAACGATTGGCTGACGCTTCGCTAAATCTGCCTCGGCCTCAGTGATATATCCATTTTCATGCATCTGATCGATAACCCAGTTACGACGAGCAAACACAGCATCATAATTTTTACTAGGTTGCAATCGGCTAGGTGCTTTTGGTAATGCCGCCAAAAATGCTGCTTCATGGATATCTAATTCTTGTAATGTTTTATCAAAATATTCTTGCGAAGCCGCCCCAACACCATAAGCACCTGCCCCAAGAAAAATTTCATTCAGATACAACTCAAGCAATTGCTCTTTAGTGAAAACACGCTCCATTTTTAACGCTAATAAAGCTTCACGAATTTTACGCTCTAATTTTTGTTCATTTGTGAGAAGAAAGTTCTTAGCAATCTGCTGCGTAATTGTTGACGCACCCACAAGCGAGCGATGCTGTCCATAATTTTTAATATTAATCAATGCCGCCGATAAAATACCCAGATAATCCAATCCATTATGAGAGTAAAAAGTTTTATCTTCTGCTGAAATAAACGCATATTTAATACGTTGTGGCATAAATTCAATTGGTACAAATATACGTTTCTCACGGGCATAATCAGCAACTAATGAACCATCATCCGCAATAATACGTGTTACAATGGCGGGCTTATAATCTTTAAGCTGTTTGTAATCTGGGAGATCTTGCGAATAATAACTAATAGCCCATATAACGCCAAAGAATCCAAGGATTGCGCCAATAAAGCCTAAAGAACAAAGCCATGTCATAATACGTAAGAATATTTTCATTGGTAGGTTATCGCACAACTTTCTGGCTTTTTAAAGACATTTGCGTAAACTATTTCTATGCGTTCAATTGACCCAAATGATCTAGTTTGCATGAACGACTTCGAAGAATCTCACCCTCTCGTTGTAGATCTCGTATATGCCAAAGAAAAACATCCAGAAAATATGTTTAAAGAGGCAATTTATCGTTCTGGTGCAAAGCTATGGTTACATAAAGGTCTAGCCGAAATAGTAAAAAATGTCTCGACCTATCTTTACGAGAGCTATGGCTGGAAATTAATGCTTAAAGATGGCCTTCGGACAACAACCGCTCAAACAAAAATCATGCATACGAAAATCTGCCAAAAACACCCTGAATGGTTTATTGCGCCGCGCCTTTTCTCACCCCCAGGTGCTGGTGGACACCCGAGAGGCATGGCCGTTGATGTAGACGCTTTTAATACTGAAACTGAATATATGATTGATTTCGGCACAGCTTTCGACGCTTTACCTGAAGATCGCTCAAAAGGTAATCCCGCAGCCCGCAATTATACGGGCCTAGGCGATACTGTTATTCGTAACCGACGCAGTCTTGAAAAAGCATTTCTTCACGCCAGTGAAAAAGAAGGCATAGAGATTACTCCTTTACCGACCGAATGGTGGGATTTCCGCTATACAGAAGAGCATATCGCACAATATGCCCCTCTATCTGACGAAGATTTACCCCCCGAAATGCGTATGACCTCTCTATAAAACAACTTTTTGCAGCGTGATCTTTTCTTGCATCAAGCGTTCAGAAGCCAATATGTAAGATGGTGTAATATCACTCAATAAGTAAGAAACGTGATTATTTTTCGTTAATTTCGTTTCTATTTCTGGATGCCTTTGCAAATAATCAGTCAGCTTTAATGGGATAATTTTATGCTGAGATAAAATAGTCACATTTTCAGGTAATAGCTTTGCTAGTTTTTCTTCTAAAATCGCATAATGCGTGCAACCTAAAATCAGCCCCTTAATACCCTTTTCAACGAGAGGTTGAAGATAGCTTTGTAAAACAGAATCAATCCACTCATCTCCCTCATATTCAATCAACGGCACCAAGAGCGGCGTCGCTTTCTGATGAATCTCGATTTCAGGATCAATTTTACGCAACTCTTCTTGATAAATACCAGAGCCAACCATGTAATTTGTAGCAATAAGACCAAGATTTTTAATATTGGAGTCATCAGCTTCTTCAAGCATTGGAATAACCACCCCTAAAATACGTCGATCCGGGAAATGTGTTGGCAAATATTCTTGCTGAAGACGACGTAATGCTGCTGCACTCGCTGTATTACAAGCGACAATAATGATCTGACAGTTTTGCACCCGAAATAGATAGTCAACAATCTTTTCACAATAGCCATAAATTGTGTCCATAGAACGCACCCCATATGGCAAATGCAACGTATCACCAAAATAAACATAGTCGTAGTCTGGGAGCTGTTTTCTGATTTCTTTAGCAATTAATAAACCGCCTAACCCTGAATCAAAAACGCCTATCTTCATAATATTTAGAACCGAATAGGGCCGTCTTCTTTACCGTGGATAAATTGATCCACATACTCATTGCCTGAGTTTTCAAGCTTTTCAATCGGACCATGCCAAATAATTTTACCTTCATAAATCATCGCTACAGAATCGGCAATCTTGCGCACTGAGGCCATGTCATGGGTAATTGAAATAGCTGTTGCGCCTAGTTCTTTGACGGTTTTACGGATAAGATTATTGATGACATCTGCCATAATCGGATCCAAACCCGTCGTTGGCTCATCAAAGAAAATAATATCTGGATGACTAGCAATGGCACGCGCAAGACTAACACGCTTTTGCATACCACCTGATAATTCTGCTGGATATTGTTGTGCGATATCTTCACTTAAACCGACAGCCTTTAATTTTTCAATGGCGATTGGGTAAGCCTTCTTCTTTGACATTTTTTGACCTTGAGTCAAACCAAATGCCACATTCTCCCACACTGTCATTGAATCAAATAGAGCGCCACCTTGAAAAAGCATGCCGCAAGAACCCAACAGTTCGTCACGCTCTTTACCAGATGCCTTTGTGATATCTTTACCATCAATCAAGATTTTACCTGAATCCGCTTTAATAAGACCCAAGATTGTTTTAATAGTAACAGATTTTCCTGTCCCAGAACCGCCAACAATAACAAGGGACTCGCCTTTTTTAACTTCTAAATTCACCCCACGCAGAACGTGCTTAGAACCAAAGGATTTATGAACATCCTGCATTTCTACCTTGAATGTCTTCATGAGAAAAACACCTGTGATAGAAGATAATTAGAAATCAAAATTAAGATTGACGCCGACACAACCGCATTAGTCGTTGCCGACCCCACACCTTGGGCCCCACGACCTGAATAATAACCACAATAGCAACCCATCAGCGTAATGATAAAACCAAACACAGCCGCTTTCACAAGACCTGAGGCTACATCAATAAACTCCACAAACTCCCAAGTTTGTTGAATATAAGCAAAGGCGTTAAAATCGAGTACGTAAACAGCGACTAGAAAGCCACCAAATACACCGATTATATCAGCGATAAACACAAGAAATGGTAACATAATTGTGCCTGCCAAAACACGTGGCGCAATCAGATACTGGAACGGATTAACTTTTAGCGTGCTCATTGCATCAATTTGCTCTGTTACACGCATCGTCGCAATTTCTGCAGCAATAGAAGCACCGATACGCCCTGCCACCATTAAACCTGCTAAAACAGGTGCTAGCTCTCTGGTGATTGATAAAACGACAACATTCGCAATGGCACTTTCTGCGTTAAAACGGGCAAAACCTGTATAGCTTTGCAGAGCCAAAACCATACCCGAAAACAAAGCTGTTAAACCAACAACTGTCAAAGAATAATAACCAATATTAATAAGTTGTGAGCCGATAAGGCGTGGGTAATAAGGGGGTAGCAATACATCTTTAAGTGCTGTAAGCGCAAAAAGAATAAGGCGTCCCATCACCTCAAAGAAGTCAAGAAGGCGTGCACCCAGACGCTGGCATATATTTAGAATAAATTTCATAGATTGTTTATACAGCGATCAAGGCGGCACTGTACAGACCTTAAAACAAATTTTAAATTATAATGCTAAAGATTTTGCAAAATTACCGACGGCACAAACCTTTGCAGAACCACCGTCTAATATATTTAATAATTCAGGCACTGATAACGCAGAACCATTTTGCGAAACCTCTGTATCTTCTTTAATAATCAACACTCTGGCGACACCTGCGTGATCCACACCTTCAATGATAGTGTCTTCAAAACCGGCACCACTTCCTCTTTTTAAGTTTGATAAAACAAAGCTCTCCACTGCTTTACCTTTTGTACCTGACATAACTTTCTCCTTATTTTAATTTTTTGGTTTTATTGTTTTAAATCTAGTCTGTCTATAATTTCTTTCGGCATTTCGCCTGAATATGTGCCTTTTTCATCGAAGACTTCTCTTTTTCTTAGCCCAAGATGCCGCCAGCTTCTTCGAAATTTCATTGCAGGTCTTAACGCACCTTCTTCGAAAGACATATGATCGAATTTCTTCGTTTCTGATTGCGGCTTTCTTGCGTAAGAATCTTTCGCAATAGTTTCTAATACTCGCCTAAAGGCCACTCTATCCATTCTCGTTTCAATATAAACAGGATTTTCCAAAGCTCCATTTTTAGTATAGCGGCGTTCAGACACACCTCTGTTTTGTATCATAAATACCGTATCTATATTTTCGCCGAAAAACTTTTCACGTAAATGAGGGCTATCTGCTGCGGCACCTTCTATTTTATCGCATGGCTCATACCACATAAATGTTGTGTTAATCTCAGGGATAAAAAGCCTTCTATAGCCTTGAGAACCCTCAGCAAAAACAAACCTATCCTTCCCTATAAAACCACCTTCAACAATAGAACCATCTGGTATTTTCAATGAACTATAGTCCTGCATTTTGACTTGCTGATCCCACAAAGCCTTCGCAATATCATCTGGCACTGGCTCTTGCAAATCTGAATGGTGTACCTCTTTATCCATTGCAAAACGCGCATCCTCTAAAACATCGGTTTTAATAGCATATCGTCCATGATCGGGATTCATTCTAGGCCCTACAAAAGCCAACCTTCTATACGCATCTGTATGAATTGATTGAGGCACTTCACCAACATGCCGCTCTAAAGCCTCATACGCACCCCATAATAAAAATGGAACAGACACCAATAACACTGGCTTTGCCTCACTCCAGAAGGCAGATAAATCTACAGTAATAGGCTCACCATTCGCATCAACAGCATGTTTACCAGAAAAATATGTCGTAACAGCTGCGCCATATAAAAGGATCATTCTTGGATTAGTAAGAAAGCTTCTTAAAACTTTAATACCAGCTTTTCCACCAACTTTACTCCCCGCTTTTCTAAACGCCCGCATGGCAATTTTAGAAGCACGTATATCCGTTCCCTTTTCTGAATGCCAATTTAAAAGTAACGCCCTTAAAACCTCACGTGGTGTTAAGGTTTCTTTTTTACTATTACGCATTTTCGCGACTTTTCTTGTATTCTTATGATGCCGCTTCATTTTTTTGATTAATTTATATTCATGGTAAGGATCTGCACCATTGATTAAATGGCCTACAGCTATATTAAAATCCCTTTTCACCGCCTGCGTAATATCACTTTCAGGCACACCACGTGCTACACATATGTGAGGCAATACCTGCCAAAAAGCTAAGACGTGAACCCATTTGTTTTTTTTATCAAAGCCACGCTTATCTGACCTGCCGCCAGAAGACATCATAAATATGTCATACAGCTTTTCATCAGAGTCCACTCGCTTGGACGGCCTTTTGTAATACAAAACATTCCTATTATACCATTCTGCTTCAGACAGGTTGGTCTCTTCATGTGAGCGGACGATTATACGGTCATGCATATCCGTATCGTAAATATTTCTTTCAAACGCATCTAATTGCTCATCAACATCCATCATATTTTCTGGGATTGTGCGATAAGGTAAACTTGTTTCAATCTTTTTGGGACGTGTATATTCCTCATAACCAGCATCATTTTGTATTTTTTGTAAACTCCATGGCATTTGATCCCGTGGATCAATTTCACCAAGCATCGCTTTAATAACAAGTTGTGCATCAGGGTGGTACGCAAGTGTACTTATATTACATCTAACTGGTTGGCCGTTATCGCCCTCGTCCCAGCCATATGTATGAATGATGAAAAAAGCACCCTCACCAGAAATACGCATAAAAGGCGTTACATGACGAATATATTCAGGGTGATCCTCATCAATAGTAACCTTGTCCCTACCACCATATTTTTTCTTAAGAACCTCATATTGTGATACAGAAGGAATAAATCTGGAATAAATAGCGTCACTATCCATTTTCTTCAATTCATTCAATATATGAGACAAGGAACTTGGGTCAAAACGGTCATCCTCGCTGGAACGACTAGACAGATAACCTTCTTGCTTTAATTTTTCAAATAGTGCCGAACCGCTCATGACTTATGTATATTGAACGCTTTTAAAAAATACCAGCTTTTTTTGCCTTGTTTTCAATGTTTTAAACCCTAAAATGACTCTCTATGAAAAAAGAAGCGATTTACGAGTTTTTTAAACGGTTACAAGCCGATAATCCTGAGCCAAAAAGTGATCTTGAATACACTAACCCATTCACACTTCTCGTTGCAGTTGTGCTCTCGGCTCAAGCAACAGATGCAGGCGTAAATAAAGCCACACAACATCTATTCAAAGTGGCTGACACGCCTGAGAAAATGTATGCTCTCGGTGAGGACGGCATTCGTGAGTACATAAAAACAATCGGTCTATTCAATGCCAAAGCTGCCAATGTTTATAAACTTTGTAAGCTTCTTATCGACAAATATAACAGTATCGTCCCCAATACGAGAGAAGAACTGCAAGCCTTGCCTGGGGTTGGACGAAAAACGGCTAATGTTGTATTAAACATCGCTTTTGGACAGCCGACTATGGCAGTGGACACGCATATCTTCCGTCTTGGTAATCGCACGGGCATGGCTAAGGGTAAGAATGTTGAAGAAGTTGAACAGAAATTATTAAAAAATGTGCCTGCTGAATTTATGAATCATGCTCATCACTGGCTCATTTTACATGGCCGATATATATGCAAAGCACGCAAGCCGAGATGTCCCGATTGCATTGTGCGTGATCTTTGTGATTTTAAGGACAAAACAGTTTTAGAGTAATTAAAGCAATGTATTAAGGCAGGTTTTTGTTTCATCAGCTGAAGCAAGTCTAATACCTGCTTTGTTACGAAACTCCACATATTTGGTTTTCAAAAGCTCGGCTTCTTCTTCGGTGAAATAAACATCCATCACACATTCTTTTGCCACATAGTGCCATACTGTTGCTGGTGCATCATAACGAGCCAATTCTGGATCACGGAAAACAGCTTGAATATCCGCCGCATTCGTTTGCGTTATGAAGTTTGGATCACGTTTAATTTCTCTCACTAAGAAACCCGTATCATAACCACGTTGTGCTTGTATCGCACCGCTACGTGTTTCTACCGCTGCATATTGATTTGTCTGCGTTGCACAGCTATTGCTGACAAGCATAAACAAGCCAAGTACCGTAAAGGCGCGGAGCTTATGATTGCGTGCATCGGCATAAACATTACCGATCACCACCATCAACGCATAAAGCGCTTCACCGACTAAAAAAGAAAAAGGCACTATTCGTTTTAAAAACAGAGCCTTTTCTATATATGTTTTAAATAAACGGCCCATGGCCAAATCTCTTACCTTTATTCGGCAGCACTCGCAGCAAAAGGAAGCTCGTTACCACTTGTCGTGTTCACGTTACTTGCTTCTTTTGTTGGCACTGACTTAGCAGCAGCTTTATTGCTTTCTGCTTTAGCAGATGTGTTTGTTGTCTTCGCTGTAGATTTAGATTTTACAGTGTTTAATTTACCATCGATTGTCGCACCTGCTTCAACTGATAGCTCACCATATGTGATTGTACCTGAAATTGTACCTGTAGAGCGCACTGTCAAACGACCTGAAACTGTAATATCACCTTCGAATGTACCAGCAATCGTTGCTTCTTCAATTTCAACTTTACCATTGAAGCTACCTGTTTCAGTTACTTCTAAAACATTTGCGCCTTTAAGAGCGGCTTCAACATGACCTTCAACAACCAAATGTTCGCAGGCTACGATCTCACCAGACATTGTAATGCCAACGCCGATAACCAATTGACGGCCTTTGTCAGATGTTGGCGTAGATGGCGCATAGTTAGGATATTGCGTTGTACCATATTGAGATACACGACCAGGCGCATATGTATTTTGCTGTCTTGGAATTTCAACATCTTTTGTCGATGTTTCTGTCGTTGATGTTGCTTTTGCTTCCGCTTGTGACATGGTCGTTCTTCCTTCTTCCTTGGTTGTTGCATTAGTCATTGTTTTATTCGTATTGGCATTGTTCGCCGTTTTCACCCAGCCATTAGAGACAGATTTCGTTTCTGTTTTTTGCTCTGTATCTGTTGTCTCATTTTTCTTTTGAGACGGTGGTTGTTGACGATGAAACATTTGCACCTTCTTCTTTTGTTTAACTCTCGCTGATTTAGCACAGAGTCCGCTTTCAGTGCAAGAAATGAATCATATTATTCGCTAAGATCTTGTAGATAAAAGACTTTTTGGCGTATTTATTGATTGAAATATGTATATATTTTTTCGGCCATATTGGCAGAAATGCCATCTACTTTTTGTAGGTCAGCGACACCAGCCCTTGCAACCGCTTTTGCCGAGCCAAAATATAGCAATAACGCCTTTTTACGCTTAGCCCCAATACCTGCCAATTCATCCAGTGGTGATTTTTGAATATCCTTACTACGCTTAGCACGATGCGTCGTTATCGCAAAACGGTGCACTTCATCACGCAAACGCTGGAGATAGTAAAGTACGGGATCATTAATCGGAAAGGTAAAACTTGAACGCCCATCTATATGAAATTCTTCACGTCCAGCGTTTCGATCTGGCCCCTTCGAAATAGCCACAACGGCAAACTGTCCCCAGACCCCAATTTCCTCTAGCGCTTCTTTCACCGCCGAAAGCTGGCCCTTGCCGCCATCAATCAGGATAAGATCCGGCAAGCTCTCTAGCTCCGCTTTATTAAAGCGTCTCGTCAGCACCTCACGCATCATCGCAAAATCATCAGACGCCGCCGCCTTTTTAATATTAAACTTACGGTAGCCCTTTTTATCAAAACCCTCTGGTCCAGCGACAATCATGCCACCAACCATATTTGTACCGCTAATATGGCTATTATCGTAAACTTCGATACGTTGTGGCACGGCTGGCAAATCAAACACGTCTTGCACTTTTTTCAGCAAACTAAGCTGCGTGGCTTTTTCTGCTAAATGTCGTTCCAATGCTTCATCTGCATTTTTAGACACCCAGTCAATGAGCATCTTATTCTGGCCTTTTTGCGGAATAGTCAGCGCAATCTTTTTACCACGTTGTTCTGATAAGGCCTGTTCAGTCAGTGTCTTCTGCTCAATATTTCGGCTTAACAATATTTTATCAGGGATCGGTTTATTGGCGTAAAACTGCAGGATAAAGCTCTCCAGAATCACTCCTTCACTCTCTTCATTATCATGACCCAGAAAATACGGTTTATTGCCGAGATTTTGCCCTGCTCTGATAAAGAACACCTGAATACAAGACGTATTGCCGCCTTTACTAATCGCCATAATATCTGCATCCACAAGCCCTTCAATATTCACCCCCTGTTTGGCTTGTATAGCACTCAACGCTCTAATGCGGTCACGGTAACTGGCCGCCAATTCATAAGATTGTGCCTCACTCGCTTCTTGCATCTTCTTGGTAAAGACATCACGGACTTCAACCGATTTTCCTTCCAAGAAATCACGGGTATTCTTAACCTGCTCGGCATATTCAGCCTTTGACACATAACCGACACAAGGGGCTGTGCAGCGTTTAATATGATATTGTAGACATGGGCGCTTACGTGTAGCGAAAAAGCTATCTGTGCAATTTCTAAGTTGGAAAGCTTTTTGGATAGTGACCATGACCTCATTGACCGCACTAGCCGATGGATAAGGCCCGTAATAATGCCCTTTTTGCTTTTGTGCACCTCGATGCTTCTTGAGCAACGGAAAGTCATGGTCTTTGGTCAGCATCAAATAAGGAAAAGATTTACCGTCTTTGAGTAAAATATTGTAACGAGGCAAATATTTTTTAATCAGATTAGCTTCTAACAATAAAGCCTCAACTTCTGTATGTGTCGTCACAAATACCATAGAAACAGTCTCGGCGACCATACGCTTTAAACGCATTGGCAATTTTGACACATGCGTGTATGACACAACACGTTTTTTCAAGGAACGTGCTTTACCGATATAAATTGGCTCATGTTGTTCGTTGAGCATGCGATAGACACCAGGACTATCGGGCAATTGTTTGAGATAGTGCCGAATAACATCCGCGCCAGCCTGCATTGATTGTGTGACTGCATCCATAAAGGAAATGTAGGAATTCCAAAGGCTTAAAGCAATAGTTTAATTTTAAATCAAAAAAACACTTGCATACACTCAATAGTTGTACTTATATCAAGTTTAATTGATAAAAAGCTGGAGGGAAGATGCTTTACACAATCAAACACCAAACAACAAACAAGCCCCTGTTTTCAGGGAATTTTCATAGCTTTAAAGAGGCTGTTGAACAAGCCATCAAAGACTATGTTCCACTAGATTTTGCCGATTTTTCTAATCAATGTCTTGGCATGGCCAATCTTGATGGCGGTTCATTCCGTTTTGCTAAATTTCACAACACACAAATGCATAGCGCTAATCTTTCTGAATGTAATTTTGAAGGTGCACAATTCAATCACTGCATTTTGGATAATAGCTTCTTGTGCGAAAGCACACTTAACAATGCTGTCTTCATTAATAATGGTATGAGCGGTTGCGATGTTGCCGCATCAAACCTAAAAAGCACAATATTTTCAGGATATTCCAGCCTATCTTTAAATTTCCGTGATAGCGACGCCATAGAAGATTGCATCTATTACGATCAAAATAAAAATACATGCCTGTTCTCACAGGCGCCTATTGTTATTTATGGCCTCTCTAAAAGGCTTGTCTGTTTTAATAACCTTGTTGATGTAAACGGCGTACTCCATGATATTCGCCTGATCCACACACATAATATCCATAGTGATATAAAAGGGATTGCGACAACCCTAAACAGATTACTGGCTAAAGACTTATAGATTCTTTTCAAATGTTTATCCATAGTAATGGTTAATTAAATTTCAATTAAAGATTGTAATTGTTCACCTTAATTATTATGGATAAACCATGGCATACGATTGTACAGAAACTGTTGCACGGCAAAGTCTTGCCCATATTCGCCCTTTTTATGAGCGTGATCCTAAAATGCCGCTAAGCTATGTCATGTGCCTACATTATATAGCTTTAGAACCTGGGATTAGTTTGACTGACCTATCCAAAAAACTAAATATTCAACTCCCAACAGTTTCACGCATTATCCGTGCCTTGGAAGACGAGCACCTCATCGACGTCAAAACAGCCAAAAATGAACGCCGCCGCAAAGAACTATTTCTGATTAAGGATGGGATTTTCTAAGTGGTAGCCCCGACCGGACTTGAACCGGTACGCCCGAAGGCTTGCGATTTTAAGTCGCATGCGTCTACCAAATTCCGCCACGGGGCCACGTAGATAACGGTAGAAGAATTCCTAAAATACATATTCGTAAAGAAAATGAAAGCTATAATTCAACAACTTCTAAAATTGATCCACCCATCGCTTTAAAATTGCCCTGTAAATCGCTGGCAATTTTTTCAACCAAGGCTTTGTCCGCACCACGTATCACGGCACTAACCTTAGGAATTCCTTCATAAAAAGTCGGGTAAGAGCCGATATCAATTTCTCCTTCATAAGCCGCCTGTGTATCACCGAGCAGCCCCGCTATCTTGCTCTCTACTAAATTGGTTGCAACGGAAATTGAATGCAGAACAATTCCTCCCTCCAAACTAGGGAGAATATTCTCTAGCATTGAGCGCATAATATTCGGCACACCTGCCATGACATAGACATTTTCAATTTGAAAGCCTGGTGCGCCTGTCACTGGATTTTTAATAAGCTTTGCACCGACAGGCAGCATCGCCATTTTTATACGGGCATCATTTAGTTTTTCAGGGTCTTTGTAATAATCAAGCAATGATTGGTGCGCCTGCTTATTAAGCTCTATCGGTACATTAAAAACCTTAGCAATACATTCAGCCGTAATATCATCATGGGTTGGCCCTATGCCCCCTGTTGTGAACACATAATCATAGCGGCTACGCATTAAATCTACCGCTTCAACAACCAAGGTTTCAACATCTGGAACCACTCTGACTTCTGTTAAATCAATGCCCTTTTTGGTCATCGCTTTAGCGATAAAATTAATATTGGCGTCTTGTGTACGGCCTGAGAGAATCTCATTTCCTATAACGACAATCGCAGATGTTTTCTTTTTCATTATTATCCTGTATATACTATTTCCTATGAATATAAGTCAGAGCAAGCAAGCGATCAACGCTTATCCGAAAAATAGAGACGGCATCCTCATCCATGATGAAGCTGCCTTTGAAGGCATGCGTAAAGCGGGGCAATTAGCCGCCTCTGTGCTGGACATGATTACCGATCACGTTCAAGTCGGTGTTACCACAGAAGAACTAGATCGCCTATGCCATGAATATACATTAGCGCATAATGCCATCCCTGCCCCGCTTGGTTATGGCGGTGGACATGGTCGTATGCCTTTCCCGAAATCAATCTGCACTTCAGTAAACCATGTTATTTGCCACGGCATCCCCGGTCCTAAAAAACTGATGAACGGTGATATTCTTAACATTGATGTCACCGTTATCTTAGATGGCTGGCATGGCGATACATCACGTATGTTCTGCGTTGGTGATAAAATCTCTATCAAAGCCAAGCGCCTTATTGACATCACCTATGAGGCAATGATGCGCGGTATTGAGCAAGTCAAACCTGGTAACACTGTTGGTGATATTGGCTATGCGATACAAGAATTTGCAGAAGGCCACCGCTTTGGCGTTGTCCGTGATTTCTGCGGTCATGGTCTCGGCCAGACCTTCCACATGAACCCACAAATCATGCATTACGGCGAACCAAAAACGGGTGCTATCTTGGAACCTGGTATGTTTTTCACCATTGAGCCAATGATTAATACAGGCACATGGGAAATGAAAATGCTCAATGATGGCTGGACAGCCGTGACCCGTGACCGTGGCCTATCAGCTCAGTTCGAGCATTCTTTAGCCGTCACTGAAACAGGCTATGAGATTTTTACCCTCAGCCCAAAAGGCTATACTTTCCCACCGTATAAATAAGAAAATCATATTCATTTTGATTTTTACGTGGTAAAAAAGTCAAGATGAGTGAACTATTTACCCTGACCAAAGAAGAGAAAAAGCCGCATCATACAGGCCATAGAGATCGACTGCGGCAACGGTTCTTGCAAGCTGGTGCAGAGGCTTTAGCCGATTATGAACTACTGGAGCTTATCCTCTTCATTGCCATTCCACGCAAAGATGTTAAACCTTTGGCAAAAGAACTGATTGCCATCTTTAAGACATTTAACGGTGTTTTTCATGCAAGTCGTGAAGAACTCTTGCACGTAACAGGCGTATCTGAAACCACAGCCACCGCCATTCAATCGGTCAAGGCTGCTGCCTTTAGATTATTGAAACAAGATATTATCGACACGCCGATCTTATCGAACTGGACACAGCTTACGAGCTATTGCCAAACTGTGATGGCGGCAGAAAAAATAGAACAATTTCGCGTATTCTTTTTAAACCGTAAAAACCGCCTGATTGCCGATGAAATCCAAAGCCGTGGCACCGTCGATCAATCCGCTGTCTACACCAGAGAGATAGTTAAACGGGCACTAGATTTAGGCGCAACCGCCATGATTTTAGCGCATAATCATCCAAGCGGTGACCCTCGCCCGTCTCAGGCAGATATTGAGATGACAAAAGAGATTATACGGGCAGCAGAGCCCATGGGCATTACCATCCACGATCATGTGATTATTGCTAAATCTGGCGTAGAATCTTTAAGAAATAGCGGTCTTATTTAAAGAGAAAAAGAAACACCACAACCACAGGAAGATGCAGCCTGAGGATTCGTCACTTTAAAGGCAGCACCGACCAACTCCTCAACAAAATCCACCGTAGAGCCTGCCATGATCTCGGCAGAATCAGGATCAATGACTAATGTCTCACCATTCGTGGTAATAACGACATCGTCTTCTGCAATGGTATCTTCGAGGTCCATTTTATAGGAAAAGCCTTGGCAACCACCACCCTCTACCTCGACACGGAAATAGGGTTTTTCAGCCGTTTTTATGGCTGCAATGCGTTTTGCGGCATTCTCTGTAAAAATGATCTCATTCATATTAACAATATATGCTTTTGTTCGTTGCATTTCCAGTACTGAGTGCATATTCTAAGCACATGACAAAGAATTTAGAAACTGATTACAATTATTGCTCTGTTCCATTGGCTGATTATGCCTGCCGTCCTGACCAATCTCGTGGGCGTTTACATGACGAACCAGAGAGCAAAAGCCGCACATGCTTCCAACGTGACAGAGACCGTATTATTCACTCATCGGCCTTCCGCCGTTTAAAATATAAAACGCAGGTTTTCATCTATCACGAAGGCGATCATTTTAGAACACGTTTAACACATACGCTGGAAGTGGCGCAAATCGCCCGTTCTATTGCCCGTGCCCTCATGGTCAATGAAGATTTAACCGAGACGATTGCCCTCGCCCATGATCTAGGCCATCCGCCTTTTGCCCACACTGGCGAAGAAGAGCTAGAAGTTCAAATGGCACCATTTGAAGGTTTTGAGCATAATGACCAATCGCTGCGGATCGTCACTAAGTTAGAGGAAAAATACCCAAGTTTTGACGGCCTGAACCTAACATGGGAAACCTTAGAGGGCATCGTCAAACATAACGGCCCTGTCACAGGTGACTTACCTGTTACCTTACGTGATTTTAATAAAGAATATGATTTAGAGATTAACACCTATGCTTCTGTTGAAGCACAAGTTGCTGCTATCGCTGATGATATTGCCTATAACACACATGATCTTGAGGACGGCCTTAAAGCAAGAATGTTTAGCTTTGATGATTTTAGGCACATTGAGATTATCAAGGACACAATGATCCGGTGTGACCGTGAATATCCTGGATTAGAACCGCATCGTTACCTGCATTTTATTATTCGTGAAATGATTGGTGATCTTGTCTTTGATGTTCTGACAGAAAGCCGTAAACGCTTGAAAAGCCTCAATCCAAAATCTGCTGACGAAGCCCGAAATTGCGGTTCTCAACTCGTTGATTTCTCGCCTGCCATGACTAAAAAAGTTAACGAGCTAAGACACTTCTTAAAAACCCGCATGTATCACAATTACAAAGTAAAACGCATGCGTCATAAATCAAAACTGATCGTTAAAGATTTGTTCCAAGCTTTTATGCATGATTACAAATGCTTACCCGTCCGCTGGCAAGAAGCCATTGAAGCGACTGGCCGACCAGAAAATGACACCATCCGAGCACGAATTGTTGCTGATTATATCGCTGGCATGACAGATCGTTATGCGATAAGAGAACACGCCGACCTATTTGACGTCCATGAGGAACATAGATAATGACAATTTTTAAAACAATAATGGCAGAGTTAGAATCTGCTATCGCTCACATAGATTCACAAGTGAACATTGAAAAAGTAACGGTTGAGCCACCACGTGATCCTTCGCATGGTGATTTATCAACCAATGCTGCAATGGTGCTCGCCAAAACTTTGGGTATGAACCCACGTGAATTAGCAGGCAAACTAATTGAGCAATTACAAGGATCTGAAAACATCGAAAGCCTTGAGATTGCAGGCCCAGGCTTTATCAATATGCGCTTAACAGGTAAAGCCTATTTTACTGATATTAAACAATGCCTTAAAGATGGCATTGAGTACGGCGCATTAAATATCGGCAAGGGCGAAAAAGTAAATGTTGAATATGTATCAGTGAATCCGACAGGCCCTATGCATGCAGGCCATGTCAGAGGCGCGGTGATTGGCGACACCCTATGCAACCTTCTTGAAAAAGCGGGTTATGACGTTGCCCGTGAATATTATTTCAACGACGCTGGCACCCAAGTAGATGTTTTAGCTCGTACCGCACATCTTCGTTACCGTGAAGCTCTTGGTGAGGATATTGGCGAAATACCAGAGGGGCTATATCCTGGTGATTATTTAAAAGAAGTTGGGCAAGCGATTGTAGAACGTGACGGAGAGAAATGGCTGAACAAAGAAGAAGCGGAATGGCTGGTGCCTATCCGTACCTTCGCCGTTGACCATATGATGACCATGATCCGCCAAGATTTATCGCTTATCAACATTGAGCACACTGTCTTTACCAATGAGCGAGATATTGTTGAAAACGGCACCTTAGAAAAAGCATTTAACACTTTAGATGATTTAGGCCTTATTTATACAGGCACGTTGCCGCCCCCACGTGGCAAAGAAATGACAGATTGGGAACCTGTGCCGCTTACCCTATTCCGTTCAAGTCATTTTGGCGACGACCAAGACAGACCATTGAAAAAAAGAGACGGTACTTGGGCGTATATTATGCCTGATATTGGCTATCACTATGACAAAATCAAACGTGGATTTACATTAATGATTAATCTTCTTGGTAAAGATCATGGCGGCTATGAAGAGCGTATCGGCCCAACCGTGGCAGCGTTCAGCAAAGAAAAAGCCAAGCTCAAAGTAATCTATAATGGCATGGTAAAAGTTTTAAAAGACGGAGTCGCTGTAAAATTCTCTAAGCGTTCAGGCAATATTATTACTTTGCGTGAAATGGTTGAAGAAGTCGGGGCAGATGCCATCCGTTTCTTTATGATGGGACGCACACCAGATTCAGAATTAGAATTTGATTATTCTAAAGTGCAAGAAGCCTCAAAAGACAACCCAGTTTTCTATGTGCAATATGCCCATGCACGTTGTTGCTCTGTATTGCGGCATGGTACTGAGATGTTCTCAGAAAAAGAACTCACTGATGATGCTTTGGCAAAAGTTGATTTATCACTGCTCGGTGAGGCTGAAAAAGAAATGATCCGTGTGCTTGTCAATTGGCCACGTATTGTTGAACAAGCAGCGACGGCCTTTGAACCACACCGTATTGCCTTTTATGTTCAAGAAGTTGCCAGTGCCTTTAATGGCTGGTGGAGTAAAGGCCGCGGTGACGCAACACTCCGTTTCTTGATTGAGGACAACAAGCCATTGACCTTGGCACGTCTTGCTCTAGTTAGAGCTACAGCAATCACGTTAGCATCTGCGCTCGATGTTATGGGCGTTAAAGCCGTAGAAGAAATGCGTTCAGATGCATTAGAAGAAGAGGAAAACAATGCCGCAAATGGATGATTTTGATAAAAACACGCCGATGAAAGCCCTTATCCCAAATTGGAAAACGATTGCGGGCTTTGTTGGCTTCATCCTTATCATTGGTTTTATCTGGTATAGCTATAGCGGCTCTGGTGAAAATAAATCAGCGCAAATACCTATTATTTATGCGCCAAAATCTGACTATAAAATTGCCCCTGACAATCGTGGCGGTATGCAAATTCAAAACAGTGATAGTGCTGTTTACAATGTTCTTCGAGGCACAGACGATCTTGAAGGCGTTGACATTAATGAAAACCTAATCGAAGAGCCTGTTTTTGAAAGTGGTGAAGGCGTGATCTTTAAAGAAACAGACGCACAACCAACTGAGCCAAATGTAGAAAATTTATTCGATGAAGTAAGCGAAAAACCTGATCTACCTCTGGATACAAAACAAGTAGAAGAGCCTGTTGCTAAAGAGCCTGCAGTCGAGGAAAAGGTGGAAGCCACTGAAGCACCAAAAGCTGAAGAAAAAGATATCAAAGATGTTTTAAAATCGTTGCAAAAACCGCAAGTTAAACCTGCAGTGAAAGCTATTGAGACACCAGTAGCTCAACCGGTCACCAAAACAACAGACTCACTTTCTGTAGGCACGCATTATATCCAAATGGCTTCTTTCAAAGACCGTGCTTCGGCTGAACAAGGCTACCAAAATATCATGAAAAAATACGGCGCTGAGCTGACAGGCCTTTCTGTGCGCTACAGCCCTGTGACTGTTGAAGGAAAAGGTCAATTTGTGCGTGTTCAAATGGGCGCATTAAGTAAAGAAAAAGCCAATAATCTATGCAATAAGCTAAAAGAAAAAGGAGCGAATTGTTATGTCGTTACAAATTGATATCAACGCTGCCCCGCTTCACCAAAGTCGTGCGATTATATATGGTTGCCGTGGTCTTTCTTTAGAGGCAGATGAGCGTGCTTTTTACCATACGACAAAACCTCTCGGTTTCATTTTATTTGCCCGTAACATTGATACACCAGAACAAGTCAAAGCACTCGTACAGGAACTCCGTGGTACGGTTGGTTGGAACTGCCCTATTCTTATCGATCAAGAAGGTGGTAAAGTAGAGCGCCTTAAACCGCCGCATTGGCGCAGCCATGCACCAGCCGAAACTTTTGCCAAGCTCTTCCAAGAAGACCCTGAAAAAGGTCTAAAAGCTGTCACACTTAATACATTATCAATCTCGCATATGCTCTGGTCATTAGGGATCACCGTAAACTGCGCTCCCGTGCTAGATTTACCTGTAGAAGGCGCCCATGACATTATTGGTAATCGTGCCTATGGCCATGATTTAGAAATAATCATTGCCCTTGGTCGTGCTGTCGCTGACACACATATCGCCTCAGCAGTCACGCCTGTTATCAAACATATTCCTGGCCATGGGCGGGCAATGTCAGACTCACATGAAGATTTACCAAAAGTCGATACGGACTTAGACACCTTAAACAAAACTGATTTTGAAACATTCCGCCGTCTCTGCACACGTTCACCGCTTGATGGTAGCGCCCGTAGTAATGGCTATTGGGGCATGACCGCCCATGTTTTATATACTGCAATCGACAAAGAAAAACCTGCTACACTTTCAAAAGAAATTATTCAACAAACTATCCGCAAAGATATTGGCTTTGACGGTTTCTTGGTTGGCGATGACGTATTTATGAAAGCCCTCGCCCCTTATGGCGATTTACGTCAACGTGTTGCAGGCAGCTTAGATGTTGGTATTGATGCAGCCCTGTTTTGCCACGGCACATTGGGTGAAATTGAAATGGGTGCCATGGGTGCAAGCCTATTACGCCAAAACAGTATTAACCGTCTGATACGGGCTGAAACGCTTCGTAGTAAACATGATGAAAAAATGAAAACAATAAATATTGAAAAAGTACGCGCCGATTTAGATGCACTGCTTCCTTCAAAAAACGTGGCCTAATGACAGATAATTTTGAAGAAGATAATTGGCAAGACAGCAAGGACAAACAAGAATCCTTATTGCTTAATCTTGACGGCTTTGAAGGCCCGATTGATGTGTTACTAAACCTTGCGCGTGATCAAAAAGTAGATTTGGTTAAAATCTCAATCTTAGAACTGGTGAACCAATATCTTGGCTTTATTGAGCAAGCAAAAAAAATAAAACTGGAATTAGCGGCTGATTATTTACTCATGGCTGCATGGCTTGCTTATTTAAAATCACGCCTTTTGCTCCCTAAAGAAGAGAATAATCAGGACGAGCCATCGGGTGAAGAAATTGCCGAAGCTTTAGCATTCCAATTACGGCGTTTAGAAAAAATACAAGAAACTGCAGAACTGCTTTTTGCACGCCCTCAATTAGGACAAGAAGTTTTCGCGCGTGGTATGCCTGAAGGAATCTCAAGCAGCACAGATGCACAATATGAAGCCAATCTTTATGACATTATTCTTGCATATGGTGACATCCAGCAACGTGCAGAGCATAGCTCTTACGAGATTAAACCGTTCAATCTTATGAGCATGGATGAAGCCGCAAAGCGCTTATCCACCATGCTTGGGACATTACCAAAATCTGGCCGCAACACTGTCTGGGCAACATTAGAACAATTCCTGCCAGAGAACTTAATTGATGCACTAATGAGCCGTTCTGCCATGGCGTCTATGTTCACCGCAGGGTTGGAAATGGCCAAACAAGGTAAGTTGGAGATAAGACAAGATGGCAATTTCAATCCTATTTACCTTCGTGGCAAGACAGAGTAAAAGAAAATTATGAGTATTGATCTAGATCTCCAGCGCAAAGTCGAAGCAATTTTATTTGCCGCTAAAGAACCTCTGACCGTTGAGCAAATAGAAGTGCGCCTGCCACAAGGTACAGATGTGCGCGCTATTCTACGCGCCTTAAAAGACACCTATGAAACGCGCGGCTTTACATTAACACAATCTGGCAATCATTGGGCGTTCCGCACAGCCGCCGATTTATCAGATATTCTCGAACATCAAAAAGAAGAACAACGTCAGCTTTCGCGTGCTGCCATGGAAACACTAGCGATTGTAGCATATCATCAACCAGTAACCCGTGCAGAGATTGAAAACATACGTGGTGTAGCCACAAGCAAAGGGACGCTTGATATATTGATGGAAGCAGGCTGGGTCAAACCAGGTCGCCGTCGCCAAGTGCCTGGAAAACCACTCACTTGGATCACCAGTGAAGACTTCCTTGACCATTTCGGGCTTGAGACTATTATGGAACTACCTGGTGTTGAGGAATTAAAAGCGTCTGGCTTGTTGGACAAGCGTCCAGCGATTGAGACAATTCCTGGCACACCGAATATGTTTGAAGAAGAAGAATTAACGGCGCAACAAGAAGCGCAAGAAAGTGAAAATACATGACCCCAGGCATTTGGCAAATCGCTATCATCGTTGTTGTTGTCGTTTTATTATTTGGCGGGAAAGGTCGTGTTTCAGGCATTCTCTCAGATCTCGGCAAAGGCATTAAAAGCTTTAAAAAAGGCATGTCAGACGACGATCAAGACACCAAGAAAATCGACAAAAAAGTTGACGATAAAGAGGAAAAATAAACCATGTTCTCTCTTGGCTGGGCAGAACTTGTTCTTATCGCACTCATTGCTTTATTCATCATAGGGCCAAAAGATATACCTAAAATGATGTATAAATTGGGCAAAATTATGCGCCGTCTTAGCTATATCCGCTATGCGTTCACGCAGCAATTTGAAGACTTCATGAAAGAGGCCGAACTTAAAGAAATTCAAGACAAGGCCGCTGCCCGTGATGAAGATATTGAGGGTCGTCAACCATGACCGAAGAAGACACAATTGAAAAAGGCTCAACGATATTCGACCATTTAAATGAACTCAAAAAACGTGTTGGGATCAGCCTCGTTTTTTTAACAATA
>PAAR01000027.1 GCA_002699085.1 Micavibrio sp.
GTACAGGGGAGGTCATGAATAACAAAAACGCAAAAATTAATATTTTATACATGCAATTAAGTGTACATTAATTTTGTTAAAAAAGAAATAACGAATACAGGGGTTATTTCTTCCAAAAATCAGGGCTAAATAAAATAAGCACTGTTACAATCTCTAAACGACCAAGCAACATACCAAAAGATAATAACCATTTGGCTGTATCTGGGAGTGATGAGAAATTACCTGCTGGGCCTATGACTTGTCCTATACCAGGGCCCACATTCGCAATCGCCGTTGCCGCAGCACTAATCGCTGTATCAAAATCTAGCCCTGTCATAGCCAATGCCACGGCTAGAGCAGCATTTGCTGTTACATATAGACACATAAAACCAAGAATATTCATCGTCATAGATGGATCAACAGCCTTACCCTCATACATAACTGGAAAAACACCATGCCTGAAACGAAGCGTCTTTAAATGCGCTGATACTGTTTTAAAAATAACAAGAAGCCGAACAAACTTTAACCCGCCAGAGGTGGAACCAGAACATGCCCCCAAATAGGTTACGAACATAAACACACTGATAGCGAGTGGCCCCCATAAAGTATAATCAATAGTTGCAAATCCTGTTGTCGTAACCACTGAAATGATATTAAAAGCCACGTAACGCAACGACGTTAAAAAGCCATAACCAGGCACTTTAAACATCAGCCAAACAGTAAGAAAAATGATAATCCAGCCCGTCACAAAAAAGAAAGTTTTGACTTGCTCATCTTTGAAAAAATTAAACTCTTTTTTATATAAAAAACGAATATAAAGAACAAATGGAATACCACCACTGAGCATAAACACCATACAGGCAATCTCTAATGCAGGGCTATTAAAATGGCCAAAGGAGTCATTGTAAATCGCATAACCGCCTGTCGAGATAGTTGTCATGGCATATGTAATAGCCTCAAAAGCTGTCATCCCTAATGCCATATAGGTCGCAAAACAAAGCAAGATAAGTGCAAAGAATATTGAGACGAGTGATAAGATAAAGTCTTTTGATTTAGGTAACGCTTTCAAAGACTTATCAGAGCTTTCTGAATGAAAAAGTTGCATTGACCCTACTTTTAAAAATGGCAAAAGCAAAATGGCAAAAGCGATAATCCCAATACCGCCAATCATCTGCATCATCGCACGCCATAATAGCTGGCCATGAGACAGTAAAGTGATATCTGGTAAAATTGTCGAACCTGTCGTTGAGATACCTGAAATAGCCTCAAAGAAGCTATCGGTAAAGGATAGATTGAGATCGGAAAAGTAAAGTGGTAAAGCACCGATCACGCTTAATGTTAACCATGCTAATGTTGTAAGTAAAAATGCACCCTTAACAGTGATGTTCTCTTTCAAAACAGTACGGTTAACCATACATAGCATAACACCAAAAAAACAGCACAACACAGCTGACACAAAAAAAACGTGACCATGCTTGTCGCCCATTGAATAGTCAATAGCAGCAGGAAACAACATGCAGAATGCTGAAAAAAGCAATAAAGAGCCGATAGAGAAGAAAACGATACGCAAACCCATGATACTATTTTAACGGCATTTATATAAATAGCCAGATACAGTTACTGGATATTATTGCTGCCACGCATCCATTTGTTTAAGTGAATATTTTTTACGACGTCCTCTGTTCCATGTGATATCTCGGCGGATCACTTTAGCCGGCACGCCTGCCAGAACAGTGCTTTCTTCATCGAACTTGCCACTGACGAAAGACATTGCGCCAATCGTTGTATCCGTTGGAACGACGGCACCTTTTGTAATAACAGAGCGCACCCCTATCCAAACGTGATCGCCGATATTAACAGAAGCCGCTGGGTTAATTCGTTCCCTTGTGTTTCGATCGATAAGAGCATGTGCGTCTGTAGTGCGTATCTCAACATCACGAGAAAACATACAATAGTTACCAATAAGCACATTGCAGCCTTCACTGCATAATATATAAGTGCCGCCACCAGTCGTGGTATGATCTCCAATTGCTACTGTCTGACCATCACCTTTTATGAGTATTTCACCACGAAAAATACAATTTTTTCCCATACTCACCACGTTATTTGAGCCTTCAATCGTCAGTGTGCCAGAGAACTTGGTGTTCTTGCCAATCGTAACAACATTATCCTCGCCTGATTTGAAATCAATGCGACCCGTTAATAGAGAGTCTTTGTAATTTACTGTATTCTTGTGTTTACCAATAATATGGACACCAAATTTACGAAAAATTGGTAGTTTCAACATATCTATAACGAACGGTAGTCTCAAGACATACAGAAACATTACACAGCCTTTGCACGCTCCGCACGTTTACGATCATTTGCATCTAAATGAACTTTACGCAAACGCAGTGAGTTTGGCGTTACCTCGACCAATTCATCTTCATCAATCCAGCTCATCATATCTTCTAAGCTCATCTTACGTGGTGGAATAAGTGTCACAGCCTCATCCGTACCCGATGCACGCATATTTGTAAGCTTTTTGCCTTTTAGAACATTGATTTCAAGATCATTTGAACGGTTATGCTCGCCTACAATCATACCTTGATAAACTGGCGTTTGGTGACTGACAAACATCGCACCACGATCTTGTAAGTTAAAGATCGCATAAGCAGCTGCTTCACCGCTATCTGTTGAAATAAGAGCCCCGTTGCGACGACCAGTAATGTCGCCCTTATATGGACCATAATGAGAGAAAAGACGGTTCATCACCCCTGTTCCACGTGTATCAGTCATAAATTCAGACTGGTAACCAATAAGACCTCGAGATGGTGCTTTAAAGGTTAAACGCACTTTACCAGCACCAGATGGACGCATATCGATCATTTCAGCCTTACGTGGGCCTGTCATTTTCTCCATGACTGATCCTGAATATTCATCATCAACATCAATGATAACATCTTCATATGGCTCTTCTTTTACACCATTTTCAGTGCGCAATAGTACACGAGGGCGTGAGACTGAAAGCTCAAAACCTTCACGGCGCATTGTTTCAATCAAAACACCTAATTGTAATTCGCCACGGCCACCCACTTCAAAGGCATCTTTACCCGCTGTTTCATTCACTGTGATCGCTACATTCGTCTCTGCTTCGGCGTATAATCTGTCACGAATAAGTGTTGATGTTACCTTCTTACCGTCTCTACCTGCTAAAGGTGAGTTATTCACCGAAAGCGTTACCGCCATTGTTGGTGGATCAATCGGTGTCGATTTTATAGGTGTGGTCACTTCAGGTGCACAAATTGTATCTGATACAGATGTCGTATCTTTCATCCCTGCCACAGCGATAATATCACCCGCAACAGCTTCTTCAATTGGCAATCTGTTAAGACCAGAAAAACCTAATAATTTAGTTAAACGAAATCCTTCAACCTTCTGACCTTCAAGGTTTAATGCTTGTACGGTAGAATTAACTTGCGCCGTTCCGCTATAGACACGCCCAACCAAAATACGACCTAAATACGGGTCTTTATCCAATAATGTCGCAAGCATCGAAAATGGCGCTTTACGGTCAACATCTGGTGCAGGCACATGCGTTAGCACTAAATCCAACAGAGGGTTAAGATTTTCACGAGGATCGGTAAGTTCTTTTGTACACCATCCATCACGCCCCGAAGCATATAAAATAGGAAAATCAAGCTGGTCATTCGTTGCGTCTAGTGAGGCAAAAAGATCAAAAACCTCATCCACCACCTCATCAGGACGTCCATCAGGACGGTCAATTTTGTTAATCACAACAATTGGACGCATACCTAACGCCAAAGCCTTAGATAACACAAATTTTGTTTGTGGCATCGGACCTTCAGCAGCATCTGTAAGTAAAATAACGCCATCCGCCATAGACAAGACACGCTCAACCTCACCACCGAAATCAGCGTGGCCAGGTGTATCAATGATATTAACTTTAACGCCCTTCCACTGGATAGCAGTACATTTAGCCAAAATAGTAATACCACGCTCTTTTTCAAGATCATTACTATCCATAGCACGTTCATTAACCTGCTCATTCACACGGAATGATCCAGCTTGTTTTAAAATATTATCAATCAGTGTCGTTTTACCGTGGTCAACGTGGGCGATAATGGCGACGTTACGTATTTCAGTCATGTAAATTCCTTTAAATTCTCTTGTTGCAGTGCATGCTTAACGAATTTAACAAAAATAGTCGAGTAAAATCTTGCTTCATATCTCGACAAGCCTAAGAAAAAAGCTATCATTGAGAGGCTATCCTTATAATATTTATATAATTCTGTTCAAAAGAAAGGGCGTAAATACAATGAAAACAAGTGAAAGCATAGCCAATGCTACGGTGAACTTGTTTGAAGCAGTAGGTGCGCCTTTTCTTTTGAACCCAGAATGGGCGCAGCTAAAATTTGCGCCGGACGTCGTTAAAGCCCTTAACCATAAGCCCTCCTATGCTTTACGGGCTTTGCCTAGCCGAACACAAATTTTTGACGTGCGCAGAATAAATAAATATTATAAGGATAGCCTCTAATGTTTCCATTTTTTACAACAAAAACACCCGATGACACCATTAGTATCTATCCTGTAAGGACGGATTCTTTCGAACGTTGGTATGAAAGTCGTTCAGCGACAACAAAAAGCCAAATCACAATCGCCCGTTTTACTGCTAAGGCTGGTGAAACCATTATCATTCGTAATGAAAAAGGTGAATTAAAACGTGTTTATTACGGTGTTTCGAATCCTATCTCTTCTTATGATATTGCATCCCTGCCAGCTTATCTTCATAGCCGTTTAAGTGATGACGCCTTACAAAACGTTGTTTTTGAGCTGAAAGAGGTTGGTACAGAAGAAGATACAAATCGCCTTGTATTAGGATGGGGTTTAGGTTGCTACCATTTTGATAAATACAAAACAATCAACCGTACCAATGAATTCTGGCCTGTATTAAAATTGCCAGAAGGTAAAGAAACACATCACGTTATCAATGCTTTACAGGGTGTTTTTACCTGCCGTAACCTTATTAATGAACCACCGAATAAATTAGGACCGCAAGAGCTTGTCAAAGCCGCACAGGATCTAGCTAAAAAATTTAAAGCTGATTGCTCGGTCATTCAAGATAAGGACTTACTCAAGAAAAACTACCCAATGGTTTTCACTGTTGGCGACTCCAGTGAACGTCGCCCTGCTCTTGTTGACATTCGCTGGGGTGATAAAAAGCATCCGATGGTCACGCTCGTTGGTAAAGGTGTTGTTTTTGACACTGGTGGTGTCAACGTCAAGCCGGGCGAGTCAATGAAAACGATGAAAAAAGATATGGGCGGTGCCGCACATGTTCTGGGTCTTGCCCATGCCATTATGCTCAGCGAACTACCCATCCGCCTTCGTGTTCTTGTGCCTGCTGTTGAAAATGCCATTTCTGGCCGTGCGTTCAGACCAGATGATGTTTATCCAACACGTAAAGGGATCACCGTTGAGATTGAGAATACGGATGCAGAAGGTCGTTTAATTTTATCTGATTGTCTTTATGAAGGTAGCTCAGAAAAGCCTGAGATCATCATTGATTTTGCGACACTCACAGGCCACGCCCGCATTGCAACAGGCTATGAAATACCACCATTCTTTGCTAACAAGCATGAATTGGAAGAGAAAATCAAAAAACTCTCTTTTGCCGTGGAAGATCCTGTTTGGCCATTGCCCCTTTGGAAAGGCTACCGCAAAGAATTAAACAGCGATGTCGCTGATATCTGCCACATTGGTAAAGGTAAAGCTGGGCACATTACAGCCGCTCTTTTCTTGCAAGAATTTATTGAGCATGATGTGCCTTGGCTCCACTTTGATGTTGCCGCTTGGTCTTATTTTGACCGTGCTGGCCATCCTAAGGGAGGTACGGATATGGGCTTACGAACAATCTTTGAATATCTACGGAAGACCTATAAGTAATGAGCGCTATCATGCAAATTGCCATGCCCTTCACCATTTTATTTGAAGAGCCAAAACCAGTTCTAGAAATAAATCAAAAAGTAACACAACTCCTCTTTGGTGAAGCGTTTGAAATCACCGAACAGGAAGGGCCTTTTGTTAAAGGTATCTGCAAAACTGATGACTATAAAGGCTGGATACATCAAGATAGCCTTACACCACAAACATGGTTGCCCACGCATTTCGTCGATGCATTATGGGCACCTGTTTTTCCAAAAGCAGGCCATAAAAATTGGGCAATGGTTTCATTACCATTTATGAGCCGCATTGAAATTGAAGAAGAAAAAAATGATGGTGACTATGCCTTCATCCCTGCTTTGCGAGGATATGTGCACAAAAGTCACATAAAACCACTGACTGATCTAAACAAAGAGCAAGACTATGTAGATACAGCGCTACGCTTCCTTCAAGCGACCTATCAGTTTGGTGGACGTACCTATGCAGGCCTCGATTGTTCCGGGCTTATACAACTTGCTCTGCTACGTTCTGGCTACAAATGCCCAAGAGATTCTGGCGATCAAGAAAAAGCCTTAGGTAAAGAGATCAACGATGCCCCTCAACGTGGCGATCTTGTCTTCTTAGAGGGGCATGTTGGCATTATGATTAACGAGACGAATATTCTGAACGCCACAGCTCGTTCTATGCTAGTTCAAATTGAACCATTCAATGACTTTATCAAAGCATACCAAGATCAAGGGCTTGAAATAACTTCAATAAAAAGAATTTAAGCACTTATAACTTTAGCTACCGTCAAGGAATCTAGGACATTCTGAGCGAAGGCACTCAAGCTATCATCACGTGCCCCCATAATAACAATACGATCTCCGTCATGTGCGCTAAGTGTTAAAAAATCCCCACATTCTTGACGTGTTTCGAAAAACTGTGCCTGACGACCTGCTGCCTGCACATCATTAATCAAATCCTTTGATGAAATCGAGCGTTCAGCTGTACCACCTGCATAATAAATTTCAGGCATGACCAAAATATCTTCTTCCGTCATATTCGACGCAAAAGCCTCAACGATTTCTTTGCGCATCATTTTCATAGGACCAAAGCCATGTGGTTGAAAAAACAACAATAAACGCCCGTCAAACTCATTAAGTGCCTTGAGAGAAGCAGTTATTTTATCTGGATTATGGCCAAAATCATCATAAACAGTGATATTACGTTCTATATTTTTGCCAACTATTTCCAGCCTACGTTTTGTCCCTTTAAATCCCTCTAATACTTTACACACCTTATCTAAAGGCAGTGATAAAGCTTTAATTGTTGCCAATACCGCCATTGCATTCGACACATTATGTGCCCCTGGTACATTCAGCACACAATCATATCGTTTATTTGAACGCTTATCATAAACCTCAAAAGAGATGCCTGCCTGCGCTGGCTTAAGGTTTTGCGCTTGTAAGTCTGCGTCTTTATTACTAATCGCAAAAATTACAGCACTTTTAACGCTAGATTGCTTTAAAACATCCATTGCCTCGGCATTATCACCGTTAACAATTACTGCATGACTACTTGCTTCAAGATATTTTTTAAATATCTCCCGTAATTCAGTCAGCGGCTTATGGTCTAAGGCTATGTTATTAAGCACAGCGATGTGAGGGTTAAAAAATGAGATAGAACCATCACTTTCATCCGTTTCTGTCACAAAATAAGCGCCCTTACCCATAACCATCGCTTGATCGGCAAAGTTTTTCATCATCCCGCCATTAACGATCGTCGGCTCTTGGTCTAACTGTGATAGTACATATCCCATCATAGCCGTCACCGTCGTTTTACCCGATGTACCTGCAACAGAAATGCCTTTTTGCGCATTAAATAATTCAGCCAAAATTTCTGCACGCTTTTTGATAGAAATGCCCAACTCCAAAGAAGCTTTCACATCAGGAATTGACGGCTCCACAGCACTTGATACAACTAAGAAATCCACTGAAGAATTAATACCACTGCCATCTTGAGGGCATAGAACAACCCCCATTTTTTCCAAAACCTTAAATTTTTCGGGAAATTTTCCTTGGTCGTAAGAACGATCAGAGCCTTTTACAGTATGGCCTTTAGTAAGTAGTAATTGCGCAAGTGGAAACATGCCGCTTCCACCAATCCCACAAAGAAAATAGGTCGTCATGTTTTACTACTGCGCATTTGAATTAGATTTAGCGAAAGGATCAACATAATTAGACGGGCTTCCTTTACTCTTAGGCAAAGAACCACCCACAGGTGTCGTCGTGCTAATGCGGCTAGCATGCCCACCAAGTCCTTGTCTTGTTTGTTGCGCTATACGGCCATTCAGACCGTATAAATCTTGCTCAACAGTTTGCTCATAGGACAAAGGTGGAGGGGTTTCATTAACCGCCGCAGTCACTGCTTCAAAATCAATCGTGATAATTGATGGGTAAGACCATGCCGTTTCTTCAAACACATCTTCAACGAAACCTGCGCCCGCATTTAAGATATTCCATTTTGACGTATCATTTACTGATGTAGCAATTTGCTTTTCAATACTATCACCATTGGTTGTATTACAATACACAACGGCGTCAAAACGAGACCGTTGCACCTTAGCGTAGCCAGGCGCATCAAACTGCACACGCTGATGCGGTGTTTCAAACATACAACGTGCCGTTACATTAATGTCATTCGCTAAATCAAAATAAATTTCTTGTGTCGGCTCATCAACTAATGTTGCGCATCCAGTCAAAAGAATTGATGTAAGTAATAAAAAACGTTTCATACGTTTACGTTACCCTGTTCGCTTTATGGCGACAAGACAGAATCTAAACAGCGAGCTTCTCTGATTTTTGGCTAGCTTGCTTAACGTCAAATGTAAGCTCGTCTTTTTTTACATCTATAGCAACAACAGAACCGTCCAGAATATCTCCTTTAAGAATCATCTCGGAAAGTTTATTCTGCAACTCTTTTTGCATCACACGCTTAAGCGGTCGTGCGCCATACATAGGATCATAACCTCGATCACCCAAAAGCTCTTTTGCCGCATCACTAAGCGACAAACTAACATGGCGGTCTTGTAATAATTTTTCCAAACGCTTGAGCTGTATCTCAACAATCGCTGTCATATGATCCCTTGCTAAACGACGGAACAACAAAATTTCATCGATACGATTAATAAACTCAGGTCTGAATTGCGCTCTTACACGCTCCATCACTTGATCCCTAACGAGTTCAACATCTGCGCCAGCAGCTTGCTCTGCCAAGATATCTGCCCCAATATTCGAGGTCATAATCATCAATGTATTTGTGAAATCTACCAAACGACCTTGGCCATCGGTTAAGCGCCCATCATCAAGCACTTGCAACAACACGTTAAACACATCTGGATGCGCTTTTTCAATCTCATCAAACAATATCACTTGGTATGGTTTACGGCGAACAGCTTCTGTCAGAGCACCACCTTCTTCATAACCAACATATCCCGGAGGCGCACCGATAAGACGAGCGACAGAATGCTTCTCCATATATTCAGACATATCTATACGGATCATCGCCCCATCATCGTCAAATAAAAACTCCGCTAAAGCCTTCGTTAGCTCCGTCTTACCCACACCAGTCGGGCCTAAGAAAATGAATGAACCTATAGGACGATTAGGGTCTTGAAGCCCTGCCCTAGCACGGCGAACCGCCTGCGCTACAGCGGCGATTGCTTGGTCTTGTCCCACAACACGTTTTTCCAGTGACTGCTCAAGCGTAAGAAGTTTCTCACGTTCACCTTCCATCATTTTTGACACAGGAATACCTGTCCAACGACTAATGACCTCTGCAATATCTTCTTCAGTAACAGTCTCATTGATAACTGTGCTATCTGGTGCTTCAGAAGCCGCCGCAAGTGCTTTTTCCAGTTGCGGTATCTTCGCATAAGTCAGCTCACCAGCCTTTGTCCAATCGCCTTCACGTTCTGCACGTTCTAATTCTTGTCGAGCCTTATCTAGCTCTTCCGTCAATTTTTGTGCAGAACCAAGTTTTTCTTTTTCTGCTTTCCATTGATCTGTCAGCGCATCTGATTGCTCTTCCAATTCAGCAATTTCTGTCTCAAGTTTCTCCAAACGGTTTTTAGACGCCTTATCTTCTTCTTTACGCAACGCTTCACGCTCGATGCGTAACTGCATCAGACGGCGATCTATCTCATCCAGTGCTTCTGGCTTACTATCCACCTGCATCCGCAACCGTGACGAAGCCTCATCAACCAAATCAATCGCCTTATCTGGCAAAAAGCGGTTAGTAATATAGCGATGCGACAAATTAGCCGCTGCAACGAGCGCATTATCACTGATCCGCACCCCGTGATGTACTTCATATTTTTCTTTAATACCGCGCAAAATTGAGATCGTATCCGCCACCGTAGGCTCATCCACCATCACTGGCTGAAAACGGCGTGCAAGTGCTGCATCTTTTTCAATATATTTACGATATTCATCCAGCGTTGTTGCGCCAACCATGCGCAATTCACCACGTGCCAAAGCAGGTTTAAGCATATTCCCAGCATCCATTGAGCCTTCGCCTTTACCAGCCCCTACAAGCGTGTGCAACTCGTCAAGAAATAAGACAAATTCACCATCAGAGGCTTTAATTTCATCTAAAACAGCTTTTAAACGCTCTTCAAATTCACCACGAAATTTTGCGCCAGCGATCAACGCACCAAGATCAAGTGCTAAAAGCGTTTTATCTTTTAAGCTTTCTGGCACATCACCATTGATAATACGTAGTGCCAAACCTTCAGCAATCGCTGTTTTACCGACACCTGGCTCACCAATCAGCACAGGATTATTTTTTGTACGGCGAGATAATACCTGCACCGTGCGGCGAATTTCTTCGTCACGGCCAATTATTGGGTCTAATTTCCCATCACGTGCGGCCGCAGTTAAATCATGGGCATATTTTTTTAACGCTTCATAGCGATCTTCGGCATTAGCAGAATCAATCGTACGGCCTTTACGCATCGTCTCAATCGCTTTATTCAGTGCCTTATCCGTCAAACCACAATCATCAATGATTTCAGAAACATGTGCAGCCTTAGCCAGCATCATCGCTTGCAATATGCGCTCACCTGAGACAAAGGCATCGCCAGATTTTTGCGCCAAAGATAACGCTTCATCAAATATTTTACTTAGATCAGTTGAGAGTCTTAACTGTCCTGCCCCGCTTCCTGTGACAGATGGCAGTTTTGACAAAGCATAATCAACATCAGCATGAAGCCTTGAGATATCACCTTTAGCATCTTGGATAAGGCTCGGTATATGCCCTTCCGTATCATCTATCATCACCTTGAGCAGATGTTCAGGCTCCAAAGATTGATTATTACGACGTCCAGCCAGCGTTTGCGCTTGTTGGATATAACTACGTGACTTTTCAGTAAATTTATCAAATTCCATACCCTTAAATATAAGAGCATAAAGGTTAATTTTCTAGTAAATAAAGAAAGCTTTTTTAGTTTATTTAAGCGCTTTGCAACTCTTGTGTTTCTGCAGCATCCTCAGATGCAGAATTCGCAGGCTTCAAAATTGTTTCAGGCAGAGCCAAATCTTCTTCACGGCTTTGCTTATAACGCTCTTCTGACTCAACAAAGCTATTCAGTAAACGCTGATAATGTTCGGCATGTTGATAATAATTTTCAGCCAAAACACTGTTATCTGATGTCAGTGCATCTTTCGCCAAAGCCATATATTTATCAGCAACTTGCTGAGCTGTACCCCGTATGCGTACATCTGGGCCATTACTGTCAAATACCTGTGATTTGTTATTACCCTGAGATCTATTGCTCGATTGATTGCGGTTTTTGCCACCACGTGATCTTCTCGCATTATTGTTGTTCGTGTGTCTCATATTTATCCCTTAAATTCTTTCATCCCAAAATGTTATACACATTTTATCAACAGTTTTACTCACATACATCATTGTACTCTGTAACATTTTAAAAATGCAAAAAACGGCTCACTTTTGTCGCTTTTATACACAAGATGTTTCAGAGACAGCGCTTATGTGTTCAAACTGTAAACTGCGTTGCAAAAGGATCACAAGATGTTTTTTTATTTTTTCCCTGTGGATATTGCAACAATTCTGTCATGTCCTGCTAAATCCTGAAACACCTTACGCACCACGACTCTGCTGATGCTGGCGATTCTCTCTATATCTGCACGCTGGTTCCACCCTATTTCAAAAAAACCCATACCCTGTGGACGAATCAGTGTTTCAAGCAGTGGGAAAATATTTTTATATGGATTTAATCCATCATCACCGCCATCAAGAGCCAAAATAGGGTCATGATTCTTCACTTCTTTCTGCAGTTTCTCAATATCTGCCGATGGGATATAAGGTGGATTCGACACAACAAGATCAAAAGATTCGTCGATAGAATCCGAAAAATCTCCCAAAACGAATCTCGCGCGGTCATCAACATGGTGCTTTAGGGCATTATCTGCAGCAATTTTTAACGCTTCTGGCGATATATCAACACCCACAGCTGTGGCTTCTGGCAATTCTTTTAATAACGTTACCAAAATACAGCCAGACCCAGTCCCTAAATCAAGAATCGACCAATCTTTTTTATCAGGATATTGCTGCACAAAACCTAAAACAGCCTCGATCATAGTTTCTGTATCTGGACGAGGATCAAGCACATCTTCATTAACCTTAAACACACGCCCATAAAATTCTTTTTGACCGACAATTTTTGAAATAGGCAGCCCAGCAATACGCTTTTCAAGCAAATGGTCAAACAACACTGATTCAGCAGGCAATAATAAACGCTGCGGCTGTGCAATTATTTCTTCTGGAGATAATTGTAGAGCGAACTGCAAAAGCAGCCGCACATCTAATGCTGCCGTTTCTATGCCTTCTTGAGTCAATATACGCCGCCCTTTTTGCGCTATATCGCTAAGTGTATCAGCCATTAAACTCTGCCAGCTTATTTGCCTGATCTTCCGCAGTCAGTGCATCAATAATTTCATCAAGGCTCTCACCAGATAAAATACGATCAAGCTTTTGCAACGTTAAGTTAATACGGTGATCCGTCACACGACCTTGCGGGAAATTATAGGTTCTAATACGATCTGAACGATCCCCTGTCCCAACAAGTGATTTACGATCCGCTGAACGTTCATCATGCAGTCTTTGACGCTCTGCCTCATACAGACGTGATTTAAGAATTTGCAAAGCCTTTGCCTTATTCTTGTGCTGAGATTTACCATCCTGTATCGCCACGGATACACCTGTAGGAATATGCGTCACACGCACCGCTGATTCTGTTTTATTAACATGCTGTCCCCCAGCGCCACTGGCACGATACACATCGATACGCAAATCATCATCACGCATTTCAAAATCAACATCTTCAGCCTCAGGTAATATCGCAACAGTGGCCGCCGACGTATGGATACGTCCACCACTTTCAGTTTCAGGCACACGTTGTACACGATGTGCGCCTGATTCAAATTTTAATTTGGCGTAAACACCCACGCCATTAATCTCTGCGATAATCTCTTTATAGCCACCAATATCATTCTCAGCCATTTCAACAACTTCTAAGCGCCACCCATTATTCGACGCATAGTTTTTATACATAGAGAACAAATCCGCCGCAAAAAGGGCAGCTTCATCACCCCCTGTTCCAGCGCGGATTTCTAATATGGCTGATTTATCATCTGCGGAATCTTTTGGGATCAACGCTAATTGAATTTCTTTTTCTAACTCTGGCAGCTCTGCTTTGATACGATACAGATCATCTTCCGCCATGGCCTTCATTTCTGGATCGTTAAGCATTTCCTCAAGATCAACCTGCTCGCTCAACGCTTTTTCATAAGCATTGATAACTTTCATCACTGGCTCAAGATCCGCATATTCTTTAGAATATTTTACAAATTCATCGCCTTTAAGGTTACCGCCGCTCATTAAAACAGATAGCTCCTCAAAACGTGATTTAATTGGCGATAGTTTTTCTACTAATGACATTATTATCCTCTATTTACCTAAGATTAAGACATTCTAGGCATAATAAGAGCAAGAGCAAGAGGGTTTGATGAGCTTATTTATTTTAGCACAGCTAGTTGGGACAATAGGGTTATTGATTAACCTATATAGCTTTCAGAAAAAAACATCTAATGAAATGATCCGTCTCCATGTGCTTTCAAATGCAACTGGTATAGCCCATTATTTACTATTAGCCCAATCAACGGGTGTTGCCTTTTGTATCCTCGTTATGGCTCGTAACATTCTTAGCCTTAAGCTACCACATTATTTTACAAAGATTATCGTTGCTCTCAGCATTATAATAACTTGGGTGATCGTATACATGACCTATAAGAATATCGGCGATATTTTTGGTGGTATTTGTCTTACCTTTGCATCGACAGCTCTTTTATACAGAGACACCCCGCTCTTATTTAGAAGCAATCATATCATCGCTGGATTTTGCTGGTTTATATTTTCCATTACAAGCCTATCAATCCCAGGGGCGATTAACTCATTGTTGAACATTAGCTCAAACATTATTGGTGCTATACGCAAAGAAGAGTTTTTTGAACCTCTAAGACTAAGGTTAAATGCAGTACGCTTATCGTTTAAGTGATTGTGGCTCACTAGCCTCTGACAAAGACTGTTGCGCAAAACATTTAGACCAAGTTGGGCTTAGAATAAGCATTGCGGCTAAAAATACACCGCCAATACATAGCATTGTATTATTTTCTACAAAAGTTGCTAACTTATTATCAGCGGCACCCTCATAATCATCTTGAATAGACATATTCTTATTTTTAGCAGCTTAAAGAGATATGTAAAGACTTTATTGTTTTTTATACACATATAACCACCCTTGATGCGGGTATTTCGTCTCTATTGTTACCTTCTCTAACAATACCCACGGCGCTTCTAATTTATAAGAATTGCTAAACACTAAAGCACCTTGCTGCAACTCGTCTGCGAGCTTTACACTAATAGCAGACATAAATTTTTTACCCATGTATATAGTTACTGCATCTGTATCGCCCATATCATAGGCCATTGCATTTCCCCGAATAAAACGAACATTCTGTATCCCTCTTAGCCACGCAATAAGACGCGCACTCCAACACGCTATGCGGTCTATTTCGATCCCAACCACCTGTGCTTGCGGATACGCCTTGGCCAAAGCCATCGCCATAAAGCCAAACCCAGCACCCATATCAACAATTTGGTAAGGAGAACTGGTTTCATGCTTTTTTATGTCTTGTTGAAGGCGTTTAATAATCTCATCACGGATTATCGGAGCTGTCCTGTAATGCGGTACACCCTTACAAAAAATTTCTATATACGGAATATACAAGAAGACACTCACACCAAGCCAAAATAAAATTGTGTTTAGTATCTCCATGTTTTAAGCAGCCTTTTGTTCTAGCTTATGAAGCTCTGCCGCTTTTTCTTCAACCATTTGAACAATATGTTCAATCAGGTCTTCGTCATTTTCAGACACACGATGCGCTGTCTTGCCGTTAAGATACATTTGATGCGTGCCTTTACCGCCACCTGTCAGACCTATATCGGTCATAAGTGCTTCTCCAGGGCCATTCACCACACAGCCAATGATAGATAATGTCAGCGGTGTTGTAATATGCGCTAAACGATCTTCTAAAATCGCCACAGTCTTAATCACATCAAATTGTTGACGCGCACATGACGGGCAAGAAATAACATTAACTCCTCTGTGTCTAAGACCGAGAGACTTCAGCATATCAAAGCCCACTTTTACTTCCTCTACAGGATCAGCAGAGAGTGACACACGAATTGTATCCCCTATCCCTGCCCATAATAACGAGCCCATACCAATTGACGACTTTACAGTCCCAGTGCGCAGCCCCCCTGCCTCGGTGATGCCTAAATGTAATGGATAATCACAGACCTCTGCTAATTGTTGATACGCTGCACACGCCATAAAGACATCTGATGCTTTACAAGAAATTTTGAAATTAAAGAAATCATGGTCTTCTAAGATTTGAATATGGCGCAAAGCTGATTGTACCATCGCTTCTGGGCAAGGCTCGCCGAACTGTTCTAATAAATCTTTTTCTAATGAACCAGCATTTACGCCTATACGGATCGAGCAATTATGGTCACGTGCGGCCTGAATGACTTCTTTAACACGTGCGGCTGATCCAATATTACCCGGATTAATACGCAAACATGCTGCACCATTTTGAGCGGCCTCTATACCACGCTTATAATGAAAATGAATATCGGCGACAATCGGTACAGATACTTCTGGAACAATATGTTTCAGTGCGGCGCTAGATTCTTCATCAGGGCAAGAAACCCGAACAATATCAGCACCAGCCTTCTCCATTGCATGAATTTGCGCTATCGTTGCTTTGATATCGGTGGTTGGGGTATTGGTCATAGATTGCACGGTAATCGGTGCATCACCGCCTACAGGCACATTCCCCACCATAATCTGACGAGACTTACGACGCTGTATCATGCGCCACGGTCTGATATGTGTATGATCTTGTGCGTTTGCCATGTTAATACACATGGCGTTTTTTTAGTCTTTTTGCAAGGTTTTTAGCGTATCAAAGCTTAAATCGACGTTTTTTCTAACCTCACCGAGCTCTCCGCCCATATCTATCTTTTGTCCACCGAGATAAATTTCCAGCGCACCCATATTACCTGTATTCATAACGGCCTTCACATTATCGGGGATTGTAACCACATCACCCGCTTTCATAAGCTTTGCCGCAATACTATTACCTTCTGCGTCTCTAACGCTAACCCAGCTTTCACTTACGGCTCGAATTTCAATCGATTTTGCGGCTGCTGCTTCTTTAATTTTTCGTTTCTTCGTTTCTTTCTTTTCGGTTTTAACCTCAGCCTGGTCTAAAACAACATCCTCTACTTGTTTCGGCACTTCTGGAATAGGCTGATCGGACATATCCTTTGGACTGCCTATCCATGACCACAGCATAAACACCGCCAAACAAAAAACGGCTGATATGGCCAGTAACTTTTTACTCGGCAATTGCCCATCATCCATCGGTGTCGGCATCGCATAATCTACTTTTTTATCATGGCCAACTTTTTGATTTTTAAAAAGATAGACGAGCTTATCGCCATTAATACCCAAAAACTCAGCATAACTACGCACAAACCCGATTGCATAGACACGCCCTGGCAATGTTGAAATATCATCTTTCTCAAGTGCCTCAAGATAGGCACTACGGATTTTTAATAACTCAGCGACCTGCTCTACAGTATAGCCTTGGTGTTGACGGGTGCGCCATAATATCTCCCCCACTGACATGCCATCATAGGCATCCAATGTTTGCTTTTCATGCTCATCGAAAACGACATCACC
Organism: Micavibrio sp.; assembly: GCA_002699085.1. Taxonomy (GTDB): domain Bacteria; phylum Pseudomonadota; class Alphaproteobacteria; order Micavibrionales; family UBA9664; genus UBA9664. Next base: position 17,297 of record PAAR01000027.1, read on the forward strand.
CATCTTCTTGTTTTCGCCCCTTTACAAAACTCTATATTACGTCATCTTATAGGCATGACTACAGTTGATAAAGTAGAAATTGAAAACTTTGAACGTGTTGCCGATGATTGGTGGAACGAAACAGGTGCTTTTAAGCCCTTGCACAAACTCGGCCCTACACGTATTAAATATCTACGCAGCCAGTTAGATCCTCATTTTTCATGCGATCTCAACAACATTAAACCCTATTCCAAACTTAGTATCTTAGATATTGGTTGCGGCGGTGGTCTTGTCTGTGAGCCCTTGGCACGACTTGGCGCAAAAATGACTGGTGTTGATGCCTCCACCAAAAATATAGAAAAAGCAATCACACACGCTGCTGAATCTAACCTTGATATTGAATATCTTCCTGTTACAGCAGAAAGTCTTGTAGAGAAGAAAAAGCAATATGATGCAGTCCTTGCATTAGAGGTTATTGAGCATGTTGCAGATGTTGCACTATTTGTTGAGACCTGCACAAAGCTCGTTAAACCGAATGGATTAATCATTTTTTCAACGCTTAACCGCACCCCAAAATCATTTGCCCTGGGCATTGTTGCGGCAGAATATATTCTGCGCTGGGTGCCAGCCGGCACACATGATTGGAAGAAGTTTCTACGCCCTTCTGAGATTGCTGCACAGCTACGCCGTCATCAATATATACCTTCCGACATTACGGGTATGACCTACAACCCTATAAACGATAAATTTTCTTTGTCGAAAGATGATCTGGCCGTTAATTACTTCCTTACCGCAGTGCGACAGAAGTAATACGCTTTTTTTAGGTGATTTTTAAAACAAATCATCTATCTTTGTAGCTATGAGTAATATATTCACCATATTTATGGCGATCGCCATGCTGGCTTGTTTAGGAGCTTTAATTATCGGCCTATTAAGTTTTGCAAAAGGTGGAGAGTTTAACAAAAAACACGGCAATCGCCTGATGCGTTTACGTGTTCTATTTCAAGGTATAGCCTTAGCCATGTTTGCTTTAGCTATCATCACGCATTCTTAAAATATAGAGGGGACATAAAAAATGAAGATACTGGTACCAGTAAAACGCTGCGTTGATTACAACGTCAAAATTCGTGTAAAAGCCGATAAATCAGGTGTTGAACTCGCCAATGTTAAAATGAGCATGAACCCATTTGATGAAATCGCCGTTGAAGAAGCCGTAAAATTAAAAGAAGCAGGCAAAGCAACAGAGATTGTTGTTGTAACAATCGGCCCTGCTGCTGCCCAAGACATCTTGCGCACAGCCATGGCAGTCGGCGCAGACCGTGGCATACTCGTACAGACAGATAAACCAACTGACCTTGGCGGCGTTGAGCCATTAGCGGTTGCCAAAGCACTTAAAGCCATCGTTGAGAAAGAAAGCCCTGATCTTGTTATCATGGGCAAACAATCCATTGATGATGACAGCAACCAAACAGGCCAGATGCTTTCTGCTCTTCTTGGTTGGTCACAAGCGACCTTTGCATCAAAAGTTGAATTAGGGTCTAACACAGCAGATGTAACAAGAGAGATTGACGGCGGTCTTCAAACACTGACGGTTAAGCTACCCGCCATCATCACCACGGACTTACGTCTTAACGTACCACGTTACGCCGCATTGCCGAACATTATGAAAGCCAAGCAAAAGCCCCTTGATACAATCAGCGCCGATGATCTAGGTGTTTCTTTTGAACCTCGCTTAAAAATCGTCTCTGTATCAGAGCCTGAAAAGCGTAGCGCCGGTATTAAAGTGCCTGACGTCGATACACTTATCGACAAGCTGAAAAACGAAGCAAAAGTACTGTAAGGGAGATTAAAAACATGAGCATTTTAGTAATCGCAGAAATAGACGGACAAAAATTAGGTGCCGCAACATTAAACACAGTAGCCGCCGCCAAAGAATTGGGCGGTGACATTGATCTACTAGTTGCAGGAAAAGGCATTGCGGAAGCAGCCAATGCTGGCGCAAAGCTTGATGGTGTGAAAAAAGTTTTAAAGGCAGATGCTGCGCATTTAGATAATGGGTTAGCCGAGAATATGGCCCCACTTATTGTTGAATTGGCAGCCAATTATAATCATATCGTCATGCCTGCTACGACTTACGGCAAAAATATTGCCCCACGTGTTGCAGCGCTTATGGATACACAACAAATCTCTGACATCACCAAAGTGATTAATGACAAAACTTTTGAGCGTCCAGTTTATGCGGGTAATGCTCTAGCTGTTGTTGAAAGCAGTGATGATAAAAAAGTCATCACAGTCCGTGGTACAGCTTTTGACAAGGTTGCTGAAACTGGCTCAGCCTCTATTGAAGATGTAACATCTGGTTCTGACACAGGTCTTTCTTCATTCAAATCAGCAGAACTCTCTAAATCAGAGCGTCCTGAACTAACATCCGCTGAGATTGTTATCTCTGGTGGCCGTGGTATGGGCTCAGGTGAAAACTTCGCTTTGATTGAAAAACTAGCTGACAAATTAGGTGCTGCCATTGGCGCATCTCGAGCAGCGGTTGATGCTGGTTACGTCCCCAATGATTATCAAGTTGGTCAAACGGGTAAAATCGTTGCCCCTAATCTTTATATTGCTGTTGGTATCTCAGGCGCAATTCAACATTTAGCAGGTATGAAAGACTCAAAAGTCATTGTGGCCATTAATAAGGACGAAGAAGCCCCTATCTTCCAAGTCGCTGATTATGGTCTTGTCGCTGATCTTTTTGAAGTTTTGCCTGAACTTGAAAAGAAATTGTAAAAACATTGTCATGCCCGCTTTATGCGGGCATCCGGATCCCCGCATAAAGCGGGGATGACAAAAACAATGTAACCTTCGGGATGTGCCTGCGAATAAGCTTGTATGAAAAAATTTATACTGCCTAGCTTATTCACGCTTTTTATTGTTGCCGTTATATCAATTTCGGCAAATGGAGGAACTGATATGAACAAACAAGCCACAACCAAAGATGATCTATCGCATTTAACCGAAGAGCAAAAAGCCATTACTTTGCATGGCGGTACAGAACCGCCTTTTAAGAACGCCTATTGGAACGAAAAACGGGACGGCATCTATGTTGATGTGATTAACGGTAAACCTCTTTTCTCTTCTACCGATAAATTCGACAGCGGTACAGGCTGGCCCAGCTTCACGCGCCCTATACAAGACAATTTTGTCAAAGATGAAGTCGACACAAAATACGGCATGGTAAGGACAGAAGTAAAATCCGCTGAAACGGACAGCCATTTAGGCCATGTCTTTAATGACGGTCCTGCTGAGGCTGGCGGGTTGCGCTATTGCATTAACTCTGCTTCCCTGCGCTTTATCCCTAAGGAAAAAATGGAAAAAGAAGGTTATGGCGAATATCTCGTCCTATTTGATGAAGAGTGAGCCACCACCATTAACTAAAAAAGCGTATAAATAAATAACGACCATTACAAAAAACAGGCAAGCAATTAAAGGCCCCCATTTTTTTCTGCTTTTAGGCTTGTCCTTTTTTTTGATTTTCATGTAGTCTTAGCCTTATGCGTATTATCATCTGTTCAATCATTATTACACTAAGCCTAGCAGCTTGCGGGGTAAAGCCAAAATCACTTTCTGCACCAGACGGCTATAGTGGCAAAGCCTACCCACAAAGCTACCCGAACAATGTTAGCGATTAAAAAAGCTTTTGCATGGCTGAGTCTTTTTATTGAAAGCGTAGCACTAGCTTGCTGGATGCCACTTACACTCACATTCTTCTATTCGGCCCTAGCTATAGTTTTCACCCTGCCATTGTGGGCTTACGGGCTCTGGCTTATGGCTGCGCTATTATTGCTTATCAAAGGCTTTAAACATTGGCACCTTCCGACCACGCAAGAAATCAACAAAACATTAGAATCCAGAAGTCACGTTACAGGTCGTCCTATTGAAAGTCTTGAAGATACAACGCTTACAGAGCCGAGTGACTTCCAAGCACATCTTTGGCACGCCTCACAAGAAAAGAAACGTAAACATCTAAAAAGCTTACATTTCTTGCATCCCTCTATTCGCTTGGAGACAGTAGATTCAAATGCATTACGCATTGCTGCTGTCCTTTTATTCATCATCGCTCTTGTTGTAACAGGTCAGTATTTTCCACAAAAAATGAAAGCAGCCTTTTGGCCGTTTACGCAGAGTGATGACAGCAGCACTATCTTAACTGTAACGCCACCACAATATATCAAAAAGCCTTTGCAGCGCATTGCCGGATTCAATAACGAAGTGCCTGTAGATATCTATGAAGGCAGTAAAATTAGTGTGAGTCATACACAACCTATTCTCAAACCTAAACTTATTATAAATGAAAAAGAAATATCTTTTAAAAACAATATAGAAGAGGTTATTTCTAATCCTTTAGATAAAGTTATTTTATCCTATGCACCCTTGCTTAAAAGACAGTGGAACGTCAATTACATTGAAGATCAAAACCCCACGATTAAAGTTACAGACAAGCTAAGCCACTCATCCATCGGGGCACTTGAAATACCTGTTAGTCTTTATGATGATTTTGGCATTAAAGAAATTCAGTTCTCCTTTGATCTTGCACCTGTCGTCGAAGAACAACCACTCTTTGGCACAGCTTATGAAGAAACCAAAGCATTAAACACCAATGAAGATGAAACGCTTGAAACATCGTTAAAATTTGATGTAACCGAACATTTATGGAGCGGTTTACCCGTGACACTAACATTACAGGCTATGGATTTTGCAGGGCAAAAAAGTGAGATACTGAATATTGATGCTATTTTGCCTGAAAGAGATTTCTTGGATAAGCGTGCACAAAAACTTATTGCCGCACGTAAACGTCTTGCATGGGAGGGTGTCGATGCCTATAGCGATATTCAACAGGAGATAACACCTATCCTTGAATCCGCCGATCTTGAACGCCTAGATATCTCTATCTATTTAGCCGCTAAGACACTCCTTGAACGAATAAAGACCAAAGATAAAAATGTTTTGGACAGCATAAGCCTTCTATGGAAAGTAGCTTTAGAGATGGAAGATCAAGGCCTGACTCGTGAATATGACGCCCTTAAAAAAGCCATTCAGGATTTAATGAAAGCCCTTCAAGATAATGCTGAAGACAAAAAACTAGCGCAAAAGTTTGGCTCACTCTCTGAACAATTAGATCGCTATGTCGACAAACTAAGCAAAGACATGAAAGAAAAGTCTCAACAAAAACTCGGCGACAAAACACCTGAAAATATTGACGATATGATGCTTTCTCAAGAAGATTTCGATAACTTCATGGAAGATTTATTGCGAGATCTTCAAAAGGGTAAAAGCGATCAAGCACAAGACAAACTCTCTCGTCTTGAGGACTTTATTGATAATATCGTGCCTGACCTCAATGAAGAACTACCCCCTGAGATAGATTTCAGCATGAAAAGTATTGATGAACTTGATCGCCTGATTGAGGCTGAAGAAGACCTGCTGAAGCGCACAAAAGAAGCTGCGCAGAACCTTAGCTCTACGCAACCTTTAGCCTTAGAACAAAACGCCCTTCGCCTTATTCTTGGCCAACTTATCGCCGAAGCCGCAGAGCGTTTAGATAATATCCCTCAAGGCCTTGGTATGGCGGAATTAGAGATGCGGGTTGTTACACTCGACCTAAAACAAGAAAACGCAGAAAGCGCTATACCGCATGAAGAAAAAGTCATTGAATATTTACGTGAAGGCCAAGAAGAACTGGAACAGCAGCTTGAACAACAAATCGCTCAAATGCTTAACCCGCTCGGTAAAGACGGTATGAACGGCAAAGACCCACTTGGCAGACCTATTCCAGGTGGCAAAGGTGATAAAACCAATCCTCTAAATGACAATACTGTTAAAATCCCTGATGAAGCCGAGCAAAAACGTCTCCGTGAAATCCTCGATACCTTGCGTGAACGGGCTGGTGAATATGATCGCCCAAAAGAAGAGCTAGAATACATCCGTAAACTGCTTGAGAAGTTTTAGGTTATTTCTGCTTTTCAGGTGGATAGATTTTCACTTCCATGATTTGATTGCGCTGACGTTTTGTTACTTTGAAGCGGAACCCTTGGAAATTAAAGACCTGCCCTACTTCTGGGATCATTTTGCTCTCATATAAAATCAAACCAGCGACAGTCGAGTAGTCTTCTTCATCAGACAAATTCCACTCAAACTCACGATTAAGGTCACGAATAGCCACCGTACCTTCTACAACATAGGCTCCATTCGGCATTGGCGTCACACCAGGAACTGGTACATCATGCTCGTCATCAATCTCACCAACGATTTCTTCTAAAATGTCTTCAAGCGTTACAACACCCATTAATGCACCGTATTCATCAATCACAATAGCAAAATGTTCTTTACGCTCTTTAAATGCCTGCAACTGGTCAAACAGCGTTGTCGTTTCTGGAATAAACCACGCTTCAGAAGCAACCTCACCAAGATTTAATTCCTTGTAGTTATCGCCCATTTTTTGTAGCTCACGCATCAGCCATTTCGCATGAATAATACCAATAATATTATCTTGATTATCTTTCCAGATCGGCAGCCTCGTATATGGGCAATTTAAAACTTCTGTGATAATTTGATCGAGCGGGGTTTCAACATCAATCATCACCATGTTTTTACGGTGCGTCATAATCTCACTAACTTCTACCTCAGCCAAATCAAGAATAGAGCGCAGCATCGCCCGTTGTTCCCAACGCTCGACATCTTGGCCTTCGTGTAACTCAATAGCACCACGTAGCTCTTCTTCAGAAGTATCAGCAATGTTACTTGTATCAATGCCAAAGACACTCAAAATTTTATAAACAAGCCAAACAACCGCTTCTGTGATAGGGCCAAAAATCAGCACTATATACTTAACAACAGGCGCAACAACCAAAGCCATGCGGCTTGAATAAAGCAACGCATATGTTTTTGGCATCACTTCTGAGAATATTAAAACTAACAATGTCATAACAAGTGTCGCCCAAACAACACCGCTTTCACCCACAAGTTTTAGGAATAAAACCGTAGCTAAAGCAGAAGCCAAGATATTCACAAGATTATTACCAAGCAATAAAGCACCAATCATTTTGTCTTTACGCTCCCGCAATCGATTAACTAAAGAAGCTCGCTTATTCCCCTCTTTCTCTAAACCATGCATACTCGCTTTGGAAGCTGCTGTTAAAGCTGTTTCCGACCCCGAAAAGAAGGCTGACAATACTAACAAAAAAAGAATGACGAACATCACAAAGAATGTTTCAAATGTCCAAACAGATTGTTCAATATCCATAGTTTTTCTTTCTAATCCTTAAATCACCACTTTACAGTGAAACAAATTCTTTTATATAACAAAGCATGGCTTTAATTCAGACACAACCAAGACGTAAAAGACCGATGAGTCCGCTCCCGTTAAAAGGGATCGTGATGGTACTTATCTTAATTGGCTTTATTGCCCTTCTTTATACGCTTTTTAAACCAGTTCCTGTGACAACACAAGAGATCACAAAGCAATATAGCTATGATGATTTCAACGCCCTACTTAAAAACAACGATACAGCAAGCACTCAATAAGGATAAGGCATGCGCTTTTTACTCATTTTATTGCTCATAACTATGAGTGCTACAGCCTCGGCCGCCGAAAGACCCTATTATGCGGTAGGCTTTACCAATAAAGACCAGCAAACATTTGACAATGATCTTTGGGCTGGGTTGTCGATGAAAAAATACTACACATTAGTCGAATCGATTGGCTCAAACTTGTCTAAAACAGAACGTGGCCTTTTGAGAGATTTACTGACAACCGAAGCCAAACCGCCTGTGAGCAACGCCGCAGATGCAGAAAAAGACTATTTAGCTGTACGGATGAAAAAACTCATTGAGTTAGGCTACCCGCAGGACTCAGTCGTACTTTATCAACTGGCACAAAAATATGATTTACCTAAAGACATCCATAAACTCGGGATAATGGCAGGTTTCTTTAGTGATAAAGGCGATTTAGCATGCCTAGACTACCGTGCAGCAGTGCAAAAGACACAATTGGATAAATGGGAAGATGCTGAAATTTTATGCGGCATGATTGATACGGACTTTGAAGATGCACCAAAGAAATCAATTTCGATTGAGAACTTTAATAAACTACCTTTTGAAAAGCAGTCACTGATTTTTTCTCATAAAAACATCACACTCAAACACAAAGAAACCGTCTCTTTAAAAGATCGCCCTGCACCACTCACTCTTTTATTTATTGCGCAAAAAATGGGTGACACACCTTCTTTACATTACAAAATCAAGCTTCTATTGGATGATTACGGCATTAAGTCGGTGGCATTTGATAAAAACGAAACCGAAGCATCGCCTGATTTCAAACTATACAAACAACGCCAAACGCTTTTAGATAAGGATGCGGATAAGGAAGATAGAGCAGAATCTTTTAAGGCTATTCTAAAACAAAGATTATCTATACCCGCCGCTTTCTTTGCACCTCTAATGCAGAAAAACTATGCCGCTGAGCTAGAAATAAAACTATCAGCTATTGAGATATTCGATTTAGCAGCTATTGCCGAAGAATTAAATATCGAATCACCTTATAAAAACGAAGAATTAGAGTCTAATCCAGCCCTTCCATTTGTGCTTTTGCACAATAAATCTTCAATTAAACCAGAGATGCTAGAAAACTGGTTCAATAATTTCTGCTTCGATACGCCTGTCTTTAACCCCAGATTCTGCATGAATACTTACCTTTTAGCTGATAAGCAATTGGGGAAGAATTTCACGCCTGAAATAAAAAAACAGATTTATGGTAAATTTTTTACCTTGACATCATACGTAAATTATGCGATGCCTATTGATGATATTTTAGGACTTTATCCGTCTAAACCGTTAAATAAGAACAAAGGATATAACCTACTATATGGCTTACGTTTAGGAAGTGATGGTGTAAATACATTGAGCTTCCCTCTTTTTGAGGTTACTATGTCCTTAGCAGAGGATGGTGTGCTGGCTAAAAAAACAGCACATCAACTAAGCATAAAAAACATGGTGACGTTAAAAGAGACTAATTGAGTTAATTAAGGAGATAAAATAATGGCTAGACCTGGACGCCCGGCACTGCCGAGAGACCCTAACCACCCGATGATCCAATCATATCTTGATATGCTTGTATCTCAAAAAGGGGCTGCCCAAAATACAGTTGCTGCCTATGAAAGAGACTTAAACGACTTTCATACCTTTGCTAAACAGGAAGGTTTTGACGTTGTCAAAGCGACTCCTGAAAACGTAAAAGCCTATATGGGTGATCTAAGCACACGTATCCATGTAAAAGGTCAGAAAGAAGGAAAAATTTCAGAACGTACGAAAGCACGTCGTCTATCGGCACTTCGTCAGTTCTACATGTTCACTATTTCAGAAGGAAAGCGCGATAGCGATCCAACATCAAATATTGAAAGCCCGAAACAAACAAGAACATTGCCAAAAACACTGACAGAATCTGAAGTGACACACTTAATCACAACAGCAGGTAAATCTGGTACACCAGCGTCTAAACGTTTGGTATGTCTACTTGAAATGCTTTATTCAAGTGGTTTGCGTGTATCTGAGCTTGTTGGCCTACCACTTTCATCAATTGGCGAAGGCTCACAATTTGTTCTCGTTGCTGGTAAAGGCGGACGTGAACGTATGGTGCCTCTTTCTGAGCCTGCTCAAGATGCAATTAATGCCTATCTTGCTGTGCGTCAGAACTTCATCAGCCCAGATGATAAAGGTACACAAGCACAGTGGTTATACCCTTCTAAAACATCTGTTGTCGGTCATTTGACACGTCAACGTTTTGCTCAGCTTCTGAAAGATTTATCTGATGACGCTGGTATGCCAGAAGGCAAAGTAAGCCCTCACGTTCTTCGTCACGCATTTGCGACTCACCTTCTCAAAAATGGTGCAGATCTTCGTGTTGTACAGAAAATGTTGGGTCACGCTGATATTGCGACAACACAGATTTACACACATGTGATCGGTGAAAACCTCAAGAAAACAGTTGAAGAGAAACATCCATTAAACAAGAAAACAGGCACTAAATAAGCCTGTTTCGCCATTTTTGTGGACAAAATATTCAATAATCGTTTTGATTTCAAAGATAAAAATGCTAAAGATTATAAGCCCTCGAAAGAGGGCTTTTTAATGATAGTGAAATAGATGAGCCAATTAAATTTTGAAAAACCAATTCTTGAGCTAGAAGGCAAAATCGCCGAGCTACGCCACATGACCAATGATGACGCAGGCCTAAACATAGCGGATGAGATCACCCGCATGGAAGGCAAGATAGAGCGTCTCTTAAAACAAACTTACAGCAAACTCACCGCTGCACAGGTTGTGCAAGTGGCACGCCACCAAAACCGTCCACATTTTGTGGACTATGTCGATCAGCTCATTACAGATTTCACACCACTAGCGGGCGACCGTAACTTTGCAGAAGACCATGCTCTTATTGGCGGTTTAGGACGTTTTAACGGGCAACCTGTTGTTATTATGGGGCAAGAAAAAGGCCATGACACACAAAGCCGTATTAAACACAATTTCGGCATGACACGTCCTGAAGGCTATCGCAAAGCACAGCGCCTTATGCATATGGCAAACCAATTCGAACTGCCGATTTTGACGCTTGTTGATACAGCAGGCGCATACCCTGGTGTGGGTGCAGAAGAACGCGGCCAATCAGAAGCAATTGCGAAATCTATTGAGACATGTTTACGTGTTGAAACGCCCATCATCACCGCAATCATCGGTGAAGGCGGTTCTGGTGGCGCTATTGCGATTGCCACAGCTGACCGCATTATGATGCTGGAACATTCAATTTACAGTGTTATTTCACCCGAAGGCTGTGCGTCTATTTTATGGCGCAGTGCTGAACATGCAAAAGAGGCCGCAGCGGCTTTAAAATTAACGGCACAAGACCTGAAGGCATTAAAAATTATTGACGATATTATCCCAGAACCACTTGGCGGCGCACATCGCAATCCAAAATTGACGATTCAAAATGTCGGTAAAAAAATCGAAGAGAACCTAAAAACACTCATGAAAAAGCCTAAAAACAGCCTCAAAGAGGCTCGACATGAGAAGTTTTTAGCGATGGGCACTAATCTTTAAAATCCTTCTTAATAAGCACGTACGTGTACATCTTTAAAACGAGTCACATAGGCTTGCATAGCTGGTTTCTCGACCCGATAGTCCTCGTAAATTGGCACGTTTTTCTTTTCTAAATCGAGGCCTTTTTCTCGCTTTTGCATAGCACGATCACGCATGGCTTTAAAATTTCCATGGCCTGCACGAATATGCCCCTCTTCTGTTGTTGCTGAACGATAATAAAGCATCAAAAAGACACGAATAGCCGCCGTTAATGATGTACTCTCATTTTTTTTGATCTGCACCAATGTACAAAGATCATGAATATTACATTTCTCTCGTGCTGCTATTTCATTAATAGCCAACCACATTTCAGGCTCTAATCGTACAGAAGTACGGCGCCCGTTGATCGTAATGTTTTTACTAACAAGCGTTGAATTTATATTGCTTTCAGCCATCGTCTTTGTCTCCCTTAGTTACTTACACTAGACAAAAACTATACTAAAGTATTATAAAATACAACCGAAAGTTATATTTTATTATGCGCTGTATTCAGTTCATTAGGCGTCAGAAGCTTCAAATTCACCGCGTGCAAGCCGTTTTCAAGCTCATTTTCCAGCAAATCATTCATAAAGCGGTGCCTACATATGCGTGTTTTGCCTTCAAAGAGTACAGATACAACCTGAAGATGTATGTGTGTCACCTGCCCTTCAATAAACCCACCATGGCCACGATGCGACTCACTTTTGTCCTTCACGCTAACTACAGCATTTGGATCTTGCTCTTTTATGAGACTTGTAATTACTTCTAAACGAGACATATTCTTATCCTTTGTGATATAATGAGAAAAAAAACAGAAAGATGCAATGCCAGTTAGACGGGTTAGATTGAAAGAAAAATCACCTGAGTTTTGGGAACCAGAGACCAAGACGACATCTCATATATGTGAGCATACTGGCTGCCGTCAAGACGGTGAGTTTAAAGCACCAAAAAACCGTGGCCTCAACGAATATTATCGTTTCTGCCAAGAGCATGTCCGTGAGTATAACAAACAGTGGAATTTCTTTGACGGCATGTCTGATAAAGAAATGGAAGAGCATATTTACCGCACAAATACATGGGATAGGCCAACTTGGGGCTTTTCCGACCAGCAAAAAATGGAAGATTATTTGCGCCAGCGTGTCCATGAGGATTTCTATACCGAGCAAGGTTCACGTCGTCGTCCACATAATCAAAAAGAACATCAAGAAAACATTTTCCGTTTCACCAACACCCCTGAATCGGAAGCACTGGCGATCATGGATTTAGTGCCACCTATTACACTAAAAGATATTAAAGCACGCTATAAAACACTGGTAAAAAAACATCACCCAGACATGAATGGTGGCTCCAAGGAATCAGAAGAGATATTTAAGAAAGTAAGCATGGCTTACACTGTTCTTAAAGTCGCTTATGAGAGCTTTGAGAAATTAGATGCTGTATAGATTTAAAGCTGTTTTCCTCTAAAAACCATGCTACCCTTACTCTCATGAACACACATCTTGATATAAAAATTGATACAGAAATTGATGCGGGTAAAACATTCGACATTGATTGTAACTGGAAAGTCCCTGCTTTTAAAACCCGCACTGATTACGTGCCAGAAATAGATACTAGCTATCTGTTTGACCCAGCCACTACCAAAGCCATTCTTGCAGGCTTCATTTATAATAAGCGTGTGCTGGTTCAAGGCTTCCACGGTACAGGGAAATCAACACATATCGAGCAAATTGCCGCACGTCTTAATTGGCCATGTATCCGGATTAATTTAGATAGCCATATCAGCCGTACCGATCTGATCGGTAAAGACATCATTACCTTAAAAGACGGCAAACAAGTCACTGAATTTCAAGAAGGCTTGCTACCTTGGTCATTGCAAAACCCCGTTGCTCTTGTATTCGATGAATATGATGCAGGTCGCCCTGATGTGATGTTTGTTATTCAACGTATATTGGAAGCAGAAGGCCGTTTGACACTTGTTGATACAAACAAAGTTTTAACCCCTCACCCTGCTTTCCGCCTATTCGGTACAGCTAATACAATTGGTTTAGGCGATGCGACAGGTCTATACCACGGTACGCACCAGATTAACCAAGGCCAAATGGATCGTTGGAACATTGTCGCTAGCCTGAATTATTTAGAAGAAAATGAGGAAGTAAACATCATCCTATCTAAGGTAAAAGCCGATAAAGCGCTTGTTTTACAAATGGTGCGCTTGGCTAATCTGACGCGCCAAGGCTTTATGAATGGTGATTTATCAACCCTAATGAGTCCCCGAACCGTTATGTCTTGGGCAGATAATAATTTGATCTTTAGTGATTTGATGCATAGCTTTGAGCTGTCATTCTTGAATAAATGCGACGAGTTGGAGCGTGCCACTGTCCTTGAATATTATCAACGCTGTTTTGGTGACACAAAAACGACAGCCCTTGCATAAAAGATCATGTCAAAAGATCAAAAAAGCACAGATAGTTTTAAAGATGCCAATGCAGTGGCCTTTAAAACACTAGCAAACAAAAAAGATCTTGATGTTGTGTATGCGCCGAAATCAGAACAGCCTTTTTCTGCCTATACCATTGGCAAAATCGCCAAACTGCCACACCCTTCCCTGCATACAGATCCCGAGGATTTAACCTTGATCCGTGGCCTGTCGGACTCACTCGCTATGCGCGAAAAGTTCCATACGCCTCGCCGTAATGACCCTTTATCAGAACAAAGCATTGCGCTTTATGATGCATTAGAAAAAGCCCGTTATGAATCCGTAGGCGGCAATAGAATGCCGGGCCTTAATCAAAATATCTTACAAGCCAATGAGCAAATATATGCACAAAAAGGCTACCACACGATCAGTGAACGATCACAATTACCAATGAGTGAGGCACTCTACTTACTTGCCCGCAAAGATTTCTCTCACACAAAACTACCTAAAACATCTGAGATGATGCTTGATATCTGGGCAGACTTTTTCAAAGAAATGCTTGGTAAGGATGGTCTAAATAAGTTATCAGCATCCCTTGAAACCCCTAATACCTTTCGCTTGGAAGCCTTAAAAATCTTACAAAAACTAGATCCTTCCCTATCCGAAGATAGTTCTGAAGAAGCCGACAGCACCGAAGAGCAACAATCTGAGCAGCAAAATGCACCAGAGGATAAAGAAGAAGAGACAGAAGAACAAAAGCGTGAGCAAGCCCAAACATTAAAGGAAGAAAGCACGCAAAGCCTAGAAGATCAATCACAAGGTCAAGAAGGTGAACGTCTTGAGGATATGGACAATATAGAGGGTGAAACCCCTCAGGAATCGGCCAATCGAAATTTTAGCGATGATGAAGCCCCTGCACATAGCCTTGATTACCGTATTTTCACCACGCGCTTTGATGAGATCGTCAAAGCTGAAGAGCTCGCTGTGCCGATTGAGCTTAAAAACTTACGTAATGCGCTCGATCATCAATTACGCCCTTCGCTTCATATCATCAGCAAACTCGCCAACCGCCTGCAACGCAAACTCATGGCGCAACAACGTCGCTCATGGCTATTTAATATTGATGACGGTATTTTGGATAGTCGCCGCTTTGCTCAAATCATTGCCGACCCCACGCAACCAGCTCGCTATAAACAAGAAAAACAAACCGAGTTTAAAGACACGGTGGTGTCACTACTGATTGATAATTCTGGCTCAATGCGTGGTCGTCCGATTTCTATTGCAGCGATGAGTGCAGACCTTCTCGCCCGCACATTGGAACGCTGTGGCGTAAAAGTTGAAATATTAGGCTTTACCACTCGCTCATGGAAAGGTGGGCAAGCCCGCCAATTATGGACAGAAATGAATCGCCCTGAAAAACCAGGTCGTCTCAATGATATCCGCCACATTATTTATAAAGATGCAGATGTGCCAATGCGCCGCGCGAAGAACAATCTCGGGCTGATGCTCAAAGAAGGTATTTTGAAAGAAAATATAGATGGTGAAGCCTTGTTATGGGGCTATAAGCGTCTCAACAAACGCCCAGAACAACGTAAAATCCTGATGGTTATATCGGACGGTGCGCCTGTTGATGATTCCACCCTATCCTCTAATCATGCCATGTACCTAGAGTCTGATCTACGCAGCGTGATTGATTTCGTTCAACGCAGTAAAAATGTCGAACTGACCGCCATTGGAATAGGCCATGACGTTACCCGTTATTACAATCGTGCCATTACGCTTAAAAATGCAGGTGATCTCGGCGAAACGATGATCCAAGAATTAGAAGATTTGTTTGGTTAAACTACAAATTCCTTATGTACCTCATTTACTGTCTAGGTTATAAAAAACTATGAGCAATAAAATATACAAACCAAAATCTATTAGTGGCTTTCCAGAATGGTTGCCAGAAGTACGCCTTGTTGAACAACAATGGTTTGACCATATTCGCCGTGTTTTTGAAAGCTATGGCTATTGCAATATTGAAACCCCTTCGGTGGAAGAATTGGACGTCCTACGTGCCAAGGGTGAGGTTGATAAAGAAATCTATGTAATTGACCGTCTGCACAAAGAAGAAGGCGACAAAGAAGGCCGCCTAGCCCTGCACTTTGACCAGACTGTGCCCTTTGCCCGTTATACGGCACAGCACTTTAATGACCTTGTCTTTCCATTTAAGCGCTATCAGATGCAGCGTGTTTGGCGTGGTGAACGCCCGCAAGCGGGTCGTTTCCGTGAGTTCTACCAATGCGATATTGACGTTATCAATGTTGATAACCTACCGATTTCATTCGATGCCGAAATGCCAGCGGTGATGTGGGAAATCCTCACCGCCCTCCCCGGTATGCAAGACGAAAAAATCCAAATCCGCATCAGTAATCGGAAAGTCTTATTAGGTTATATTGAATCCTTGAATGTTTCAGAAAATATTGCCGCACAAATACTTGCCATTATAGATAAGATAGAAAAAATTGGCGCTATTGAGACAAGCAAACAACTCAATGAACTTTTAAAAAACAATCCATTACATGCACTTATGGTCGATAACATATTAAGTTTAACGCAAACAAATGATCTCAAATCAGTCCAGCCTGAAAACGAACAAATGAAGGAAGGTCTACACGAATTAATCACCGTCATGGATCGTTTGAAACATCTCCCAGAAGGAGCGGTTGTTGCGGATTTATCTATTGTCCGTGGATTGGATTATTACACAGGCACAGTCTATGAAACCGTGTTTTTGGATGATCCGAATTACGGTTCAATCTGTTCTGGTGGGCGGTATGATGATCTGGCGGGGTCTTATATCAATAAACACTTACCCGGTGTTGGTATCTCCATTGGTTTCTCAAGGCTTTTTGCTCGTATGGTCGATAAGCAAAAGCTTGATTTAAAAGCGAAAACCCCTGCACAAGTGCTCGTGGTTATTCCTTCGGAAGAGCAACAAGTTGCTGCTGCCGAGACCGCACAAATTTTGCGTAAGAATGGTCACAAGGTTGAGCTTTACCACGCTGCACAAAAACTTGGGAAACAACTTGGTTATGCCGAGAAAAAAGGCATTCCATTTGTGTGGTTTGTACCGTCTGAAAAAGA
This sequence comes from Micavibrio sp., assembly GCA_002699085.1. Taxonomy (GTDB): domain Bacteria; phylum Pseudomonadota; class Alphaproteobacteria; order Micavibrionales; family UBA9664; genus UBA9664. Next base: position 33,981 of record PAAR01000027.1, read on the forward strand.
TGGGATGCACCAGCTAAAAGACATGTATAACCGAGATATACCGAATAAGGACTTCAAAGATCCAAGCGAATGGAAAGCTAATGCGTAGTCTATTCTTTGCATTACTACTCTTAATCCCTTTTTCAGTGCAAGCACAGGAAACATTTACGAACGCCAATTGCGATTTTGAGATTACTTTCCCTGAAGAATATTACTCACAAATCCTATGTCAACAAGGCGCAGAAACAGCCTCAGACTGTACCGCCAAAGCACGTTACACTTATATGGGCGAAGACGGTGCACTATCGGTTGATGCCGTCTGCGTTCCTTCATCCCCAGATCTTTACGACACCTACAATCAGGAAGCTTTAGCCATTTTTACAGGTAAAATGCTAGAGGAGAACGGTATTGACGTGAACAAAGCCGAGTTTAGCTATGATGAGAGCGTTGAAAAGCGGGTTAAAAACAGTGCAGCATTTGCCGAAGGCATGAGTGGTGAAGCCCCCATGCTGTTTATCGTACAATTATGGTTTTCTGAAAATTCTATTTTGACGACAGAAATTAAGTTAGTTGGCCAATTAAAAGACGAAAGCATCCACGCAAAAGCTGCTGAAATTATGAATTCAATCTCTTTAAAGGAGAAAGCACCCGAGATAATGGAGCCAGCTAAGCCTGAGCTCAATGAAGATCAATCCCCTGCTTCACCATAAGATTTAATGCGCTCAACCATCGCATAGAAACCATTGCGACGCTGTGCTGTTATATGCTGCTGCAGACCTAAAGCTTCAAATATACCGCTAATATCAACATCTTGAATAGCGTCTTTACGGAGACCATTATACGCCAGATAAAGTATATAAATCATACCTTTGGTAATATCGCCATTACTGGTCGCTGTAAAAGTCAAAACATTGTCATCGCTGAAGCTTGGCACCATCCAAACCTTACTGATACAACCTGGCACAAAATATGCATCATTCATATGTAAAGGATCAAAAGGAGGAAGGCGGTTACCCAGCTCTATTAAATAAGAATAACGCTCTTCCCAGCCATCAAAAAGCTGGAAATCATTGATTAAATCATCAATAGGATTATTTTTATTATTAGTATTGGTCATCTTAACACTTCTTTTATGATTTATACGGCAAGGTAAAGATAAGGGTTGCGCAGGCTCAATGCAATTGGCAAACTTATTAAATTGATTCGACAAACTAGAGGGCAAAAGAATGAGTAAAGACGACGATAAAAAAGACAGTAAAAACACACTATACTGTTCATTCTGCGGCAAGTCACAGCATGAAGTACGCAAGCTTATTGCTGGCCCAAATGTTTTTGTCTGTAATGAATGTGTTGAGCTCTGCATGGATATTATCCGTGAAGAAGATAAAACACAGCTCGTAAGCTCAGGCGACAAAGTCCCTGCCCCTTCTGAAATTAAAGCGGTTCTTGATGATTATGTTATCGGCCAAGAAGCTGCAAAGCGCGTATTGGCCGTTGCCGTCCATAACCACTACAAACGTCTTGAACACGGCGGTGGCTCTGAAGGTGGTGTAGAGATCGCCAAATCAAATATTTTGGTCGTAGGGCCAACAGGTTGCGGTAAAACGCTTCTTGCTCAAACACTTGCTCGTATGCTTGATGTTCCATTCACAATGGCTGATGCAACAACTCTTACGGAAGCGGGTTATGTTGGTGAAGACGTTGAAAACATTGTTTTAAAACTATTACAATCTTGTGATTACAACGTAGAACGTGCGCAACGCGGTATCGTTTACATTGACGAGATCGACAAAATTAGCCGTAAAGGTGACAACCCGTCTATCACACGTGACGTATCGGGTGAAGGTGTGCAACAAGCCCTTCTAAAGCTAATGGAAGGTACTGTTGCTTCTGTGCCACCTCAAGGTGGTCGTAAGCACCCACAGCAAGAATTCTTGCAAGTTGATACATCAAACATCCTGTTTATCTGCGGTGGTGCATTTGCTGGCATTGACAAAGTTATTGAAAATCGTGGTAAAGGCACAACAATCGGCTTTGGCGCTGATGTTAAGATGAAAGAAGACGAGAAAGATATCTCGCAACTTTTAAAAGAACTTATCCCAGAAGATTTAATTAAGTTTGGTCTTATTCCTGAGTTTGTTGGTCGTCTACCGTTGATTGCCACACTTGAAGACTTGGACGAAGATGCATTGGTAACAATTCTAACAGAACCAAAGAATGCGCTGACACGTCAATATGCGAAACTCTTTGAAATCGAAGGCGTTAAGCTGACATTCACTGATGACGCCCTTATTGCGGTGGCCAAACAAGCTATTAAACGTAAAACAGGGGCTCGTGGCCTTCGCTCTATCTTGGAAAACCTACTGCTTGATACAATGTATGAAGTGCCAGACCAAGAAGATGTCGTTGAAGTAATTATAAATGCTGATGTTGTCGAAGGCGAAGCAAAGCCTGAACTTAAAAAAGGCAAGAAAAATGCTAAAGCTAAAAAAGATGACAAAGATAAAGAGTCAAATCTGACAGCTGCGTCTTAAAAGCATAAAATATAAAGAAATTTAAAAAGGGTGGTTTTTTAACCGCCCTTTTTTATTGGTCCGCAGGTTTAAAACCCGTCTTGCGATTGAAGTTATGGTGCGCTGTCACTTCACGGATCGTGCCTGATTTAGAGCGCATAATGATTGAATGCGTTGTGGCACGCCCAGCACTACGGCGGACACCTTTTAGCATAGTGCCATCTGTAACCCCTGTGGCCGCAAACATCACATTATCGCCATAGGCCATTTCATCCATTGTGTAAATTTTAGAAAGATCAGTAATCCCCCATTTTGCTGCACGTTGACGCTCACCATCATTACGAAAGACTAAACGGCCTAACATCTGCCCACCTGTACATTGCAATGCGGCCGCCGCCAGCACACCTTCAGGTGCGCCGCCAGTCCCCCAATACAAATCAACACCCGTATCAGGATCTGTTGTCGCAATAACACCAGACACATCGCCGTCTTGAATAAGCATGATACGTGCCCCAGCTTGACGGATATCAGCAATGAGCTCTTCATGGCGAGGACGATCCATCACACAAACTTGCAAATCTCTGATGTCACCACCTTTTGCTTTGGCTAATTCTTTCAACATAGCTTGTGGTTTAGCATCTAAATCAAGAAAATCTTTTGGCAAGCCTGGCCCTACAGCAATTTTTTGCATGTAGACATCAGGCGCATTTAAAAACCCACCCTCTTCTGTCATCGCAATAACGGCTAACGCATTCATACCACCTTTAGCCGTAATGGTTGTACCTTCTAACGGGTCAAGGGCAATATCTACCTTAGGGCCTTTGCCTTTACCGACTTCTTCACCAATATAAAGCATTGGGGCCTCATCACGTTCGCCTTCACCAATGACAACACGTCCCTGAATACCGAGGCTGTTTAACGCTGAGCGCATCGCATCAACGGCCACTTGATCCGCTGCTTTTTCATCTCCCATCCCGACAAGGCGTGAGGCCGCCAGTGCCGCCGCTTCTGTTACACGGACAGCTTCTAAGGCTAAATTTCGATCCATTGAAAAGCGCACATCGTCAGGTTGAATAAAGTTATTCTCAATCGTCGCTTTTACCATTTTAATATCCCGTCAAACGTCTAGGCGCTGATGAAGCGGTTACTGCCTCAACAGGTGATGATGAATAGGCTGTTAAAGAACGCCCTTGCCTCGCTGGTGCTTTTGGTGCTGAACGTAGAGGCTCTGCCATAACGGTACGACTTTGTGCCGTATGGCTTGTAACAGCCTTAACGGGTGCTGGATATTCCATAGAACCTTTGACCGTAGGTACGGATGTCCCATCAAGTGAATAAACAACGACATCAGGTGAATATTGCGGTGTATACAATGCCTCACCTAATTGTTGCATAGAATTTTGGTAATCTTCATCTTTGTTTTTCAGCACCTTACTGACCGCACTACGTGGTGTGTTATCGCCACCTACTGGATAAACAGTCACATCTTTACCGTAATTCCCACGCACATAGCTTAGCGCAGATATCTGATTAGCAGGCGAATTTTCAATCCGTTGTAGCGTTGAATACGTTTCCATCAAAGGGTCTTTTAAAACAGGCATAGCTTGACGTGCTTGCGCTTGATCTAGTTGCGCCTCCAAAACAGCAACACGGCGTTCAAGAGCTGCATTACTTGCATTTTGTGTTGTCGTGCAGGCAGAAAGACTGAGCAGAATGGTTAATAAAACAGGCAGAATACGCATTATTTCCTCTATTGATAGACGCTTATGAGTGCTAGTATAAGGACAAGATTGTTCACTGACAACACTTATAGCCAGAATTATGACACACGCACCAACAGATATAAAAACCTTTGATCCAATTGCCTTTGGCCAGCGCTTTACCACCCTGACTGAACGATTATATAAGGCCATGGAAAAGATCGCACCCAAAGCATTTGATGCCTCACTGGGCGATCAAAACTATGACCCTTTTAATCTCAAGCCAGCGATCTTGGAGTTTTTTGAAAAAGCATGGAAAGACCCCGATAGTCTTCTAGCCGCCCAAGTTGACTTACTGCAAGACAACCTCCTTGCCCTGCACGATAGCTGGTATGCATTCTTAAATGGTGAGTATTTAGACGAAAATGATACATCAACAAAAGACAAACGCTTTCGTAACCCTTTATGGCACACAAATCCTTATTTCCGCTTTGCTCGTGAAACATATCAAGCAACAGCGCAATGGATGCTTAACCAAATATATGCCCGTGCCGATATTGACGAGCATACACGTAAAAAATTATTGTTCTTCACACAACAATATTTAGACGCTATCGCCCCTAGTAACTTTCCATTCTTTAACCCTGATGTTATTCAACGTATGATTGATACAGGTGGGCTTAGCATCCTAGAAGGCATTGAAAACCTTATTGAAGACATTGAAAAATCAGGTGGCAAATGGGGCTTAACCACCACCGATAAATCCGCCTTTAAAGTAGGTAAAAACCTCGCCATCACTAAAGGCTCTGTAATTTATCAAAATGATCTGATGCAGCTTATCCAATATGCACCGACAACCGATAAAGTCGCCAAAGAGCCTTTATTAATTATCCCACCTTGGATCAACAAATATTACATTCTTGATATGCGTCAGGATAATTCTTTCGTGAAATGGCTCGTCGATCAAGGCCATACAGTCTTTATCATTTCATGGGCAAACCCTACAGAAACACATCGTGATATTGATTTCGATGACTATATGACAATGGGTGTCTTTGAAGCAGTAACCGCCATTCAAAAAGCTACAGGTGAGAAAGAGATGAACGTCATTGGCTATTGCATTGGCGGTACATTACTAACGGGCACATTGGCTTACCTTGAAGCGACAAAGAAAACGAATCCCTTTAAGTCAGCAACGTTTTTAACCACTCTCGTTGATTTTGAGAATGCTGGCGATCTCGGTGTTTTTATTGATGATGCCCAAGTCGATCTTATCGATCATCAGATGAAAGAAACAGGCTATATGCCGGCAGAAATCATGAAAGCGACCTTCAGCCTATTACGCGCTAACGATCTTATTTGGTCTTTTGTAATTAATAACTATCTGATGGGCGCTGACCCCTTCCCATTTGATCTACTCTTCTGGAATGATGATTCCGTCAATATCCCAGAAAAATGCCACAGCTTTTATCTGCGTAATATGTATCTAAAAAATAATCTCATAAAAAAAGATGCGATTAAATTTAAAGATGTGCCACTGGATATCACAAAGATCAAAACACCGAGCTATTTTTTATCCAGCAAAGAAGACCATATTGCACCATGGAAAACGACCTATTCTGCCACACAGCTATTTTCTGGAGACTGTACATTTACCTTAGCGGCTTCTGGGCACATTGCTGGAGTCGTTAATCCACCTTCTGCAAACAAATATACCCATTGGACATCTGGTAAAAACAGTAAATCACCCGATATATGGTTTAGAAGTGCGGAACAAAAAGACGGATCTTGGTGGCCACATTGGCAGAAATGGATATCTAAATTTGAAAGCACGCAAATCCCTGCCCGCAAACCAAAGAACGAAATTGAACCCGCCCCTGGGTCATATGTGATTGGAAAAACCGACAGAGACTAACGTTATTTAGAACCCAGCATAACGCTCAAAGTCAAAAATGGCGAAGGTTTACGTGCTGGTCGCTCAGCTCTGTAAATTTGGCCATTAGCCTTAATTTGTGCTCCGTTAGCCGCTTTAATAGAAAATGCAATACGTTCTGCCTCATTCCACTTATGTGCAACATCTTTAAAAAAACCTGAAATATTCATTATATACACCTTATATATTTATTATGAATACTAACTCAGAAATATAATTATGTCAATAAAAATCGGCCTTATCTAGCCACTTATTTAACGCCTTTAAAAATGGGGCTGCACGAGTAAAATAATCCTCAACAATTTCATCTTTAGAAGCCTCTTCTAAATATGCGGTCTGTTCATCAAAATTATAGAGTTTTTTAACCTTTAAGCCTATAGGATTATCCCCTTCCCATGTACAGATGGGAAAGCCTCGTTCTTCAAGTTCTTTGTTCCAACTAGCATCCAAAGCACGCCAATTGCCGTTCTCTTCTATCTCTATATAAAAATGGGTCGCCAAAAGATCTTCTGGATATAGTTTAACAAGGTCCTTGGGAAGTGGTGTATCGTTCCAATCCATTTCACAAAACCGCCCCCGTACACCAAAACCAAGCATACCTAACTCTTCTAACAATTCTTTATTTTTGATATAGCAATTCTGCGCCGTATCATCGGCTGTGACCATCACACGATAAGGACGATCTCTAATTTCTTCAAAAATTTTCCTTGCTTTGGTATATCTATCCATCACTGAAATGCGACTTCGTTGAATGATCGAAGTTTACGGCTGTGCAAGCGGTCTGGGCCCATTTTTCGTAGCGTAGACATCGCCAACAAACCAATTTGCAAATGCTGGTTCACACGCTCACGGTAAAAACTGTCTGCCATACCAGGGAGCTTTAGCTGCCCATGGAACGGCTTATCCGATACACATAACAATGTGCCATATGGCACACGGAAACGGAAACCATTGGCCGATATGGTGGCCGACTCCATATCCAAAGCAATTGCTCGACTTTGTGAGAGCATGAGATTATTAGTCGCTGCTGGTTGTAATTCCCAATTCCTATCATCAATCGTCGCAACAGTCCCTGTCCGCATAACTTTCTTACGGTCATAACCTTTAAGACCGATCACTTCTGATACAGCTGTTTCTAACGCTTGTTGAATCTCAGCCAATGGCGGAATAGGAATCCCCACAGGTAAATCTTTATTGAGGACGTTATCAAGACGCAGATAACCATGGGCGAGTACATAATCGCCAAGGCTTTGTGATTGACGAAGACCTGCACAATGTCCGAGCATGAGCCATGCATGTGGCCTTAAAACAGCAACATGATCCGTAATTGTTTTAGCGTTCGACGGGCCAACACCAATATTAATCATAGTGATCCCATTGCCATCAGCACGTTTTAAATGATAAGCAGGCATTTGCGGCATACGAGACAAATTAAAGCCTGTTTCCTCTGCCTTATCTGGATAAGCTTCTTGATTATACACCACATGATCGCCAGGGCTTACAAAACTAACGTAATCAGCGGCATCATCCTGATGTTCATATTTCTTACCATGGCCTTTTTCCATGAGGCCACGAGAGATTTTTACAAATTCATCAATATAAAACTGATAGTTGGTAAAGATTACAAAGTTTTGGAAATGCTTTGAACTGGTACCGCAGTAATGCCGTAGTCTTAACAAACTTAAATCAACACGAGACGCCTTAAACAGTGATAAAGGCTTATCCTCATCCATAGCAACCTGATAGGTACAATTAGCAATCTCGTCATCCATAAACTCAAGGTCTGGACGATCAAAATAATGCGGCAAATCCTCTATGAGTTTTGGCGAGAGATCACTTTCTAAATGGAAGTCCTCGCCAAGCGCAAAATGAACAGGCATATAGCTATCGCTCTCGCCAATTTCAACGCCACAATCATGGTTTTGTAAAAGCAGCTCTATCTGACGCAGATAATATTCATCGAAAATATCAGGGCGTGTCACAGTCGTACTATATGCACCGTTTTTTTGAGCAAAACCAAAAGACACACGAGAATCTTGGCGGTGAATATTCTTCGGTGAAATTTTTATATACGGATAGCAAGCTCTAACGGGCTTTTTAGGCACAACACCTTTAGCATAGGCCATGAAATTATCGTGTAAAAAAGCCACATTGCGCTCATAAATTTGCTTAATAGCAGCAACTGCTTTTTTAGCATCTTTATATTTTTTAGGGGCAATCTTTTTCGGTGATATATAGCTCATAAGGCTTAGTTTGCCCTAACCACAAAAGCTATTCAATCCCTAAAAGCGAGTGTGCATAATCCTCGGCCTTAAATGGACGCAAATCATCTATGCCTTCACCAACACCAATGAGATGCACTGGCAAGCCAAATTGATCGGCCAGTGATACAAGCACACCACCCTTTGCAGAGCCATCAAGTTTGGTAACAATCAATCCTGTTACATCAACCATCTCCTTAAAGGCCTCAACTTGAGAATGCGCATTCTGTCCTGTCGTTGAGTCAAGCACCAACACACAAGCATGCGGTAAATTCTCATCTTGTTTTTTAAGCACGCGAATGATCTTTGCTAACTCTTCCATTAAGTTCTTTTTATTTTGCAAACGCCCTGCCGTATCAACCAACAATACATCAACACCTTCAGCCTTTGCTTGCTCATAAGCTTCATAAGCCACCGCAGCGGCATCGGCTCCAATATCCTTTGAAACGACCTTACAAGAGGTGCGCTCACCCCATACTTGCAACTGTTCAACAGCCGCAGCACGGAACGTATCCCCTGCTGCCAACATCACCGATTTACCTTGCTGTTTTTTAAAACTTTGCGCCATTTTACCAATGGTTGTTGTTTTACCTGCACCATTTACACCCGCCACCAAAATAACCATCGGCTTATTGGCGGTCAGTTCCAATGGCAAAGCCACTGGCTTTAAAATCTCTTCAATTTTACCGCTAAGATACGCTTTCACTTCTTCTGGCTCAATATCTTTGCCGAAACGCTCTGCACGTAAAGTTTCAACTAAACGAGCCGCCGTTGAAGGGCCAAGATCAGCTGTGATAAGCAACTCTTCAAGCTCTTCTAAAGTGTCATTATCGAGCTTTTTCTTGGTGAAGATATCACCTATACCTGTCGTCAGTTTTTTCGATGATTTTGACAGACCAGATGTCAGTTTAGAAAACCAGCCACCCTCTTTTGAATGGTCAGATAAATCCTCACGCTCCTTAGCATCATCTGTTTTTGTATGTTGCGGGGTTGGCGTAATGGGCGTTTCACGGATCACACCATTTTCAGTACCTTCAATTTCGTGTTTCGTTTCAAGGTCCAGATCAGAATCTTCCGCATCTGTTGATGGCTCAATATCAGGTGCTTTTTCAGGGTGTAGTAATTTATTATCACGAACCTCTTCCTCTTGCGCCTTTTGATTTTTCTTTTTACGCCAAAACATATATTGCCTCGATTTTTATATTATTGTGAGACTATCTTACCAAAAAGACGACCGTCCACAAGACTTGTAATATAAACTATGGCGAGAGAACCAATCGGCAAGGGATCATCGAAATGAACTTCCGCAAAACATTCGCTGTGGCCTACATTATCTTTTTCAACAATGATCTGCACCTGCTTACCGATTTGACGCTCGTTAAAGACTGCTAATTGCGCCTCACCTAATCCACGCAGCTTGGCGGCACGTTCCTTACGTATCGGCACAGGCACTTGTTTATTAGCCGGTATTTTGGCTGCTGGGGTGCCTTCTCGTTCCGAATAAGGAAAGACATGCAGGAATGTTAAATCACATTCCTCGACAATCTTCATTGAATTCTCAAACATCTCATCTGTTTCCGTTGGAAAACCAGCGATAATATCAGCACCAAAAGACATATCAGGGCGTAAAGACCGAGCACGCTTACAGACATCAATAACGTCTTGGCGATTATGACGGCGTTTCATGCGTTTTAAGATCATATCATCCCCCGCTTGTAAGCTAAGGTGTAAATGCGGCATCAAACGAGGCTCATGCTCAATTAACCACCATAAATCTGCATCAATTTCTACAGGATCCAGTGAAGACAAACGAATACGGGGTAAGTCTGGCACTAACGCCAATACACGGCGGATCATCTGACCTAATGTTGGCTTTCCTGGTAAATCAGGACCATAGGATGTGACATCCACGCCGGTCAGCACAACTTCTTGATAGCCTTGTTCTACCAAATGCTTAACCGCTTGAGCGATCTCGCCAATCGGCACAGAGCGAGAATTACCACGACCATAAGGAATAATGCAAAATGTGCAACGATGGTCACAACCATTTTGCACCTGCAAAAAAGCCCGCGCTTTACCGTCAAATCCATTGACCAAATGCGACGCTGTCTCTGTGACAGACATAATGTCATTAACCAACAACTTCTCTGTTGGCTTTCCTGTCCATGTTTCTTCCTTGAGTTTTAAATCATTGCCGATAACTTGATCAACCTCTTTCATACCGCCATAACCGTCTGGGTCAATCTGTGCGGCGCAACCTGTTACAATGATTTTAGCATTTGGATTCTCACGACGTGCTTTACGGATTGCTTGACGAGCAGAGCGTTCTGCCTCCTTTGTCACAGCGCATGTATTGAAGATAATCGCCTCTTCAAGCCCTGCCTTATCGGCATGCTCTTGCATGACCTGAGACTCATAGGCATTTAAACGACAACCAAATGTGACAACTTTTGCGTTCATAGGCCGCAAATTACATGAAAAAACACCTATAAGTAAAACTATTTATTGACTTCAATGCTATATTTTTAACATAATACGGAATGACTTGCGCTTTATACACTTATAACATTCATTTTTTTAATAATGACATTGAGTTAGGCCATTATTGTGCAGCGCTTACAGCGGCGCATAAAGGCTATGCACAAGATGTTATAGAGATCGTTCAACAAGCCGAAGTTCAATTAGGACAAGGCATAGAGTGGACACATGTAAGTTTAGAAAACCCTGAGCTTTACCCAAAAGAGAATTACAAAAAAATAAAAACACTTAGCAAAGCACAGTTAGAAACCTTAAAAGACGTCGCCGCAGAAGATATAAAAGCGGCACAACTGCGCCAACAAAAATTTATAAAGACTATGCATATAGTGCCTCATATACAGCCTACATAAAAACACCTTAAAAGCTTGACATCCCTACACCAACCGTGTTTATATCCCCCATAATTTCACGAAAGTCTTATATTTTCGTGTCCGAGGATACCCCCCAGCCGGCGTGATACGCTCACTGGGGCTAAAACATATTGGAGTTTGACTTTGTTTGAGTCACTAGGTGAAAAATTAGGCGGCGTTTTTGATAAGCTGCGTGGCAGAGCGACCCTCTCAGAGGATATCGTTAACGAAGCAATGCGTGAAATCCGCATTGCCCTTTTAGAAGCCGATGTTGCCCTACCCGTTGTTAAACAATTCATTGCGCAAATCAAAGAAGAAGCCGTTGGCGCTGAAGTCCTTAAATCCGTTAAACCCGCACAACAAGTCGTTAAAATTGTCAACGATGCCATGGTTGTACTGCTTGGCGGTTCTGATGATGAAACAGCACTTAATTTAGAGGCAAAACCACCTGTTGTTTATTTAATGGTCGGTTTACAAGGATCGGGTAAAACAACCTCCTCTGCTAAAATTGGTCGTTTCCTACAAACAAAATTCAAAAAGAAAGTTTTGATGGCATCGCTAGACGTTCAACGTCCTGCTGCCCAAGAACAGCTTGCCACCTTAGGTCAACAAACTGATGTTGCAACATTAGAAATTGTTAAAGGTCAAAAACCAAAAGACATTACCAAACGTGCTTTGGATTCTGCCAAAAAAGAAGGCTTTGACGTTCTTATCCTAGATACAGCGGGTCGCCTTTCTATTGATGAAGACCTAATGACAGAAGTGGCAGAAATTGCCAAACTCTCATCACCTACCGAGACACTTCTTGTCGCCGATGCCATGACAGGTCAAGATGCCGTCAATACCGCACAAAATTTTAATGCACGCGTACCGATTACAGGGGTTGTTTTAACCCGTATGGACGGTGATGCCCGTGGTGGTGCGGCTATGTCTATGAAGGCTGTTACAGGTAAGCCAGTAAAGCTTATCGGGACAGGCGAGAAATGGGATGCGCTTGAACAATTCCATCCAGAACGTGTTGTTAGCCGTATTTTAGGAATGGGTGACATTGTTTCTATGGTTGAAAAAGCCGCAGAAACCATCGACCAACAAGATGCTATGAAAATGGCTGAGAAATTTAAAAAAGGTCAATTTGATCTGGATGATTTCCAAAGCCAGTTAAAACAAATGCGCAACATGGGCGGCATGGGTGCAATGCTTAAAATGCTCCCTGGTATGGGCAAGCTAAAACAAATGATGGACACCGCCAATGTTGATGATTCAATGATGGTACGCCAAGAAGCAATCCTCTCGTCTATGACCAAAAAAGAACGAGCGCAACCGGCTATTCTGAACGCTTCACGCCGCAAACGTATTGCGGCTGGCTCTGGCTCATCTGTGCAGGACGTCAATAGGCTATTAAAGCAATTTGATGGTATGCAACGCATGATGAAACAGCTCAAAAAAGGCGGCATGGGTGGCATGATGAATGCCATGAAAGGTATGCTCGGCGACGGTGGCATGGATCAATTAATGGGTGCCGCTGGTGGCTCTGCTGAAATGGAAAAAATGGCTAAAGAGATGGGTATAGATTTACCGAGCTCAAACAGCGGATCACCTTTGGGCGACAATCCGTTCCTGTCAGGTGGTAATATGCCTGCTGGTATGCCTACCAACCCAGAAGGTTTAATGAATATGCCAGGCCTACAAGGCCTGAGCCAAGGTATGTCAAAGTCTCGATTCACGAAGAAAAAAGGCTCGAAACGTAAAAAGAAATAACTGATTAATTAACGCTACAAAAGGAGAAAAACATGGCACTAAAAATCAGACTATCAAGAGGCGGACGTAAAAAACGTCCATTTTATTCCGTTGTTGTTGCTGACAGCCGTCAGCCTCGTGACGGTCGCTTCATCGAGAAATTGGGTACATATAACCCACTTTTAGCAAAAGATGACGCAAACCGTGTAACACTTAATGGCGAGCGTATCACATATTGGTTAAGCCAAGGCGCACAAGCATCTGACCGTGTTGCTATGTTCTTGGGTAAAGCGGGCATAACAGATATGCCAGCACAAAGAAAGAGCGTTGAAAAAGCAAAGCCAAAAGCAGCAGCATTACAACGTGAAGAAGATAAAAAAGCGAAGCTAGAAGCGAAAAAAGAGGCGGAAGCTCAAGCGAAAGCTGATGCAGAAGCAGCTGCAGCGGCACCTGCTGAAGAAGAAGCACCTGTTGAAGAAGCTGCGGCAGAAACGCCAGCAGAAGAAACAACAACCGAAACATCTGCGACAGAAGAAACAGCAGAAGCGCCTGCTGAAGAAGTATCTGAAGAGAAAAAAGAAGAAGCTTCTGCATAAAACTTTCATACTCTCCCCTGAATATAGGGGAGAGTATACTTTTATAGGATAGTATTTTGAAAAAAGACCGCATTGCGATTGCAAAAATATCTGGCGTGCACGGCATTAAAGGCTTTGTAAAGCTTTCGCTATTTGATGATGATACCAAACTATTTGATACCCCTCTCTACATTGCCGAAACAGGCGATAAAACTTTAGAAATCACTTTAAAAAATCGCATTAAAAAGCAGTATTTAGCTGAAATTAACGGACTGACCGACCGGACTAAAGCCGAGACGATGATCGGCACAGTCCTTTATGCTGAACGTAGTGCTTTAAGTGCTGAATCAACTGAACACTTAGACCTTATTGACTTGCCCGTTTTCACCAAAGACGGGCAAGAAATGGGTACGATCATTCATATTCAAAATTTTGGCGCATCAGACTTGCTGGAAATAAAACCGCTTAATGGCGCCAGCTTTTACCTTCCTTATACAGAGAGCTGCGTGCTAGAAATAAAGGAAGATCGTGTTATCATTGATCCACCGGAGTATGTTTAATGAGCCTTCACGTAAACATTATCACCCTATTCCCAGAGATGTTCCCAAGTACATTAGGGCAATCGCTTAGTGGTAAAGCATTAGAACGTGGTGACTGGTCTTATACTTGTATCAACCCACGAGATTTCGCCAAGGACGTCCATAAAACGGTCGATGACACACCTTATGGCGGTGGTGCTGGCATGGTAATGCGCCCAGATGTATTAGAAAAAGCATTGCTATCGATCAAAGATACAGGCCAAAAACTTTATCTTTCTCCACGTGGAAAAACACTTAAACAACAACAAGTTAAAAATCTATCTCAAAGCGATACAATAACTTTACTTTGTGGACGTTATGAAGGTGTAGACCAACGTTTTCTGGATGCACATGATTTTACCGAACTTTCTATTGGTGATTACGTGCTTTCAGGTGGCGAGCCTGCCGCCATCATTTTAATGGATGCCTGTATTCGCCTATTACCTGGGGTGATGGGTAATGAAAATACAGCTGATGAAGAAAGCTTTGCTAATGGCCTTCTCGAATACCCGCATTACACACGTCCTGCTGAATGGCTAGACTCTCAAGGAAACATGCATAAAGTGCCTGAAGTCCTCACCTCTGGTAATCACGCCAATATTGATAAATGGCGCAAAGAGCAATCCTTGGAACTGACAAAAAAAGTTCGGCCTGATTTATTAGAAGAATAGCTTTTTTACTTGCCAAAGTGCTTGAAACTGTGTCATATACGCTTCTGTTAAAACTTTATAAAAAGATAAGTAGCCTGCCTGTGGCAAAAGCCATGGATTTCGAGGCTCGATAAGAAAGGAAAACGTCATGAACGTTCTACAAAAATTAAACAAAAAGATCGTTGATACTTTATCAGCAGAAAAAACTATGCCTGAGTTTTCTACAGGTGACACCGTTAAAGTAAATGTAAAAATTAAAGAAGGCACAAGAGAGCGTGTTCAGGCTTATGAAGGCGTATGTATCGCCCGTGCTGGCTCTGGTATTGATGCAAGCTTTACAGTTCGTAAAATCAGTTATGGTGAAGGTGTTGAGCGTGTATTCCCTCTTTTCTCGCCACGTATTGATAGCGTTGAATTAGTCCGTAAAGGTTCTGTACGTCGTGCGAAACTTTACTATATGCGTGACCGTCGTGGTAAATCGGCTCGTATTGCTGAGCGTACAACCGGTCATGGTTTTGATAACGCTCAAACGACCGAGACGAAATCTGCGCCTAAAAAGAAAGCCGCAGCAAGTAAATAAGATTTTAGATAGGCCTTTCGGGGCCTATTTTTCCATCACCACTGCAGAGCCCGAACCGCCTTGCCCATGTGTTGCTGGCATAACCATTTTAGAGGGTTTTTTCTTTTTTAACGAAGCCATGATATGATCTCCTTACTGATATATTTAGTATAACATATATTATTGTGCGCCGCAAAAATTAGGATATAGTTAAAATTATGCAAAAAAGTATCGATGTTTCAGATTGGCCTACAAATTTTGACTTTGCACAAGATGAAATCTGTCAACACACATTCAAGCCCTTCATAGAATCAGAATTAAAACTCTTAGAAGAATATGATGCACAACGTCCAAAAGACACTAACTATATATTCCATAAACACGCACCACGTGTGGCTGAGGATGTGAGGGACACCTGCGCTCATTTAGGGTTAGCGCCACATATCTGCGAGAATATGTATTGGGCATTGCTGCCGCACGATATAGGTAAGCGCAAATTACCACTTTATTTATGGGATATGAAAGATAAGCCCACTGATGACATACGACAGCTACGCCGCTCCCATACAGATATTGGGGCAGAAATGGTGGAAAAGAAATTCACCGATATCGACCACCCTTTTAAAGACTTACTTATTGCCATCATTCATCATCACCACGAACAAATGGACGGCAACGGCTATCTTGGTCTAACAGGCGATCAACTTTCAATGCCAGTAAGATTGGCCGCTATTGTTGAGAGTTTTGATGGCTACCGTGTATGGCGCCCACATTTTGGTGACCGTGACATTAGCGTTGAGGGTGTTCTAAAGCGTATGCGCAATGAAAAAGGGGCGAGCCATTATGATATGGATTTATTTGAAGCCTTTGCCTCTATGAAGCTTGCGCAAAAATCTCCTTCTCCGAAGAAGTCTCAACCACTCCGTATTTCTCCAGATCAGAGACGGCAAGATCCATAGAGATCATCCCAAAACGAGCCGATGTCTGCATAACAGATTGAAGCTGCATCGTTTTACCGTCTTTAATCAAGTTCTTCACAGCATTCGTACCGATCAAAATTTCAAAAGCAGCCATACGTCCCTGCCCTGATTTTTTGGGCAATAATTGCTGGCAAATCACCGCCTCAAGAACGGACGACAATAACTGACGCGTCATTTCTTTTTCTTCTACTGGAAAGCTATCGATCAATCGGTTAACGGCTTTCGTGCTTGATGCGGCATGGATCGTTGCAAAGACAAGTATTCCTGCCTCTGCTGCCTGTAACGCCAATTTAGCCGTTTTGTAATCATTAATCTGGCCAAGATATAATACATTTACGTCTTCAAATAATGCGCTTCTAACCGCTTTTTCGTAGCTTTCTGTGTCTTGGCCTATTTCCCGCTGCGTCACCAGCGATTTTTGCGGTTGATGAATAAACTCAACAGGGTCTTCAATCGTCAGAATATGCTTAGCTTGCGTTTCATTGATATGATTAAGCATACAAGCCATCGTTGTAGACTTACCAGCGCCTGATGCGCCAGAAACAATAACAAGCCCACCTTTTTTCTCACATATTTTTTCAAAAATTGGCGGCAAATCAAGATCTTCAAAACTCGGAATATCCATCGGCACTACACGGAAAACAGCACCCAACCCTGACCTATTATAAAAAGCATTAACACGAAAACGTGATTTTTCACCAAAGCTTACCGCAAAGTCTATTTCTAGCGCCTGCTCCAAAATAGTGCGCTGTTGATCGTCCATCACCGCATAAATAATAGATTTAATATCCTGATTTGTAAGAGAGTCACCCTTCAACTTTTTGAGCGCGCCATCAACACGAACCACAGGCGGATTACCTGCAATTAACAGTACGTCTGATGCTTGATGCTCTTTTGAAAAAGCTAAAATTTGTGTGATATCCAAAGCCTCACTCCTTAAAGTAGATTATAAAAGAAATCGCGATACAAGATCACTAAATACACAGATAGTATAAGCGCAGGACCAAAGGGAAACAAAGCTTCTTTTCGCAAGATACGCCATAAACCACCAACAATCAGCCCGATAAAACAAGCCAAGAGCAAATAAAACGGCATCACCCCCCAACCAAGCCATAAACCCGCCACAGCAAATAACTTAACATCACCCAATCCAAGACCTTCTTTACCTGTCACTTGATAAAAACCTGCCCGCATCGCCCATCCAAAAAAGCCATAGAACAACGCACAACCAAACTGCATTGCTACACTCTCAAAGGGCGCAATGTGAAATCCTGTGAAAAAATTTATAGCAACAAGGTTCATTAAACCAAGAACAGCGAAGCTAGCTGTTAATTCATCTGGCAAAATCAGAAATTCAAAATCAATGAATATTGAGGCCATCATCAATGGCAAACTTATCATTAGCAAAACCGACGTTACCGTAAAACCTAGCTGGATATATATTAGCCATAGTATAAAGGCTGTCATAAGCTCTATTAATGGGTAGCGTCGTGAGATAGGTGCTTTACAATGACGACATTTACCACCCGCTATGACATATGAGAAAAACGGTATAAGATCCCAAACACCCAATATCGTATGACACTTCGTACAGCGAGAGCGTGACTTAAGCCCTGTCCAGAAGGTGGCATTATGCGCTTGTGAGGTTTCGCCTATTTCTTCAAGAAGCCATGCACGCTGGCGTGGCAGTCGATAGGTTAAGGCTGACGCAAAACTACCAAAAATCAGACCAAGAATAATGATATAAAGATCAATAAGCCAAGATTGATCTATCAAAACATCCATGCCAATTAGCGGATCACCGACAAGCGGTCATAAATCTGACCACGAGGCAAGCCGTTTACAGACCCTTGCATTGCATCCAACTCTAAAGCTTCTTCGTATAAACGTGTCGCCATAGAACGATCCCCTGCACGGTCATAAATAATCGCCGCCGTGTAAGCATGGAGCGCATTGTTTGGCTCTCTTGCACGCACTTGAGTAATCACAGACATTGCTTGCTGATATTGATTGGCATTGGCCAAAGCGATAGCTTGCTGCGCTGATATAGCGCCTGATTGTGCCACTGGTGCAGGCTGCTGTGGCGTAGGTTGAGGTGCAGTTGCTGGAGCCGCTGGTTTTGTTGCCATTGGTGCCCCCGCCATTAATTGATCGCGCATGGTTTTTGCACGTGTATCGTTAGGGCTGATTTGCAAAACTTTGTTATAAGCAGCAATTGCTTCTTCACGGCGCCCCATATATTCCAGTGTTGTAGCACGACCAATGAGAATATCGTAATTCGTTGGATTTTGACGGGCTAAACGATCATAAATAGCCAAGGCATCATCATATCTTTTACCGCTAACAGCTTGTCTTGCTAGTTTCAAATCCTGAGTCTGAATAAGGTTATAAACAGTCGTATTACGTTCAGCATTCTCATAGATATTTGTGTCTGTTTTAAGCTTTGGTTGCTTAGGTGTAGACACTGGTTTTGCTTTAACAACAGCGACTTCTTTTACGACTTCTGGTTCTGGTGCCTCAACAGCTGGCACTTCAACAACAGGTTCATCTGCGACAATTACCGCCTCTTCTATCACACCGTCATCTGTTTCAATGACAGCCATATCGTCTTCCACAGGCGGTGCCATAGCGGCATCATCAACGACTGGCAGATCAACTTCGGCTACAGGTGCCTCCATCATAGGGGCTTCTACAGCTATTTCATCGTTCATTACAGGCGCATCAGTCGACATTTCTGTCATACTCATATCTTCTACAGCAGGCATAGAAGATTGAGACATATCCTCCATTACTGGTGATTCTGGCGCATTATTTGCGAGTTGTTCTTCAGGAATAATTGGTGCCATTGCTTCTTGGCTTGGCATGTCAGGTGATAAAACAGGCTCTACCTCTACTGTCTCTGGCACAGACATGTCTTCCATAACAGGCTCAACAGACGGCACAATGGCTGTATCCACAACTGGCTCTGGCATAGGCAAATTACCGCCCTCAGAAGTCATCATAGCTGGCTCATCTACAGGCGCTACCATAGATTCAGACTCAACCATCGCTGTATCAGCCATAGGCATATCATCTGCTGGGGCCACCATATCCGCAAAAGGATCGGCAGGTTCAGCGACAGCTTGGTCAACGGGAGCTGGCGCAGCATCATTATAAATAGGCGATGGATCAGTAAAATCTTGAAGATCATCATATTGCGGCACATCCGCAGTAATCGGTGTTGGTTGCGGCATTGCGCTTGGCATATCCGGTGCCATCACAACCGAATCTTGAGGCAAATTCTCTGTACTGGATGGTGCTGTATATACAGCACTTTGATCAAAACCATTAATGAGTTTATTAATGTCGTCTTTATAAGTGACATAACCATAAATACCACCACCGACAAGACCACCAAGAACAACTAAGGTAAACAGGCTTTTTAAAATACCGCCACCTGACTTAGTTTTCTTCATATCATTTTTAGCCATACTTGCTTGATCGGCACTTACCTGTTCTTCAAAATCAGCAAAATCTTCTTCGATAGACTTTGTTTCAAATTCTTCTAAACCACCAATATCAGTTTCTGCAGATTCACCAGTCTCATCCTCATCCCAGACTTCAAATTCATCAATATCATCTAAAGTAACATTCTCAAGATTATCAAAGGTTTCGCCTTCAATATTCTGATCGTCCTTGTCTACGAGGAATTCGTTTTCATTATTTTTATCGTTTTTATTATCTGGCATAATTTTCTCTTTTGATGATTTTTAGAAATATAGAAACAATAGGATAATACGCTACCCCATTAAACTCAAGCTCTGATATAGAGGTGCTGTAATCGCCAAAGCCAGCCATATTATCAATGCAGCTATCAGGGCCATTAATGACGGCTCAATATAAGAAATAATACGATCAACCATCATACGTAAGCGTTTATCGCTGTCCTCAGCAATCATTTTAAAGGTCTGTTCCAAGCGACCACCTTGCTCTCCGAGCGCAATAAGTTCCACTGCATAGCGGGGAAACATGCATGAGCGGCTCAAAGCAGACGTGATGGAAAAGCCCTGCTCAATGGTTTGGTTAGCTTGTTCTAAAGACTTTTGTATATAGCGATTACGCATCGCCTTTGCAGCGATAACCATAGAACGTCGCACGGACAATCCACTGGCTAAGAGTGCCGAGAAAACCCGAGAGAACCTTGCCAAGTCATGTTCTGCTACCAAAGCCCCAATAAAAGGCAAATAAAATAATAGCGCAGAAACAAGGTAATTGAGCACAGGCAGAATGTGTAGCAGGATCTTTAACAAAACAATGCCCAATAGAACCCCTACTACGCCAATAAAACCATATGCCTGCAAGAAAGAAGCAAAGCCAATTAAAGAGCTGGTGGCCAGCGGCATAGGTAAATCATTATAGCCAAAATAAATTAAAATCTGCGGCACAATAGAGGTTGTAATAACCCATGACAACAGAGCGACCATAGTAAACACAATGAGCGGATATCTGAATGTCCGTGCCATGCGCTCGCTAAGACTATCCGACCATGTTAGATAAGTAATAATATCGCCCAACGCACCCGATAAATCACCTGTTTCTTCGGCTGCTTCAATTAGACCAATTTGATGATCGCTAAATATCTTTTTCTGCTGACGCATCGCATCAGCCAAGGTATATCCGAGCCCTAAAGAGTCTTCCACCATCAATAACGCATTTTTGAGCCGTAGATGATCCGTAACAGCTTCCGCCTTTTTAATCACCTCAAAGACAGATAGTCCTGAATCTACGAGTGTTTTAAGTGTCATAAATAAAGAGATCATATGTTGTGAGGATATGGTACCAAAACTAGGTAATGTATTACGTCTTGGTTTTAATTTTTCATGTTCATCTAAACGCAAACCCTGTAGAGCAAGCTGCTCACGCAAGGCCTCAATGGTTTGCGATTCTTCAAACCCTCTAACAGGACGCCCCTGCGGTGTTAATGCGACATATTTGAAATAAGGAATGATATCTCTCCTGTTTTTGTGATATCATTATAACCATATTAAACCAGAAATAAATCATAGAAGGTTAAGATGCCAAAGGAAATTCGCCGTTTAGCTTTTTCACATACAGAAACGACAAAAGCCATTCATAACTATAGCCAAAACTTTGATATGGTTTTACCTGAAGGAAAAATTCTACACGCACGTTTTGCCACGGCTGGCGAAGAAAACAAAGCAGGTGATGAGTTCGATCATTCAGCCATTTTCCAAGCCTATAATGTCACGGCCAGTAAAAACAATTTAATTCTCACCTTTTATGAAGAAGATACGTTTGAGCACCGTTATTGCAATTTAAAAGCTGACTTTGTCTCTGCTGCGCTCGTTGATTATTGCCTAAATCATAAAATTATGATGCCCAAGAAAGGTACAAAAACTCTTGATGTAACAGAGTTTAATATCTGTCTTGATATCATTATGGACATCGCTGTCGAGAATGAAAACGAGCCGCTTAGTTTTGCTGATGAGAATGAATTTGCTGATTAATAACGGCCTCCGTTTCCAAAGCCAAAGCTTTTCGATCTTTATTATCTGTTTCAAGCACAGCTAAGAAATTTACGTCAATTTGATATGACCAACGGCCAAAAAAGCGCCATAAATGCTTAAAAAAGCCAACATCACCCCATGCGTAATATTCATAGTCTTGTTGTGATAATACTGTATTGCCTTCAACTGCTATAATGTTAAGAGCCACTGGTTGAACAGCAATTGTTGGATTATTTTCGGCGACGCTAAAATAAGACGACTTAAACGGCAAAAACTTACCTTTAATAAAGCTATTTGACCCTTCTGGAAACAATATATAAATCCGTGGATCCTGCTTAATTGTTTCGGCCAATTTATTTGTTCCTTCCATAGTGCCTTTACGGCTGCGTTCAATGAAAACAGTATTTTGAAGATATGCAAATATATTAAAGAAAGGCCATGAGGCCACTTCTTGTTTTGCCACAAAACGACAAGGTGTTGTGCTGCCAATCACCATGATGTCTGCCCATGACAAGTGATTAGCCATTAAGAGGAGCGGTTTACTTTTAGAAATCTCACCCCTAACAACCACTTTAATATTTAGTATCCAGCAAATAAGTCGTTGAAATAGTTGTGGGATAACATAAGCCTCTTTAGAGGCCGCCCGCCATAATAGCTGGGCTATGCCTAAAATAAGTGTGGCAATGAGAAAAAAGAAAAAACGGCATAGTGCCAATAAATGCCGTAATATATCTATCATGGTTTTTGTTCAAAAAAGCTAGGCTCTTGAGTACGACGACGATAATGATCTTTATAACGATCTGTCATACCGCCAATTGGCAAGATAATACAAACATCCAATGAACCCCACTGAACATCCCGAGAAATACCTTCACCAATTTTACATCCTGCACGTATATAGCCCTTTATCAGAGGGGGTAACTGCGCAAAAGATTGACGCTCATTAATACTTTCAATTGGGTCAGGCGTAAAAACCGCTCTATTATGTGGCATAGCGACAGGTCTCAACGCTTCATCAATCATATGAAAATGATGCAAATAAGATAACGACTGGCGATGCTCTTCAACATCTGTACCGCGAAAACTAGCGCACCCAAAGAAATAATCGGCCTTGTAATGCCCCATATATTCTGCCAAACCCTGCCATAATAGTTGCAAAATAGGTCTCGTGCGATAAGGCTCTTCCACACATGTCCGACCAACCTCAACCATATCAGTTGCATGCGCTTTAAGTTTTGAGATATCAAATTCATCTTCTGTATAAAAATGACCATGTGCTTGCGCTACTTTTTGACGGATAATCCGGTAGTTACCAACAACTTGCGTTTCCAATGTTGGTTTTGACGTATCAAACACCAATAAATGATCGGCAACCTCATCAAAATCATCATAATCACGTTTACGCGCCGCCATATCTTTTATAGGCGTTGCCCCTTGTTCTTCATAGAAAACACGGTAACGCAAAGCTTGCGCAGCATCTATTTCCTGTTCATTTTTGGCTAAACGGATTGTGATCGGCCCTAAAGATAAACCTCCATCCTCGAGAATGAATGGTTTGGCCTTATCCATGACGATATTTTCTTGTTTCACTGAAAATTTTCTTTTCTCGTTTTATCGTAATTTGTTATCGCAACAATACGTGAACTTCTCCAGCCCGTGCATCCTCACGTGACGCATTCGACATAGCAATCGCATTAGCGTCAACACCCATTTGCACCATAGAGCGCAAAACACGTTCAGCATTACGCTTAGATTTTGCCGATTCTATGGCACGCTTTGCAGCATTGCCTGTACCAGGATCAACAGCAACAAGTTCAAATCGTGCACCAGGATACTTATCTTGAGCTTCTGATACCGCCGTATACAAGGCTTGCTCATAATTTGTATTCGGATCATTGAAACGAATCACCACCAATGGCTGAGTTGACGCTGGACGCTCTGCATTTGGCCCTGGTGTCGTTGACACAGGGAACATCGCCGCACCTGTTTGCGTGTACAATCTGTTAGATAGATTAGCACCGTAAATATCGCCATTCGCCACAGCCAATGACAAGGTGCGAAGATTACGACGCTCTGCGGCCAGATAGCCAGAGGCACGTGTAATCTCTTCATTCGTAATATTTAGCAAACGCTCAATATTGGTAATAACACCTGATAAATTATCTTCTAAATCTGCCAATCTCTCATGGTCTTCTTTAACAGCGCCTGTAAGACCGTATGTCGCTTGAATAGACTGCATTAAGAAAGAAGCAACAGAAGACACATCTGCGATTTGCACGGCTACAGAGTTAAAGTTTGCAATAGAATTAGAAAGGCCTTCAAGATTATCTTGTGCCACATTTAAACGCTCTACCAAACGAGGGTTACCTGGCGTTGTACCTGCTTGCAATTGTGTTTGAATAGCGGCAACACTTGCATAATATTTAGCAGCTTGCGCACGTCCATCATTTTGGTAGTTGCGAATTGTCTCTTTAATTTGACCCAGCGCACCTTCTAGCCTGCTATATTCTTTTTGAAGCTCTTGTACTTTTTGTGACGCTTGCGTATCAATCGGTGAACGATCAAATTCAAATAACGGGGTGTCTAATCCTTCATTAACCACCTCATCATCAACTGCCTTTGGTTTCTGCACCCGTACCGTATCAACCGACTCAACCCCAGAGAATACATTCTCAGAACCTTGTCTTAAAATCGTCGGAAGTGGCTTATTCGTAATAACTAAGGTTGGCACCGCATTAGCAGAAGCCTCCTGTGCCAATACATCACCACTCACAAAACTTGCGACAACAGCACTCATCAAAATTAAACGGGACATCTTTTTATTTTTTATCATGATTATATTTTCCAAAACTATTCTCCTGATTGTTTTATCAGGATCAACATAAAGTGTACAGGGGAGTTTATAATGCTTTCAAGTCCCCCTGCCTACAAAAAACGTCTTTAAAACCAAGTTTTTTTGAAACGATAAATTTAAACATAAAAAAAAGGCAAAAAACATTTGCATTTGCCAGAGGTTTTAAGTAGTTTGCAGTTCACTTCAAGAAATTTTCTTTGTTGTGGATAAGCGCCCGTAGCTCAGCTGGATAGAGTGTTTGACTACGAATCAAAAGGTCAGGGGTTCGAATCCCTTCGGGCGCACCACCAAAGGTGATTTATTCATTAAATCGTCCATAAAGCAGTAAACAAGCGCTTTAGAAGGATTTGGAAAATTTCTAGCATTTTGATCGTATACCAAGCATTCAGGAAAGACCAAACGCTGAACAAGTTGCTTTCTTGCTAAATCACCCTCAATCCAAAGCTTAGACGGTGCCGCAAGCAACTCATGTAAGGTTTTTTGCACTATCTCAAAGCTCTCAAGATTTGGAAAAGGTGCCTTTATCTTAGCTTCAAGCATAGATTTTTCTTTCATAAGCTCACCTAGCTGCTCTTCGAACACACTTTTGATTATACTATCTGATGCGAGCACCATTTCCTGAGCATATTTCTTTACCTTGCCTTCAATCTCTACAAGAGACCGTGACCACTCACCTTGTAACTTTAATCTTTCACCCTTCTCTTCTTCCCACACCTCTTTCAACAAAGTATTGCTAAAGTTGATTAGCTCAGGCGCAGGTGTAACAGTATTAAGAATATCAACAAACTGTTCATGTACCTCTAAAAAAGGAATATTCAAATCCTTAAATTCACACCGTCTTTTGCATGTGTAATAGCCATACTTTTGATGCTTTCCTGACGAGAAAGAAGCCGTCATTGGTTGGTTGCAGCCGACACACAAGATATGCCCTCTCAATGGAAAATGCTTTAGGTGGTCAGTATTATACTTAGGCAGTTTACGTCCTTCCAGACGAGCCTTAATTAGCTCATAGGTTTCTAAAGAGATTAACGGCTGATGCTTTCCTGCAATTCCTTTGTAATCCCACACTTTGACCTCTATGAAGCCAGCGTAATAAGCTGCATTGCCGAGTATTTGCTTTTTCGCATTATCTGACTTTAGCTTAACTATATTCCCTCGGTTGTTTTTAAGACCTTTAGACCGTATAGCACTAGCCATTTCAGTAAAACTTCCAAAACGCCCATGCGCATAACTCCTTGTTTTTAAATGTTTTTCCGAAGGGATATTCTCCCCCAAATTTTGCTAAGTGTCGCCCTTTATTTTTTATGTGAAATAAGCCCCGCTTCCACAGGGCTTATCTTCAGACTTAATTTTATAGTGAATTGTAATAGTGTGCTTGAGCGGTATCCTCAAAAAACTTACTGTCTGAAACTTTATTGAACTTTTTATAAAAATCCTCCACAAATTCAGCCTGTAAATTTCCAATAATAGGGCAATGCAATTCTACGAAATCAAAGTCATAGCCTTCAGAAATTTCATACATTGCAATGAACTCTCTTAACAATCCTGCAAGGATTGGTAATCCAACACCAAAGACAAGGGGTTTGAGGCACACCTTTGCATACCCTTGCGCTAAAGCGTCTCGTGTATAATTATCTATGATCTCATCTTTGAAACTTTGCTCATAAAAAATGCGGTTCTCCATGAGCACTACCCCCACCAGTATTTTTTCACGCATTTTATTTTCTTCTATTTTTTCCATGTTTTTAAATTCCTTTCATGGTTAGTTAAATTTAGGCAAAAAGCCCCTGTTCCCGCACTCACCTTGAGTACGAAATTCTATAAAATTAGTCAGTATTATTGATTGACTTATTGGCTGTTTAAGCCTACATATAAGTACGAATTAACAATCTCTTTACAGAGTTGTTTGAGTTGAATAGCGATTAGTTCAGTGGCCTCTTTGCCGCCAAATTGCTCTTCTGTATCATTTATCCAAATATTTTTTTTCACTAATAACCCTCTTTTCTCGTTAATACATTAATACATACTACATGATACGTAGCGTGAAATTTCCCAACAGATGCTAAAAAAAAGATGAGGCATCTCCCTCTCTTACTCGCCTATAATATCGCGCCTATACGAAGTATTTTAACAAGATTGATTAGCATCTAATGGGTCAAATACCTTCTGGACAGATAAAAACAACTCAAGTAATTTTTCTAACTTTTTATATTTGCATGCCTTTATCGCATTTAAAAAAACATTCGATACCTTAGCGTCAATAGATGCGCAAACATCATACAAAGCTGACAACTCATTGCATTTTTCATCATATTTCTTAACATCACAATCTCTGTAGATGTGCTGCACTTTATTTAAAATAATATTTAGACGATATGCTGTAGCGCTTTCGACGTTGATCAAATTCATTATTCCAGCGGCTGTCGTTGGGTTCTTCTCTATTAACTTAATCCATTTTGATAACCTATTTCTGGTATTCGCAAGATATGTTGAGCTAGTAGGCCTATTTTTTGTATGACAAATCTGACAAAAAAAATAACGTGTAAATTCTTTTTCAAAGGGCTTATCTACCTTTTTTCTTTCTGCGACTTTTTTCAATTTATCTTTAACAAGACGGAAATCTCTTCCTTCACAGTACTTACAACACCAACCTTGCTTTAATCTTATCTCTTTTATTAACATCAATATATGTTCATCATTTATATCTTTACCTCCTGTCAACTCATCATACTTTTTTGCGTAACATAAATTATTATCATTAGGTTGAATTTGAATCTTTATCGTTTCTAGCTGTAGTTCCATAGTTGCCTCTCAAAGTTATATCCCGAATAATCTCGGGCGGTATAACGTGTGAGAATCGTTTTAGACTAAAAAAAATTGAAAATAACAATAAAATAATAAAAGTGTCGTTAATAAAGCAATTAAAATAGATAATAGCTCCAATTAATATTTTTTAATTGCTATCTTCTCGCATGACATCCAACCCTTCAAGATCAAAACGTTTCAAGGCAGGACACACAATGCATGATCTCGCAAATCGTATTGCAAGCTCAATTTCTATAAATGTATTGATATCAGATGTAATACGGTGTGGGTGATCGCAAATAGACCGAGAACTACGCTCAGAATTAAGGCGCCAGCCCATCCATTGAGCAGCCAAACAACAATCGAGACAAAAACACCATAGCCCCATTTATTGTACCCTGCCCACGCTCCACCAAAAATAAAAGCCCACCATGACCAGTAAAGAGTTTTCCCCTCATCTAGCTTAGCTTTAATTTTAAAGTACTTTATTGAATCATCACCAAAATAGGTTTGAATATCCTCTTCCGATAAGCTCTTAATCAGTTCTCTTTTTTTATTAAATATTCCCATGCTTTTCCCTTTCTCTTTTGCGGCATGTTTGCGTTTAAAAAGAGAGGTATCGGGCGTATGAAACGTGTTCTTGAAAGTTAGTTTTTTAGCTAATACCAACAAAACCACCGTAAGCGCTATCGACAATATCAAGAAGAGGTAAGTGTAAATTGAATCTTCGCCATTCCATATCACGCTAATCTCTGTGCCTGTCGTTCTGGCAGCAACAATAATGCCTATAAACAGAACCACAGCTAGTACGAGCTTAACAATCAATTTTAAAGTAACAACAATCAAACGTTCCAACGTCTATACCCCCTTTTTAAACAAAGAAAAGTCACCAAAAGAGTTATCTCTCTGGTGACTGGGGATTTACAACTGAAACCATAGGATCAGCCGACGGCTTTTAAGCCGAAGCTCTGGACATGACCGCCGTCCCCAGCCATAAGACTGAGAACGACATTTTCGATGCGATTACATGTAGTATGAAAACACATCAATCACGGTTAATGCCAACCGCTATGGTTTGAGGTTGTAAAGCCCCAGATCGACCAACAAAGCCGACCCACACTCACTATGCCCCTTATTTTCGTAATAAGCAAAAAGAATTTCTTATTAAGAAGTTGTGTGGATTTTTAATTACAGATATTTTTTAAGGATAGCGTCTTTAGCTGCGGAAATGTGCTCCAGCTTCTCCTGCAAACCCTTGATCTGCATCTCAGCTTTTTCAATATCTACTGCGATTTGTTTTTGTTCCTTATAAGGAGTCATAGGGATTTTTACCCCCTTAATTCTGTCTGAGGATGCCCGCTTTGATCTTGAGAAACCTATTCTTTCGCCTTCTTTTAAGAGCGCATAGGCTAGGTATTTTTCATGCACAATATCGGGCTTTTTCACTCTCAAGACACCGCAGTGATCGGTGGGATAAAATGGCGTGTTTTTAGGAATGGTATTGACCATCCAGTCCCCATCAATGCCCCATACCACGGACATGGTGTCAAAATCTGTGATGAGCAAGTCGTTGATGCGCCCAAAGGGTTCAAAAACATTGGCGCTGTAAACAGGATATTTCCCATCCGGAATTATCTGGCTCTTAAGAACTCTCTGCCCAATGGACACGTGGAATAAATCATCATCACTAAGCCGTACTGACTGATCGGCTTTGTTGTGTAAAGTGTTCAGTTTGTCCTCAATAGACGTTTTTAGGCTTTCAATCTGGTTTTTGGCTTCTCGTTCTTCTTTCTCGATTGTTTCGATTTCCTCAACGATTTTCACCTGCACTTCAACAGGAGGAAGGGGGATTTGGACATTTGATGCTTTATCAATGTTTAAATTGTCTACTGAAGTTCCACCAGATGCAAAGCTTTTAAATTGATCTTGCGCCAAATTACTTGAAAGCACATAAAATAGAAAATCTTTTTCAATATTGTCACTAAAATTTGAAAAAACTAGCCAACCATCATGTATGCACCCCTCAATATTTAGAATGTAGGGCCGTCCGTAGCTCATTGAATTCGATACTATGAAATCCCCAGGATAAACATAGTAAGATTTTAAAGCCCCCTCTTTTGTGATCCTATCTTTTGTCGCTTCTATATATTTTGAACCAGACTTTACATCGCCTATTTTGATCCAATTAACCCCATCTATATCATCAGTAAGATACTGCCTGATTGGGCGAGGTGATGCGCCTCTGTTAATATTTGCTATTTTCCCCAATTTAAATAAAGGCCATTGGCTCTCAATCTTCACTTTTTTTTTAGAGGCTAGAGAGATAGTTTTATCAAATACCCCACGGTCGAAGGTCATCATGTCAATTAGGTCGTGGCGCAAGACATTGCCTTTCAGGCTTTCGTCAATCTTGGTTTTAAAATCGTCGGTAAAGGCTTTATACAGATAGGTGCTTGCCTTTTTAAGGTTATCAAAACGGTGAGGGTCAAAAAGCTTTGTACACTCCTCTATGCTCTTACCGCCTTGTATGGGATGTATCCCTTCATTGCCACGGCGATTACTAAACTCATAGCCAAGGAATTCTTTTTCTTCTTTTTTCTCGCCACTTCTGACGACCACAACTTTCTGCTCATAAGTCATCACAAAATAAAAAGCTTTCTCTTTCTCAAGGGACAAGGCATTTTGCCAAAAAGCCTCTTCATCTTTCGCTGTGATTTTGTTGCGATACTCTTTGTATATTTCGTGATCAAGGACATTCTTGTTAGGTTTCTTTTCAAGGAAGGTGAGGTAATCTTGGTAACTCAACCCATCCCATACATAAGAAACATACTTGCTGATTGGTTTTTCAATACCATGAATTGAGGTGTCAGCCCTATTTAAAAAAGACTTTTCTATATGGTTACTGATATTTATATGGTCATAATTATTTCTTCTTCTCAAAAACAGCGTGACCGTATTCGTGTTAGTTGCCATGAAGGTGTTTCCACCTAATTCTGCAATCCCGACGATCTCAAAATATTTCAAGATCATTTCTCGTGTTTTTGTATAGATGCCAGTATTACTTAAAATACTACTAGGAAGAATAATGCCCGCCAAACCACCATCCTTGAGAAGTTGCTTAGTCCTCTCAACGAATAGGCACTCAATCTCGCTGCTTTGATCTGTTAAATATTGATAAAGTTCGAAATCGTCTTCCGTGTAGTATTTACGAGCATTATTTTTAAAGGCCGAGACCGAGTAAGGTGGGTTAGAAACAACAATATCGAATTGCTTATTATCTTTATGTTCATCTCTGTCTGATTTTGTAAGTAATCCTGTATATTCAGCATTCTTCTTAAAATTTGCCAGTCCATCACTATGCGCAATCTGTGCAAGTCCATCTCCATGCAAATAACATCCAACTTTTCCAACTTTCACAAGTCTATAATCTTTTTCAATACCGTACACATATTCATACGCCCAATCAAAATGTGCAGCCTTCCACTTATGTATTTGTTTGGCTGTTTCTGCGATATAATCATCTGGGTTCAATGTATTCAGAATACTCTGGATTTCGTGCATACTTTCTGTAAGAAAATGTCCGCTACCTGCTGCATAGTCAATTATAGAAGGTAAGTAGTTACCATTTTCACCTTTATTGAGCTTTTCTTTAATGATTGTCTCAAGAGGCATGCTCTTTATAATAAATTGAGCTATAGGGACAGGCGTAAAAAACTGCCCTGCCTCTTGTTTTAAGCCGGTTGTTAAGAGTAATTCAAAGAAATCGCTTAGATATTGCTGCTTTTTTGCATAACGGATTCTGTAACCCTGTAAGAGCTCCACCACTTCTTTCACGACTTTTGCATTTTCTTCAAAAGATTCATCGTCAAATACCTCTTTAATAGCAAATTCGTTGTTTTTTTTCAGACGTATTTCAATAATATCTTTTAGAATCTTATTTTTTATTTCCTTATCTATTGATCCATATTTTTTTTCAAAATCTGCATCAGAAATGTCAGTCACCTCTTTCGATAAGAATTCTTTCATACCTTTTTTATAAAGGTCCGTAAGACGTTTCTGAAATGAGATGTGGTCATCTTTCGGATACTTGATCCCCGCATACTGATAGGGGGCGTAAAACCATTGAAATGCTAACTCATCATCGTCATTTGTGGATCTTTCATCATAGATTTTACAAAGAAACAATGTAAAAATTTTGTTAAACGCATTAGGTTTATCCGATACAACATTGTGTCTAAGTATCTCCAAAAACTGATTAAAGATAAAACTGCTATCTTCCTGCGTGATTTCTTTAAGACTGTTAGGTGTTAACGCTTTACTCTGAAAATCATAATTGCTTACCCATTCCTCGAAAACACCATTGTTTTTGGTGAGTTTATTCCATCTATCATAGAAATCTTTAACGTTGCCCGTCTCTCTATAATCACCTTCAATCTTGACGATCTCACAGCAATAGGAAATCTCACCGTTTTTATCGATTTTAGAGGCGTAGAGCATTAACACCTCAGCATTTTTATCCTGCTGAAAATAAGTAAATAATTGCCCACCATTAGCATGGATGCGTTTTAGCTCTTTATCGAACTCTATACCGTCAGTTTTGCACTCGATCATAAGATATGCAGAGCCATCATCCCGAGTGACAAGAACATCTAGCTTACCGCTAGTGCCGTGGCCAGTAGCCCATTTTTGTTCTAGAGTAATGCTTTCAGGTTTGTAACCTTTTTCTAGCAACCGATTAACACATTCTAGAACTACAAAGTTCTCAGATGATTTGAAGTTGCACGTTGTTTTATCACCTAGCGTGATTTTTGAGCCATAATCTATAGACTCGCTCTCTCCATCTACTCGAATTTTGTAATTGCTATGATTACCATAACTCTTAACCCAAGTCGCAGCCTTGCCATCTTCTAAAAGATAGCCCATAGCTTTTAGTAATGGTGTTATCTCTGTGATTGTAGGCATGGCACTAGTATTTCCTTCAATGTCGTTTAACCATAAGGTAGAGAGTAATAGATTCTCGCACAATTAAAATCTCAATGTTAATCACTCAAAACAATCTACACTTAAATACAGAGGCCATCTCTTTACTGACTACACTACTAGACTTAACACAACACTTACATAACTCACTAGAGGATAAACTATATCTATTGGTATAGTCTTAGGCGGTATAGATTGTTTTGTTTATTGGCTTTGTCCCCTGCCCCGAAAAAGAGCCTGATTTTTTTGAATTTTGGTTAGAAATTTGAAAGCCGCTATTCTTAAGGGTTTCATATAAATCATACATATGAGCGATTA
>PAAR01000028.1 GCA_002699085.1 Micavibrio sp.
GCACCTGCTAAAGCACGCTGTTGTGTGCCTTCTGATTGATTTGCGGGATTAAAGAAGGGGGCTACTTCAGGGTTATGAGAGAACATGCGTTTATAGAAATGCTTTGTTAATGTTTCACCGTGTTCCTGTAGAATGGGCGCTGTAGACTTTACAATGGCAATAGTTTTTTGGCTGAGCATGGTGTACCTCTTTCTAAATATGTATTTCAAATATATATTATGATTACTATGGTAAATTTGCAACCCTGTTTTATAGTGAAAATATGCAATTAACGTCATTCACAGATTATGGCTTGCGTGTGTTGATGTATTTGGCCGCTAATCCAGATAGATTATCTAGCGTAAAAGAAGTCTCGGATCATTTTGGTATCTCTCGTAACCATTTGGTGAAGGTGGTGCATCGCCTATCACAGCTTGAATATATAGAAACGACAAAAGGCAAAGGTGGCGGTATTCGTATCGTAAAAGATACGGATAAACTGCGTTTGGGGGATTTGATTAAGATTCTTGAGCCGAATATGTCGTTGGTTGAATGTTTTGACCCTTCAACGAATAGCTGTAAAATCACCAATATGTGCCAGCTTAAACATTACTTATTTGAAGGCTCTCAGAGTTTTGTTGCGACGATGAATAAATACAGTTTGGCGGATACTGTTAAGGATAAGAACCTTTTTAATGTTTAAATAAAATATTTCAGATACAAATACACATTGGCAATGATGATTGTTAAAATCGTCAAGGGTAGGGCATGTATCATATATTTCACAAAAGCGATCGGCGCATTCGCACGTTCGGCATATGATGCAACCATTACATTGGCGCTGGCGCCAATAAGTGTCGCATTGCCGCCTAGGCAAGCGCCGAGAACTAAGCTCCACCAGAGAGGATTTAGTGCCTCACCGTGCCCAAATGTATCTCCCATATTTTCAATGATAGGGATGATCGTTACGACGAACGGAATATTATTAATGAAGCCAGAGAATAGGCTTGAGGCCCATAAAATAACCATGCCAGTTTTGGTGAAGTCACCTTCTGTTACAACTGTAATCTGATGGGCGATGAGGCTTAATATACCTGTATGTTCTAAGCTTGCCACAACAATAAACAGACCCATAAAGAAGAAGATAACGTCCCACTCAACTTCGTGGAAGGCTGCGTGTGCTTTTTTATTTTTTTCCGGCAATTTATGGCCAATGCCGTCTAAGAACATTAGAAGCGCTGCGCCAGCCAGTGCTGTGGTGCCTGTTTCAATGTGAAGGAAGTTGTGGCCGATGGTGAATCCTGCCATTACCAGACCAAGCACGATAAAAGATTTAATGAGCAATGGTTTGTTTTTAAGTGATTTCTTTGGTTCATAGCGGAGTAAATGTGCTCTTGCTCTATTCGATGTTGATAAATGGCGACCCCAGA
Source organism: Micavibrio sp. (assembly GCA_002699085.1). Classification (GTDB taxonomy): domain Bacteria; phylum Pseudomonadota; class Alphaproteobacteria; order Micavibrionales; family UBA9664; genus UBA9664. The sequence continues at coordinate 1,410 of PAAR01000028.1, forward strand.
AAACATCGAAAACACCAATCATGATAACCAGCATCATCACAATAATTGGTCCCATATTAAATAAGAAGTCTGTGAAGCTTAGACCTACTGCAGAGCCTACTAGGATATTTGGCGGATCACCAATAAGAGTTGCTGTGCCACCTATATTAGAGAAGATAATTTGTGATAATAGGAATGGGTATGGCTTCAATTTTAGCTGTTCTGTTAGAAGAATAACAATCGGCACAATCAACATAACTGTGGTCACATTATCCAAGAATGCTGAAAAGACAGCAGTTATAAGTGATAGGATAATCAATAATCCACGTGGGTTAGCACGCACGAATTTGGCGGCAACAATCGCTACATATTGGAAGATACCTGTTTCTTTCATAATCCCAACAATGACCATCATGCCTATAAGCAGGAAGAGGGTATTAAAGTCGATGGCATGAATGGCTTGCTCTTGGTCTAAAAGGCCAAACATAATAGCCATTGAGGCTGCTATAAGAGCGATAACCGCTTGGTTCATTTTTTCAGCGATAATAACGGCGTAGACTAAACCCATAATTGCCAAGGCAATATATTGGGCTGGAATACCAAAAATTAGGTCGTGCATGGGAATGTTTTTTCTCTTTTATTATTTTTATAGATTTGTATTTAGTTTTTCTTCAGCTTCTACTTCTTTCAGGACCTCGTTAAGGTGATTCAAGCATGATTGTTCGGAAATTAAGCCTAAGAATTTTAATTCCTTAGTAACAACAGGTAGTGGGCTGCCATATTTATAGAGGCGTCTGATACTCTCCAGGATTGACATGTCATCTTTAAGATAGTGATGCTCTTCAGTTTTTTTGATTACCTCAAGGACTGATTTATGCGCTAGTTTACGGATTTTTTTAGCAGCACTAGGGGCGCCTCCGACAACAAAGTCTAAATCTTTAACGCCTTCTTCCATTTTAGCGGCCATTGGTAGTAAATCATCAAGAAGGCTGTGAAGGCCGAACATTCCAATAAATTTTCCACTGTTTTCAACAATAGGCACAGAGCGTATTTGGTGTTTATTAATGAGGGTCAATGCTTGTTCAACAGTGTATTCCGCATTAATTGTAATGGGGTTAGGAATGAGGGCATCTTCGATCGGCATAATAGTCTCCTGAGAGCATAATCTGTCCGTTGATTATGTCTGTTATAGTAATTCGGAGCGGACATTAGACCCGCTTGTTTTCTTTTGCAAGAAAATAATAAAAGATTTTTTTATGGGTTTTGTTTTGATTTATTGCGCCGTTTTAGCACTAATTTACGTGATGAAAAATGGTGGTGTAAGTAGTCCGTCTCTAATTTTTCTTCTACGGATCATGATTTTCTGTCAAACTCAGCAAACTCTCTCTTAGCTAAATTAATATATTCTTGGTCAGCTGACAATCCTTGCTCTCTGAGGTATTTGACGCAAGTATATAATGATATAATGGCATCAACACGTGTAAAGATAGGCAGAATTATTCTAAATACACGCTGGAAGGCGATATTAAAGGCTTCCGAAGAGTACGGGCAAAGAGTGTATTTGTTGTCTTCATTTAGCCGTAAGATTTGAATCTCCATACGGAAATCTTCTAGCTCTATGCGTTGCTGGTCCTTATGAAAGGCTAGTTTAGTTTCCGCAGGCTTAATTATTACTTTATCATTAATGTTAAACTGGTACTGCTCTTTCATGGATTTTAAGTAATCAATAACTTGCCATCCCATTTCCCAATCTCGCTCATCTGAGGCATCTTCTTTATTACACACTCTAAACTTCTCAGGAAAAAGTAAAAAGGAGCGCAACCAATAATAAGCGCAAAACATAGTCCTGCCGAAATTAGTTTTCTCTAACCAAAATGGTGTCCATATCTTTTCCATTACATCGGGCGCAAAGTCTGTCGTTGTGGCGAGGTCAAAAACAGGGTCAATTGGGCCATCTTCTGACCCGTATATTAGAGCCATAACCACTTGCAGATCGTCATAATCCCACATGGCAGGCATAATCGGCGGATCGGTCATTAAGCCAGAGGCCATAAGCTGACCATCTTCTATATAAACTTTAGTGATGTTTTGAGCACCAGGTTCTAAAACATGAGCTGGCCAATTTTCTTGAGACCACTCACCCGTAAAGAGTTCTTTAAAGACACTCTTACCTAAAATGGGTAAGCCGTTGCTATCTATTGGGCCATACAAAGGACTTAGGTCTAATTCGTTCATCTTTAAATACTCCTTTGGTTTGGCTAACTCATATTTCAGTGGGCTTCGAATAATTATTAGGCCGAGATGAATGAGTTATACTATCTAGAAAAGCTATTATTTTTTCTAAGCCAATGTTATATGAACGAATATCATCATTCATATTAGCTAATTCTAATTCCCCTCTGTAATATGAGAGCCAATCGAACAATTTTTTTTCTTCAATGGAACAAATTAGGCGTGTTGTAGCATTAATTTGATTGGCAACCTCAAGTCTTCCCTCAAACGTAAGAGCATGATCTTCTTGTGTTTTTTCTAGAAATTCTTTTAACAAAGATATTTGATTAATATAATTAGTTTTCATCGTTATCACTTTGGTTTTGGTGTTTTATAATAGTATGTCCTCACCGTTTTTTCATCTTTTGTAACACCAACTCACTCAGGTTTCTTAAAAGATATTCCATGTATGTCCTTCCGTTAAAAAGAAAGAATAATGACTCTAGAATACTTGTAAATAGCCTCGATCAAACGGGGCTCGAACTGAGCCGATAAGGCACTGATAAATAAAGGAATAAAAAAATAGATAAGTTAAAACTGGCATCCGTACGGAATACTAACTGAAATACTATCTAATTGATTTTTCTTTATAAATAAGATTACTGGAATTAAAAGGCCCCTAATTAGGCCCCCTTTTTTGTATAATAGGTTATCCATAATTTACGAAAGCAGCAGTTAAGATTAGGGCTAATTTTGCCTCTGACCGCGTATAGAGCTTTTCCCCGCCTTCACTCTTAGAATGGTGAGCTTGGTGAGTATAGTGCCTCAAAGCCCCCCAAATAGCTCCCGCTCGATCCTCTTTATTCATTTCGTTTCTAGCGTTTTTATCGAGTTTATCTAGCAGAACATTAGACCAGCTTTTCTTGCCGTAACGCATTTGCCCAGTTTCTTGAATAACATCTCTACAGGTTGATACACATGCCCGGTATTCTCTATTTACAAAATGCTTCTGAGCTTCTTCTAAATGCTCCTTAATATCTATCCACTCATCAGATACATCTTTTGGGAGCATGGGGACTTCAAGTAGCAGTATGTCCATATAATCTGCCTGTTTTAATCTGTCCACCCAATCTGATCGAGAGATCTTTACACGCCATTCATCATGTACAGGGTTCGTATACTCGCCATCTCCTCCTATTCCTTTAATCATGATTTTGAACTCAATATCATGACCATCGCGTATTTCTTCTAGCTTAGAAAGCTGAGCCCCAACGAGAGGTAAATGAAAAGTGATCTGAGCATGTATAGAACGATCAGGATGTGTTTCTACAGACAGAGGCGTTTCCAAATGAGCCAATCCTAAATCATATTCCCGGCTTTTAGCCGTTTTTGCATGAACTCTCGCCGTGCTTATGGTGGCCCAGCGTTTCTTCCCATTACGCTCGGGAAGCCCCTGCAAACTAAAGTTAAAATTTAACTCATATCCTGCCAACAAAGACTTTAGCCAAATTTGCTCTCTATTAGATTCTGCAATAATCATACTGTTTACGGTTATGCTTCCACCCATCTTCAGCTCTTCTTTTGTATAGTTCTAGTTTTTTATTTCTTTGTAATTGCAGCCTAATAGTCGTTCAACTTCAAGCCTATTATCTTCATCCACACAAATGGGAATTTCTTTTTCACCTATAGCTTTAGCTACAGCATAACGATGATGCCCCCCAGAAAGGATAATCTTATTTGTTTCTTTAACATAGGAAGCCTTGGGTGGTGAAATAGGATGTCCCTCGGATAAATAAATAATCATTTCAGCTAATTTTGATTTGCAACCTACAGACCATAGTTCTCCCTCATCTCTTCTACTGTAATCTCCCAACACGCTATCAAAGTCATCTAAGCAAACCCAATAAGTAAAAAAACCATTTGGGTAATATTCTTCAAATTCTTCTTTTTTCACTCCATCACAACAAAACCTTTGCGATTCCCTTGATAGATCCCAATTGATTTTAATTTCTGGCCACTTTTCAGGTGGAAGGTTTCTTACCTTTTCAGCTTTAGCTCTAATATCATTTCTAAAAGCCCTTTGTTTGCGATAAACATCAACAGGGATGCCCTCTATCGAAGCAAATAACTCGTCTGCATCTATCCTGTCATCCATTATGCCACCTAAGAAACATATTCTTTTATAAAACTGAAAACAGCATAGCGAGGTGAAGGCAAATTATCGTCGGGCACATGTGGCCAAGCAAACGAATAGTTTCTTTCACCCCAAACAATCCAGATTAATGACATCTCGTTTTTTTGCATGAAATTATCTAAGAGGTCTTTTTTTAGATAATACATAGAATGCCTATCCTTATACCCCTTTCCTTTGTGAGAGACGTAATGGTTAGCCTTTTTTCCGCACTTGGTATACAAATCAAATGATTGAGGCTGACCGATCAGCTCCAAATCAGCAGTTAACTTCTTTGTCAAAGAAGACGCATTGCCAACTTCGCCATCAGTAACGTCCTGCCTTAAGCTACAAACGGGCATAATGGCTTTAAAAGTTTTATATTCTCTTTCCACTTCTTCACATTTTTCCATTTCATCATGGGTAATAATTGAAATGGTTTGCTCATTTCTAACGATTTCAACTTTCGGCCTTTCACGAGTAACCACGTTCTCTCCGGTAACGAAAGACAAGTCGCAGGTGCTAATCTCAGGGAAGGCAGAGCTCCAAGGAACTTCGGCAAAGAAAGTTTGCGAAAAATCTAGCTTATCGGGAAGCCACCCTCCACTCATATCCTGCTTGCTTAGAAAATCCAGAATTTCATCTTTTTCTTTTGTAGGCACAAGAAAGCTACGAACAAACAAGAATGTATCTCTTTTTAAGTCCTTATTTTCTTGGTTAATGTCTCCATCCAGCGCGACCCATGGCCCTTCTTCTGTGCCCACCTTCTGTAGCTGTAAATATGGTTCAATATCGGGAAGATCGCCGTCTTTTATCCAGTCTGGGGTAGTCGTCTTATCATCTCCCAAAAAATTTGTTTCTATAAGCGTGTGTGTGGGCATCGGCTCAGAAAAACTGGGGTCTATATTCTGCGTATCAGCTCTCCACCAATCATACTCATTCAAGACACCTCTATCCTTGAGAAGGCCATACATCTCGTAGTAGGCGATCCAAGAATATTTCTTTCCATAGCGATCTGTTTTTAGCTTCTCGTTTGATCTGCGCTCATACCCCTGCCAGTTTTGTATAGACTCCTCTACCTTTTCAAACTTTTCGTGTGACCATCCAAGTTGCTCCACTCGCCATTGTAACTGTGCACGTACCTTCTGATATTCCTTATGGTCATAGTCGTAGTTTCCGCGCTCAGGCACTAGTCCACCAATTGTGTAATTTTCAAAATCCATGAGGAATGGCGATTGCTTTTTAAGGCTAATTCTTTCGTCCATAGCCTTATCTTTCCACTTCTTAGGCAATAGTTCATTGAGCTTACGGTGAAGCTTTCTGCCTAAAATGAACTTGGAAGCTTTGCCAATGCGGTTCGATATGCCTGCATCGTCTTCTAAATACCTTTCGCCCCAATTTGGAGCTTTGTCCGCAGAAAACGGAGGTAATGTTCTTTTTATATCGCTATCAGAAAAGAAGTTGGGGTTGTGATACTGAGCTAGTTCTATAATCCTTGATGCAAAGTCACGCATAAGGTGGTGTGTAGTATAATGCTTGGCACCATCCTTAAACATTGCCTCAAAGATATTCCCTGCAAACTTCAATAAGATACCGCTAGTAAATAAGGGATTATTAGGAAGCTGCGCACTCAGAGACATCCCTATACCATAACTTGCCGCCAACATACGCTCCGGGACATAAGGATCATTAATCTCAAGGGACTTGATTGTTTCATTAAATAGAAACTCTGGATCACCCCGCCCATACCAGTACAACGCTTTTGTTGCGGTGTTACGGAGTGGGTGGTCTGTGCTAGTTAGCAACCACTTAATAGCCTTTGCTCTTAGACGATCCGAATCAGAACGATAAGTTGGATCACCTTTCCATTTGGCTTCAAGTGAAGATAGTTCAGGAATAAGCCGTTTTTTATTTCTGCCTTGCTCATTGCGCACCCATTCTGTCCAACTGAGGTCTCTTTCGCCCGCCGACATATTCCACAAAACAGAATCTAAGAAATCAGCATTTAGGGGGTGTTTTAGAGCTCCTTTTGTAAACCAGAGTCTTGAAAAAATGGTACGTACTTTTTCGGATTTGCCGCTTATCAGAGAAGCCAACTCGCTTACAGTTTCATCGTCTAAGTGCTCCGCATTTAATTCTGACGCATGAAGTAAGGCTCTCTGTTTGTATGGCTCTGGTACGTTCTTCCATAGTTGTTCGCCGTACATTCTGCTGGGCACAAGCGCAACCAATGACTTAAATATATCGTAAGCAAGAGAATGGCTGCTTTCTCCACCAAATGCAGACATTACAGAGGGAGTATTGAACCATTCAAAGCTTCTATCCTGCGCGTATTTTTTCAGCAATGAATCAGCGATAATGTGCCCACCTAAAGCATCATAAACAGGCGTAATAACGTATTTCCCCATTTCTTGGGCAGGGTTCCTGAATATGATGCCTTCTTGAGCAAATAAATTTACGAGTTTTACATCCCAATATTTAGTGCTGTCACCAACTACACCTTGATAAGTTTCATCGCAGATTTCTCTATCTCCACCTTCCCACAAACTAACCCCAAGCTTGTAGATAGAGGTTTTTAGCTCCTGTGAGTTGTACGGCAATTTTTTCATATTTGAAATTCGAGTGCACAAATTTTCGATGTATTTATCAAACAAATGAGCCAAAGAAGCCGGGAAGTAATTTATTTCAACGGCTTGCTCACGCTTAGGATTTGTAACGTCACAAAAAATTCTTAGGTTGAGCGGATGGCCTAAGAAACCTTTCGGTATTTCTAAGCCACTTTCGCAGTGAATATTGTAGTATTGAAAATATTTTCCAATTGCATCGTATAAATCTTCACCAAAGCCTTCACATTCAAACTGCCAAATATCATCGGGAAGTGACTGTACTGCAAAAGACTCTCTTGTGTCTGTTTCATCATAGCGAGACCAGTAAGGTCTTTTATGCTCTCCCGTCCGTAGAGTGCATATCACCAGAACATTAGGGTAGCTTTTGACTGTAGTTTGAATATAAGAGAGAACATCCTTCCACTCTTTAGGGTTTTCCGCTTCATTTAATCCATCAATAACTAAAGGTAAAATACATCCCGCCCTTTTTGCCGCTGCGTCAAGAGACGCAAGCATCTTCTCCATACTATCCAAGGGGGTTCCATTGACTAAAAACTGGCGAGCTAAATCATGTTGATTTTGTCCCCGGTGAAAGTTTCGTCCATGTAATAAAATGCCCGCAGGTCTGTTTTCTTGCGCAGAACTTAGCTCTGCCGCCATATGCGTTTTCCCTCCCCCCGCATCAGCAAGCACAGCTACCATACCAACGCCCAAATATTCTTCTACTTCATCAAACAGGCTTTGCGCGATACGCATATCATCAAGTGCATTGGCGACCTCTAGTGAGATGGGTATATTTTGTTTTCGGAGTAACCTTGGAAAAGAAACTATATCTGAATTAATCAATGGGTTCCGGTTTGAAAGCCATTGGCGAATTATATCTATATCTCCTTCGCATAAAATTTCATACAGATGAAGAAGCATTTCAGAGGTGGTATGGCAGGCTGCTACAAATGTTTTTTGATATGTGCTAAGGTTCGGGTCTGTACTTTTCCAAGCTTCGATAATAGCGGTTGTTTCAGATAGCCCTTGTCCCAGCGCAACCAGATCCCGCCAATAATCAGGCTCTCCCAGCATACGCCTTATTGTTCTTTCAACATCTGTTTCTTGGTGAACAGGGTTGATCCATCTATCTTTTATTGGGGCTATAGATTCATCATGTCTGGCCTTTAAATCATCTGGGGTAATAACCAGCTCTCCAAAATATGTGGCTCTTAACAGCAGAGCCGGGCCAGCCAGATTGTTCTCTATTTCTTCATCGGCCCATAAGTGGAGAGAATAGGGGTACTTTGAATCCAAGCCTTTAAACCATGTCTGATCTGTTTTACTCAGCGTATAAGGTGTCCATAGCATCCAATCAGTTAAGTGTGGGAGGTATTTTACAGTTTTGTCCAAGGAGTCTATGATTTGGTTTTTGCTAGCTGCTGTTAAGCTTCCTGCCTGTGTTAAATCAAATTTCTTGCACTGCCACCCATACCAGCGAGAAGAATCCCCTAAAGCCGGACAGTCCTGATTTAAATTGAGATGAAACTCTACGCCGGGCTGGTTTTTTAAAGCGATAAATTGGCCGTACTGCGCCCAGTGTGCATGGACTATGCCCCGACACAAATTTTCAAAATTAATACGAGCATCACCCGGAAGTATTTCAAAAGCAGACCAATTTAAAGACAAGACTATTTTCCTCTTCCATATTCTTCATCTGGATGGTCATGCGCACTATACACTTGCACTTTAGCTCCTTGGTGAATAAGAAGCTTCAAAAATACAGATATATCGCTTTCTTCTGTTTTGAGAACCACTTTATCCCCATCAACGTCTAAAGAGTTTTCATAGCGAAATTGCTCTAACTCTTCTGGCCCAAAGATGTAAAGATCCTTCTCTCGCAGTATCTCCATCACTTCATCAGAGAATCTTTGGGGGCGGTTTTCAATACCACAATCAACCTTGTCGTAAATCTGCTCTGTAACCGCTTCTATTAGCTCTTTGGCCTTTTCAGCATCTTCAACGCTCTCAAATTGCCCAACCATCACAAGATTCATTGAATGCTCTGATCCGTATCCATTCCAGACTTTCATGCATTTCCTCCTTCATTCTTTTCTCTTAACGCTTGTAAAGCATCCATGATGTTATCGCCCTCAATTAAAATCCCATCTTGGCCAAACGAATTTCTTTTAAGCGTACCATTTGCATCAATGTGCGCGTATGCACTTATTCCTGTTTCTTTTTCAAACGGTTCACATACAGGAATTCCCGCAGTATGGGTTTCGCTAATGGCCAGCCTTACGCTTCCTTGGTAGTTCTGCACCCATTTCTGCATATCAGCTTCTGTCTCTTTATCTATCCCAACGCCTTTACCAACAGGCACCTCAGGCAGCAAGAGCAGCTCTGCTGCACCCAGATCATCAGCAATTTGTGCTGCTTCATCTAGCTCTTTGATTGTTGTTGAGTTAACAACAAAGTTTATTCCGAAAGGGGAGACCTTTTTTAAGAGCTTAATTTTATTTACTAGGCTGTCAAAAGAACGATTACGAATGCTTTCGTATGTTGCTCCCACCCCATCCATACTCACACGCACAAAATGCATTCTTCCTGATATTTTGTTTATAAGACTTTCATCCAGTCTATGCCCATGAGTTGTCATCGTTACGGCAAGGCTTGTTTCATTCGCTGCAAATTCACACAACTCAGCAAACTTTGGGTATAGTGTGGGCTCTCCTCCGCCAAAACCAATTCCCATGCAACCATTAAAATCAAGAGTACGGAGCCAACTGGTCAGTAAATCAAAATCAAGCCGAGCTTTATGTTTGGGGGCATAACAGTGTGAGCAGGAAAGATCGCAGGTGTTTGTTAATGCTATAGACACTTGACGAGGTGCCTTTGACCAGGATTTGACAGGAATTTCAATTTCATTAATTAGAACATTTGCTCCAGTTCTCCGGTTAAAAAGGTGAAGTCCATCAGGACCGTGGCGGCACTTAAAATCTCTGCCCTCATGATGGGATACATTCATAGAAACATCCTAATAACCTAGTAAAAAGTGATCATAAATGAATATAGAGCTTTTGTTAGACCATTTCAATAATTCCCAGAAGTAGGGAAGAATCGCAATAAAATTAGCTATTTATTTTTATAAAACTTAAAAATATTTTATTAGCACACCTCGTACTATGTAATTTCTTCGTTTCTTGTCGATATGTCGATATGATGATCCTTTGTCTTTACTGTAATATTAAGTTTCTTTTTTAGACCCCAATTATCCAAAAAAAATTAAGCCTTATAAATTTTATCTTATTGTATAACACATGTAGGTTGGCATCAGTGTTGAAATAACTATTCACCATAAGCAGTGCTCGCAAAAAAATCTTTATGATTGGGGGCTAAAAGATGCTTTTTGTTCATGTTGTCTAATAATTTATATTTCTCAATTAGAGGCTTAAATTTCTTTCCATTTTCAGTAAGGGAATTATAAAATAAGCATAGCAATTCTTGATCTGATAATTGGGACCTGACAAGGCGTATGTAGGTAATCTTCTCTGTGGAGCTTTCGTCTATAAAACGTATTAAGTTGTATAAATATCTGTAGTAGTGACCTAAGATCCGGTTATTCTCATCCCAAAAGCTCTTATATGCCTGTCGAATAGTTTTTAATTCATCTCCCGTATAAGGCGCAGCTTTCTTATTCTTTTTGTTTTTATAAATTTCACTAAAGTCGGTATATAAATGATTGAAGCAACTTCGTCCTATATCTTCTACATTTTTCCTCTTTTGAGTTTTTTTCTTATAAGCCAAAGAGTTTACAATGGAATTATGTAAGGAGAGCATTTGAAAGAAAGTACTCTCAAAAATTTGCTTTTGAATATAGGTATTTTGATTATCCAAAGCGTTTGCTGATCTAGAAAATTCTTTTCTGGCTTCTTTTAATTCTGTTTGCTGGAGGATAATCGTTATCAATAATCCTATAAATGTTAAGAAGGTTAGTAATGGGTTTAATAGTCCACCTATAAAGTCACCGTAAGGACCCCATGTGCTTGGTTGTATAAAGACAGAGAAAGTAAAAACAGATAAGAGAATTATGAGAGCGGTTATAAACAAGCCAAACATAGCATTCTGAGTATTTTCACTTTGCTTGTTAATGTCTTCACTAATACCTATAATATTTTTGAATAATTTTTTCATCTTTTAATCCACACCATCAATAAAAGTCTCCACAAAGTCTTTGATTCTAGTGATAACTCTTTCCGCGATGCTTGATCTTTCTTTCAAAGAGGGTCGCTCCTTCATAATTCCAATAACGTCGTCCTTTAAAGGTGTCTTTTCAGTAAATAGATAATTACCTAGGACTTTATCCAACCCTTCAGGATCAAGGCCTTCTTCTTTGCTCATAGCATCCAGCGCTTTGCGTTTTTCTTCTGTCCAGTATGAATCAAATTCTTCGCTCACATCAGCGTTCGCTGGCATATCAGCAAAATGCTGAGATATGAATTTTTCTATTAACTCTTTTTTACTTCTAAGCTGAGTTTCGGTATCCAGAATATCTATAATAGCCTTACGAGCTTTTGCTTGGTCTTCAGGTTTTTTACCCTTCATATTTTGTAAAAGCTTTATGATATAGCTGACGTTAATTTTGTCGCGGCTAATAAGCTCAATCTCAAAATCAATATCATCAAGAATTGATACTTTTTCCTTTTCCTTCTCACTACGAACTTTATCGTATAAATCCAGATATTTGCTACGGAAATCGGCAAAAAGTTGCTCATCCATAGGCAAATCATCAAAAGTAAATTGGGTAAAGCAGTCCAGTACGTTCTTTATGCGAATGATTTCACGGAAGGCTTGAATAAATTTGGCCTCATCTTCTTCCGTAAGAAGGGCATCAACACTGGCAACATCCGGCGTAATAGCCAGAAGATTGGCGACAGTTTGTTCAAATTTCGTGACATAATCTTCATAAGGCGCAAGGATAATGTCCTCCTGCGCCTCTTTATTGGCGAAAAGCTCAATAGCCTTATCGGTTGCTGGTTTCAAATTACGGAAGCAAACAACATTACCTTGTGATTTTTTCTGCCCCATAGTCCGGTTTGTTCGTGAGTAGGCTTGCAGCAAACCATGATATTTCAGGTTCTTATCAACATAGATTGTGTTCAAGGGTTTACTATCAAAGCCAGTCAGGAACATATTCACGACCAGAAGAATATCAATTTCCTTATTCTTAACGCGCTTACCTATATCCTTGTAATAAGCATAGAAAAGCTTGCTATCCTTCGTAGAATAATTCGTGCTAAACATCTTGTTATAATCGACAATATATTCATCCAGTTTTTCGCGGCTGTGCTTATTCACTGGGGCGGTATCATCAGGCATATCATCGCCCGTTCCCATGCCATCAGCATCCGCGTCTTCTTCATTAGCCTGATAGGAAAAGATCGTGGCAACTTTCAAATTATGCTCTCCTGCCTCTTTCTTGGCGCGGAATAATTCATAGTAAGCCGTAAGAGTTTTGATATTAGATACACAAAACATAGCCGTAAATTCTTGACTATGCGTTTTTCGGTCATGGTTGGCGATAATGTAATCTGTGATTTTTTCTAGGCGCTCTGGTGCTTCCATTACCTCCACCGTATCAATTGCCTCTACCTCAATATCAACGACCTTATCCTTCTTTTTGAAGGTGCGGATATATTCGACAGAAAATTTCAGGACGTTTTCATCACGGATAGCATCCGTAATCACATAGCTATGAAGCTGCTGCTCAAACAAGTCTTTGGTGGTGCGCTTACCCAAAGCGTTCTTAGAGGCGTTGTCTGCAAAAATAGGTGTTCCGGTGAAACCAAACATCTGCACATTTTCAAAGTATTCCTTAATGCGCTTATGCGTATCACCAAATTGGCTACGGTGACATTCATCAAAGATGAACACCATTTTTTTATCTTTTAAGCCTTCCATCGTTTTAAGATGGCGGTCTTTACTAATCGCCGTATTCAGTTTTTGCAACGTGGTTACAATCAACGGCGTGTCATTACCAAACTGTTCCACAAGCTTGCTGGTGTTTTTTGTCGCGTCAACGCTGCCTTCTTGGAAAGCGTTAAATTCTGCAATCGTCTGATAGTCTAGGTCTTTACGGTCAACGACAAAAACAACTTTATGAACCTTCGGATTCTGGGTCAGTATTTGCGCGGCCTTAAACGAAGTCAGCGTTTTCCCTGAACCTGTCGTATGCCAGATATAGCCGTTCTTGTTAGTGGTAAGAACCTGCGCGACAATTGCTTCTACCGCATAATACTGGTATGGGCGCAAAGCCATCAGCATTTGATGGCTTTCGTTCAAAACAATGTATTTTGTAATCATCTTGGAAAGTTTGCACTTCTCAAGAAATTCATCGGCAAACTCGCTAAGTTGCGTGATGCGCTTGTTCTTCTTGTCCGACCAGAAAAACGTCTGCTTAAAATCACGCTTATTTACGGGATTATTCGCGTAATATTTCGTATTCACGCCGTTACTAATCACAAACATCTGAATATAGCCAAACAAGCCATATCCCGCCGCAAAGCTATGTCTATGATAGCGGTTGGTCTGGTTAAAGGCCTCTTTCATTTCAAGGCCGCGCCGCTTTAGCTCGATCTGGCAAAGCGGCAAGCCATTAACTAAAAGCGTCACGTCATAACGATTGGTATATTTCCCGACCATCGTGATTTGATGCGTGACCTGATATTCATTCTTGCACCATTGGACTTGGTTAATCAGCTCGATATAGCCCGTTGTTCCATCGTCCTTGGTGTAATCAACTTTATCGCGCAGGATTTTGGCTTTTTCAAAAATATTCCCGCGCGCCAGCTTGTTCAAAATTTGTTTGAACTCATAATCAGAAAACAGAACCTTGTTATGTTTTTCCAATTGCCGCTTGAGATTGACCAGCAGATCATCCTCATTGGCAATCACAACCTTTTCCCAGCCTAGTGTTTCAAGCTGGGCAACAAGCGCATTTTCTAATTGTTGTTCGGTCTGCGTGTTCATTCTTCGTCTGTTTCAAATTCTAATTTATAATCACCAAGCTCTATCCGATATATTTGCGGCTCTTGGTCAAATAATGCCTTACTATATAAAACAGTGTTAGGCATCGGACTGGCCTCATCAAGATAATCATTAAATGCTGGATTGTCTTCGTATAACAAAACGTCATCTTGCACTTGATGGAATTTTGTCAGCATATAAGAACACATACTGTCGGTTAAACCTATAATAAGCTCCGCAAGAGCTTCATCATTTACCTGTGTTTTTAAAGGTGTTCGCCCATGACTAATATCACCATGCTCGGTTCTTATTGTTCCTATTCTTGCAACAACTTCGGGATTCAGTAATTGTTCTAGGATATTGGCAATATTGCCATATTTTTCAACAATGCCGTCTTCATAAACGATTTCACTACGGCTTGCCTCAATACGCTTTTTTAGGGCGTTACGAGCCTCTTTAAAAAGCTTCGAAAGAGAAAGGTCTCGATTTTTAAAATAGCTTTCAGGGGTTTGCTCCAGCTCCATCAAGATAAGCTTGGATAAACCCTCTATAATAGCCTTGCAGGTTTCTATTGTAATATCGGGTTTTTCGGCAACGTAATTGTCTATGGTGTCGAGAAGTTCTTTATAATACTGGGCATCAAAGTGCCTTGCTTCTTTTAATTCACTGCGAAATCTCTCCATTCATTCCGCCCTAAACAAACATCTGTTGCAACAAGCCTTTTTTGAAGGTCTTTGCTTTATCCAGCTCTTCGGAAATCAAAGCAATCTTATCATCTATGGCAGAAAGGAAATCAGCGATTTTCTTTTGTTCGTCTGGATGAGGCATCATAGTCTTGATCTGTTCGATTGTTTTTTTGGAAAGACTTGGAACACCTGACGCTTCATTATACTTTTGCCAGTCAATAGATAGAAAAACATAGTAAATAAACTTAGGTATGGCACTCTTAAACGAATGTGTAAAAAACAGTGTATCCACTGTCCAAAATTTTCCAGTTAAAAATCTCGGTTGATCTATTGTTCCTTTTCGACCGATACAGACGCTTTCACCATCGTAAAGCCACTCATTTACAGAGGTCATATACCCTCCCGTGCCATAAACAGGAACATCACCATCAGCCAAATGTTTGTAATCGCGACCACTGCCAATAGTAAGGACATCACCTAATTTCTTTTCTTTCCATTCGGGGAAAGGCTTCCCTTTGTCATCGGTGAAGCGGATTTCTTGTGAAAAGAGTTTCTGCATACAACCTTTTTTGAACAGCCTAAGAAGATATAAATTTGTTCCTGCTGGTTCTGGAATATTTAAAATCTGGCAGAAATTAGAAATGGATTCATCCACTTTTACCTTTGCATCTTCAAACTTGATAAGCTTACCAGCCAGAGCATCCAAATCAATCTGCTCTTCTTCCTCGGACGTATCAACGTAACGCAGGATATTGAGGTTATAATCATTTTCAGCGATCTCACTTAACGGCGCGGTATAGGCGTATTTATCAACGCTTTCGCGTTTCGTATACGCCTCAATAATTTTGGTAACATTGTCGTCGGTTAGCTTGTTTTTATTACCGTCTTTTTCAAAATCCGCGCTCGCATCAATGAATAAAATATCATCATCATGCTTTCGGCATTTTTTAAACACCAGAATACACGCAGGGATAGACGTGCCGTAAAAAATATTCGGCGGCAGACCAATCACAGCATCCAGATAATTCTGTTCCTTGATAATATATTCGCGAATTATCCCTTCCGCGCCGCCACGGAACAGAACACCGTGCGGCAGAACAATCGCGCCCGTGCCGTTATCAGCAAGTTGGTGGATTATATGCTGCACAAATGCAAAATCAGCCTTTGAAGATGGCGGAAGCGCTCCATATTGGCTGAATCTGTCATCAGTTTCATTCAGCGGGTTATCTTTACCCTTCCATTGCGCCGAGAACGGAGGGTTAGCAACAATCGCTTCAAACTCCATGCCTTCGTGCTGCGGCTCTTCCAGCGTATCTTCTTGCTTAATATCAAAACGGCTGAAATGCACATCATGCAAAATCATATTCATACGGCAAAGGTTGTAAGTCGTGCGGTTTAATTCCTGTCCGAAAAATTCACCTACTTTGGTTTCTCTGCCTATACGCAAAAGCAATGAACCAGAACCGCAAGCGGGGTCATAAGCGTTTTTGATCTGCCCTTTGCCCAGTGTCACAATCTTGGACAAAATTTTTGACACCTGCGAAGGTGTATAAAACTCGCCCGCCTTTTTACCCGCGCCGGATGCAAATTGAGCAATCAGATATTCATAGGCGTCACCCAAAACATCGGATTCAATTTCATCCAGCCTAAAGTCCACCGCATCAAGATGTGCGAGGACTTTGGCGATCAAAGTATTCCGTGCGGCTGGGCTGCGCCCCAGCTTTGTACTGGCAAGATCAATGTCTTCAAAGAGCTTGTTAAAATCATCCTCGCTCTCATTGCCCATTGTGCTTTGCTCAATGGCGTTAAGGATGGATTGTAAATCTTCGAGAATGAAGTTATCGGTCGCGTCTTCATCCTCTTCATCAATTTTGATGTTTCCTTTTTCGGTCAGAGCGCCAAACAATTCGTGAGGCGCAAGAAAGTAACCCAGCTTTTCCAAAGTCTCTTCCTTGATTGCCTCAAGATCGTCTTTGTCAGTTACCAGCGCATAATCTTTTACGTTCTCGGTTTCGAGCAATTTATTGGCGAAAAGATATTGTTTTTCGGATAGGTATTTATAGAAAATGAACCCTAGAATGTAATCGCGGAACTCGTCTGCGCCCATCTTGCCACGTAATTCATTAGCAATCTTCCATAGCTGGGCTTCCAGTTTTTGCTTTTGTTCTTCTGTCATAAAATTTCATTTAAACGATTAATAAAATTAAGCTTAACTGATTGCTCTTCGCTTAACAAACCTGAAATAACCCAATTTTTGTCAAGTGCTTGTCAACACAAAACAAGAAAAAATATGTCCTAAGATGTTGAAAAATAATAGTTTTATACGTTCTTCTTTTCTTTTTCTTGTCAATACAAATAAATTTTATCTCGCTAGAGGTGTTATGCGGTCGAGCGGCACCCGCATATAGTCCCCCAGGAAGAACCTAAGACCCCACCCTTCACCTTTTCGTTGCTAAATCTTTCACAACATAATACCTTTGCGATAGAGCTTTCTAAGTGGAAAGCTTCGGGGCTAGTTACCTCTTTCTAGGCGGCCTAATAGCATCAGGCCGTTATCAATGATGCTGCTTTCTCGACGTATGGTCGGGGAGCAGCGGAATATAATAGCGCCTAGCGTGAATACGCTGGCCGTTCCTAGAGCGGTAACTACTCCCCGGCTGCCAAGAGTAATCTTGGTGGCTTTTTTATTAATAGCTATAAGGAGAAAATGATGACACTTATGAAATGTAAAGAATGCGACCATCAAGTAGCGCAAAATGCTTTTAGCTGCCCTAATTGCGGGGCACATAACCCGACAAAAGCCGGAGAGGGGTTTTTGAAAGGTTTTTTTATCTTTATCGGGGCAATCTTTTTCGCCCTCGTGCTTTTTATGTCTTTAGCATCAGCCAATGAAACTGATAAGAATGTTTTAGCTGCAAAGAATGAGATTAAAGGAGAGCAGAAAGTAATTGATGTCTATTACGATCCCAGCGCAGCTGTTCAATGGCACATAGGCGTATATGACGACGGCTCTAAACGCCACGGTTACGCTTCCTACATTTGTGATATTTTATATGAACACGCATTGGTAAGAAGCGATACGTCTGTTCGCATAGTGGATATAAAAAGAGTGAAGCAAGGCCAGTCTTTTCGCGAAACTAGCCTTGGTCGGGTTAATTGCTCTAATTACCAGCAATATGCCCCCTAAAGGATGTCTATGTACTTTGGTTAAGTTGGCTCTTTTTTTCTGAAGGAAAATGACCCACGTTGTTTTTAAGCCTAAATAAAGCAATTTTTTATGACAGCGTCGTTAAAAAGGACTTTATTCCCTTTCTCAATTACAAGGATAAAGAAAGAACTATCATCTGAAAATAGCCATAGCTATGGTATATATATGCGGTTCTATGTTGGAACCATTCATATGATTTTTATGGCGTGACGGGTTCTTAAATGAAACCATGAGTGGAAATTTTCATTATGTGGAAAAACTATGGTTTCAATATAAAACCGAAAATATAAATTTAGGGTCCATTTAGATACCGTTCTTCTATTTTTCTTTGGTGGTCTTCTTTAAATTCTTCGGTATCAGAAATATCTTCCACAAAAGGTTTGCGTGCCCTTTTGCGCTTTTGAGTCTTTGCCTCTTTCCAGTCATGTGTAGGCTCATAGCCCTCAGAATGAACAAAAGTTAGTTCCCAATCACTTGCTTTACGACCCAGAAAAGTGCCTTTCTTTTTTAACTTCAAGAAACCAAAGTATTGTAGCTCTTCGCAAGCTCTTAAAGCCGTTGCTTTACCCATCTTTAAGTCTTTTGCTATTTCATCATACGAGGCTGTAATTTTACCATTATTAAAGCCGGTATGTTTAGTGCATAGATAAAGAAGTACTTTAATAGAAGCCCCTTTCAGTGCCATGAAGTTAGGATGTTTAATCATACCGTATTTTAATTTTACAAATTGTTCTGAACTATAGGCTTGTCGGCCCTTCGCATTTATATTCTTTTTCACTTTATAAGGTCTGGTTTGACGGTTCTTGGTCATGATTGAGACTCTATAAGTTCTCGAATATCTTTGACGCGCCAAGCTGTAATTTTAGGGCCTAGTTTTACAGGTGCTGGAAAACGGCCATCTTTCACACCTGCCCACCAAGTGGAACGAGATACTGGAAAAACTTTTAAAACGTCTGGCAATCTGATAAAGCCGGTTTCTGGGATATTGTTGTGCATATGAACTCCTTTGGTTGTTATAGAGTCCATTTTTATAGGAAGTGGGTTCTAATACCCGGCATCTTGAAATTTTATTTTTATGCCGCTTTTTATGTTTGCTCCTCAGCAACTAAACAAATCATGAATTGGAGATAATCATTGCTAGTAATCTTTTTTGCTATTCTTTGCGTGCTTCTTCTTACACTTTCTTCGTCCTTTTCTGGATCCTCAAAGATTGCATCTGCCAACACCCTATTAGATATTTTTTGGGTATGTTCCAGCGCCCATATGCGTAAATCTAAATATGGTATGATGCCAAAATCACACCAAGCCTTATATTTGGGGCGCTTGAACGCAAACGACCGTCTTAAATCAGGAAAATTCTTACGTGTAGACTTTATGTACGTTTCAAACTGGCTTTTAAGAACATGGTCGGGCTGAGAGAAGTCTATTTCAACCATATCTCTTGATCGCATGAAGGTTCTTGTGGCGTGATTAGGTTTATAATTTCCTCGTGTCTTCAAAACTTCAAATAGAGGAGTACGTAGAATTTCTTCACATAAAGATACATCTTCAGTACTAAGGTTATGTTCTTTACTCTCATAATAACTATCCATCAAATGACGGGTTTTTATGCGGGTATCATTTTCCACAAACCGTTCTTTTTGGTAAATGTCATTCAATGTTATGGGCTTTATTGAGAAAAGCATTTTCTTGAATTCTGCCCTACGTTTTTTCATTGCCCACATTTGAGTTCCACCGAAGAAATCCAGCGCTTCATTATCTTCTGGAGAAAACAATGGATCCTCTCTCAGCGCCTTTATATTCTTCTGAATCAGAGAAGATGTATGATATTTTTTTGATTTAACTGCTGCAAATGACTCTAATAGCTCTAAATGGCACGCTCGTTGTACTAAAGCGTAGTACCAACCTTCATTATTAAGCTTTCTGAAAGGCTTGTATTTATCTAAATTATACCACTTTGGCAGATCATTTTCATTCTTTACGGTTATCTGTTTCATGCGAAGCTCTTTATGTCTTGGTTTTATTTTCTTTCAGGTGTTTTGTTACTGACCTTAAAGCGTCTATAAATTCCAGCGCAAAACCTTTGTCATACCTAACTGCACGGCTTTCGTAAGAATAGCGCCACTTCTCATACGCATCGGCGATTTTATAGAGTTGTTGCTCAAAGACATCTGTTACAGGAGGGCCTTTTTTATTAAGAGGCGGATAGACTTTGGGTATTTCCATAGAATAAAAACTTATGGTTTTTATTATGGCGGGCTCTTGCCTTATTTTATGTTTAACATCCTTTGGCAAATTTCTAAAAAGTTTTAATATATTATGGCCTTGAGGGGCTTTTCCTCTCGTAATAGAGTGTAAATATTTAATATAAAGTTCTATAGAGAAAGCTAAACATGTAATCCCAGCGCTTCCTGTAGGAGCACCTCCATATGCTGTTTTACTTACTAACGGTTTGCCATTCAATTGACCGAGCTTTTTGATTACAGCTTGCTCGTTCTCTTCTAAAATTCTATAGGCATTAAAGAAATCATCCGCCTGCATTTTTATCAGCCAAGACATCTAAGCTTTCTTTCTCTTGCTAAAATCTCCAGCAATTACGATTCTGTTTTTAGCTATATCATCCAAATAATCAGCCCATTCTTGCATCATTTTAGTACGTTCATCTAAAAATTTTGCACGGTCATAAGCCTTGGCCACATCTCCACGCTTAGAGTGCGCCAGTTGCGCGTCTGGCACTTCATGCCTGTAGCCTAATTTTTCCATTATTGTACTCATAGCCAGTGCTCTAAAGCCATGACCTGTCATCCTACCCTTATAGCCCATGCGTTTTATAGCCATAAGAACCGTGTTATTACTCATATGACTATTCCGCTGGGTGCGACTAGGGAAAACATATTTTGGATGGTTATGTATCTCCCGTAACTCTTCTAATATGGCTATAACTTGTTTTGATAGAGGCACTATATGATCTTTATTCATTTTCATGCGTTGCGCTGGGATAATCCATTGCTTTTCTTTAAAATCAAACTCTGACCATTCAGCTTTTATCATTTCATTGGTACGTACAAAGGTAAGCATCATAAAATTAACAGCCAAATAGGTCTGTCTATTTAATTTTGCTCTATGGTTACGCAAGTCTTGGATAAATTCGGGTATCTCACGCGTTTCAATGGCCGCAAAATGTCCTTTGGGCTTTACTTTAATTAATCCTTTTAGGTCTTCCGCAATGTTTTTCTCGGCTCGCCCAGTGATAATGGCATATTGAAAGATATGCTTACACATCTGAATGATACGTTTTGCCAGCTCATTTGCTCCTCGTTCTTTGACAGCGTTAGCCATGTCCAAAAGCATTTTATGCGTAAGTGTTTTTATCGGGTATTTGCCAATAATAGGAAAAACATCTTTCTCTAATCTGGCTAGTATGTTTTTGGCATGATCCGGTTTCCAGCTAGGCTTATTGTTCTCAAACCATTCCAGCGCAATAGCTTCAAAAGTATTAGCGTTTTCTTGTATTTTTTCTTTTTTTATCTCTTGCCTAATCACTGAGGGGTCAAGATCATCAGCTAGTAGTTTTTTAGCCTCGTCTCGTTTATCTCTGGCATCAGATAGGCTAACAATGGGATAGGGGCCAAAGGCTAACTTCTTTTCTTTACCTAGATGGCGGTATTTAAGTTTCCAAAGCTTGGAGCCTGTTTTTGTAATTAAAAGGAAAAGGCCCCCACTATCAAATAGTTTATAGTCTTTATCTTGGGGCTTTGCGTTGTCACAAGCTAGTTTGGTTAATGCCATCTCTGGGGGCTTCCTATATTGCCTATTTTAAAAAGCCCCCTCATAAGCCCCCAAAAATTCTGGATTTGGTAAAACTACATCGGATAGCTTGGGACAAATAATATCCTGAAACCCTTGTAAAATCAATATATTTTGGACTAAATTGGATTAGAAAAATCAATAAATTGGCATCCCGTACGGGATTTGAACCCGTGTTGCCGCCGTGAAAGGGCGGTGTCCTAGGCCACTAGACGAACGGGACGCGCTAGTAATTGCTTTAGGAATTAGCTTTATAGTATGACTTGCCCATATATTGCAAGCACTTTTCGTATATAAAATATAAATTCTGGTAAATTGTATTCTACATATAATTTAAAGGGTGTACATAAGTTTATTGTGATTATTGTTTTGCCCTTTTGGTGGTGTCCGGTAAAAGCGATAATGTACATTGTGTAAACGATGCCCAAGCGAACGCCAAAAAGCCGTTTAGAGAATTTTAGGCTGATAATGAGCAAAAAGGCATATTCTCTTATTCGTTTTCAAAGAGTATAAGCGAAGACCGCACTGTTGGCGGGCTTTGTGGCGGTAAAATCTTATATTTGGAAAAATTGATGACTAGATGGTGGGGCTGTAGTCCATTGGTAATTATTCTCTAAAAAATTCTTGCATCTATGACCTATTAAAGAATTAGCTTAATAAACTCATGGCGGCTTTGTATTTTTTAGTCGGTGCAGCAATCAGCGTTTTGCTATGAATGGTGATGTCTTGGCCAGAAATTTCACTGATTTGTCCGTTTGCTTCAGAGACAATTAGGGTACATGCAGCGATATCATGGGGTTCTAAGCCACTAGACAGGCAGATAATATTGCGTCCTTTAATAAGGTTAAGAATATCTAATGCTGTTGAACCAGATTTGCGCATACCAGACATTGCTGGAAGTAGTTTTGAAATCAACGTCAGGTCTTTAATATTCGAGAAGGGAACTTCGCATTCCAGTTGTGTTTGACGGAGTGCTTCGCAATCGTAATCATCTAAATTTACGCGCACACCGTTTAAATATGTACCGCCCTCTTTTGACGCATAAACAGCGTCTCCTTTGATGGGGTCTGCAATGACTGCCGCTTTAACTTGACCGTTTTCTACATAAGCAGCGCAGACAGCAAAGTAGTCTCTGAGAGATGAAAAATTACTTGTTCCGTCTAATGGATCAACAAGAAAGAATTTATTTTGTGATAGGTCTCCACCACATTCTTCACCAACAAAAGCTATGTCTGGTTGGAGAGATGATAGCGTTGATTTTATAATGTCTTCTGCTTTTTGATCGGTTTCTGTTACGAAGTCTGGCAGATTATTCTTTAAAGATTTAGCATTCCGGCCAATAATTTGACCATTAAGAGCTTTTTCAAAATCAGCCCGAATAATGTCACATGCTGCAAATGCAGCTTTGACCATATCAAGTGCAATAAGATTATACTCTTCGGTCATAGTAGTTGCCTCATATATATCACTAAAAGTTCTAAGAATTTTTCACGATTTAGGTCTTTGATGACAGTGACAGATCCATTGTCAAAGTTTTTGTTGTCAATAAGTGTCTGCCCCGCCGCTAAAGGTGGTTCGCCGATCTCTACACGTATAGGCAATCTTTCTGTTTCAAAGATTTCCGGGTTTGTTAAATATGCCATGGCGATGACATCATGCATGGCACGTACAGGATCGCTCTGATCTGTTTTTTCTGAGGCGTAGTCTATATGGTCTTCTTCTCCAACAGTAGATAAAATATCTGCGGCTAAAATTGCCGCTTTTGTACCGCAGTCTCTTAATGCTTTATCAACCGCATAGCCATATAAAATTGTGCGGGTGACATTAAGTGGTATAAGAAAGATATTTTTTATATCACTACTAAAAACAATATTTGCAGCTTCTGGATCAACAGCGAAATTATATTCAGCCCAGCCTTCGGAGCCTTTAACCTGAATATTGCCCATATGTCCGTGTATGTTCTCAGGGTAGGGGCATCCGCCCATAATAAATATGTTTTTAACATGCTTAGCAAATACATCATTGCGTTGAATGGCGAGTGCAATATTGGTAAGTGGGCCCGTGGCCACTATTGTTTTAGGTATATCTATCGTGCTCAAAAAGGCTTCTGCAGTAAGTGATTGCTCAGCTATTGTTGGTTCAGGTAAATTAGCACCAGCCATACCACACTCTCCGAACACTAAAGGTAAGGGTTGTGAAAGGCGTTTTAGGGGTTGGGGCGCACCTTTATAAATGGGTATATCTGAACGGCCAACAAATTCTAAAATTTGCAAGGCGTTACGCGTGCACTTGTTGACATCAACATTGCCACCGACAATGGATATGCTTTTAACATCTACGCCTGCCCCTAAGGCAAACAATAATGCGATTGCATCATCTTGCCCTGGATCACAGTCGTAGTGTATCTTCAAATCTTTCATATGCTCTTTCCTTTAGCATGCGATTAAGTGTATCTACGATTTTATCTTCTGGATTACATGTAAATACGGGTTTATCCAATTCACTAAATTTTTGTTCCGGGGCTATTTGTGACCAAATATGTAAGCTTGCCTCTAAGCAGTCTTTCGAAAATTCAACTGCATGTTCTTTATTGATAGATGCCCATACGTCAACATTAGCAAAAGGATAAAGATAGGGCACGGAAGTGTATTTTCCATTATCCTGTAATAGATTTCTGCCTCCTCCAGGCGCACCGATAATAAAATCTCTCATGCAAACCTCATCAATGACATCTGTATATGTGTAATCTGCATCAACAGTTATGCCCCGACTTTCTAATTTTTTAGCTGCGGCCTCAATTGCTACATTTGCAATTACTGTTTCAACAATGAGTCCACTACGTTGAATTTTATCGACATAATCTAGCACAGTGCTGCCAGTGAATATCACATCATCGAGAATATTTACAGACTGCGCTTGTCTTTCTGTTACAAATAAAACAGCATTACTGAACTGGTCTGAAACAGCAGGTAAGGATGAATTTCTTGGAAGAATTCCATTATCCTGAAACTGGAATGTGCCATCTTTTTGATGCTTTAAACGAACAGTCCTAGACGCCTCAATAGAAATCACTTTTTGACCGTCCGAAGGAACTATTCCTGCGAGAGAAATAACTGGTATCGCGCTTTGAGAAACTTTTTCATTCAGAAATCCTTGGATTTTTTCTGCAGAGATACGCTCGACAACGGGAAAAAATTTCCTCAACGATGCTGTGACTAGGTCAGATGCTTCTGATACGGCTTTCTTTGCCACTTCATTGCCACTAATATATTTTGCGAATTCAAGTGATAGGTCGTCTGTTAGTACATAAGGTTTTGTCATAGGTGTCTCTGTATTTATTTTTTATTGTATTGCTGTGTTAACACAGCGCTAATTTATATGTCAACAGTACATTCTGGTTCTAATCTTTTTATTTGTATTTTACAGAATAATCAAGTTATTTTTCTTGAATGTTAGTCAATTTGGAGCATATTTAGATTATGAATCCTAAACAACAAGATATAGACGCGCTTTATTTAGCTTTCACGCACTTAAAGGATCCAGAGGAGATTAAACGCTTTATGACAGATCTCTGCACGCCTCAAGAAATAAAAACTTTCGCTGAACGTTGGTTAATTGCGGGCTTACTGGAGAAAGGTAATCTTAGTTATCGTGAAATATCTTCAGAAACTGGGGCCAGCACAACCACAGTGGCTCGTGTGGCCCGTTTTCTTCGTCAAGAACCGCATCAAGGCTATAAAATAGTTCTTGAACGAATGAAATAAATTTTTAGCTTATGTGTGGTGGTTTCCATGTATTTATATCGATCGTTTTTTGCTCGGATCTCGTCATGTCTCTTATTTCATGTGTACCATCACTCTTTATGAATAACACGTATGGTATTTGCTTTCTCCCTGCATAATGTAATTGAGGCTTTAATTTATCGTGGCCATAAACAACTTCCGTCGCAATTCCTCTATCTCTTAAATTTTTAGCTGTTTGATTTGCTCTAGTGATTTGCTCAGGGTTTTCATAGGCAATCAGAACTTGAGTGGATGTTCTCGGTCCGAGCGCAAGCTGCTTTCTTCTTGTTAATAGATCAATTGCGCGCGTTACATTAAATGATATTCCAACCCCAGGTCGGCTTTCTTTCATGTAATGTCCAACCAAATTGTCGTAACGCCCCCCTACTATTAATGGAGGGAATTCACGATGCTCAACACAACGTCCTTCATAAACAGTTCCTGTATAATAATCCATGCCACGCACGATCGACATATCAGCAACAACAAAGTCTCCTGTAAGATCTGGCATAGCAGCCATTAAATCTTGTAATTCAATTATGCCTTCTTTTAATAATGACGATTTATCTGTATCGAGTAGATATGCGGTATTGGATACTGAGGCTATTTTTTCATACAAATCTATCCCGTTAGATCTGATTGTTGCAAACTGAATGGCAAGATCAATCGTATCAGAGTCCAAGGCTAAATTATCTGACATTTTTGCGATAACGCCATCTAAACCAATTTCATGTCGGAGTTCAATCAAACGGACGACATCTTTTATAAGTTGTTCGTCAAAACCGTGGACACTAAAGAAACCTTGCGTGATTTTTCTGTTGCTTATAGCTATTTCGACTCCTGTGATGCCTAATGCATTAAGAACATCAACCATAACGCGCGGAAATTCGGCATCGTATTTATTATCTACATGATCAATGTCAACAATATCGATGTCGGCTTGAATGAATTCCCGTGGGTTGCCTCTCCTTACGTCTTGGTAGCGCCAAACAGGGCCTATTCTGGCACTTTTGAACGGTGATTGAATACGGCTTTTGTTTTCAGCTATGTACCTTGCTAATGGGACCGTATGGTCAAATCTTAAACCAAGAGATTGTGATGCTGTACCAAAGGCAGGAGTTACAGAGAAAATTTGTGTATTTTCTTTGCCTCGTCCTTCTTCTCGTTGTAGTACTGTAAATTCTTCTACAGCGCGTGTTTTTATTTTTGGATACCCATAAATACTGTAGATATCTTCTATTTTCCTTAACCAAGCGCTCTCAATTGCTTCAATTTCTATAGAATTGTCCTGGAACCCAGGAATGGGTTTGGGGGAGTAATACCTTTTTAAGGGACTTGTTTGAGACGGTATTTGGTATAATTTTATGGGAGAGCCGTCTTTATTACGTCGTGTTTTTAAAAATTCTGTTTGTGCGACAACTTTAGCTCCTGTTTTTGTAGGATTAAGAGGGTCGTATTTTTGGATAATGGCTCTGGCTTGTTCAGTTGATCTGTCAGGAAAGACAATAAAAGCACCACCTTCAAATCTTTGATCTGTTGCGGCCACGCCATCAAAATAGCCGTCGCCTTTAATGTGTAACGTCGCAGATACACTAGGCTTATAGACAAATCTCCCTAAATAATTTCCTGCGCCATCTACGGCATCGTATTTTTTATCAAGATCACTAAAATCTGAGTTCCAGCGATCAAAAATATTTGTAGCGGTATAAATTTGATCTAATGCTTTGTTGACTTCATCTGGTGTCAGTTCGTTGACGGATTTACCAAATGACTGAATGATCTTTATCATAGTATCTGCTTGTTCACCTGTGGGTGTCATAAAAAGAATACACCCTTGACCATCAGCTTTTACTAATTGTTCACAGCCATCTAGATAATTAATAAATCTGAATCTAAATTCCTTCTTTTTTTCGGAATATACTAGGTCATCATGTGTAAATTCTTTTTTTGGTCGTCCGTTCTCATCAAGCCAATTAGGTATAGGAAAACTAAAACGAGAGGCAGTTTCAGGGTCTCGATTATAGTCAACCTCTATCAATGAATTCGGGTCTAAATCTTCTACTGTCCAGCGTGACACCATGCTATTCTCCTGTTTATGTAATATATAGCAAAAAGATATTCTATGTTACAATAAATATTTATTATGAGATTTGTTCAGTTCTTGTTTTCTCTCAAAAAGTCAAACTGATAACGATCATTGTGTAAAATAGTTATGTTATTAATATTGCATGATTAGTCAGGTTATACGTGAGAGCATTTGTCGTGCTTCCGCTTCTGTTGAATTCATGTCTTTGAACAAATCATCTTGTAGCCATTTATTTGTAATTAGTACTTCAAGCATAATCTTTTCTGAAAAGGTTCTTAGAAATTGCGCTAAGTTTAGTAATCTTGGGCCATCACTTCTATCAGATTGGAATAAAACAAGCGGTGTCATTGGCTCTGAGTATGGATTCTTATATATCTCATTCTTAACTTTCTTGAAAAAGGCATCGCCAGTTTCACCTTCTAATGATTTTTTGAACATTTCAAAACGTGTTTTACATCTAATAATTAATAAAATGTCGTGATGAATTAAGAACCCCATAATTTTACCCAATGAAAGAGGGGCCCTTTTGTCATTCATGCTTATCTCAATTTGGCGCATATGATCGTTTAGCCCAGTACTTTCGGCTAATCGCCTTGCGTGTATACAAAAATTTACAAGATCTTCAGTGGCTAGGGCATCCTGACGTTCGTGAACCTCAGTAATGGAAATTGGCGTTGACGAAGCATAAGCCGATATCCGCGCTAATGCATTTAAGCAACTTTCATAATTTGAGCGTATTGTTATTTTGTCCATGTTAATGCTTATTGGCTATTTCACTAAAATTTTCCACCAACGCCTTTAAATTTCTCGACGAATGCTGATATTTTTTGAAAAACAGTCTGTTTTTTGGTGAGGTATTCTGGGTTGAGTGGGCTCATCTTAGGTAAGATAGCATTGAGCTCTGTACCATTGTCGCTGGCAAATTCACGTTTAATCGATGTTGATATATAACGCTTTGCGGCTTCTACATTTAGACTTTCAGAGTTTATCAACTCTTCTGCTTCACGTTGTTGTTCAGCTTGAGCAAAAGCAAAGAAGGTTTCAATAACACTGGCTTTGTCACCGATTTTATCGAGATCGGTTTGATTGATAAAATCTACCAATAGGCTTTCTTTTGCTCGATTGCCTAAGCTAGAACGTATCATACGCTGCACATCTTCAACCAGCGTCGCTTTGTCTTTTACCTTTTTGTTTTTCTCAAAAATCTGTTCCAGAATATAATCCAAGTTAATCTCTTGAGATTTAAGAAGGTCAACTTCAAATACGACATCATCCCAATCCAGATTGGATTTCTCTTTCTCATTCGCCGCGTTTTCTCTACGTAGCCAATCACGGATATCATTATATGTAGATCTGTAATCTTGGATTTTGCGCTCAGCAGGCATCTTGATGGATTGTAAGGTAGCCAAATCTTCATCGCTTAAATAATGCTTCTGTTTAAATTCTTCGACAGCTTCGGCATTATTCATATCTAAAGTTTGAAGCGCTTTTAAGCTCGCAAATTCATCATAATTTTGAAGGATGTTTTCAACACGGAGATACTCCCCGAATAGTTTAGCAAAAGCTTTTTTATCGGCTTCCTTAACGATTTCTTCAGGGTTGGGGAAGCGCTGCTCTAATTCATTGACCACATCAATGAAACCGCGCCTTGCTTCCCCCGAAGATGCATCGCTAAACCCTTCCATATATTCTTTATAGCTTTTCTCAAGCACAACGTTTTTAGTGTTTTTGTCGCCAAATAGTGTGATGGCATCAATAGTTGCCTGCTCCAGATCACGGAAGGTGACGATATTGCCAAATGTTTTTGTGGCGTCGTAAATACGGTTTGTACGCGAATAGGCTTGCATCAATCCATGATAACGAAGGTTCTTATCAACGAATAAAGTGTTCAGTGTAGGCGCATCAAAGCCGGTCAGGAACATACCAACAACGATCAGCAAATCAATTTCTTGTGATTTTACCCGTTTAGCCAAGTCACGGTAATAGTTCTGGAATCCTTTACTATCAACGCTGAAATTAGTTTTAAAAAATGCATTATAATCATTGATAGCGGCGCTCAGAAATTCTTTGGCACTGCTGTTCATAGCAGATACATCAAAACTTTCATCAGGGATGTCACCCACAGCATCCTGTTCCTCATTTGCATTGAATGAGAAGATGGTGGCAATCTTAATCGGTTTATCACTATTTGCCTGCAGGGTATTCAGCGTTTCATAATAAATTTTTGCCGCATCAACACTATTCACCGCAAACATTGCATTAAAGCCTTTATTGTTTCCCTGCAAGCGGTGGGTCTTTTGACGGAAATTATTCAATATATATTGTGAAATTTCACGGATACGCTCGGGGTGTAGCAAAGCTTTTTTATTTTCTGCGGCATTCAGCTTTTTTTCATCTTGCTCGGTTTCAATATCTTTAAATTTCGGGCGCACATCATTGTAATCCACTTTAAACTTAAGAACCTTTTCATCGCGAATGGCATCGGTGATCACATATGAATGCAGCTCACGCCCAAACACGCTGGCGGTCGTATCTGCGCCCAGAGCATTTTGCGGGAAAATTGGCGTTCCGGTAAATCCAAATTGATAGAAGCGTTTGAATTTCTTCTTAAGGTTTTTCTGCGCTTCGCCGAATTGGCTACGGTGACATTCATCAAAAATAAATACGACCTGCTTATTGTATATCGCCAGATCATTCTCACTTTTCATCAAGTTGTTAAGCTTTTGGATCGTCGTAACAATAATCTTGTTGTCGTCTTTATCAATGTTGCGTTTAAGCCCAGCAGTGCTATCAGACCCATTCACGCTATCGGGAGAGAAGCGCTGGTATTCTTTCATGGTTTGATAATCAAGGTCTTTTCGATCAACCACAAAGAATACTTTGTCGATAAAATCCAGCTCTGTTGCCAAACGTGCCGCCTTAAAGCTGGTCAATGTTTTACCTGATCCCGTCGTATGCCAGATATAGCCCCCACTGTCTGCATTGCTCCAGTTTTTGGCTTGATAGGAGCTTTTAACTTTCCAAAGGATACGCTCGGTCGCCGCAATCTGATAAGGGCGCATTACCAGTAGGGTGTTGCTGATATCAAAAACCGAATAATGCAAAAGCACATTAAGCAATGTATTTTTCTGGAAGAATGTCGCAGTAAAATCCTTCAAATCTTTAATAAGGCTATTATCCGCCTTTGCCCAATTCATCGTAAAGTCGAAGCTGTTTTTGTTGCGCTGGGTTGTGTTGGCGAAATAGCGCGTATCTGTTCCGTTCGAGATCACAAATAGCTGCAAATATTTATAAAGCGAGTGATCGCTATTAAAGCTTTCCTTGCTATAGCGGTGGATTTGGTTAAATGCTTCGCGAATGGCCACACCACGCTTTTTCAGCTCAATCTGCACCAACGGCAAACCGTTCACCAAAATCGTTACATCATAGCGGTTGGCATGCACTCCAACTTGCTCAAACTGCTTAATCACCTGCACTTTGTTGCGGGAAACATTCGCTTTATCGACCAAGTAAATGTTTTGAATGCGCCCATCGTCAAAGACAAAATCATGGATATAATCATCATGGATTTTACGGGTTTTATCGATAATGCCATCGCTGGGCTTATCAAGGAATGTTTCAACAAAACGCGCCCATTCGGTATCAGTGAACTGCACATTGTTGAGGGTTTGTAATTGCACCCGCACATTAGCCAGCATGGCATCGGGTGTTGTGAGATCGGGCAGAAATTCATAACCCTGTTTGATGAGGTCGGAAACCAGCTCACGCTCCAAATCACCTTCGGATTGGTAACTGTCAGCGACCTCCCATTCCTTGATATATTTATCAAGAACAATAAAGCGGTTTGATTCTGCGATGGGTTTAGTTAGTTCTACCATTTGCGTCTTCCTTTTTCGGCCAATAGCCGTAATTATCAATTAAATTGTCAAGCAACAGCTTTACTGTTTGCTTCTCTGGTCCCGTTGGATCGCGCACTTCTTCGCTAGATAAGGTGCGGTGGCTGCTAAAGGTTATGATACGCTTCAAATACGCATCTTTATCGCCTGGCGCGGTCTCTAATAAATCTTGCCATTTTGCGTACCCTAAGAAACTGGCCGTTTTCTCGTATAAGTTTCGTAACAGTGTAAAATGAAATTTTTCTATCTGATTATCGGCAATCGCTTTTTCAATGATTTGTTTCAAATACAAATGGTACGAAAAACTTTTGTTGGAATCGCCATCCTTTTCAAGTAGGGCAAAAGTCCCATCTTCAAACTTTTCCAGCAAGTAGCATTTTTTGCTGCTCATCTCGTTATATAACACATTATAGAAAAGCGGATTATGCGTTGTGATGATGAATTTTAAATGCGCTGGGGCGGATTTGATAAGCTCCGCCAAATTGACCGCCAATTCAATCAAGTGATTTTCATCAAGCGAGCTGACAGGGTCATCAACAAACACATATTCTAACGCGTCAAATTGTCCCGTGCGTTCTTCCTCGGGTTCGTTCAGAATGGTAATAATCTGATCCAGCAACGTATAAAATATACTCCAAATGAAATTGCTTTCCTCACCTTTGGATATTTTGATATTGCCTGAATTGGTATCGTCCCCGCGCTTATAAGAGAAAGTCACCTCTGGGTAAGTTTTCTCACCCGTCTTTTTCCCATCTTGAACCACGTCAACGCCGATAAACTGCGGCGTTAGTTTTTCATCCGTATAGCGCTGGAAGTTTTCGATTATCCCTTGATCGCCCTGTATTTTAAGAATCCAGTCAATGAATTTGTTTTTCTGGATTTTTAATTTAGGCTCTAAATCAAAGTCCAAATCATTATCCCAATAGAATAAATCCTCGGTGAACGCATTATAATATAAGATCTTTTGTTGAGAGAACTCCGAAGGGTCAAGACCGTCTTCATCGCTTTTCGGTGCAATCAAGTCTTTAAGCAAGCGAGAAAGGCGGGTTTTACCTGTGCCGTTAAAGGCATAGATTAACTGCACCTTTTTATCAGTATTCTTTAATTTATGGGCAATCCCTGTGAGCGATTTTAAATACTCCTCATAAAAATCAGAAATATCACATTCCTTAACGGCCCAATGCCCCCTGTGAAACTCAAAATCATCGATACCTAATTTTTGTTGATGCTCCTTTAAAAGACCTTTGGTTAAAGGATAGTGGTCTTTGTCAAATCTATATTTGGCACGTAGATTATTTGAATCAACCTTGATATCGGTAATTTTCCCAATTCTTGCATCAGCGACTTCGTCCTCAACAGCAAAAATGGTTGGCATGCTCTTGAGCTTATTGATTGCATCCTGATCTAAGGATTGAAATTGCTCTTTGATAGGGTCTTCCGTGTATTCAAGAAACCTGTCTTTCGGAATCGTGAATTCCCCTTGGTCGCCTGAGTAAAAGCCAGGCACGCTTGCCATGATCAGGTTGTACAATTGACCGCTCATCTACGCTGCTTCCTCCATCGGTTTGGGGAAGTTTAGAAGAAGGTCGCGGTAATACTCATACTGCTTTTGGCGCAACTCAATTTCACGCGGCAGACCTTCGCTAATGGAATTGGTTAGTGCATCAAATTTATCGAGGATGTCAACAATGCGGGCTTGTTCCGCCAATGACTTTTGAGGATCGTTGGCATATGGGATTGGAATATCAATTTTCGCCATATCATTAGCAGACACATCAATAACTTTTGCACCTTTTGCATATTTTCTTTTTGATTTTTCAAAAGCGGCGGTTTGACTAAAGTAAGCAAAATACTTTCCTAAAATTTCATCGCTTGGTTTGAATATCGTTGCATGACCGCCAGTAACTGCCTGTTCTTCTCCTAAATAAACCAAAGCCTTTCCAACATCTTCAAAGTTTTCGCTTGTGTTAGTAACAATCACATCACCAGTATTTACTTTTCTAAGCTTCTCAGCGGTTTTTAGAGAAACAAAAGAAAGAGTAGATGTCGTTGATAGGCCATAATAGGTGTAAATTTGACCATAGTGAATTGCTGGCACACCTTGCTCGGTGAAATCAGTTTTAGGCAGTCCGTTACCGCGAACGAGTTCACCAAGTTCACCCAACGGTTTCCATGTCACAACATCATCAGAAAAAGTGAGGAGTTGATCACGATAATAGTTGTATTGTTTTTTACGGGCTGTAAGCTCGGCTGTAAGCTCGGCTGTAAGGGCGGTAAATGCGTCCAAAATCCGTACAATCTCCGCTTGTATCTTGAGCGATTTCGCCGGATCATCCGGGCATGGAATTGGAACAGGAAATACTTCCATCTGTTTTTTTGAAACCGCTGGTATGCCGCCTTTTTGCTGACCTCCTATCAGCTTGTTTTCAGAGTTTTTTAGATGATAGTATATATATGACCAATCTATCTTATTGGCATTTTTGATGCCTATTGAGTAACAGCTATTCCCAGCCCAATATGGAGTTGTAATCCTATTTACAAATCCTGCATTCGCACCTCTGGCGCTTACAATGATTTTATTACCAGTATTGTTAAATTTATCGTAAAAGCCAGTATTAGAAGTTCCACCATTATAAACGGGGTATTCCGCAGATGCATCCTGTTTATCTTTATGAACGAATTCCCCAATAGTGACATTTGCAACATCACCCAACGGCAACCACTTAACCTCTGCGCCACCCAGCAGCTTTTCTAAAAAGTTTGCCTCACTCATGCATTGATCTCCGCAATAATGTCATCGATATCGGTACGGAGCTTTGTGATGTTTTTCACCGTGGCATCAATATCGGCATTGAGTTTAACGGGATCGATTTCTTCTTTGGTAGATTTAGGTTCTACATATGAACTTACCGACAGATTGTAATCACCCGCTACAATTTTATCGTATGGAACGCTTTCGGCGATGTGTACTTTATTTGCTTTGCTATCAAATAGCTTCATGATCTCTTCAATGTGACCATCATACATCACGTTGTTGTTGGTTTCTTTTTTGAAGAATTCATCACCACTGGCGTCAATAAACTGAATATCTGTATTGGGTTTGTTTTTCGCCAGAACCAAAATGGTGACGGCGATGGTTGTGCCGTAAAACAGGTTTGGTGCAAGGGAAATCACCGTTTCAACATAGTTATTATCAACCAGATATTGACGAATTTTCTGTTCCGCCCCGCCGCGATAGAAAATACCGGGAAAGCAAACAATCGCCGCACGGCCTTTGCTGGATAGATAGCTAAGTGCATGCAGGACAAAGGCAAAATCGGCCTTTGATTTTGGTGCAAGCACGCCCGCAGGGGCGAAACGGTCATCGTTAATCAGGGTCGGGTCGTCCGAGCCTATCCAGCTGACTGAATAAGGTGGGTTGGAAACAATCGCATCGAACGGTTTATCATCGCCAAAATGCGGATCAATCAGCGTATTGCCCAGCTGGATATTGAATTTATCGTAGTTGATGTTGTGCAAGAACATGTTCATGCGGGCAAGGTTGTAGGTGGTGTGGTTGATTTCCTGACCGAAAAATCCTTCTTCCACTATATGGGCATCGAAATGCTTTTTAGCCTGCAATAGCAATGAGCCAGAACCACAGGCAGGGTCATAGATCTTATTAACCTTGGTTTGACCGTGCATGGCCAGTTGTGCAATCAGCTTTGATACATGCTGCGGGGTGAAGAATTCGCCACCCGATTTACCGGCGTTGGCGGCGTAGTTGGAGATCAGGAATTCATAGGCATCACCGAACAGGTCAATCTGAGAGCCGTGGAAATCACCAAACTCTAATCCCGCTACACCCTTAAGGACAGAGGCAAGGCGTGAATTTTTGTCTTTCACTGTGTTACCAAGGCGATTGCTGGTGGTGTCAAAATCGGCAAACAAGCCTTTGATGTCTTGTTCGGAAGGATAGCCATTCGCAGAGCTTTCAATCTCGGCAAAAATTTTGGCAAGGTCGGTATTCAGGCTTTCATTGGTGTTGGCGGTTTTGGCAACGTTGACGAATAACTGGCTTGGGTAAATGAAGTAGCCCTTGGTTTTGATGGCGTCATCTTTGATTTCAGGGGTGATAACGCTATCCGCAAGGCTGGCATAGTTGATGCTATCGTCATCGGCTTCGATATAGCTGGCAAAGTTTTCGCTGATAAAGCGGTAGAACAATGTACCAAGAACATATTGCTTAAAGTCCCAACCATCGACCGCACCGCGCACGTCATTGGCAATTTTCCAGATTTGGCGTTGAAGCGCGTCGCGTTGTTGTTTGCCTGTCATGTTATTGTCCACCCTTGTTTTTCTTCTCTTGCTCTTTAATCCAAGCATCTATCTCAGATTTACGAAATCTCCATGAACCACCTACCTTAAAGCCGGGCAATTTTCCCTCAGAGGCCAATCTGTATGATGTTTTTTCTGCTAGTTTTAAGTAGCTAGAAACCTCTTTTATCGTAAAAATTTCTTCATCGTTCATTGTTGATTGCGCCTTTTCTTAATGTGGTCTATATTGAAAATAAGGGAAAATTTAGGAAGTAGCAAGTAAGGAAACTTTCATGTCAGAGTCAGAGTTAGTTTTAAAGTATGACCCACTCACTATCAAGCATTTAGGGGTTTCTTTATACTCACAACTTCCAAGCGTCCTATCTGAGTTGGTTTCTAATGCTTATGACGCTGATGCAGATAACGTCAGTATTAATCTCGTAGAAATACCAAACAAAGAAATTATTGTGACTGATGATGGTGAAGGGATGAATTTTGATGAACTCAACGAAAAATATTTGCTTATTGGAAGAAATCGACGTTTACAAAACAATGCTCAGAAGACTGTAAAAAAGAAAAGGCCGATAATCGGTAAAAAAGGATTAGGAAAACTTTCTGTTTTTGGTGTTTGTAAAGAGGTCGAGATTAAAACTATTAAAGATGGAGTTTTAAATCATTTTTCTATGGATCTTGATAAAATTGAGAAATCAAAAGGTGTATACTATCCGACCATTATAAAAAAGAATGAAGTAACAGAAGAAGACTCTGGCACTGTCATCCATTTAAAAAAAATTAAGCGAAAAACCCCATTTGATATTGATTCTATCTCAAACTCATTATCAAAAAAATTTACTATATTTGATCAAATGAATACGCTTATTTCAATGAATGGTCAGAATACTTCGATTACAAATGAAATGAAATTTGAAAGTTTAGACATTGAATTTGAGTGGTCTTTTCCCAGTAAGGATTATGATACCGAATATCAACATTGGGAAAAGATAAAAGGAAAAATTATTACACCTAGCACACCACTTAAAGATACTCAGATGAAGGGAATATATCTTACTTCTAGAGGCAAGATTGTAAATGAAGCTGAATTTTATGACGCCAGAGATAATGATCAATTTCACACTTATGTAACAGGATATCTCACTGTAGATTTCATTGATGATTTTGCTGAAGATATTATTAGCACAGATAGGCATTCTTTAATTTGGGAAAATGATGAAGCCATTGCTTTAAAGAAATACTTGCAAGTAATTATTAGAAAAATAAATAATGACTGGGGCAAGAAAAGAGCCCAAAAAAAAGCTGAGAAAATTAAAGAAAACGGTGGGCATGACATTCAAACTTGGAAATCTGGACTTCCAACTTATGAACAAAAGCTAGCTGACCAAATAATTAATCCGATACTTAAAGATCCTTCTATAGATACTGAGCAGTCTTCATCCATTATCAATGGGGTAATTGATCAGTTTGATAACAAAGCATTCAAGGGTTATGCTTCTGAATTAGCGGAGACTTTACCGCCAGAAGAACTACCTAAAATTCTTCAATTAATGAATGATTGGAAAATTACGGAGATACGCGAATTAAGTGCATTAGCAGAAGCCAGAATTAGTGTGATTAATAAGTTTGAACAGCTTTTAGATAATAATACTAAAGAAGTCCCAACGCTTCACAATTTTCTTAAGAAGTTTTCTTGGCTATTAGATCCAAGGATCCTTGAGTTCGATGATGAGGTGAAATATTCAGAGATACTTAAGAAAAGTTATCCAGAAGAAAATCTAGAAGAAAAAGATCGTAGAATTGATTTCTTGTGCAGTAATGCTCTCGGTGGCATCTTGTATGTTATTGAGATTAAGAGGAGCAATTATAGCGTAGACTTAAAGGCCATAGAACAGGCGTATGCTTACAAAAGCTTTTTAGAAGAAAAATATTCAACACAATCTAGTTTTTCCAATGTGGTTTGTTTTGTTATAGGTGGTAGTAAATCCTCAGATCATGTTTTTAAGTCCAAAGAAAAAACATACACGAGAACGGGAGAGGTGTTTGTAAAAACATATACAGAGCTGCTAGAGCAATCTAAAAAGTATCACAGTGAGTTTATTGAAGCTCATAGATTTTTTAACAAATCATAGACAATTTCTGCAATTTGGTGTGCTAACAGAGGGGGAACAGCATTTCCGACCTGCTGGTATTGTGATGTTCTTGGGCCTTCGAATTTATAGTTATCAGGAAATGTCTGAATGCGTGCCGCTTCTCTTACGGTTAAGCTTCTACATTGCTTTGGATCGTAATGTATGAAGTAATGACCATCTTTAGAGATATGAGATGTAATTGTTGTCGCCGGTTTATTGGCTAACTGCACTCTAAATCTATCATTAAATAAAGATTTAGATTTTATGGCTGACTTCACGTTCTTATGATTTGGTAATAAATCTTGGGGCATATCCTCTAATTTAGGGCTTTTACCATGTCTGATAGCATGCTCGGCACTGTAGAAATATCTGTGTAAATCTGATTCAATGTGCGCACGTGTGCTATGATTTAAAACTCCTTTAATTCTTTTGTCGTGGAACCATTTTTTGAAAGTTTTTGGTGCCGGCTCAAATGGGATAAATTCATCGCCTCGTGATAAGTCGTCGTAGACATCACGCCGCTTAAATCTTGTTAAAATTGCATTCTTCCAGTTGTCAAAGCTATCGATTTTCTTGGATAGTCCTGATCTGAGTGGCGGCAGATCGGCGATGACATCTTCTACAGATGTAGGCCGTTTGGCAGGATTTAATATAGAAGGTGCGCCCCTGATATCATTTCTCACAGCGAGAAGTATTACCCTGTGTCGACATTGCGGTATGCCATATTCTTCTGATTTGATTATAAAATCATTGCGGTTTAAATGTTCTGGTTTGCCAGACTTAGATAAAGAATAAATGGTGTATTGCTCAGACGTCTTAAACTTTACTTTGTTAGGACTCGTGACTTTTGAAGGTGTTTTAATGTCCTCCAGTATTCGACCAAATATATATTCACCATTTAGTTTTGAAGATAAAATGCCTTTAACATTTTCCATCACAAATGCAACCGGCTGAATGTCAGCAATAATTCTGAGGTACTCTTTGTAGAGGGTATGTCTAGGATCGTTCTGAAAATCTTCGTTTTTAGACATTTTTGACCGCCCCACTAAAGAGTAGGCTTGGCACGGTG
Source organism: Micavibrio sp. (assembly GCA_002699085.1). Taxonomy (GTDB): domain Bacteria; phylum Pseudomonadota; class Alphaproteobacteria; order Micavibrionales; family UBA9664; genus UBA9664. The sequence goes on from PAAR01000028.1 coordinate 40,358, forward strand.
GACCTCCAATAACAATGCAGTTACTTGGATCTGAAATTTGACTCAAGATACGCTTAATAATAGTTTTATGAGGGAACTTATCGCCACCTAATTCGGCACAATATGCTTCCAGTATGGCTTCTTCAGATTCTTTTGGGTGTTTTCCAAAAAGCTCATCCTTGGTAATTTCACCTCTTAAATATTGATAATACTCAATAGGGGGCTTATCAAACTGTCTAAAGAAAGCTCTCAAAGTGAGAGTTTGATGGGCAAAACTTTCTTTTTCGATAGATATTTTTATTTTGAAAAGTTTTTTATTTTTCTCAGTAATAGAGGAGAAACCTTCTCCTAGACCGCCTGGGCCTGCGAATAAATCTATTACCTCTATCGTCATTTTTTAAACTTATCCTTATCACTTTTAACTTGGTCCCAAGTTACCAGGTTACTAGGTTATAAATTATTAAGCAAACACAAAGGTGAAAATAAGGTAAAATTGTCTAACTTGTAGAGGGTGGCTATTTTTAAGATATGGAGTATCCGTTTCGGTGTAACGCATACACAAGTAATTCTTCTTATTTCCATACCGTATGTTATCACCGTTATAATTTTTTTAATATCTCCAGTAAAAAGTTAGTTTTTTTTATTAAGCTGTGGAAATGTAACATTTTTTCTTGCTTTCTGGGTGGGTGAGTCACTTAGAATAAAATAAAACTTAAAAAATACGAGCAGGAAGACATACATGAACAATAAAATACAAGTCGACTATATGTCGACAGCGGAAATTTCTATTTATAAAAGAAGGCTCCGTAAATCAAAAAAGCAACAATTAGAAAAAACCAAAACTTTTCTGTCAAACTTTGGGCTTGTTGTACCTATAGTTATTGATCAGAAAAATATTGTTGTGATCGGCGAGGCGTATTTTGAAGCGGCGCAGGCACTTAATTATGATGAAGTGCCAATAATACGTATCGAGCATTTGGATGAAGAAAATATCAGGCTGCTTCGTATTGCCTACGATAGGATTGCAGAAGAGGCCGAATGGGATATGTATGATTTAGATGAGTTGCGACAAGAGTGGTCGGCTGTTTGGGGCTTGCCTGCGAGTGAGCATATTAGTCGTGATATGCTTGAGCGTAGCCTTCATTTTAAAAAGTATGTTGAGCCAAATATTGATAAATTTCTACGGTCACGTTTAGCTCAGCTTGTATCTGATTTTAAACGTGATAAAGGGCAGGTAAGTGCCAAGAGAACCACATTAAAAGTCGGCACAAAACTTATTCGGAATTGGCAAGGTACTGACCATATCGTCACAGTTATTGACGGCGGTTTTGAGTATCAAGGACAACGCTATAAAAGCCTGTCAAAAATTGCGAACGAAATAACGGGCTCTCGCTGGAATGGTTGGTTGTTTTTTGGCTTTAGAAAATAATGTTACTTATTTCTATTTACGTTGTCTTTTTTTGATTTGTCGGGGTTGTCTCTTACATATTTCTGACCTTTTCGTTTGTATATATGCGCATCAGGATGCAGGCCAGATTCTACTTCTTTAACTAAATCTTTGCGGGGTACTTTTTTTCTTTTGCCTATATCATATGTTTCGTTTCGACCGCCTGGCCCGTCGTTGTTGCCTTTTATTTTGGTCATTTCTCTTCTCTTTCTATTGGACTTCCTGCGCAAAGGAAGCATGTATGGTTGCTATGAAGAGCATAGCAAAAAGATGTGCCGTGTACACGCGCAAATCGACAGAAGAGGGGCTTGAGCAGGACTTTAACTCATTACACGCACAGCGCGAGGCTTGTGAAGCCTATATTATCAGCCAAAGGTCTGAAGGTTGGCATCTGGTGTCAGAGGAATATGATGATGGAGGTTATTCTGGCGGTACTTTAAAAAGACCTGCGCTTGAAAGATTGCTTGAGGATATTAAGGCCAAAAAGATTGATATCGTTGTAGTGTATAAGATTGACCGTTTAACACGCTCTTTGATGGATTTTTCCAAGCTTGTTGAAGTGTTTGATGAATATGGCGTGACCTTTGTCTCGGTAACGCAGAGCTTTAATACGACAACCTCTATGGGCCGACTAACCCTTAATATGTTGCTTAGCTTTGCACAGTTTGAACGTGAGGTCACTAGTGAGCGGATTAGAGATAAGATGGCTGCTAGCAAGAAAAAAGGAATGTGGATGGGCGGTGTATCGCCACTGGGCTATAAGGTTGAAAATAGATCTTTGATTGCAGATGAGGCTCATGTTGATCTAGCCAGACATATTTTTGATCGTTATATATCGTTAAAAAGCGTAAAGCCTTTAAAGCAAGAGCTTGATGCCAAAGGCATAAGAACGCCCATCAAGATGTCAAAGAATGGCAATAAAAGCGGCGGCGTGTTTTTCTCTCGTGGCGCTTTGTATGCCATATTAAAGAACCCAATTTACATCGGCAAAATTGCCCATAAAGGAAATATATATGATGGTCAGCATGAGGGCATCATAGATGAAGCTGTCTGGCATAAAGCGCAAGCTATCATGTCTAGCAATCGTGTTGAAAGAAAAGAGGTCACAAGGTCTCGCCATCTATTGCAAGGCTCGGTCTTTGATAAAGAAGGCAATGCCTATAGTCCCACATACACATCAAGAAAAAACAAGAAATATTGTTACTATATTAGCCAGAATTTGCTCAACTTTAAAGATCATCCGAATGGCTTGATAGCTAGATTGCCAGCTCATGATTTTGAAGATTTGATTTATAAGACAGTATGGCAGCACTTATCTCATGCTCTTAAAGACTCTGAACTATCTACCATTGAATATATTAACGCCAATCAGCAGCGAATAACCATGAAGAATTTCTTAAGACAAGGGATTAAAAAAATAGAAGTTCATTTGGATAATATTTTTATTACACTTAATTCGTCTGGACTAAAGGAAGTATTTGATAAGTATCTTAATGTAAGTGTTACTGTTGAGGAGGCCACCTGCCACATTGATTTGCCATACAAGACCCGTCGCAAAGGGCATGGGGCAATTGTAATAGCAACGGGTGAGAAAAAAGATGTTCTTGATCTGCCGCCAGATGAACTAAAAAAATTAGTTCAAGGTATAAGCTGGCGTGATGATTATTTTTCAGGCATGACCTTGAAAGAAATAGCCCAACGTGAAAACTGTTCAGATCGACATATCAGCCAAATGATCAAACGTAGCTTTGATATATTGGCGGCATAATTATTATAAATTCCCTGTTATTTTCAGCCATAAAATCCAGTAAAGCTAGATATTCTCTGGCTTTGGTCTGATTTTTGTATTTTAAAAATAAAATATTTCCCTGTTATTTCCCTGTTTAACAGGGAATTGGCATGGCTAGACACAGCCAAGCGAACGGCAAAAAGCCGTTTAGAGAATCTGTCGCTGATAATGAGTGAAAGAGAGGTTTCTCTTATTCACTTGCGAAGGTCATAAGTGACGACCGCGCAGTTGGCGGGCTTTGTGGGCGTAAATTCTTATATTTAGAAAAAGTGATGACTAGATGGTGGGAGGAACAGGATTTGAACCTGTGTACGCTTTCGCGGGCGGAGTTACAGTCCGCTGCCATTAACCACTCGACCATCCTCCCACTTTGTTGTATTTAGGTTGACCGTATTCAGTTAAACGTCGAGAATGTAAAAGAGAATATTTGAGGGGCAATGTCAAGAAAAACCTACGCCAGAAAGTTTAAAATTATCGTCCACGTGCCCTGTACACATTCTGAGGCTGTTAGAGTTGCTTTAGGTAAGGCTGGTGCAGGGATTATTGATGGTTATTCTTATTGTTCATTTACCTATTCAGGTGTGGGGCGTTACATTCCGCCAGAAAATGGGAAACCCTTTATAGGCACTGCCGGTGCATATGAGCAGATTGAAGAAGAGGTTATAGAAGTTAGTTTCATACCAGAAACTATTTTGAAAGATGTTGTGCAAGCCTTAAAAGAGGTGCACCCATATGAGGTGCCTGCCTTTGAAATTATAGAATTGTTTGATATAGAGAGTTTATGAAGCAAAAGAAACAAGGTCGACACAAAGCCTTTGAAGGTAAGAAGAATAGATCACCACAACAAAGTGGTGGTGGTCCTTCTGTAAAAGTGAGTCTATGGGGCTGGCATGCGTGTTATGAGGCATGGCATAATCCTAAACGTCATATTAAAGAGCTTTATTTGTCAAAAGCTGCGGCGGAACGTTTTGAACCTGAAATTCATAAAGCCCGTAAGGCAGGGCTAAAAAGGCCAGAGCCAAAAATTATAGATCCCAAAACCCTCGATCAATCAATTAAAGGTGATCCTGTGCATCAGGGGATTGCGCTTTATGGCGAGCTCCTGCCAGAAATAGATATCCAAGATTTAATTATTAAAACAGCCGAAGGGAAGTCTCTTATTGTCATGCTCGATCAAGTGACTGATCCGCATAATATTGGGGCGATTATTCGCTCGGCTTCGGCTTTTGGTGCTCAAGCTATGGTTATGCAGAAAAAACATGCGCCACAAATGGACGGTGTATTGGCTAAAATCGCATGTGGTGGATTAGAGCATTTGCCAATTGCACAGGTTGTTAATTTGTCTCGTGCAATTGAACAGTTTCAAGAGGCGGGTTTCTTTGTTGTAGGCCTTGATGAGCGTGGCGATCAAAATTTTGAGGCGGTAAAACAGCATGACAAAATTGTGTTAGTTCTTGGTGCAGAAGGGCCAGGTATGAGGCGTCTTGTGGCAGAGCATTGCGATTATCTGGTTGCATTGCCGACGGTACCACCAATTTTATCGCTGAATGTCTCTAATGCTGCTGCTGTGGCACTTTATGCGCTTAAGACTTAAGCTGCTGAAGTCCTTTATAGAGATCTTGTACTAAAGGTGCTGATGCATTTAAGTCTACCACAATTTTAGCGGCATATTGATCCTGAAAGCAAAATTGGAAATCCTTATAAAGACTCTCGACTTTTACCGTCTCTGAAGGAATTCTACTCGAGGCATTTTCATTAAGTGTAATGTGATAGTCTTCCCCTTTGAAGGCCTCAATATCTAGGCCACCAAAATCATTGACAATAATTTTTGCACCTGCTTGTTTGGTTCTTTTATGCCATTGTGTTCTCTGGCGTGCGAGCGGACTCATTAGGCGACTGCCTGGATGATTTGAAAGATTGATAATGCCTTTTTTTGCTTGGTCCATAGTCTTTTGCCATTCGCTTTTCAGGCTATCAGGAGTGCTTAAAGAAATAGGCAAGCTATCATTAATATAACAAACAAGGACAAGGTCAGTGGCATTGTCTTCTTGCAAGTAGTCGCGACCTTGGATGAGATCTGTGTGGTCGATGATAAAATCGGGTGATATAGGTATATGTGCATTTAGTAATGATATTATCATTTGCCAGATACGAATTTTGTCTTCAAAAACCAAATCGCCGTCTTTTATAGGTGTCCCAATTGTTGTTATGTGCATTAATGCGGGTGTTTCGGAAGCACTATTGAAGTGTTCACGACATTGCCCACGTAAGGCTTCGATGAAGCTTTTATAATCTTTGCAGTCTTTCATGCTTGGGAATGTTTCCATAGTCATATATTATGTAAATTATATTAAATGTGCAAGCTTTTTCGGGCTGGACTTTTACGGGTAGGCCTTTATGGTCATATGATATGTCAGAAGAACAGCAAAAAACACTCTATCTGGTTGATGGGTCAGCCTTTATTTTCCGTGCGTATCATGCTTTGCCGCCAATGACACGAGCTGATGGAACACCTGTTAATGCTGTGCTTGGTTTTGTGAATATGTTGGTAAAGCTTTTGGCGGATATGCAGGCCAAAAATATGGCTGTTATTTTTGATGCGGCACGGGCTAATTTTCGTAATGATATCTATCCAGAGTATAAAGCCAATCGCTCTGAAACACCTGAAGATTTAGTTCCTCAATTCCCACTTATCCGTGAAGCAACTGAGGCTTTTGATTTGCCGTGCTTGGAAATGGAAGGGTTTGAAGCCGATGATCTTATTGCTACCTATGCCAAGCTGGCGGTAAAAGATGGTTGGAAAGTTGTGATTGTATCTTCTGATAAGGATCTTATGCAGTTGGTTAATGATAATGTCAGTATGTTTGATCCGATGAAGAATAAATATATGAACCGTGCTGAAGTTATAGAGAAATTCGGCGTGCCACCAGAAGGCGTTGTTGATGTACAAGCTTTAGCGGGGGATTCAACCGATAATGTACCAGGCGTACCAGGGATTGGCATTAAAACAGCAGCACTTCTCATTGAAGAATATGGCAATCTTGAAACCTTGCTAGAGCGTGCCGGCGAAATTAAACAAAATAAACGCCGTGAGAGCTTAATTGAATTTGCTGAGCAAGCACGGATTTCAAAACGTCTGGTGATGCTCGATGAAAATGTTGATGTGCCAGTCGCTGTTGAAGATTTAAAAGCCCATGATCTCGATAATGAAACGTTACTTACTTTCTTGCAGGCGCAAGGGTTCAAATCTGTGCTGACAAGATTAGGTACTGGTTCGACAAAAGTGTCTGCTCAAGCGGGAGAGGCGCAACAAGCGCAACCTGTACAATCCGACAATGATTTTCCCGAGATTAAAAACAATAAATATTGTTTGATTAACAAGATGAGTGATCTGAGCCAATGGCTTGAAAAAGCACAACAAAAAGGCCATATGGCCTTTGATACAGAAACAACCGGTTTAACGCCAGCCAAGGCTGATCTTGTGGGTATATCGTTATGCATAGAGCCAGGTGAAGCGGCGTATATTCCGATAGGCCATGGTGGTAAAGTTGATTTGCTTGGCGGCGGAGAGACGATCCCACAACTCAAAAAAGCCGATGTTATGGCGGTACTTAAACCAGTGTTAGAAGATAGCGCCGTTTTAAAAATCGGCCATAATATCAAATTCGATCTTCAGTTATTTATGAAAGATGGTATTTACCCTGTCGCCCTTGATGACACGATGCTTATTTCATATGTGCTCGATGGGTCGTCAAAAAAACATAATATGGATGCGCTGTCAGAGGAGCTTTTGGGACATGTGCCAATCTCATTTAAAGAGGTGGCTGGAACAGGTAAAGCACAAAAAACCTTTGATGAAGTACCTATTGAAGATGCGCTCAATTATGCAGCCGAAGATGCGGATATTACATTAAGATTATGGCATGCGTTGAAACCACGTCTGGCACAAGAGCAAATGGTGTCTGTCTATGAACAGATTGAAAGACCATTAATATCAGTGATCGCTCAAATGGAGTTAGACGGTATTAAAGTTGATCCAACGGTTCTACATCGCTTATCACATGACTTTGCCGTTGAAATGGCACGGTTGGAAACAGAGATACACGCTATAGCAGGGACAAATTTCAATATCGCTTCGCCAAAACAAATTGGTGAAATATTATTCGATCAAATGAACTTATCGGGCGGTAAGAAAACTAAGACAGGGCAATATGCCACTGACGCATCGGCTCTTGAGAAGCTGGCCGAAGAAGGTAATGAGATCGTTCAAAAAATTCTAGATTGGCGACAAATGGCCAAGTTACGCTCGACCTATACGGAGAGCTTGCAAGAGCAAATAAATCCTAAGACTGGCCGTGTTCATACTTCTTATTCTATGGCGGGTACGAGCACGGGGCGTTTGGCCTCATCAGACCCGAACTTACAAAATATCCCGATCCGTACCGAAGAAGGGCGTAAAATCCGTGAAGCTTTTGTTGCCGATGAGGGTAATATATTGGTGTCGATTGATTACTCACAAGTGGAACTTCGCTTAGCAGCGGCAATGGCTAATATTAAAGGTCTAAAAGAAGCTTTTAAGGCTGGTACTGATATTCACGCTTTGACAGCGTCGCAAGTTTTTGATGTGCCGCTTGACAAGATGACGTCAGAAATACGGCGTAATGCCAAGGCGATTAATTTTGGGATTATTTACGGCATCTCATCCTACGGTTTGGCGAAGAACTTGGCTATACCTGTCGAGGAAGCGGCATCTTACATTAAAGCTTATTTCTCACGTTTCCCTGAGTTGGCAGAATATATGGAAGAGAAGAAACAGGAAGCCCGTCAATATGGCTATGTGAAAACACTTTTAGGTCGCAAATGTTATGTGAACGGTATCCATGATAAAAATGGCCAGATCAGAAGTTTTGCAGAACGTGCAGCGATTAATGCACCGCTCCAAGGGACTGCCGCTGATATTATCAAAAAAGCGATGATCCGTATGCCACAAGCGCTTAAAGAAGCTGATTTGAAATCAAGAATGCTGCTACAGGTGCATGATGAATTGATTTTTGAGGTGCCTGAATCTGAGATTGAATCTTGTATAGCGCTCGCTAAAGATATTATGGAGCATGTCGTGAATTTAGATGTGCCGTTACTTGTTGAGGCAGGGCAAGGTAAGAACTGGAATGATGCGCATTAAGCTCTAATTGGGTGTTAGTGAATCTTTTGTGATCCGACCATTTTCAACAATCATCCAACCGCCGGCTTCTTGAAGATTATTAAGGTTTGTCAGAACTTTTTTAGGGAAATTGGGCGTTTTAACACAGGCTGCTTGCTCAACAGTTTGAAAGTCATTGCTTGGAACCTCTGCGATCACTTGAATAGTGACTTTTTTTCCTGTTTTGATTTTTTTGAGCATTAAATAAGGGGCGGAATTAATATCAAACAAAGGACATGCATCCGTAGGTTTCTGGTTATTAAATGCAATGCGTAATCTTTTTTCATCAAGAAGTGCTAGCTTTTCAAAAATATTCATACTGGCCATAGAAAAAGTAAAGTCAGCATAGTAGCCATCATTGGAAAGATTACTGGCCTTTAAATCAAATTGTTTTATGTCTGGATGTGCTTTGCCTACAGCAGCGAGAGAAAAGGCAGTCACAGCAGCTAAACGTGTAAGGCGTTTAAGATAATTCATATAAAGTAGTAATCATTAAAAAATGTATTGGCGCAAGAAAATATTGAATTGTTTAAAATATCTTGCCTCAACCCTTATAACATAAGGGGCTTTACAGTTTTTTCTAACTAAGGTATGACATAGTACGTTAAATAATTAAAAAAGGAACTCAATGGCTAAAGAAGATTTAATGGAATTCAAGGGAACTGTGGTAGAGGTACTGCCAAATGCGATGTTCCGTGTAAAACTTGAGAACGACCATGAAATTTTAGCACATACTGCAGGTAAAATGCGAAAAAATAGAATTCGTGTTTTGGCTGGCGATACGGTTCTTGTTGAAATGACTCCATATGATCTGACAAAAGGTCGTATTACTTTCCGTGAAAAATAAATCACCACAATTAATATTGGCCTCAGCTTCACCGAGACGTTCAGCATTGCTCGAAACGATTGGTATTACACCTTCTAGTATTCAGCCTGCTGATCTTAATGAAGAGGCTTTAAAAGGTGAGCTACCACCTCAAACAGCACTGAGACTTTCTCAAGAAAAAGCCAAAGCGATTGCCGCAAAGAATAAAGATGTTTTTGTACTGGCAGCGGATACATTGGTAGCGTGTGGGCGTAGGGAATTACCGAAAGCAGAGACAGAAGATCAGGCCAGATTTTGCTTAGAGCTTTTATCGGGGCGTAGGCATTGTGTGTATGGGGGTATTACACTTGTTACCCCTGAGGGTAAAATGGTTTCGAGGCTTGTTACCACGCGTGTGCAGTTCAAAAAACTCAGCAAAACAGAGATAGAAGAATATATTCAATCAAAAGAATGGGACGGTAAAGCTGGTGGTTATGGCATTCAAGGTTTGGCCTCAGCTTACGTCAAAAATATCAATGGTTCCTATACTAATATTGTAGGCCTCTCACTTTATGATACACTGAACATGCTTAAAGGTAACGGTTTTCACTAAAGAGGTTTTCTTGGATATACTCGTTGAAAAAGTAGATGGTGGCCTATGGGTCGCTGCAATGAAAGACAAAGCACTTTACGGGATTGAAATAGATCCTGATTTAGAGGGGGTGCGTTGGGGCACTATTTATTGGGCGAAAGTGGCTCGCATAGATAAATCTATGGATGCGGCTTTTTTAGAGTTAGGTCATGGCGACCAAGGTATATTACAGGCTCGTGACTATCGGGCTTTGGATAAAAAAGGCAAAATTGTTAAAACAGAAGGTCAACCATTATCCAAGCTTCTAAAAGCGGGTGATATGGTTTTTGTTCAGGCTAAGAGCTCAACAATTCCGATTGAAATGCAAGATGATCTTACGCCTGATGAGCATAAACTTTCTCGCATGAGTATGGATATCGCTATTCCTGGCCGTTATGTGATTTTTACCCCGATGACGGGTGAGCGTAAAATCTCTGCACGGGTAAAAGATAAGAAAATCCGTGAAAGCATGATGACTATGCTTAATAGTGTCGAGGAAATTGAAGGTTGTATTTTGCGCTCAGCGGCGGCCAATGTTCAAACAGATGTCTTAAAACGTGAGTGTAAATTACTTAAAAAAATATGGGAGCAATTAGAGGCCTTTAAAAAAGGCGGTATTCCTGCATTGATTATGGAAGGCCCTGCGGCATTTCAGCGTGTTATTGGTGATTATGCGGCAATGGCGATCGATCGTATCATAACTTGCGATGAAGAAGAATTTGCTGAGGTTGAAGAATGGTGTGATATCTATGCACCTGATCTCGTGCCTAAAGTCGTTTTCGAGCCTTTGGAAGAGGAGGAAACCTCTATCAGTCTGTTGGATCGCTATGATGCTTTAACAGAAGTCGAGACATTGATCCAACCGTATTATGTGCTGGCTGGCGGCGGTAATATTATCATACAGGCTACCAATGCGCTTACAGCGATTGACGTCAATCAATCGGTTTCAAAAAGCAAAAAAGAAACCAATATAGAGGCAGCAAAAGAAATTGCCCGTCAATTACGTTTGCGGAATATTGGCGGGGCTATTGTGATTGATTTTATCAATATGCCTGATAAAAAATCTCAAGACGAAGTGCTGAAAGTCCTCAAGCAGGAAATTCAATTAGATCCATGTACGGTCGATGTCCATCACTTTACCGCTTTAGGTTTTGTCGAGGTTACGCGTATGCGCCGCACGCCAGAGCTGACAACATCATTGCAAGTGGCAATGGCACTCGCTAACGAGCCAGAGTAAAATAATATCTTTTAAAGGTGTTTTTGCACTTCGATCTAAATCCAAACTCGTTGTCATTCGTTTTCATTAAGGTCTCAGTGATTATCGCTTAAAATTGATCCACTGGATCAATTTTATTGGCGATAATGGTGCTCCGGGGCGGGATTGAACCACCGACACGGCGATTTTCAATCGCCTGCTCTACCACTGAGCTACCGGAGCATACACATGCTTGAACTGATGCTTATAGGAAAATTCAAGCCACTTGTCTAGCTTCTTTTTCGTCTCTATTCAGACTTTGCACGTGGATGTGCTTTTTTATGGATTTCTAACATCAATGTTGGGTCAACATCGGTATATATTTGTGTCGTGCTCAGTGAGGCGTGACCGAGTAATTCCTGAATTTCACGTAAATTAGCACCTTCCGAGAGCAAATGTGTCGCATAGCTATGGCGTAGAGCGTGGGGTGTTAAGGTTTCTGGGAAATTATAGCTGTGTCGGATATCACGTAAGGCTTTTTGCGCCATGCCTTGGTTTAATTGCTTGCCTTTTACGCCAATGAACAAATACGCCTCTCTATCATCACGTATAGGATGATATTCTAAATAGGTACTTAATGCGTCATTAATAATGGGCAGACTTGGGACAATCCGCTCTTTGCGGCCTTTACCCATGATCCGCCAGAACCCGTCTTGCGGTAATTCGCCGATTCTCAAGTTTAAGGCTTCACTAATCCTTAAACCGCAGCCATAAAGAAGAATGAATAATGCACGGTCACGGCTGCTAGTAAAATCTTGGCCGTTGGCATATATATCTAAGCGCATCAGTTCTAAGGCTTTTTCTTGGCTTAACCCTTTTGGTAGCGTGCGTGCAATTTTTGGACCTTTTAATAGAGAGATTGCAGGGTTGTGTAAAATACCTTGTTTATCTAAATAGTTCATAAAACTTTTAATGGTTGATAGAGACCGCCCACGAGAGCGAGCCGAAACATCTTCTCTGGCTTTTTGTGCTAACCAGCTACGAAATTCTGTGAGACGTAAGTCTGCCAAATCATTAAGTGAAGGGGCCTTACCAAGATGGTTTGCGATGAAGGATAGAAAGTGTTGAATATCTATGTGATAGGCGCGTATTGTGTGTGGAGACATGTTTTTTTCGACACGCAAGAACGTGTCCCATTGCGCCAATCTGTTAGATAAGTCAGCAGCAATAATCTCTGAAACGTCTTTTATAAAGGAAGATGTAGCCATGCGCGCATGGACCTCTCAATTACCCGTGTCATGAATGAGATAAGTTCTGTGCCTTGACCTTGTTGAAAGGTTTCAGGATTACGTGAACCAAAGGCTAAGATGGCAGGGGGGGTGTTTTGTGAAACGTCAATTCGTAGAATTGCTTGAGAACGAACAAGACCTGCGCCACCGCCATAAATTTGCTCGATGCCGTGAATGTCGCTTTCCAAGATATGCTCTTTATCCCCCATCCATGTATTGATCGTGCCTTCAGGGACAATACGAATACCGTTTAGATTAAGGGCAGACATATTGTGTCCGTTGCTTTCAACGACAAGACAGGTCAAATCAATGTTCAAAATAGCGTTTAAGTCCATGGTAATAACATGAATGAATTCTTGGAAGCACTCTGCTTCCAGCAACTTTAAAACAGCTGTGTGGATGCGTGTTAAATTGTGCATGTTGGAGCGCGCATTCTCGATAATATCGGCCGTTTGTTTTTCAACTGTCGCTTTATCAGCACGCGCTTTTTCAACTAAGTAGTATTGGAAATCAGCAACCTTGCGGCCATTACTTTTGTCTTTTGAAGGGACAAGTAAATCAGCCGCCTCAGGCGTTGTTTGAAGAAAATTAGGATTAGCAGCAAGATAGGCTAACACATCTTCTTTTGAAATTATCGTATCTGTATCTATTTCTTTGCTCATCGAATCACTCATAAGATTTAGGATATCATAACCGTGATAATCGGTGCAGCAGAAAAATACTTGCGAAAGTAGAAATAGCTTCTTAAAGTCGCTCGAATGATTGAATACCGTAAAGATATAGATAGTCTAAGAGCGTTAGCCGTTATTGGTGTATTGCTTTTTCATTTAGACGTTCCGTTTATTACGGGCGGCTATGTCGGGGTAGATGTTTTTTTTGTTATATCTGGATATTTGATTACAAATATTTTGCTCAAAGCACTATCAGATGAATGCTTTAGCTTAAAAGATTTTTTTGTTAGTAGAATTTTACGACTTTTCCCTGTCTTGTTTTCAATGCTGTTAGTGGTTTTGCCGTTGGCTTATGTGTTTTTGTATCAAGACGCCTTTATTGGCTTTATCAATGATTTTAAATATGCTGCGCTACAAATATCCAATATACATTTTGCAGATAAATTGGATTATTTTAGACAAGATGCTGATAAGTCACCTTTATTGCATACATGGTCGTTAGGGGTTGAGGCGCAGTTTTATTTGCTTTGGCCATTCGTACTTTTAGCGTTAAAGAAATGGATTGATAAAAAGCAATTAATTTATGTTTTTTTCGTGATTATTGTTTTATCGGTGACCCTAGGGCAATATTTTTTGGTAAAAGGTGACAGTATGCAGGCGTTTTATATGCTGTATAGCCGTGCTTATCAGTTAATTCTTGGTGCTATCCTTGCAGCCCCCAGTTTCACGCTACGTTTTTCAGAAAAATATAAACCCATTATCTTTGGGGTAGGGTTAGTGATGATTGTAACAAGTTTCTTTGTGTTTAAACATGATACAGCTATTCCTGGGATAAATGGTTTGTTGCCAACTTTGGGTGCAGCCTTTATTATTGTTGCACGCATACATGAAGAGAAAAGCCTGTTGTCGCGTATATGGCAATCAAAGGCTTTAGTCTATATAGGGCTGGTCTCATATTCTCTTTATATTTGGCATTGGCCGCTTATTACCATCACAAAGATTTTTATTGGTATAGCATTAACACCTTTTATGATGATTTGTTTGGCGTTTATCTCTTTGGCCATTTCATTACTGAGCTACCATTATATTGAGCAACCAACACGAAAAATTCGAAAAAATTTGAGCTCTCGTGGGAAGAATATTGTTATGATCCTAGCTCTGCTAGTCATGATTCTGGCAACAATATTTTCTAATTTGATATATTCAAAGCTTGAACAGTATAAGATTGATCTTGAGCGTGATTTAAAAGCATCAGATTTTATACCTGATTATCAAAATAAGATAAGCAAATTTTATGGAACAACAGGGACAGATGCTGAAGCAATTTTAATCGGAGATTCTCATGCAATTCATTATTCCGAAGCTATCATTCAATGGGCTCAAGAAAAGGGTATTTCTCTTGAGATTGTAGCGCGCGGTTCTTGTCAGTTAATCGGAGGAATAGATATGCAAATTAAAGAGCATTCCAAATGTGCTAAATATATTCAACGTATTCAAGAGCGCTTGCTATCTGAAACACCACTGCAATACTTTATTGTAGCTCAGCGTTTCGATGCACTTGTGCAAGGTGGTGATCCTGAGAGCTTGTCAGAAGATACAAGGCTGAATAGGATTGACCGTAACCTGCCTAAAGTGATTGAAGCCCTTGATTACGATTTCAATATATTAAAAGAGAACAATGCTTATGCTCAATTTATTATATTAGGACAAGTTCCAAGACTTGAGAATGATCCAAGGCGTTGCGAGCAAAGAATGTATTTATGGGCAACTAGCTTCTTTAACGTAGGGGGAAACTGTGTATCTTATACGTTAGATTATTTTACTAACCAAAAAATTCTCGGGTCTGTTAATGCAGTATTGAAAAATTTTTCTTTGAATCGCAAGCATGCACATTTATATAGCCCAGATAAAGCTTTCCCAATCAATCAGGTAAAAGAGTGGGGTGCAATGTATCTTGATGATGATCATCTAAGTAAAGAAGGGTCGCTTCATGCTGGAAAATTCTTTGATTTCTAAAGAATGGATTGTCCTGTTGCAGCCCAATCTTTAACAAAGGCATCGAGGCCTTTATCTGTTAATGGGTGATTGTATAACTGCCATATAGTTTTAGGTGGCATGGTGGCTACATCAGCGCCTATTTTAGCGCAAAGAAGCACATGGGACGGGCTGCGGATTGAGGCGGCTAGGATTTGTGTATCAAAGCCGTAATTATCATAAATTTGTGCGATGTCGCCGATTAAATCCATACCATTTAAGCCAATATCATCTAAGCGGCCAATGAAAGGTGAGATGAACGTTGCCCCTGCTTTTGCAGCGAGCAATGCTTGGTTAGCAGAAAAACATAAGGTTACATTGACCATGATGCCGTCATCAGACAATTCTTTACACACACGCAATCCAGCAGGTGTGAGTGGTACTTTTACAGCAATGTTGTCAGCAATTTTTGAAAGCTTACGGCCTTCTTTAATCATTGTTTCGTAATCAGTTGCGGCAACTTCAGCACTGACTGGCCCATCAACGATTTTACAAATATCTTTAATAAGAGGGATGAAATCTTTACCTGATTGTTTAATCAAGGAAGGGTTGGTAGTAACACCATCAACAAGACCAGTCTCGTTCAGTTTTTTAATCTCGTCAAAATCGCCAGTATCTACAAAAAATTTCATTACGCTTTCCTTATGGTTAAATCTTTGTCATGAATAATAGAAAGCAAAGTGCAGAAAGTCCATGCCCGAAGAAAAGAAAAACAATTATATAGTATCCGTCCTTGTTCCATACCCTGTGGACAAGGCATATAGCTATATTTCGCCTGAGAAAGTAGGGCTTGGACAATATGTCGTTGTACCTTTAGGCGGCCGTGAGGTCACGGGTGTCGTTTGGGCGGTGGATGTCTCGGTTGAAGATAAACTACTTAAAAAGCTGAAGGCTGTATCACATATATATAGTGATTTGCCGTCAATGCCTGACGGACATATTAGGTTTTTAGAGAAGCTGTCTGCTTATACAATGAATCCTCTAGGTTCTGTGTTGAAGATGAGCCTCTCTGCGCCAAGGGCATTTGATCCACCCGCTCCGATAACAGGTTATAAACTTGCAAATACTGATAGTCTTAATCCTAAGCAACGACAAGTTGCGGCTGTTATGAAAGAGGGTGTTGCATATCGTGCAGCTACCATTACAAGGCGCGCTCATTGCTCAGCTTCTGTTATTAAGACAATGGCCAAACACGGCTTTTTAAAAGAGGTGATTATGGAGTCTGACCCGCCTTGTGTTGATCCAGACTTCAATCACAAAGACATTGAATTAAATGAGGCTCAAAAGAAAGCGGCCTCTATTTTATTAGAGAAAACGGGCTTTGCTGTTACCTTGCTTGACGGGGTGACAGGCTCGGGTAAAACAGAAGTCTATTTTGAAGCCGTCACACAAGCACTCAAACTGAATAAACAGGTGCTGATCCTCTTGCCTGAAATCGCTCTTTCTAATGCGTTTCTTGAACGTTTTGAGCAGCGTTATGGTTGCCAGCCTGCCTTGTGGCATTCGGAATTGACACCTGCACAACGCCGAGAAACATGGCGTGCTGTTGCCAAAGGGCAAAGCAAAGTTGTGATTGGTGCTAGATCAGCACTATTTTTACCTTATACAGATCTAGGCCTTATTGTTGTCGATGAGGAACATGATCCGTCTTATAAACAAGAAGAAGGTGTCATCTACAATGCCCGTGATATGGCGGTTTTAAGAGGGGCGCTGGATAAGTTACCTATAATTTTGGTATCGGCAACACCGTCCTTGGAAACGATTCACAATGTGAAGCTAGGGCGTTATGAAGAAGTGAAGCTACCCGCACGTTTTGGCGGTGCATTATTACCAAAAGTACATCTGATTGATATGAAGGAAGAGCGTGAAGATGCACAGCACTTTATCTCTAATACATTAAAAGAAGCGATGGATTATACATTAGAACGTGGCGAGCAAGTTTTGCTGTTCTTAAATCGCCGCGGCTATGCGCCCCTCACGCTGTGCCGTCATTGTGGGCACCGTTATGAATGTGATCGTTGCTCAGCATGGTTGGTCGAGCATAAAAGCCGCCATAATTTGCAGTGCCATCATTGTGGTTACACCGTTAAAAAACCGACAAACTGTCCTGAATGTAATGAGGCAGATAGCTTGACTGCTTGTGGCCCTGGGGTGGAGCGTATTTTTGATGAGGTGAAAGAGCTGTTTCCAGATCATACAGCGCTAATCTTGTCGAGTGATACGGCGGAGAATCAGGCTGATCTCAAAACGATTCTTGCTAAAATTCAGTCTAAGAAAGTCGATATCATTATCGGCACGCAGATTATTGCGAAAGGTCATCATTTCCCTAAGCTGACTTGCGTTGGTGTTATAGATGCCGACCTAGGTTTGGCGGGCGGTGATTTACGGGCAAGTGAACGGACATGGCAGTTGCTTAATCAGGTGTCTGGAAGAGCGGGGCGAGCCGAAGACCCGGGGCATGTCTATCTTCAAACTTTTTATCCTGATAATCTGGTCATGCAGGCGCTGCTCAGTGATAAACGAGATGCTTTCTTAGAAATTGAGCTAGAGGCTAGAGAGCAAGCCTTTATGCCGCCATTTTCTCGGCTTGTGGGATTGGTGGTGTCTGGTGTTAAAGAACAAGAAGTTATGCATTTTGCGCAAGAACTAGCCAAAGTGGCACCACAAACAGATCAGGTAAAAGTCTTGGGGCCAGCTCCTGCGCCGTTTTTACGATTGCGGAATCGCTATCGTTATAGGCTTCTTGTTATTGCGGATAAGAACATAGATATTCAAAAAACAATAAGACATTGGCTAGGGCAGGTGAAGCTGCCTACAAAGCTGAAATTGACGGTAGATGTTGATCCTATGAGCTTTTTGTAAAAAAAGGTCAATTCTGTGGATTTTTATGTCGTAAAAGCCTTGCACTTCCTAAAGTGCTGTGCTACTTCAAACTCAAAGAATAAATAAGAGGTTTTTGGTGACGATTGTTACAGAAGATTACAGAGTTGCTTTACGCTATGTGACAGCGTTGCTTGATTTTGCGCAAGAGTCTAAGGTTTTGGATAAAACCGCCAAGGATCTAGCCGAGCTTCATTCAATGTTGAACTGGTCAGAAGACCTACGTAATTTTACTCGTTCACCACTCATTAGCAGAGACGATAAGATCGCTGCTATGCAGGCTTTAGCTAAAAAAGCGAAGTTTCAGACAACGACCTCAAACTTTTTGTCGCTTTTGGCTAAAAATAACAGATTGTTCGCTTTAGAAACAATTTTGACCATAGCAGAAAAAGAAATTGCTGAAGCACGTGGCGAAGTGACCGCTTATGTTGAGACAGCGCATGTATTATCTGATAAACAAACAAAAGAATTAAAAGAGTCTTTGAAAAAAGGCCTTGGTAAAGATGTTTCGCTTTCTATTACAGAAGATGCAAATCTATTGGGCGGCATGGTCGTTCGTGTGGGTTCATTGATGGTAGATGATAGCGTTCGTACAAAAGTTAACCGCTTGCAACGTGCACTACGCGCAGGCACAACACAATTAGATAACACAACAGAAGAGGTTGCATAATGGAAATCCAAGCATCAGAAATCTCCAGCATTTTAAAAGCGCAAGTAAAAGATTTTGCGGCGCAAGCAGATGTCGCTGAAATCGGACAGGTTTTGTCTGTCGGTGACGGTGTAGCACGTATTTACGGTCTTGATAAAATTCAAGCGGGTGAAATGGTTGAGTTCCCAAGTGGCGCTAAAGGTATGGCGTTAAACTTGGAGGTTGATAATGTTGGTGTGGTTATTTTTGGTGATGACCGTGACATCAAAGAAGGTGACATTGTTCGCCGTACAGGGACGATCGTTGAAGTGCCAGTAGGCAAAGAGCTTCTAGGTCGTGTGGTTGATGCTTTGGGTAACCCGATTGATGGTAAAGGCCCATTAAAGGCTAAAGAAACACGCCGTATCGAAGTTAAAGCGCCTGGTATTATGCCACGTAAATCTGTCCATGAGCCAATGGCAACAGGTGTTAAAGCGATTGATGCTTTAGTACCGGTAGGACGTGGTCAACGTGAACTTATCATTGGTGACCGTCAAACAGGTAAAACAGCCGTAGCGGTTGATGCTATTTTGAACCAGAAGCACAATAACCGTGCGTCTGATAAAAATAAACATATGTACTGTATCTATGTAGCGATCGGTCAAAAGCGTTCAACAGTAGCGCAATTGGTTAAGACATTAGAAGAGAATGGTGCGTTAGAATATTCAATCATTGTGGCTGCAACTGCTTCTGATCCTGCGCCTATGCAGTTCTTGGCAGCGTATGCTGGTTGTGCAATGGGCGAATATTTCCGTGATAACGCTATGCACGGCCTAATCATTTATGATGATTTATCAAAACAAGCTGTGGCATATCGTCAAATGTCGTTGCTTCTTCGTCGTCCTCCAGGACGTGAGGCGTATCCAGGTGATGTATTCTATATTCACTCACGTCTTTTAGAGCGAGCAGCGAAATTGAATGATGAACATGGTGCGGGTTCTTTAACAGCATTGCCTGTTATTGAGACACAAGCGGGTGATATTTCTGCCTATATTCCAACAAACGTAATTTCGATTACAGATGGTCAGATTTTCTTGGAAACATCTTTGTTCTACAAAGGTATTCGTCCAGCGATTTCAGTTGGTGCATCTGTATCTCGTGTTGGATCATCAGCGCAAACAAAAGCGATGAAAAAGGTTGCGGGTTCAATCAAACTTGAATTGGCGCAATATCGTGAAATGGAAGCATTCTCTCAGTTTGCATCAGACCTTGATGCTGCAACACAGAAGCTTCTGGCGCGTGGTGCCCGTTTGACTGAATTGTTGAAGCAGCCTCAGTTCCAGCCATTATCAACAGAAGAACAAGTTGTAGTGATTTATGCAGGAACACGTGGTTATATTGACTCATTACCAGTTGATAGCGTTACAACATTTGAAAAACAGTTACTGGCTGAGCTACGTTCAGGCGGCAAGGATATCCTTGAGGGTCTACGTAAGGGCGGTGCATTAACACCTGAGATTGAGCAACAAATTGTGTCTTTCCTTGATACATTTTTGAAGCGTTTCGATACAGGCGCTAAAAAAGTAGCTTAAGCAATAGACGTTAGGAAAAAGTACGAATAATGCCTAGTTTACGTGATTTGAGAGACAGAATATCTTCGGTGAAGTCGACGAAAAAAATTACGTCGGCGATGAAGATGGTTGCGGCCTCTAAGCTTAAAAAAGCACAAGGCCAAGCAGAGGCGTCACAGCCTTATGCGCAAGCTATGTCTCAAATGATGGCACGTGTTGCGGCAAATATTCAGATCAACCCTAATTCTTCTAAGCTTCTGACAGGGACTGGATCTGTGCAAACACACTTGATTATTGCGGTGAGTGCGGATCGTGGTCTTTGTGGCGGTTTTAATGCCTATGTTTTGCGTAAAACACGTTTGTTAATCTCGCAATTAGAACGTGATGGCAAGGATGTGAAAATCATCTGTGTGGGCCGTAAAATTCGTGATGCATTATCAAGAACGCATAAAGCCAATATTATTAAAGGCTTTACAGGCATTGGCGGCAAAACAAAGATTAATTTCTCTGAAGCGCATGACATTGCCGAGCTTGTGTTGGATCAGTTTGCGACAGGCGGGTTTGATGTTTGTACACTGGTTTATAACCAGTTCGTGTCTGTTTTAACGCAGACGCCACAAGCGCAACAGCTTATTCCATTCAAATTGCCAGAAGCAAACCAGAATGAACAAGATTCAGAAATCGGTCCTAAGCCATTATATAGTTTTGAGCCTTCTGAAGAAGAAATCTTGGATGATTTATTGCCACGCAATTTGGCAATTCAAATTTTCCGAGCGCTTCTTGATAGTGCAGCAGGTGAGCAAGCTGCTCGTATGACAGCGATGGATGCGGCAACACGTAATGCAGGCGATCGTATTTCTGACCTGACATTGCAGTATAACCGTGCACGTCAGGCATATATTACAAAAGAATTGATCGAAATTATTTCAGGTGCTGAAGCAGTTTAATATTTAAAGAATAAATAGAGTTTATAAAAGAGGAGTAAAAAAATGGCGAAATCTAAAGCAACAGGAAAGATCCTTCAGGTTCTGGGTGCTGTTATCGATGTTCAGTTTGAAGACGGTAATATCCCAGCAATTTTGAATGCAATCACGACAGTGAATGCGGGTAATGACAACCAAGTTGTTGTGTTGGAAGTGGCTCAGCATTTGGGTGAGAACACAGTCCGTGCGATTGCGATGGACACAACAGACGGTCTCGTTCGTGGTCAAGACGTTATTGATACAGGTGCACCGATTACAGTACCAGTTGGTCCTGAAACATTGGGTCGTATTATGGATGTTATCGGTCAGCCGATTGACGGTCTTGGTGCGGTTAAAACAAAACAAGGCGCGCCAATTCACCGTTCAGCGCCTGATTTCGTAGATCAATCAACAGCAACCGAGCAGCTTGTTACAGGTATTAAAGTTGTTGACCTTCTTTGCCCATATGCAAAGGGTGGTAAAATTGGTCTGTTCGGTGGTGCTGGTGTTGGTAAGACAGTAACAATCATGGAATTAATTAACAACATTGCAAAAGGGCACGGTGGTGTATCTGTATTTGCTGGTGTTGGTGAGCGTACACGTGAGGGGAATGACCTTTATCACGAGATGCTAGAATCTGGCGTTATTAAAGAAGGTGGCGCTGAAGGTTCAAAAGCGGCACTGGTCTATGGTCAGATGAATGAGCCTCCTGGAGCGCGTGCACGTGTAGGTTTGACCGGTCTTACGATGGCGGAATATTTCCGTGATGAAGAAGGCCAAGACGTTTTATTCTTTATGGATAACGTATTCCGCTTTACACAAGCGGGTGCTGAAATGTCTGCTCTATTAGGTCGTATTCCTTCTGCCGTTGGTTACCAACCAACATTGGCAACGGATATGGGTGCGATGCAAGAGCGTATTACGTCAACAAATAAAGGCTCTATCACATCAGTTCAGGCTGTATATGTACCTGCCGATGACTTGACTGACCCTGCACCTGCAACGGCCTTTGCCCATTTGGATGCGACAACGGTTCTTTCACGTCAATTGGCTGAGTTGGGTATCTATCCTGCGATTGACCCACTTGATTCAACATCACGTATTTTGGATCCGCAAGTGGTTGGTGAAGAGCATTATCAAGTGGCTCGCTCTGTTCAGAAAACGCTTCAAACATATAAAGCATTGCAAGATATTATTGCGATCCTAGGTATGGATGAATTGTCTGAAGATGACAAATTGGTGGTGTCACGTGCACGTAAGATTCAGCGTTTCTTGTCTCAACCATTCCACGTGGCAGAGGTCTTTACTGGCACACCTGGTGTATTCGTTCAGATGGAAGATACAATCAAAGCGTTTAAAGGCATTGTTGCAGGTGATTATGATGATCTGCCTGAATCAGCCTTCTACATGGTTGGTACAATCGATGAAGCGATTGAAAAGGCTGAGAAAATGAAGAAAGAAGCGGCGTAAGATGGGCGTTCCTTCTGCAAAAATAGATTTTTCAAATATGTCTGTCAAAACTTTCTTTGCTGGTGTTCCGCACGGGGTTTCATCTTGGTGTGTTGTGGCTGAAGCACGTGGTAAAGAAACAATAGGTGCGCTTGTGCAGATGACAGAAGCGGAAGCTTTTGCAATGGGCAACTTGTCAGAGCAGGGCAAGAAAGAGGTTCGGCGTATTTTCGTAAATACGGGTCTGAGCTTTAGCCTTAGATAGAGGTAAAATAGATGACAACAAATACTATTCAATTCGAACTTGTTTCCCCTGAGCAGCGTTTGATGGACGAGCCAGCATTAATGGTTGTTGTGCCGGGCGAAGAGGGTGATATTGGTGTGTTGGCTGAGCACTCTCCGCTTGTGACAACAATCCGTCCAGGTGTCGTGCGTATGTATAAAGATGATATGGCCAATGTAACAGATCAAATCTTTTTGGCAGGTGGTTTTGCTGATATCACCCCAGATCGTGTGACTATCTTGGCGGAAGAGGCACTGGCATTGTCTCAAATAGACAAGAGCGAAGTAGAGGCACAGCTTGAAACATTATTGAATGATCGTGGCTTAGCAGCAACTGAGCTTGAAAAAGCGCGTTATGACAGCCGTATTGAGATCGCACGCGCTAAGCTTGAAGCCTTAGAGATGG
The DNA here is from genome assembly GCA_002699085.1 of Micavibrio sp. Taxonomy (GTDB): domain Bacteria; phylum Pseudomonadota; class Alphaproteobacteria; order Micavibrionales; family UBA9664; genus UBA9664. The sequence goes on from PAAR01000028.1 coordinate 63,576, forward strand.
CGGCTTAATGGGTCAGCCTGCTGATCGAAAAATCTATCTTGTATTAGACTTTGATGAATGCCTATTTGACCATCCAGAAGGATTAGAACCTTATTTTGGCGTGTCTTATGGTGAAACGGCCATAAGATTAGGTTGTCCATTGCCACGTGATGAGGCGATTGCTCTTGCACGAAAATCTTTCCAAGAACGTGGCTTGAGCCATTATATGTTTGAAAAGTTCGGTATTGATATCAAGCAGTTATATAACGAAACGCATCCTTATTTTTTTGAAAATTATGTCCTTCGTTTTAAAGATGTTATAAGCCAATACAACAATGCAGCTTATTTTGACAATCAGAATATAGAAGCAGCGATTTTGACGGATGGCACGACGTATTGGGCGCAGGCAAACCTTGAATTAATGAATTTAAAAAAATTTTTTCCAGATGAAAGGATTATTGGTTCAGATCTACTGGATTATACTTTTAAACATGAAACCAAAAACGGATTTTTAATGGCATTGAAATCCTTGGGTTTGACTGACGATGACCTTAAAGAAAAACGTGGTTCAATATTTTTCGTTGATGATTCTGTGAAAAACTTAAAGATCCCACATGATATGGGGTTTCATACCGTTCAGGTTAAGAAAAAAACGCTAGAAACAACGCATTTAGAATTCATTGATTATCAATATCCAACCTTGTGGGGTTTCCTTGATGATCTTTATGCGGGTAAACTAGCTCTTTAACCCTTCCCATTTTTCATGGAGGTCAACAGAGACATGAATATGGTTACGGATCATCATTTCTAGTAACTCTTCATCTTCTGAAAATACAGCTAAATCTGGGCAATACGGTGTTATAAAACCATTAACAGCGGCAGTGTATATCCAGAGTTTTAATTTCCCAAATAGGCGGTCTTTATCTAATACGCCGATAGGGCGTGTGACTTTGTTGAGTTGTTTGAGAACGAGTGCATTAGCGAGCCTATATAACTCTTCAATATTGGTGGCATGAACGATGATAGGATTTTGTGTGTCTGTAAGATTACTTTCTTCAATGGCCGAGATATACGTTGTTTTGTCGGATAATATTTTTTCTTCGATTTTTGGCGCAACAAAAGAGGATAGTTTTTCTAATAGAGGCTCTATTTTATCGTCGACAAATAAATAGGCTAAGGCCGTTTTTTCAAGAGCGCCTTTTTCGCAGGCCGTTTCAATAAAATTGAGTAAAGGCGTCCAATAGCCATTAATATTTAAAAGACCTAACGGTTTAGCGTGAAAGCCTTTTAAGCCCCAATATAAAAACTCAAAAATCTCGTCTAATGTCCCGTAGCCACCAGGTAGGGCAATGGCTGCATCGCCCTCATCAATGAGGATCTTCTTCCGTTTCCACATATTATCGACGGTAATCATTTTATTCGCAGTGATAAGGGCTTGATGAACAAAATCTTTATCACGGATATTGGTTGGAATGACACCTAGTACATCGCCATTTTTTTCTAAAGCAGCGTCAGCCAAAATACCCATTGTGCCAGCACTCATTCCGCCGTAGACGGTTCTATAGTTGTTGTCCGCAAGGTAATGGCCAAGTGCTTTGGCAGCGTCTTTATAGAGTTTTGGCGCTTTACCACCAGAGCCGAGATAAACTGTGAGTGATTTAATCTGCATTAAAGAATCCTTCTGCTTGTTCTATCGTATCAGCCAATGATGTTTTGACAATCTCTACATCGTCAGGGAAGGCATCATGGAGTCGAGATGGAAACATAGTATCAAGCATGATAAATACACCTCTATCTTGATCTGAGCGGATTAAACGCCCATAGGCTTGTTTTAATTTCAGGCGTGTCATGCGCTCATCATAAGCACGGCCACCAAAATGTTGTCGGCGGGCTTTGTGAAGGATTGTCGGGCGTGGCCACGGCACTCGTTCAAAAATAATCATGCGGAGTGCTTCACCGGGTACGTCAACACCGTCACGCACCGCATCTGTGCCTAATAAACAGCTTTGCTGCTGATCCTTAAACAAGTCAATGAGTGTGCCGACATCCATGTCATCTACGTGTTGTGCATAGAGCGGTATATTAGCCTTTGTAAGGGCTGTTTCAATTTGAGGGTGCAGGCTGCGGAGGCGTTGAATAGCTGTGAATATCCCTAAAGCACCGCCACCTGATGCGATCATAAGATCGGCATAGGCTTTGCCCAGTAAGCTGAGATTGTTTTTGGGTAAATCATTGACGATAAATATTTTTGATTTTGATTTGTAATCAAATGGCGAAGGTGTATAGAACGTTTCTGTTTGTCCTTTATCTTTGAAATGGCGTGCCCCTGTTTGTTCAAGGGCTGTTTCCCAACCTTCATTTTCATGTTGAGAATCTCGTAAGGTAGCTGAGGTGATGGCAATGCCTTCGGCATGTGATTGTAATGTTGAGGCGAAAGGAATCATGGGATCTACCCAACGGCGATACATGCCGACATCTGAATCTTTGCCCTCAGCACGGTCTATACCAAACCAATCAATAAAATCTTGCCCTGGCGGGGTTTCTAACTGAGAAAGCATGGATATCCATGGTGTCAGATTATTATCACAGCGTCTTTGTAGGCTTGTTGTCAGATTTTCAAGGCGGTTTATTTCTGTAGCATCTGGGGTCTCGTTCAGACGTTCTTGCTCTGCTTTTTTAAGTAATATATCAATCAGTTTTAATAAGTGGCGACGAATATCACTCAGCGTATTTTGTGCGTGTAAGGCAAGCGCAATAATAGAAGAAGGAACGGGGTAGGGTGCACATTCAGAACCATATAGACCTTGGGCGGCATTATTATTGTGTATTTGCTGCTTTATATGATCTCGCAAAGAGAGGAAAAATGTTTCGCATGCATTCATGCGCTCACCGTGCCCGCCTTTTTTAAGCGCAGATAGAATTTGATAATTTGGCAATTGATGGGCGGCACGAATGGCCGCTACAACGCAATCCTCGGCTTTTGAGTTATCCTCAATAAGGCCTTCTAAGCGTTTGCGTAAGCCCCGTGAGCGTGTTTTGCGCCCTGTCTCAGCCCCTAGCAACCAGCGTCTTAGTTCTAACATTTCAAGAAGTGTAAGATTGCTCGCAAAGGTCGAATCGGCAGCATCAAAAAGGTGATGTCCTTCATCAAAGATATAGCGTGAAGGCAGCTCCACAGGGTTTACGGCGATAGACGCTTGAATCATACTGAGTGCATGATTGGATAAAACGATCTTAGCATTTTTAGCTTTTGCCACAGCATGTTCGATAAAACATTTTTTATAGTGATCGCAGGCAGCGTAAATACATTCACCACGACTGTCCGATAGCCCTAACGTTTGTTGGTAACCAAGGAGGGTTGGTAGCCAACCATGAAAACTTGAGCCTGAAAAATCTCCATCTTTGGTCTCTTGCATCCAACGCAGCATAATACCTGCGGCAATACGATCATTTGGTTTCTCGGCTAATTGTGTTGTGCGCACTTGCTCTTCCAAATTTAAAAGACATAAGTAGTTCTCACGACCTTTTCGGATAACGAGAGTATCATGCTCATCTTGTTGGCGTGGAATTAACCCATCTAGCTCTGATTCAAGCTGTTTCTGAAGGTTTTTTGTATAGGTTGAGACCCATACTTGATTGTCATTTTGATTGGCCCATAACCATGCAGGATTCAAATAACCTAGGGACTTACCGACCCCTGTCCCTGCTTCTGCTAAAAGAATATGCGTGTTTGTTCCAATGTTAGTTTCTTTGAAGGCTGTGGCTATTTTTTGACTGTAAAGACGTTGTTGAGGGCGATCTTCCGCACGGGTGCTTCTGGAAGAGAGCCACAGGCTCAAATTATCATTAATCGCTGTTTCGTTTAGTGCGTTTTTGTAGTTTCCTCTGGGCGGCAGATTATCTTGCCATTCTGGCCGCTTTTCCCATAGAGCTAAATCTTTGATTGAGATATTAGAGACTTGTTTGCCTAATTGTTCTAAAAGAATCGGTGCCCATGCCCAACCTTGTCCTTGATATGCCATAAAATTAAGAATTGATTCGATGTCTTTTATGCTTTTTAAATGAGTGGGGTTGGTCAGATGTTCAATGATTTCGTGAACCAACATAGCTTGTTCTTCGATATCATTGCTAGGTGTAATGCCTAAGGCTTTAGCTATTCCATTGATGGTCGGGACAGCAAATTTTGTTGGGTAAATAAAGGCGTAAAGTTCAAGAATATCAAAGCGTGGTAGTTGTTTTAGGCCAAGCTTTTTGGCTGTGTATGGTGCATGACATACAAGAATATTATTTGTTTTTAGCTTGCTTGAAACGGCCTCTAATGAGACTATCTCAATCTCTCCATCTTCGGAAAGAAAACAAATTTCAGCATTATTCATAATTACTGTTGAGATTTTTAGCATAAGGGGCTAATGTACCACCATGATTACACCACGACAATGCAGAGCCGCACGCGGCCTTTTAGGATGGTCACAAGCAGATTTAGCGAATGCTTGCGGCATGTCAAAAACAGCGATTAATAACTTTGAGATGGGCAATAGCTCTATTAAACAAGTTTCTATGCACGCTATTATTCAGGCGTTTGAAGATAATAATATTGATATTATGGAGCATGAAGGTGTGCGCTTTAAGCATAATTCAGTGCGTATTATTCGTGGTGACCAACCTTTATTTACATTGTGGAATGAGATTCTATCGACAATGGGTGATGAAGGTGGCGAGGTGCTGATTAATAGTGTGAACGAATCAGAAGGATATAATAAATACGGTAAAGAATTAGACGCTTATATTGAGAAGCTCAAAAAAGCGGGTATCACCGAAAGGTTATTGGCCAAAGAAGGCCAGACCGTCTTCGCTGCACCAAGAGAGTGGTATCGTTTTATCTCAGAAGAAGCCTTTAATAGCGGTATTATGACGTTTATTTTTAAAGATAAAGTTGCTTTAATGCTCTGGAAAGAATCAGTGCTTTTATTGATTGAAAGCGAAGAGGCCGCTGCCGCTGAAAAAGAGCGTTTTGAAACAATCTGGAAGACTGCGCGTACTTAATTTCTAACTAAAACAAACGGATAAGCAACAAAAGTGATCTTTTGTTCAACTTTTTTTGTTCTTTTTACCAATATTATGTAAATATTAACCATTTGCTTTTAACATCATTCTTATAGGGAGTTGAAAAAAAGCATTCTATGGTTGAACAAAGGGTCAGTTCTGGGGGATTAAGGCGCGTTTTTGGAAACTGTGTTTCTGACAATGGAGATGAGTCTCTTTTATCAGTGGCTTATTTGGCGCTTTTAGGCCGTAATGGGTTTGATGTCTACTCTCGAGATGGGGTTCATGTGATGGTGTGCGCTCATCCTAATGATAAAGACAGTATTTTGGTGTTGCCTGAGGTGGCCGAAAACCATGAATTGTTAACACAATCTCATTTATTACCAGATGTTTTAAAGCAATTATCTCAACAAGAAAAAGAAGTGCGTTTAGCACGCTTTTCTCAAGACCAATTGGCACGGCTCAGGCAAAAAATGGCGGCTAAACTGCAGGACAGTATTAAAGATATTGAAACAGTTGTAGAGGACAAACTTGATTGGAAATATCCCGCCCATGTTCTTTCGACAAAAGCGGTAGCAGCGTTAGAGGGTGGTCAATTTAAACGTCTTCGTAAGAAATTAGGCATGTTGACGTCTAGGCATGAACTTAGTCATACATCAATTAAAGAAGAAGACGCTCTAAATAAGATGCGGTTCATTATGACACGTTGGGAAGCAAAAATGATTCTTGATGGTAAAGCGGATATGGGGCGTGACGTTGTCAGTATTTATGAAACGATGTTTGAAACTTTACAGCAAAATCCAGCAGCGTATGAGGGGCGTATTTTTTATGTTGATGGACAACCGACTGGTTTATCAATTTGGGATAAGAACAATAAAAACAATGCTGTGTTATTAGTGAACTTAACGGATCATTCAGTACAAGATTTGTCCGTTTTTCAAATTGTAGAAACTTGTAAGGTTCTTGATGAACAAGGTGTTCGCTACTGTGATCTAGGCGGGTCAGAAGATGAGGGCTTAAATCGCTTTAAAGAAAGTTTTCGTCCAGAAGTAAGTGTGAGCCTGCAATCAGCGGTTGTGACATATCATAGGCCGACATTTAAAAAAGAGCAGATGATAGGCTGGCGTTAAGCGAACAGTGTTTTTGGTGCACGAGGTTTAATTTTAGAACCAAGTGCAAAGCCTAGATCATGGGCTTGCTTTGTTGTCGTGATTGTTGCCGTCGTTTCTTCATAATAGTGCTTTGAGCCATCTTCTTCATAAACCGCACAACGTAAAGTCATTTCATGGCCATTAAGTGTCGCAAAGCAACCAATCGGTGTTTGGCAGGAGCCGTCTAATGCCTCAAGGGCAGAACGTTCGGCAACAGTGCATAAGCCCGTGGCACGATGGTGTATCGCATCAAAAAGTGAACGCACAGCAACGTCATCTTTTTTTGTTTCAATGGATAGAGTGCCCTGACCACAAGCAGGAAGCATTTCTTCCATAGTAAATATTTTGGCAATGCGATGGTCACGTTGAATGCGCTCCAAACCAGTCACGGCAAGAATTAGTGCATCAGCTTGTCCTTCGTCCAATTTAGCGAGTCGGGTATCGATATTGCCTCGAATAATGGTTGTCTGAAGGTCGGGACGCATATGTTTTAAGATTGCTTGGCGGCGTGTAGACGCTGTACCAATGACAGCACCTTTAGGCAGCTCTTCGATAGATTTATATTTATTGCTGACAAACGCATCATAAGGACTGCCACGCTCTATCACATGATCCACGCCCATATTTGGCAGTAAGAATGTCGGGACATCTTTCATCGAATGGACGCCACAATCAATGGTGCCTTCGATAATGTTGTGCTCAATTTCTTTAATGAACAGACCTTTACCGCCTTCAACTTCGGATAAGCGGATTTCGCCTTGAGATTTTTTCCAATCCCCTGATGTCTTGATAATAACGATTTCAACGTTGAGGTTAGGAAACTTTTCTTGAAGTTTATCAACCACTAATTGCGTCTGTGTTTGTGCTAACACAGAGCCCCGTATGCCTATTTTTAGTGGTCGTTCGAAATCATACATTGTGACAGGAATACCGCAGCCGAAAGGCTATGTACAGTGCTTTTCAATAATTTTTTAATTAACGCACATTTAGCGTTCTAATAATACATAGAAGAAGTGATATGACCCTACAGGTGTGGGGCTGTTCTTTCCCTCCATACATGCAGCGCGCTTACCATTTGTATAATCAAAATCTGCGTACAGAACTCGGTCTTTAACAAAACTGCCAGTGAATTTTGTTGTGGAATACGTTGTGTTCATTTGCGGTGGGTTGTTGGAGGGGTTGGCCACACCCACTCTTTCATTTAACTCCATGCAAAGTTCTTTGCTAATGTTAGCGAGTAGGGCAACGATATCGCTACAGGCCGCTGTACAACTGGCCCATAATTCATTGGGGATAGGTACACGGTATGCAGCGTTGCTGCCAGAAAAAATCCAGTCATCATTGGTGGCTTTTGGAAATGTTTTATAGCTGGCACCGCCACCACGTGGGTTAAAAACTTCTGTTTCAGGTGATGTATCGTAGGTGCCGTAACCCGTTAAATCAGGATGTGCGAAGGATATCTGGTTTTCCGAATAGCCGTTTTGTTTAATGATATTGACGCCTTGCTGAAGCTGTTTGGCATACTCTAATATTTGAGAGGCAAGCAGGCTATTATTTTCTTTATCAATTGTACCCGCACTATTGCCTGAGTTTTTAGCAACAACATAACTGAGTGCTGCGAATAAGGCGACGCCAATTAAAACTAATAAAAGGGCGTTACCACGTTGATTTTTCATTGATCTAGGCTGTGTAAACATAGTATCTATAGTAGCTTATAACCGTTAAGAAAAGAAGTATAAAACCTATGTCCGATACAGCTAAAAATATCACCGACCCTATTGAAGCACGCTATGCAAAGCTAGAAGAGGCAAAAAAGCGTGGGATGAACCCTTATGCCTATGAGTTTAAACGTGAGCACAAGGCAGGTGATGTGCAAGCTAAGTACAAGGATTTGGCTGATGGGGCGGAAACAGAGGATACAGTTGTTGTTGCTGGTCGTATTGTTGCTATGCGTAATGACGGTATGTTCATTGATATTGAGGATGCGTCAGGCAAAATTCAAATTTTTTGCCACAAAGCGTCAACGCCTGCTGAAGAGCTAGAAAAACTTGATCTTTTTGATCTTGGAGACATCATTGGTGTTAGAGGATTGGTCCGTCGTACACCACGTGGTGAATTGTCTATTCGTGCAAAAGAAATTACCCTTTTGACAAAAGCCCTTCACCCACTTCCTGAGAAATATCACGGCTTACAAGATATTGAGCAGCGTTATCGCCAGCGTTATTTGGATCTAATTGCCAATGAAGATAGCCGTGTGACACTACGCGCTCGCTCTAAGATTATTTCTGAAATTAGAAAATTTATTGAAGAAAATTGGGACGGTGTCGAAGTAGAAACGCCAATTCTTCACGGTATTATGGGTGGTGCATCGGCAAAGCCTTTTACAACACATCACAATGCACTAGATAATGATTTCTATTTACGTGTCGCACCTGAGCTTCATTTGAAGCGTCTAATTGTTGGCGGGTTGGCTGATTGCGTGTATGAGATTGGCCGCCTGTTTAGAAATGAAGGTATTTCAATCAAACATAATCCTGAATTTACAACAATTGAGCTTTATAAAACCTATACAGATTATAAAGATATGATGCGTTTGACCGAGGAATTGGTTCAGCATTTAGCCATGATGCTTTACGGCACAACGAAGATAAAATTTGGCGAGAAAGAGATTGATGTTAAGGCACCGTGGAAGCGAGCGACAATGATTGATCTTGTTAAAGAGAAAACAGGTGTCGATTTTCTTACGATCACTGATCGAGATGCCGCCGCTGCTAAAGCAAAAGAATTGGGCGTGCATGTTGAGCCTCGTTGGAAATGGGGCGAGATTGTTTTGGCTGTATTTGAAGACAAAGCTGAGGCTGATCTTATTCAGCCGATCCATGTGATTGACCATCCTTTGGATGTTTCGCCTTTGGCTAAGACACATCGTGATAACCCTATTTTAACGGAGCGTTTCGAGAGTTTTATTAATGGTTGGGAAATTGCTAATGCTTTTACGGAATTGAATGATCCTGTCGAGCAGCGCAAACGTTTTGAAGCGCAAGTAGCAGCACGTGAAGCGGGTGATGATGAGGCGCAAATGCTGGATGAAGATTTTGTCACCGCATTAGAAGTTGGCTTAGCACCAACGGGTGGCTGGGGTATGGGCATTGACCGCTTGGTAATGCTATTGACAGATTCTCATAATATCCGTGATGTGATCTGCTTCCCGACCTTGAAGCCTAAAAAATAAAACATGAATTACGATGCATTGTTATTGCTGGCACTGACGATGATGGCTTTTTCCATCAAACCAGGGCCAGGCATGTTGGCAGTGGCGTCTCGTGCAATGAGTGAGCGTGGTATGCTTTCGGTTGCAGCCTTTATGGTCGGCAATAATTTAGCGAAGCTAGTTTTTTTATTGCTGGTTGTCTTGGGCTTAGGGGCAATGGATGATATTAGGCTCTTTGTCGTAATTCTAGCAAAATCCTTTGCTGCAGTTTATCTTGTTTATCTAGGTATTCAGGGCTTGTTAAAGGAACAATTTAGGATTGAAGACAAGGCTGATGAGGTAAAGGCCATAAATAATTCTTTGTGGCAAGATTTTTCAATTGGTTTTGTGATTACCATTACAAATCCGTATGACATTATTTTCTTTGCAGGCATTATCCCAACGATTATCCCTATTGAACAGATAGGTGTGATTGAATATTGGGTTATCTTCTTAACAATGTTGGCGGCAGATATCCCTGTTGTCCTCTCGTATACATTGCCTTTACGCTATGGTAAAAAATTCTTTGCAGCACGTAAAATGCCGTTCATCAACCATGTGGCGAATGTAGTATTAATTATTGCGGGTTTAATTATTGGGTTTTCTGCGTTGTTATCAGGGCAAGTGCTGCCGCATTAAAAAACCCCGCTTGATGCGGGGTTTTGAATTTTCTTTAGTCTGACACAGTTGTTGAGATTTTTTTGTCTCCGATGCTGATTGATACAGTGTCTTGTTGCTGCTGGTAATACCACCAAGCACCACCAGCTATAACAGCAAGTAATACAATGATAAGAATATTTTTTGTGTTCATAGTATATCTCCTTTTTCTAAACGAAGCATAGTCGCTAGGTGGTTAAGACACAAGATCTAGACTTTTTTGCTTTTGCGAAGAGCACTTAATATTGATATGCTTTTTTATGGCTTATTCATTTTATGAACCGCAGGAAACTATTTGGCGCACGACAGGTGCGATCTTTGCTTATTTAAAAAATAATTTGCGGTTGGTCTGGGCGAGCATTAAGTACTATATACCGTATCTTTTAATTTTTATTGCCTTGGCTTTATCGCACCAATTTTTTGCCGAAACATTAGAAATGAAAGTTTTGGGTGTTTTTTTGTTGGTATTAGGGCTTTTGGGTAAGGCGTGTATTATGCCCTTTCTTGCTATTACTTGGCACCGTATTGTTCTGCAAGGGCCAGATAATTTTCGCTTTGCTAATCCATTGAGGCCTCATAAATCGGAATGGAAGTTTATGGGATTTGGTGCATTGCTCTTTATGACGCTAACCATTTTAGCTGCTGCTGTTACAGGACTGCCATTGTTTGTGAAAGACTATGTAAGCACGGGAGGCGTTGTTCTATTAATGCTTATCGGGGTTAGTTTTGTTTTTTATTTTGGCGTAAGAGCGAGCCTCGTTTTTCCTTCTATAGCTGTTGAGGGAGCCCATAGTTTTCGTGAGGTATTTCAACTGTCTAAAGGTTTTTTCTGGAAGATCATTTTAACAATATTTCTTTCGATGATATGTTTTATGCTGATTATTCTCGTGCTTATGATACCGTTTTTTATTATTATGATGATTGTGTCGGCATTTTTAGTCCATTTACCTTTTTTTGGGATATTGGCAATGACATTGTCCGCTATTGTGCAAATACTAAGTGAAAGTATGGGCACGATAATCGGTGTAATGGTGTTATCGAATTACTATGCAGTGATTACCCAGAAATAAATCCTAAATTTTGTTTTTCTAATTTACGGATTTGATCTCTTAACTTGGCAGCCTGTTCAAACTCTAAATTACTAGCCGCTTCATGCATCTGCGCTTCAAGTGCTTTAAGTTGTTTCTGGAAATCTTTCTCACTTTTAAAGGCAAAAGCCTCTTGTTCGTTCTCGCCAACACGCTGGGCTTTCATTTCTTTTTGTTCGTAATCAGTTTCATTGATGCGACGTATTGTTGTTTGTGGGGTAATATTATGTTCCTTGTTATAGGCAACCTGCTTTTCACGGCGACGATCAGTTTCTTCAATCGCACCTTGCATACTTCCTGTCATTTTATCAGCATAGAGAATGACTTTTGATTCAGCGTTTCTGGCGGCACGCCCAATGGTTTGAATAAGAGAGGTTTTAGAGCGCAAGAACCCTTCTTTATCAGCATCTAAAATGGCCATTAACCCACATTCAGGAATATCCAAACCTTCTCGTAATAAGTTAATGCCAACCAAAACATCATAGGTACCAATCCGTAGGTCACGAATAATTTCAATACGCTCTAAAGTATCAACATCGGAGTGTAAATAGGCGACTCTCAAGCCGTGTTCGCTCAAATATTCTGTTAGAGCTTCAGCCATTTTCTTCGTCAGTGTTGTTACTAGAACACGCAATCCTCTTTCAACGGTTTTGCGGCATTCATCCATGAGATCATCGACTTGGTGTTTGGTTGGACGTATCTCTACAGGTGGATCAATTAAACCTGTCGGCCGAACAATTTGTTCTGCATATACGCCGCCTGTCTGTTCTAGTTCCCAGGGGCCTGGGGTGGCTGAAACATGTACTGCTTGTGGCCTGAATTGTTGCCATTCTTCGAATTTCAAAGGGCGATTATCCATCGCTGCGGGTAGGCGGAAGCCGTGTTCTACCAAGGTTTCTTTTCTGGCTCGGTCACCTTTATACATGCCGCCAATTTGGGGGATTGTTACATGGCTCTCATCCAGAATAATGATTGCATCATCAGGTAAATATTCGATCAGGGTAGGGGGTGGCGCCCCTGTTGGGCGACCCGTTAAATAGCGTGAATAATTTTCAATCCCTTGGCAGAAACCAGTTGCTGCCATCATTTCTAAATCAAAATCAGTGCGCTGCTTCAAGCGTTGTGCTTCAAGTAATTGATTATTTTGCTCAAAAAACTCTAAGCGCTCTTTCAAGTCAATTTTGATCTGTTTCATGGCCTGTGACATGGTGGGGCCTGGCGTAATATAGTGCGAGTTCGCAAAGATACGCACGGTTTCTAAGTTTGCCTGTTTACGCCCTGTCAGGGCATCAAACTCAGTGATTTCTTCTATCTCATCGCCAAAGAAAGAAAAACGCCATGCGCTGTCGGACATGTGAGAAGGAAATAGCTCAACCGTATCACCACGCACGCGAAAAGCACCCCGTTCAAAAGCGATGTCGTTCCGCTTGTATTGAAGGGCAACGAGTTTTTGAATGAAATGGTCTCGCTCCATTAAGTCATCTTTGGCTAAACTTAATGTCATTGCTGCGTAATCTTCTTTCGAGCCAATACCGTAAATACAAGATACAGAAGCAACAATGATAACATCTTTGCGCTCGAATAACGCCCGTGTGGCAGCATGACGCATACGGTCTATTTGTTCATTAATAGTACTTTCTTTTTCAATGAAAGTATCAGAGCGTGGCACATAAGCTTCTGGCTGGTAGTAATCATAATAGGAAACAAAGTACTCAACGGCATTATCAGGGAAGAAATACTGCATTTCCTCGTAAAGCTGTGCAGCGAGGGTTTTATTCGGTGCCATGATAAGGGCAGGGCGCTGCACTTCTTGAATGACATGAGCAATTGTAAAAGTCTTACCCGAGCCTGTAACACCTAATAGAACCTGATCGGTGAGGCCATCGTTTAATCCTTCGACGAGTTGTTTTATAGCCTTTGGTTGGTCGCCAGCGGGCTTAAAGTCAGACTTTATTTTAAAGGGGATGGTCGCACGGTCATCTTGCAATGCCGCCGCTGCCGCCTGTGATACTTCAACAACACCTTTCATATTTTTAAATATAAACCTATATTATTAAATTATAAGGAAAAACTATGTCAGAAAATACCATCGCCGCAAAAAAATCACCTGAAATGCTAGATTACCTGCTTAAGCGCCGGTCGGTAAAGGTGCTTGATATGGTTGAGCCTGGCCCTTCACAAGAAGAGCTTGAGATAATGCTTAGGGCTGCATGTCGTGTACCCGATCATGGGAAGTTATCGCCGTTTTATTTTATTATTTTTGGTGGTGATAAACGCATACAGGTAAGTAAGGCTTTGCGTGAGGCGTATTTATCAGAAGAGCCAGAGGCAAGCCCCGCTAAACTCGATTTAGAAGCGGCACGATTTGAACGAGCCCCTTTGGTTATTGCTGTTGTTTCACGTATCAGAGAGGCGAAAGTACCAGCATGGGAACAAATTTTATGCGCTGGAGCAGCTTGCCAAAATCTTATTTTAGCCGCCAATGCGCTGGGATATGGGGCACAATGGTTGACAGAATGGTATGCTTTTAACGATAGCTTTAAAGCGCATTTGGGCTTGGAAAAAGGCCGCGAGCATATTGCAGGTTTTGTCTATATTGGCAGCACATCATCTCAACCAGAAGAGCGGCCAAGACCTGATCTAAAAGAGTTAGTGAATTATTATGAAAGCGATAAACCTCTTATAAAAGGCAATCTCTATAACAATGATGGCAAAGGATTTGCACCCTTACAATTTGAGTTTTTATTGGAAACGAACACATAAAACAGGTATCATTACTGGGTGACATTTGGATTTTTTATATGGTTGGTGGCGACAATTGCAATTATCGGCTTTGCTTGGTGGTCGGTGCGTATTCAGATGCTTCAGAAAAAAGCATGGGCGGCTTTTGCAAAAAAATATAATCTTAATTTTCAGAAAAATAGATTTTTTGAATCACCACAAATGGAAGGTTATTTTGGGGATTATTATATCCGTGCATATGAAGGTCAAGATTTAGATGTAGGTGGACGTGCAAGTGTGGCCTTGCTGATTGAAATGGAGTTGAGGCATGTAATGCCTTTTGAAATTATTGTTTGCCCCAAAAAAGAACAGACTGTTTTTAAACAATTTGAGCTCCCTAAAGTGCTTCATTTTAAAGCAGAAAAATGGCATAGCTCTAATCTTGTTGGTACGGATGATGATGAGTCGGCGAAAATATGGTTGATCCCTGAACGTTTAGAGGTGCTTCAAAAGTTTTTTGCTGTGCCGAATAGTCGAGCGATTTATGTCGGCACCCCAAATCGTAATGTTTTAATTCTACAACAAGCAGATCCGATTACTGATCCTCGTTTAATGCAAAAGATTTTGAAAAGAATGTCTGAAGTCGCTTATATGCTAGAAGTACCTGATCTTTTACCCGATAATACGGAAGAAACCAAACCCGAAGCCACTGAGACCGCAGAGGGTGTTGAGGTTATCGTTCGAGATAATCCAAGCGCCGAAACTGTTTAACTCTTCAATTTTTTCTAAAAACTGAATTTCTTTTTCTTGGTTGCGAAGGTTAAACACACACAAAATATCTTCTCTTTTATATGCGAGAATATCCTCACCCATATCCAAAAACTCGATAGTACCCGCAGTTAAGCTTTCTTGGTTTTTGCGCCACGCAATAAGGTTTTTTGTGAAACTCAATACAGAGTTCGGATCGTGCCTTTGAATGTCTACGGCTCGTTCTTTATGATTTTGTGGGATCGGTAACCAAGGTTCCTCTCCTTCTGTGAAGCCCGCCTGATGTCGGTCGTGATTCCATGGCATCGGCGTGCGACAACCATCACGGCCTTGCCATTCTGGCCATAGATATTTACCCCAAGGATCTTGTATTTTTTCAAAAGGTATGTTGGCCTCGGGTAGGCCTAGTTCTTCGCCTTGGTAAATGAAAACGGTACCACGTAAGCTTAGAAGCAATGCTAAGTATAGCTTACACATCTGTTCATTGCCTATATCGGCGCCTGCCCAACGTGTTGCAACGCGCACAACATCGTGGTTGCTCAAAGCCCAGCTAGGCCAGAAATCTTGTGCATCTTTTTCCATTTCCTTATAAGCATCAATGAACATAGAAGATGTGAGAGTCTTTGAAACGCCGCCTAAAAGCGCGGTGTTATATGCAGTGTTTAAACGACCCTCGGATGTATATTCGGCAATAATTTTATAGCGGTTATCATCGGCGACCTCGCCTAGTGTCATCGTATCTGGATATTCATCCATCAGTTTTCTTAAACGTTCTATAAAGGGTAGCATTTCTGGTTGCGAACGGTCGTATTTGTGCATTTGCATACCGTAGGGCTCCTTTTTCTCAAACTGCTCAGAACGATAAATGCCAGAGGTGTTTGGTGGATTATCACGTAGCTGTTGGTCGTGAAAAAGGTAATTAATAACATCCAATCGGAAGCCGGCTACGCCTCGATCTAGCCAATATCTTACAATATCAAGAGCTTCTTGTTGTACATCTGGGTTGTGATAATTTAGATCAGGCTGTTCTTTAAGAAAGTTATGCAGATAATATTGCTCACGTCTTGTGTCATATTGCCATGCTGAGCCACCAAAAACGGATTGCCAATTATTTGGCGGTGTGCCGTCTTCTTTGGGATCTGCCCATACATACCAGTCTGCCCTCGGATTATCTTTTGAGTTACGGCTCTCAATAAACCAGTCATGTTTGTCGGATGTATGGCTAAGCACCAGATCCATAATAACTTTTATGCTTAATTTATCTGCCTTTTTGATGAGGCGTTCATACTCTTCTGTGTCGCCGAATAAAGGGTCAACCGATCGGTAATCAGAAACATCATAGCCATAGTCTTTTTGTGGTGACTTCAAGAAAGGAGATATCCATAGTCCCTCAATCCCGAGATCGCGCAAATATTCTAAATTGTTGGAAATGCCGGCTAAGTCGCCAACCCCATTGCCTGTGCTGTCGCAAAAGCTACGAGGGTAGATTTGATAAAAGACGGCTTTTTTCCACCAAGGTAGATCGTTATTTGACATCCGCAGCGACTTGCATTTTGATGATTTTGTCAGGATCTACAGGTGGCTCGCCACGTTTGATTTTATCAACGAATTCCATGCCAGATGTCACGCGCCCCCAAACAGTGTATTGGCCGTTTAGGAAGTGGCCTTCATCGAACATGATGAAAAATTGTGAGTTGGCAGAATGAGGTGAAGCAGAACGTGCCATACCAACCGTGCCACGGTCAAATGGTACGTCATTAAATTCAGCTTTAACATTGCCCAAATCTGAACCGCCAGTGCCTGTGCCAGTCGGGTCACCAGTTTGTGCCATAAAGCCATCAATTACACGGTGAAAAACGATGCCGTCATAAAAGCCTTGGCGTGTTAATTCTTTGATACGCGCTACATGCATAGGTGCAACATCAGGTAATAGTTCAATGACCACTCGACCATCTTTAAGGTCGAGATAAATTGTGTTTTCTAAATCGGCGGCCTTTGCTTTTGCCATAGGTACTAAACTCCATAAAATAAATGTTAATGCTAAAAAAGCAGTTTTCATGAGACACTCCTTTGTCTTTTGTTCTTGCGATCATGGAACGATGAGCGTTCGATTTCAAGGGGGAAAGTAAAGTTATTCAGACAAGCGCAAGTGTGTCTTTTACAAAACCCCTAAAACCTTCTTTGCAAGGCGGACAACGTTTATCTAATGGCTTGGATGACGGGTGAGCACCACGTTCAAGAGCGGCATCAACGCAGAGGCTGTAAAAAACAGAGAGTTTTGTGTCATCGTTTAGATCAGACAGAGTGATTTGATTTTTATTAAAGGCTGTTTTTATGTCAGCGGTATTAATGCCTCGGCAATTGCAATGTATCATGTCCTGATTGTATTGCAGTTGAAAATCATTCGCAATAAAAAGAATAGCTTATTTCAATGTTTTTTTGATTAATGTGGATATGTGCTTGGTATAGGGCGCATAATCAAAAATACTCTTAAGTTTTTTGACGTCCATCACGGCTTTGACGTCTTTGTCTTTTGATAAAAAGCTATAGAAGTCAGTTTTAGCATCGCATTCCCAAACTTTCATCGCATTGCGCTGAACGATTAAATAAGCATCTTCACGGCTCACGCCAGCTTGGGTTAAGGCAAGCAACACACGCTGGGAGAACACAAGCCCGCCAAGTTTTTCTAAATTGGCTTTCATGGTTTTCGGGTAAATTAGTAAATTCTCAATCACGCTCGCTAAACGATTAAGCGCAAAATCAAGCGTGATGCATGCATCAGGGCCGATCATCCGCTCAACGGAAGAATGCGAAATATCACGTTCATGCCAAAGGGCTACATTTTCTAAAGCAGGTATTACATGCGAACGTACCACACGTGCAAGACCTGTGAGGTTTTCGGTTAAGACTGGGTTACGTTTATGCGGCATGGCTGAGGAGCCTTTTTGTCCTTTGGCAAAAAATTCTTCGGCTTCACGGACTTCTGAACGTTGTAAGTGACGAATCTCAATTGCTAAGTTTTCAATAGAGGAAGCCGTAATGGCAAGGGCTGCAAAAAACTCTGCATGGCGATCACGTGGGATGACCTGTGTTGAAATGGTTTCGGCACTTAACCCCATTTTCTTTGCGACATGGGCTTGTACGGACGGATCAATGGTTGAATAAGTGCCAACTGCACCAGAAATGGCGCATACAGAGATGTTTTCTATGGCACGTTTTAGACGGTCTTTATTACGCTGAAAGGCTGCATAATGCCCTGATAACTTTAAACCAAAGGTTGTCGGCTCTGCATGAATACCGTGGGAGCGACCAATACAAAGCGTATCTTTATGCTCAAGACTACGTTTTTTCAAAGCGGCTAAAAGTCTGTCCAAATCTTTCAGCATGATCTCGCCAGATTGTTTCATCTGAACAGCAAAGGCGGTGTCAATAATATCTGAGGAGGTGACTCCTTGGTGAACATAGCGTGATTCTTCGCCGACATGTTCAGCGACACTGGTGAGGAAGGCAATTACATCATGTTTGACATCTTTTTCAATTTCATCAATGCGGGCAACATCGAAATTGCCACGGTCTTTAAGCGCTTTTGCAACACCTTTTGGAATAACGCCGAGTTTTTCCTGTGCTTCGCAGATGTGTATTTCAATATCGAGCCAGATGCGGAATTTATTTTCAGCTGCCCAGATGTCGACCATTTCTTGTCTTGAGTAACGAGGTATCATGTTTTTACTTCTACCTTTATTTACATGCTTTGAAAAGGCTATATTATTAACAACACAAAAAGGAGAATCGCATGTCAAAATGGGTATATAGCTTTGGTGGTCGTGAAACAGAAGGTGGCGCAGAAATGCGGAACTTGCTCGGTGGGAAAGGTGCTAATTTGGCTGAAATGGCTTCACTTGATCTGCCAGTACCAGCTGGATTTACCATTACGACAGAGGTTTGTACACATTTTTACGAGACGCAGAAGAGCTATCCCGCTGATTTAGAAAAGCAGGTTGAGAAGGCACTTGAAAAGGTTGAGTTGGCTGTTCAAGCAAGGTTCGGGGATAAGGAATTTCCGTTACTTGTCTCTGTCCGTTCTGGTGCCCGTGTTTCTATGCCAGGTATGATGGATACAGTGCTTAATCTGGGTTTAAATGACCAAACTGTCCGTGCTTTAGCAAAAAATAGTGAGAATGATCGTTTTGCGTATGATTCTTATCGACGCTTTATCCAAATGTATTCCAATGTCGTACTTGGCCTCGATCACCATGATTTAGAAGATATTATCGATACCCATAAGCGCCGTGAAGGTGTGACAGAAGATACTGATATGGACGCTGCCGCATGGAAGAAGGTTATTGTTGATTTCAAAGCATTGGTAAAGAAGCAAACTGGCGAAGATTTCCCTGAGGATCCGAAAGAACAATTATGGGGTGCAATTGGTGCTGTCTTTAAATCGTGGGATACGCAACGTGCCAAAGTATATCGCCAGCTTCATAATATCCCTGAAAAATGGGGAACAGCCGTCAATGTTCAAGCCATGGTTTTTGGTAATATGGGCAGTGATTGCGCAACAGGTGTCGCCTTTACCCGTGATCCTTCAACAGGAGAGAATGTTTTTTACGGTGAATACCTCGTTAATGCTCAAGGTGAAGACGTAGTGGCTGGGATCCGTACGCCGCAATCCTTAACAATCAGAGGTAAAGAAAAAGAAGGCAGCAGCTTGCCTGCTATGGAAGAAGTAATGCCTGTTGTCTTTAAGCAATTAAAGGAAGTACGTGCAAAGCTTGAGAAACATTACAAGGATATGCAGGACATTGAATTCACTGTACAGGATAACAAACTTTATATGTTGCAAACCCGTACTGGCAAACGGACAGGTGCAGCAGCGCTCAAGATCGCCGTGGATATGGTCAATGAAGGACTAATTTCAAAAGAAGACGCTGTTTTACGTGTCGACCCTGAAAGTCTTAATCAATTACTGCATCCAAGTTTAGACCCAAAAGCACCGCAAGACGTTATTGCTAAAGGCTTGCCTGCTTCACCAGGGTCAGCATCTGGTCGTATTGTCTTTACAGCGGATGAGGCTGAAAGACTTTCGGGGGAATATAGCGTTATCTTAGTGCGCCAAGAAACCTCACCAGAAGATATTCACGGCATGCACGCTGCCGATGGTATTTTGACCAGTCGTGGCGGTATGACAAGTCATGCAGCTGTTGTAGCCCGTGGTATGGGGCGTCCTTGTGTTGCTGGTGCCGGCACGGTGATTATTGATGCGAAGGCGCAAACGCTTAAAGTTGGCAATTTAACCTTACACGAAGGGGATATGCTGACCATTGATGGCACGACAGGGAAAGTGATTAATGGTCAAGTACCAACAATTGCCGCTGCGCTTTCTACAGACTTTGAAACTTTGATGGGATGGTCTGATACTTTCCGCAAAATGGGTGTGCGTACAAATGCAGACACAGCAGCAGATTGCGAAACAGCGATTAATTTTGGTGCAGAAGGTGTGGGGCTTTGTCGTACAGAGCATATGTTTTTTGATGGTGACCGTATTCAGCGTGTCAGAGAGATGATTTTTGCGGATGATGCGCAAAAACGCAAAAAAGCATTGAATTTCATTAAACCAATGCAACGAGATGACTTCTTCCATATTTTTAAAGCAATGGAAGGTCTGCCGGTGACGATACGCTTACTTGATCCGCCTCTGCATGAGTTCTTACCGCACGATGAAGCACAAATGGTTGAGTTTGCAGCGACAGCTGAGATTGCATTGGAAACAGTTAAAACGAGATTAGCACAGTTGCATGAAAGTAACCCGATGCTGGGACATCGTGGTTGTCGTTTAGGGATTACCTATCCTGAAATTTACGATATGCAGGTTGAGGCAATTTTAGAAGCAGCATTGGATATTAAATCAAAAGGTAAGGCTGTTTTGCCAGAGATTATGGTGCCGCTTGTCAGCACACGAGCAGAGCTTTCAATATTGAAAAAACGTATAGAAGCTGTCGCCAAAAAAGTATTCGATGAGCGTAAAGACAAAGTTGAGTACATGATTGGCACGATGATTGAGTTGCCTCGTGCCGCTTTGACAGCAGATCAGATTGCTGAAGAAGCCCAATTCTTTAGTTTCGGTACAAATGATTTAACACAAACGACATTAGGCATTAGCCGTGATGATGCAGGTAGTTTTTTACCGCTTTATACAGCCCAAGGTATCTATGAGCGCGATCCCTTCGCCTCAATTGATGTTGAAGGTGTTGGCCAATTGATAGAGATTGCGTGTGAAAAAGGCCGTTCCATTAGGGCTGATATGAAACTCGGTATTTGTGGTGAGCATGGTGGCGATCCTGACTCAATCGCCTTCTGTGCAGAACAAGGGTTAAGCTATGTCTCATGCTCACCTTTCCGTGTGCCGATTGCAAGACTAGCAGCGGCACAAGCGGCCATTCGTTTGAATAAAAAAGCTCAAGCAAAGAAAAAAGCTGCTTAAAGGATATTAAAGGGTAAGCTCAGCTTTAGTGCATCATCTTTAAGGAGGGCAAGACCGATATTGCCCTGTGAAGAGCACATTACACCAATCACTTTTCCGTCAACAATGATGTCTTCACCTGCTTGGGGGATAGCATTCCATTGAATGGTGTGAAGATGTTTTTTAGTTAAGCCACGGTAATGCATACGAGCGGTGACTTCTTGCCCGACATAGCAGCCCTTTTTGAAATCAATGCCATTGAGTTTATCAATATTGAAATCGAGTAAAGTTGATTTCTCAACGATCATATCTTGGGAACCATCTGGTACACCTAATTTTATACGGTGTATATCCCATGCTTCAAACGGCTTTTCTTCGCCATCAGGTTTTGTATAAGAGCGGTATCCCAAATCAGTGTGACGTGGATCTTTATAACCCGCTGCATCACCCCAACTTACATAAACATCTACATTATTTTGCAAGTCTAAAGTGATCTTTGTGCGAAGTTTATAGAGTTTTAGTTTTTGTAAAAGATTTGCCGCACGTTCTCCGCCTTCGCAATCAAGGATTAATGTGTCGCCTTCTTGACGGACAAAGAAATCAAATAAGAACTTACCTTGGGCATTTAAAAGACAGCTATAGACAAGCTGGTTAGGTTGGATATTGGCAATGCTATTGGTGATAAGACTTTCTAGAAAATCTATGCGTGCTTCGCCAGAGATTATAATTTGCGCACGATTAGGTAATGTTGTGTAAAAGGCCATATGAGTAATCTAAAGGAACATAGCGTCTTATCAATCTTTTTTGCTATTTTCATAATTTTTTAATATGTTTGTTTTATGATGCCAGGATTGAGGTAGGGTATGGATATTCAAGAAATTAAAAAGGTAAGAGCTATATGGCACGATCTGAATTTAGCTTGTAAACGGCTTAATTCAGAAAAACTAATCGATTACGATGCCGAAGCTGACTTTGTCTCTCTTCGACAAAAATTAGATGAGTTTAAAGAGGATATATTTCAATATAAAGCGCAAGATAGACTCGATGAAGATAGGGTTCGTCTACAAGTCGAAGGTTTTGTGCATCATTTTGAAACCTTGGTAGACAGAGCATCATATAAAGCCGACGAAAGAGAAATAAAGGCAGGCACGAACCTTGGTCAAGGTTATACTGTTCGAGATTTAGTCAAAGATATTATTCCAGACTATTGGAATGCGTTGCCACAATATTGGACTGTAGATACGAATATAGATGTAAAAGAAGTGATTGATAATTACCGCTCATACGAAAGTCCTTCAGCAGAAGTTCTTGAGAATTTGAAAAGTGTAGCACAGCATTTTGAACGTGTGGCAGCACCATTTCCAAAAGAAGCAGAGAAAATTCATAATTTTATTGTTACGCTTTCATCTTTTATTGACATCAATGACACTAGCAATGTTGACCCGAGAGGACATCTAGCGGATTTTAATGATCTTTTAAACCGTTATAAAGCAAATGGTAGAGAAGCACCGACAGTTGAGAGAGCTTTCAGAGATATTACAAGTCCTTAGATAAATATTGAGGCACGATATCCGTAGCTTTGCCGTGATGGTGTTCGGCGAATGCTGAGCTTCCCATGCTTGGTTCTAAATTAAGCTCTACGGTGTGCGCACCTGCCATACGGGCTTCTTGTACAAAACCAGCGGCTGGATAGACATTGCCTGATGTGCCGATTGAAATAAATAAATCGCAGTTCATTAATTTATCAAAAATCATTTCCATCTCAATCGGCATTTCGCCGAACCACACAATATGTGGGCGGGTTGTAGCACTTTCTCCACAGGCCATACACAAATCATCCACAGATAAGTCCACAAGCGTTTCACCAATATGAGGACAGGCAGTGCAACTTGTTTTTAGGAGTTCGCCATGCATATGGTGAACATGAGACGAGCCTGCACGCTCGTGAAGATTGTCTATATTTTGTGTTACCAGAAACACATCGGGATGGCTCGCTTGCAGCTCAGCAATAGCAATGTGGGCCGCATTAGGTTTAATTGCTTCGCTTAATAGTTGCTGCCTTCGCATATTATAAAATTGATGGACAAGCGCAGGGTCACGTTTAAAGGCTTCTGGCGTGGCGACATCTTCTAAGCGGTGGTTCTCCCATAGGCCATTTTGGTCACGAAACGTTTGGATGCCAGATTCAGCTGAAATACCCGCGCCTGTGAGAATAACGATAGATTTATATTTATGCAGCTTTGCCATTATTTTGGCTTTGGTGCGTTTTAATCATATCTGTGAAACGTTCGAACAGATAATGCGTATCATGTGGGCCTGGAGAGGCTTCTGGGTGATATTGCACAGAAAATGCTGGCTTGTCTTTGAGGCGTATTCCTTCATTAGAGCCGTCAAACAAGCTAAGATGTGTGACCTCTGCGGTTTTTGGCAGGCTGTCTTCAATAACTTCAAAGCCGTGGTTTTGAGAGGTGATTTCAACTTTACCTGTGGTGAGATCTTTCACAGGTTGATTGGCACCACGATGGCCTAAATGCATTTTACGTGTTTTTGCACCAATCGCTAAAGCTAAAAGCTGATGCCCTAAGCAAATGCCAAAAAGCGGAATATTGTGCTCAATAACTTGCTGAATAATGGGCACGGCATATTCACCTGTTGCGGCGGGGTCACCTGGACCATTAGATAAGAATACCCCGTCAGGGTTAAGTTTCTGAATATCTTTAAAGCTTGTATTAGCTGGGACGACAGTTACATTACAACCCGCACTTACAAGACAGCGTAGTATGTTTTGTTTTGCGCCGTAATCAATGGCAACGATGTTCAGTTTATTATTTTTTTGTTGGCCATGACCTTCGCCCAATACCCATAGAGATTGATCCCATTTGTAGGGTCTATCTGTGGTGACTTCAATAGCGAGATCTAACCCGTCTAAGCCTTGCCATTCTTTAATTTGTTTTGTCAGAGCAGGAATATCAAATTCGCCAGATTGATTGTGAACGATTGCACCTTTAGGTGCACCAAGGTCACGAATACGTTGGGCCAAAGCACGTGTATCAATGCCTGAAATGGCGGGGAAATTATTTTTTATCAACCATTCATGGAGATGCGCTGTGCTGCGCCAGTTAGATGGATTTGTGATTGGTTCACGTAAAACCATACCACGAGATGCTATCTTATTCGTTTCAATGTCTTCTTCATTAACGCCTGTATTGCCGATATGTGGGAAGGTAAAGGTAATAATCTGGCCTGCATAGCTAGGATCCGTTATAATCTCTTGATAGCCTGTCATAGATGTATTAAAACAGACTTCCCCGATATTGGCGGTTTGTGCACCGAATCCGAAACCTTCGAAAATCGTGCCGTCTTCGAGGATTAGTAGAGCTGTTGTATTATTGGCTATAGACATTAAAATCAATGTATAGTGAGTCTTAACAAGAAAGAAAAGAAAGAATTTAAAAATGATGTTACGGGAGAAAATTCAAGCAGCGCAAAAAGAAGCGATGTTAAGCAAATCTCAGCAGAGATTAGCGACCATCAGACTGATTATGGCGACATTAAAAGATCGTGATATTGCTGTGCGTGCAAAGAACAAGCCAGAGGGTATTGATGATGCTGATATCTTATCAATGCTTCAGGGGATGATTAAACAGCGCCGTGACTCGATACAAATGTATAAAGAGGGTGGTCGTCAAGAATTGGCGGATCGTGAAGCGGCAGAGATTAATATTATTGAAGAATTTTTACCCGCACAGCTCTCTGATGATGATGTAAAGAAAATTATTGATGGTCTAATTGCTGATATTGAAGCCGATGGCATGAAAGATATGGGCAAGGTTATTTCAGCACTTAAAGAGAAATATGCAGGGCAAGTTGATATGGGTAAAGCCAGTGCATTGGTTAAAGACAAGCTCTCTGCTGCCTAATTAAAAGAATATTATCTTTTTCATAAAGTTTTATTAACTTTTTTGTCGTATGATTTAAAAGATCATAGGGCTGGGGAGCATTAAAACTAATTTTTTTACTGCTGTTTCTCGACGTTAATAAAATAGTAACGATTAGCTCTTATGGTAGCGATGGGTTTAATAAAGGGTTTAACAAAAAGGGAGTGTAGATCTGTTGATTGCGGGGGCAATTATTTAGGGCTTACTATTGGGGAATATGTATCTAGACAATAATCTTAGCAAAGAGTTTGATAGCTTCTTAGTTCAATTGCACGATTCAGAACGTGTACTAGAATTAGCGAAAGAGCGAAAGTCACCAACAGCTGTTGCTGCTTTGGCGGATGTTATTGCTGTGGCGATGCAAGCTGACCTCACAGTCACAGAGGCTGAATTAGCCGCAGACATTCTTGTTGATTTAACCAAAAAATTAGAGATCCAAATTCGTGCAGGTCTGGCTCTTCGCTTGAGTGCGTTGGAGCGTCTGCCATTACGTCTTGCCTTACATATCGCCAATGATGTGCCAGAGGTAGCGAAAGCATTTTTAGAAAACACACCTGTTTTGGGTGATATGGATTTGTTTTATATTATTCAAGGTCAAGGGTCTGAACATTGGCAGGCAATCGCTAAGCGTCAAAATTTATCTGATAAGGTGATTAATCTTCTTGTTGAAAAAGAAGATGCACTGACTTCCGAGAATATATTGAACAATGAACATATTGCGTTGCCAGAGCGTTCTATTGAAATGTTAATGGATTTCGTTCAGCAAAATACAGCATTAATGGTACAGTTTGCTAAGCGTGGTGAAGTTTCTGAAAAATTATTATTAGAACTTTATTGGAAAGTAAACGCAGAACAACGTGCGGTTATTACCGACCTTGTTGGTCTTGATTTAAGTGCAAATGTTATTGATGAGCAATTACAAGATATTGGTGTTGATTTCACAAATGTAACTTTTGGACAATTAAATGTCACAAAAGATATGCAAGCGACGGCACGTAAGATGAAAGAGTCTGGTTCGTTGGATGTTAAAAAAATGAGTTATGCATTAAAAAACGATCAGCTTGGTCTTTTCTATGCGATGTTTGCTGAATTTAGTGAGATACCGCTTGGCCAGTTAGATGAAATTTTCCGTGAAGATCAGAGTAAGGTTTTTCCAGTTGTGGCAAAAGCATTGGGCTTGGATCGTTCGACATTTGTTTGCTTCTTGTTGCAGACGAGAAAGCTAAGAAATAACGGTTTATTGATCGATCATTCACATCTGTATAAAGCAATACAATTGTTTAATTCAGTGACAGTTGAAATGGCTGATACATTGATGAAGCAACTAACTTCAGCCGCCCAAACAGCCTAACGGTCTAGGGCTTCGATTGCTGGTAACGTTTTGCCTTCTAACCATTCCAAGAATGCACCACCTGCGGTAGATATATAGGTGAAATCTTGTGATGCGCCTGCGTTAGTAAGGGCTGAAACAGTATCACCACCACCGCCAACCGCTACAATATCGCCAGATTTAGCTTTTTCACCAACATATTGAGCCAATGCAGTCGTACCGTGGTCAAAAGGTTTTATTTCAAAAGCGCCCATTGGGCCATTCCATAAAATAGTTTTTACTTCGGCTAGAGCGTCAATAACATGTCTGACTGATTTCTTGCCGATATCGAGCATCATTTCCTCACCCTGAATATCCTCTACAGATGCTTCACGGAAGGCCGATCCTGCGGCGAATTCTGTCGCCATCATCCCATCTATCGGCAGTATGAGTTTACAGCGGTTTTGTTGGCATAGGGCTGTGATCGCCATCACTTCATCCAGCATATCGGGTTCACATAGGGATTTACCGACATTTAGGCCTTGTGCTTTAAAAAAGGTGTTGGCCATGCCGCCGCCTAAAATAATCATGTCCATTTTTGTCACAAGGTGCTTAATGATTGTTAGTTTTGTGGAAACTTTTGCACCACCTATAATCGCTGCTACAGGTTTTTGTGGATTATCAACGGTCGTTGTTAAGCTTTTGACTTCTTTTAATAAATTTAGACCCGCAAAGTTAGGCAATCCTAAGCCCATCATTGATGCATGGGCACGATGTGAGCTTGCAAAAGCATCACAAACATAAATTTCACCGAGCTTGCTTAAGGCTTTGGAAAAAGCAGGGTCATTTGCTTCTTCACCAGCATGAAAACGCAAATTTTCCAATAGCAGGATTTGACCAGATTCTAAATCATTAGCAGCTTTTTGTGGTTTATCTCCGATGGTTTCGTCACAAAAACTCACATCATATCCCCATAAATTTTTTAATACAGGCGGTAAAAATGAGAGTGACAGGTCATCTACGACTTTGCCTTTAGGCCGTCCTGCATGAGCAATGATAATAATTTTTGCTTTTTCTTGAACGAGAAAGTCGATGGTATTTTTCGCACGTTCTATCCTTGCGGTGTCTAAGACTTCACCGTCTTTGAACGGGACATCAAGATCGAGCCTGACGATAATTTTTTTACCGTTTAATGTGCCTTGTTGTTCTTCGATAGAATGTATTGTCATGATTATTCCTTTTGAATAGAGCGCATGTTGTCAGTTGCTTCAATGAGGCGTGAACGTATTGGCGCATCGGTAGAGCTGTGGCCGCCATCTGGCACAATCACGTAATCCGCTTCAGGCCATGCTTTATGAAGTTTGTAAGCTGTTTTGATGGGGCAAACAATATCGTAACGACCTTGAATGATGACGCCTGGTATGTGACGGATACGATCAATTTTATGTAGGATACTGTCTTTTTCTGGGATGACATGATGCATGAAATAATGCGCTTCAATGCGTGCAATGGTAAAATTATGTTGATCTTCTTTTGGATCATAGCCACCCTGAATTTCAGGGTATAGATGTGCACATGAGCTTTCATAATTTGACCAAACACGCGCCGCTGGTAAATGTATTTTCGGGTCGGAATTTATAAGACGTTTATAATAGGAGCCAACGATGTCCTTTTGCTCTTCTTTCGTAAGAAAACCGATAAAACGTTCGTGAAATTCTGGAAAGATGGTGTTGCCATGATTATAGAGCCAATCCACCTCATCTTGCTGCATAAGAAAAATACCACGTAGGATAAGGCTAAGGCAGCGCTTGGGATGTTCTATGGCATAAAGCAATGCGAGTGTTGAACCCCATGATCCACCAAAGACATGCCATTTTTCTATACGGAAATGCTTACGCAAGACCTCAATATCATCGACTAAAAGCGCAGGGGTGTTTTCTTCAATGCAGCCTAAAGGCTCAGATTTGCCGCAGCCACGTTGATCAAAAAGAATAATACGGTAATGCTCTGGGTCAAAAAAACGGCGGTACTTTGGCGTTGTGCCGCCCCCTGGCCCGCCATGTAAAAAGACGACAGGTACGCCATCGGGGTTGCCCGATTGCTCCCAATAAAGTGTATGCAACTCGCTGACTTTCAAATAGCCAGAAGAATAGGGTTCGATCTCAGGATAGAATTTTTTAAGTGCCATAGGCTTACTCTAGTACTTCTAGCTGTTCAGCAAAAGTAAGTTTTATCATTGGGCCGTTATAATCCTCAACAAAGCCACGAACACGGATTTTCTTGCCTTGCCACTCTGTTGGATTTAGGCCTGATTTAGACATCGTTTTTCGGACGTTTGAGGGGATCATTATTGTAAAGTCAGTTTTCCAGTCTTGGCCAAAGTTAAGATACATATTGCCTCGAACAGTGGCTACTGACACGATGCTGCCTTCTACAAGCTGCATAAGATAGCTATTTTCTGCAATTGTTTCGGGGTTAAGAATAGCATAGGTGTCCTTACCCCAAAGACCTATCTTATTTTCTCTGGCAATTGTTTCTGCCCGTAAAAGATAAGGATAGCTGGCGGCTGTATAGTCAGAAGGATAGGCATAGGCTAAACCATTTTCTAGCAGAAGCTTTTGTGCCCAGAGCCCTTCTGGGGAGACGATTTGGGCTTGGATTTGCCCAAGACGGTTTTTGGCGTGGTCTTGTCGTGATTTTTGAGGGATATAGATAGAGGCGTTTTTATCTATAAAATGTTCTTTTAGGATATTACGGGCAGCGACATTAAGATCGGAGGGGGTGCCTCCTTCATACTGGGCAGGGATACGGATGCCGTCTAACCTTAAAAAACTACCGTCCTCGGCTTCTAATAAATTGCCATCAACAACATTTTTGATCTTTTTGGTTGCGAGCGTAATATAGGCACTGCTTGGAAAGTTGATTGGCTCAAATTTTATGCTATCTTCTGCATGAGCAGGAATGCTCATCAGGATAAAACTGCAAAGGAATAATATTATATGCATCGTTTCTCTATGCCTGCCTTTTTCAAAATATGCAATGTGGTGGCCATATTAATCACATTGGGTTCTTGTAGTTATAATCAAGCAACAGGTGAAAAACAATTCACGGCTTTTATGCCTGCCGCTAAAGAAGCGCAAATTGGCGCTCAGAACCATGCTGCCGTCCTTAAAGAATACGGCGAATATAAAGATGCAGAATTATCAGCCTATGTGAACCGCATTGGTCAGAAGCTTGCGCAATATACTGAAAGAGATGATGTCAAATATACGTTTACAGTAATTGATAGCCCTATTGTCAATGCCTTTGCAGTGCCTGGCGGTTATATTTATATATCACGCGGTTTGATTACTTTGGCAAATAATGAAGCGGAATTGGCCTCGGTCATTGGCCATGAAATCGGCCACATTACGGCACGTCATTCGGCGCAACAGCAAAGCCAAGGCGTTTTAGCAAATATTGGTTTGGTAGCATTGTCTATCGCAACAGATACGGCTGCCGTTAGACAGGCAGGCTCATTGGGTACAGATTTGTTTTTAAAGTCCTACTCTCGAAAACATGAAAATCAGGCAGACGAGTTGGGGATTCGTTACATCGCCAAGGCTGGCTACGACCCTTATGCCGCACAAAGCTTTCTTAGTCATTTAGAGGCGGATAGTGCTTTAGAGAAAAAGATAAAGAAAGAAACGGGTTCAATTCCTGTTTATTTCTCGACGCATCCTTTGACAGCAGATCGTGTTAGAGAAGCATCAGTGATTGCCAGTTCTTACCCTAAAGGACAGTTTGACGATCAAAAAGTTGAGTATTTTAGATTAATAGATAATGTGACGTATGGTGATAGTGCCGATAAGGGTTTTGTTAGAGGTCAGACATTTGTTCACCCAAATCTTGGCTTTATGTTTGATGCCCCGCAAGGGTTTGAAATTGTTAATCAGCCAAATCGTGTCATTGCCCAGTCTCAGAATGCTGTAATTATTTTTGATGGGGCTAAGAAAAATGCCGCTCAATCTATTGAGGATTATCTGGTTAATGTCTGGAAGCGTGGTAAGACAGGCTATGACACGCCAGAACGCCTAACAATCAATGGTATGGACGCAGCGATGACATCTTATGTAGCAACCATATCAGGTCAACAAAAGCGCGTGAGAGAAGTGGCTATAGCCTACAATACAACAGATATATATCGTTTCACTTTTGTGATGGAAACCAATGCATCTATTGCAACACAAACGTCTTTAAAAGACACAATGTATAGTTTTAAGAAAATGTCGGCTAATGACAAACTGAGATATCCGCCACAACGCATTAAGGTCTTTGTGGCTAAAGCAGGGGACACGGTTGCCCAGAAAGCTTCAATAATGCCTTTCGACGATTATAAGGAAGAGCGTTTTCGTGTGCTAAATGGTATGAGCCTGCTAGAGCCGCTCACACCAAATAGGCTTTATAAAACAATCATTGAGTAAGAGTGCTTACGCTTCAAGTAACAGATCGTTTACGTTACGTATCTCTTTATTTAGCGTTGTGTGCAATTTTTGCATGGCACGTTGTTCAAGTTGTCTAACACGTTCTTTACTGACGCCTAACTGGCCGCCTAACGCTTCCAACGTGACGGTTTCATAACCAAGATGACGGTCTTTGATGATCTTGCGTTCACGGTCAGTCAACTTGCTAAGGGCAAGGCGAAGCCATTTCGAGCGTGCTTGCGCATCCTTGGTCCCGATAACAATTTCTTCTGGGTCAGGGCGTTCATCAGCAATGAAGTTCAGCCATTCAGATTCGCCATCTTCAGAGACAAAAGCATTCAAAGATTGATCTCCGCCTGAAAGGCGACCTTCCATATCTTCAACTTCTTTAACTTTGACGCTTAATTTTTTAGCAATTCTTTTGCGATCATTGTCGTTTAAACCTTCACGCTCTTTTTTCCCTTCAATTTGCGCACGCAGACGACGGAAGTTAAAAAACAGTGATTTTTGGGCGGCGGTTGTGCCTGTACGGACAATTGACCAATTTCTAAGAACATAATCTTGCATACAAGATCTGATCCACCATGTTGCGTATGTACTAAAACGTAGGTCACGCTCAGGATCAAAACGATTGGCTGCCTGCATTAATCCGATATTGCCTTCTTGAATTAAGTCACCCATAGGCAGGCCGTAATGCTTGAATTTTGTCGCAGCGGATATAACTAGTCTTGTATACGAGGTTACAAGCTCGTGTAAAGCGCGTTCATCCTTCTGGTCACGCCAGCGACGGGCGAGGTCAAGTTCGTGTTCTTTCTCGAGTAATGGTTCTGCCATTGAACTTTTAATGTAGGCCAGATTTGCTCGTTGTGTTTGGGGATCATCGATATGTGCCATTGTGTTTTATCCTTTCGGCAGTTTTTTGCGCTGCATTAAACTATTCGTAATAAAAACGACATGGTTACACTATCGTTCCAAATTTTGTCGGAATAATGACGGTATTATGGATAAATGATTATAAAGTAATGCTTAAATCTCGATGATATTGTCTATTTCACCACGGTGACCATCAATGAGCGCACCGATTAGTGGGCCACCAAAGCCACATCCTGCATCAAGTGTGGCGGTAACACAGTTAAGGTTCAAACCTTGGCCGTTTGGGTCGAAGCCTCTGATTACTTTGTGGAAGTTATCGTAATTGGCTGAAATATCATTAAAGTTTTTACCTGACCACCAGAAATTGTCAGTTTGCTCTGATAGATTTTTGGTCGGGTCAATGCCGGCATTCACAAATAAAAGCGGTGCATCATCATTGCGACAGGTAAAAGCAGCTCGACGCATAGAATTGAAAAAGGCTTCATAGCCACCTCTTTTGCGGATTTTTTCACGTAAAAGATTTGTCCAGCGAGCTGTGGCAACGACGCCTTCACGTGCCACACGGACAGCCGCTTCGGCTGAGGTGCCTAAAGCATCAAGCATTGATTCCATGCCATTGTCGAGCACGTAACTGACAACTTGGAAAGGGTCGGGCGCAAATTGTAGTTGAAGGAGCTTGTCCCACATTTCTTCTTGAACGCCTTTAAGATAAATAATGTCGCTTGGGACGAAACCTGGAACGGCTAAAAGCATTCGTCTAAATGTTAGGAGTTCGTCAATAGTCTCAAGTGGTGTTTTGCCGTAACCAATATAATTGCCCAAATAGACAATGCGGTCACCAGGGGCGATTTCACTCAAAAGAGCGTCATGGATTTGGATAAGTTGCCAGACATCACTATGAATAGAAGGGATTGTCCATATGCGAGAAGGACTGCCCAAATCAATGTATTTATTGTCGCTATCAAGTGGTAAGCAGCAGGTCATGTATTCCTTATGTAGTTTTTGTGGCCAGAACGGCTAAGAGATGTGCAAAAAAGAATCGTTTACAGAATCAGTGTAGTGCTTCACGAATCGCCGTGCAAATATTATTTTA
Organism: Micavibrio sp.; assembly: GCA_002699085.1. Classification (GTDB taxonomy): domain Bacteria; phylum Pseudomonadota; class Alphaproteobacteria; order Micavibrionales; family UBA9664; genus UBA9664. The sequence goes on from PAAR01000028.1 coordinate 96,369, forward strand.
AGATAATAAAAAACCCCCGCTCATTAGCGGGGGTTTAAAAATTTATATCTGAACGTTAAAAGCTTAGGCTGCTTTTGTCGCAGTTGTTAAGAAGCTTTCTAGCTGAAGTGTTGCTTCTGGCTCGCCGATCTTACGGATTGCAGCAACTTCACGTGCTAGACGCTCAAGGGCGTTTTGATATATCTGACGCTCTGAATATGATTGTTCTGTATCATCATTCGAACGCTTCAAGTCACGAAGTACTTCAGCGATAGATACAGGATCACCAGAATTGATTTTTGCTTCATATTCCTGCGCACGGCGTGACCACATCGTGCGTTTAATGCGCGAACGGCCTTCAAGTGTTTCCAATGCTTTTTTCAAACGATCTGTTGTTGCTAGCTTACGAAGGCCTGAGCTTTCAGCTTTTTGAACAGGCAATTTTAAACGCATACGGTCTTTATCAAATTTGATTGTATAAAGAGAAATTTCCATACCGCCAATTGTTTGTGTTTCAACACCTTCAACAAGCCCTACACCATGTACAGGGTAAACAACATGGTCACCTGTTTTAAACGATGGTGCTTTTGTTGTTGCTGTAGATGTGTTTTGATTGGCTGGTTTTGTTACAGGTTTTGTCATGCTTTATCATCCTCTTTTTTTGTTTTTTCTACAAATAAAGAAAAAAGCTCCGTGCCACGCTAATACGCATGGTTTGTCCCTTTTTAAGCTTATGGGGAGGAAGCACTTTTCTCTTTTGCAGTACGGCATTTATATATGAATTTTTCGGAAAAAGCAACGAAAATCTCAAAATTATGTAATATAAGCTGTATTTGGTTGATTCTAGGGCTTAATCGCCATCGCCTGCCGCAGGTGAGAAGTGGTCTTCATACTTATTGGCTGTGTTTTTATATTTTTCTGCATCGGGCATGGCTGGTTTTGCTTTTGTAAGGACAGGCCATTCTTCTGCATATTTACGGTTGATCTCAACCCAAGGTGCTGCCTTTTCTTCTGTGTCAGGGATAATCGCTTCAATCGGGCATTCAGGTTCGCAGACACCGCAATCAATGCATTCGTCAGGATGAATGACGAGCATATTCTCCCCTTCATAGAAGCAATCCACGGGACATACTTCTACACAATCGGTGTATTTACACATGATACAAATATCGGTCACAACAAAAGTCATAGGCTCTATTTATTCATTTTTGCCGTTGGGATCAAGAGGAGAAACATCTTGGATGGTGGTTTCAGGGGATAAGCCGAGCGCTTCATCGGTTTCTTGCTTAGTGGGGCGGGCAGGTTGCATCGCAAAGATACTAAGACGTGGCATATCAGAGCGGTTCTTATATTCACGCCATAGTACCAAGATACCACTGGCAATAACAACCGCACTACCAAGGAGAACAGAAATATTAGGATGTTCACCAAAAAAGATGATGCCGAAAATAACAGCATAAATAATGGCTAGGTAGGAAAAGGGCGAAACAAAAGCGGCGGGCGCATATTGATAAGAACGTGTTGTCCATATTTGACCGATGCCGCCAAGAAGACCTGCCCCAATAAAGGCTGCCCATACTAAAAAACTATCAGGTGTTCTCCAATAAAAAGTCAAAAAGGCGCCAGAGCATAGGGTCGAAATAAGTGTAAAATAAAAGACGATAGAAATAGAAGATTCAGTTTCACCTAGCTTTTTAACGATAATCATGGCTAATGCTGCAAGCACTGCCGCACATAATGCCAGTGACAAACCAATATAATTGCCCTCCATTGAGGCGCCACCTGGTTGGATCATAATAACAACGCCAGCAAAGCCGAACATAACAGCAAACCATCTAAAGGGGCCAACTTTTTCATTAAGTAGGGGTACAGCAAGCATTGTCATGGCGATAGGGGTAACAAACTGCAGTGCTGTGGCATCAGCCAAGGGCAGAAAGGCAAAGCTCCAAAATGTCAAAAACATTGAGAAAAGACCAATCAGGCTACGTGATAAGTGCCCTGAAATGTTTGTGGTGAGTAATTTATCCCAATCATTACGTTTGGTTAACATATACAGCACAGGCATCATGCCAAAGAAACAACGAAAGAACACAATTTGAATAATAGGAAAATCTTTGATTGTCAGATATTTAATACATACAGCCATCAGTGAAAAAACAAATACACCGCCTAATGCATAGGCCACGGCTTTATGGAAGTCTTCAATTGGAGTCTCGGTAATTGTTTTAAACATGGATTTCTGCTTTTTTTACGCTAGATTAAGCATGAGAATAACAAGGTTATTAGAAAAAGAAATAAGGATTTATGAAGAAGTTAGCGTGGATTACTGGGGCATCTACTGGGATAGGTGCTGAAACGGCAAAACAGCTTGCAAAGCAAGGGTGGAAGGTTGTCGTATCGGCGCGTTCAGAGGATAAGTTGATTGCTTTAGAAAAAGAATTTCCAGGGAAAATATATGCTTATCCGTGTGATATGACGAAATCAACACAGGTCGTTGAGACTGTTCGGCGCATTGAAGATGAGGTAGGCGCAATTGATTTGGCCTTTTTAAATGCAGGGATGTTTATACCTGACACCTATGACAATTTTACAGCTGAGAATTTTAAAAGGCATTATGAGGTCAATGTATTTGGAGTTATTCATGCTGTTGCTCCAGTATTAGAGAGATTTAAACAGCGTGGCCAAGGCCATTTTGCTATGACAGCCTCGGTGGCTGGGTATCAAGGGCTGCCACGGTCAATGTCTTATGGATCAACAAAGGCTGCACTCATTAATTTTGCTGAGAGCCTATGGATAGAGTGTCGCGATCATAATATTAAAGTGCAAGTGGTATGCCCCGGTTTTATTGAGACACCTATGACATCGGGTAATAAATTTCCTATGCCAATGAAAATGAAAGTTGATAAGGCCGTTGAAAAGCTTATAGAGGGTTTAAATTCAGACCGTTTTGAAATTACTTTTCCGCGCCCTTTCTCATGGATATTAAAAACTATTCATAGCCTGCCTTATGGATTGCGTTTATGGTTGGTGCATTGGGGCACGCAACGTGCGATGGCAAAAGGAAAGGCTAAGCAATAGTGGAAGACGCATTAAAAAAATATGTGACGTTTTTTGAAACGCTAACGCCGCAACGTTTGGCGTTATTGGGCAGCTATTTTGCTAAAGATGCTCGTTTTAAGGATCCTTATAATGATGTCGAGGGGCTACAAAGTATCCGTGCGGTTTTCGATCATATGTATGTCCAAGTTGATAATCCAAAATTTAAAGTGATCTATTATGCTATGTGTGATGATGGACATACGGCCTTATTGCGCTGGGATATGTTGTTTTATATGAAAGGCAAAAAACAAGTTATCTCAGGGGCAAGTGAGATTATTTTTAATAAGAAAAAGCTTGTAGTCAGCCACATAGATTATTGGGACACGGGTGAATATGTTTATCGTAAAGTGCCTCTCCTGTCAGCCATTATCAAGATAATTGAAAAGAAGCTTCGTGCATAATCTTAAAATGAAATTGTTATATTGTCTTTTTGGGTGTCTAGTTTAACAGATGACCCTAGCGGGATCGGGTAGAAGGTGTCGCTGTGCCCAAAAGGTGCATTCATAACAATCGGGATATTTAGGCCGGTCGTGTGTTCACGGATGATGTCTTCTAAAGAAAAACCAAAAGGAATCTTTCCGGTATCTTGAAGATGTGTGAATGTGCCGAAAATAATGCCTGCTAAATTCTCAAAAGGTAAGGCGCGTTTGAGTTGTAATAACGCACGATCAATGCGGCTGGTTTCTTCATAAGTGTCTTCTAGTAGTAAAATTTTGCCTTTAGCGTCAGGCATATATTCTGTGCCGATAAGTGCCTGAAAGGCTGTTAATGTGCCGCCAATAACGGTTGCTGTTGCTGTGCTTTCAGCGATTGTCTTGGCGTTCGATAGATTGTATTTTATTGTTTTTCCTTGTAGAATGTCTCCCAAATAATTTATAGATGTTTTGTCGATGTTTTGGAGATAAAGAGCTGTTGGGCCAAAAATTGAGCTGATCCCCGTTCTGGTCAAAAGAGCATTTTGTAAGATTGTCGTGTCACTAAATCCAATAAAAGGTTTGGGATTTTTTTCAACGCATTGCCAATTAATATGCTCGAGCATATGGCTACTCCGATTACCACCACTTACTGCCATAATGGCCTTGATGCTGTTATCTGTTAAAAGATCATGGAAGGCGGTTGCTTTATCTTCTGCGCTCCCAGCGGATTGATTAAGGCGCATAGAGGTTTGAGGGTGCACAAAAACCTGAAAACCTATTTTCTCAATGATTGTTTGAGCATGAGTGAGCTTATTCATGTCCACATAACTACTGGGGGCGAAGATACCTATTGTATCACCTTTATTGAGCTTGAAATCAGATGAGGGCTGCGTCATGCTTAAATGAGACCATGATTGAAGTGATTTTACAATAGAGTTGAACATATGCAGTTATCGAAGAATATAACATTGGATCAAATGATTGCCTCTAAAGTAGCGCAAGAAAAAGGCTTCGATAATACAGCTCCAACAGAAATTATCACGAATTTACAACAATTAGCAGAAAAGATTTTAGAGCCTGTTCTTGCTCATTTTGGTGGCGTGTTAGATATTACATCTGGCTATCGCTGTAAGGCTTTAAATGATTGTTTAGGTAGTTCGGATGGTTCTCAGCATTGTTTAGGCGAGGCGGTAGATTTTGGGATAATAGACACTGATATTTACGATATAGCCGCATGGATCGTTGACAACCTCGATTTCGATCATTTGATTTTAGAAAAATATAATCCGCAAGATCTCAATAAAGGTTGGGTGCATTGCAGCTACCGCCATACGCAACCTAATCGTAAAATTATTCAAACATTTGATGGCAAAATCTATCACGATGGTTTGCTTAAATTACCGCTTCAAGGATAAGCGTTGAAAACCAGCCGCTAGCAATAATAGGGTAAACAGGGATAAAGCAGGAAGTCCTGCAAGAATAAGATTTTCCGTTAGGCCGTTAATAAACATATAGATATAGCCTATGGCACACAGACCTAGGCATATGGTTGTATACCAATCAATCCATCGGCTTTTCTTTAGAATGCCTGTTGCGCTTAAAATATAAATAGGGCTGAGAAGATATAAAAGCGATACAGAGTTAAATAATACTTGGACGACGTCATTAATCTGCATAGCCACATAGATCATTATAATAAGAACAGCAGGGATCACAATACGTGCAAATCTAATGTATTTTTCACGTGTGTTGGTTGTCTGAGAGGGCAAAATATTTTTGCCTAGGGACGCTGTAAATAGATAGCAGAAGCTGTCCAATGTAGACATGGTTATAGCCATTAGAACTACGGCAAAAGAAGAGAGTAGCCATAAAGGTATTTGATCGGTAAGGCTGAAAAGAAAGAAGAGTGCTTGTGATGGATCTGTCCCTTCAAGCATAGGTTTTATACCCATACCTACCCATATCAGGCAAAGTGTCATAAAGAGTAAAAAAACGACGGATAATGGAAATGACCATCGAACAACAGCGGCGTTGCGCGCAGAAAAAATGCGTTGCCATGTTTCTGCTCCTGATAAAATATAAAAACAACCAAGCATAAAAAGCCCAACACCAAATTCAAGGTCAACGTCGATAAAGCTTGAGAAATCAAGCAGGTCGGCTTTTGTAGGCTGTATAGTGAGCGGGAAAATAATCAGTAAAAGAATGATGAAAAATTGAAGGAAGTCAGTTTTAATGACTGTGCTATACCCACCGAAAAACATATATATACCAACAACGGCGGCTACAGCAATAATGCCGTAATCGCTTTTAAACCCAATGACTTCAGAGAAAATGTTGCCCGAAACATATAATTGCATGGCTATAGCAATAAGTGAGAAAAATAAAATTAATATACTGGCTGATTTTTCGGTTGCCTTGCCTATAAAATGACGGATTACCTCGCCAATCGTGATAAAATCATGTTCTTTGGCTATAAGACGGATTCTGTTTCCGAATAGAATAAAAAATACCGAGGCAGTGATAAGTCCAACGAACATCCAAAGTCCGCCATAGGCAGCACCTAGTCCTGCACCAACCCAGAAAACCGCCCCAGAGCCGTCTCGGAAACTTGTCGTGATAGAAGCGAGTGTAGGTAAAAGACCAACATTGCGAGAGCCAATGACAAAACCATCATGCGTTTCTGTTCGTGCGGAAACAACGCCCATAATAATCATTACAAGAAAGTAAAGTCCTAGACCCGAAAGGGCATATAGCTGAAACTCTGTCATTTTTCTCCATTGGTTTTTGTTAGAATAACTATTCAATAAAATTATCTGTTTAGCAAGCTAGGTAGAGGGGCTGTATCTTGACATAAGTTAGTGTTCTGCCTATACAGAATAAAAAAGAAGAGAGCATTATGCCTAGAAAATCGTATGTTTGGACAAAACAAGTTCACGACAAAGCTTGTTGAGTTATGGGCCAAGGGATATAAACCAAAAGAAGCAGTTGCTGAGATTAAGGAAGTGTTTGGTATTACTGTTACACCAGCCGCCTATTCATCACATGCTCACCAAAACCGTACGGCGTTTCCTTTGAGGGAGACCCATGGAAATAAAGGTCAAGGATCAACAAGAACACGAGCATCTTATAAAAATAAGGCTGCTAGCTCGGCTTTTAATCCATCCTTTCAAATGACACCGGAAGTGAAGGTAAAGGCTTCTAGGGGCGGCAGAAACGGTTTGAGTGCAGAAAAAATTGCTGAAATCAATGTGACAGCTTATGGTAAGGCTGAAAAAATGTTAGGTGTAAAGGCGGTGCCTGCAATAAAAGATGCTCTATGTAAGTGGCCAATTAATGGACCAGAAGAGGCGACATTTCATTTTTGTTGCGCAGCGCGTGCCCCAAACCAAAAAGGGCCTTATTGCTCTGAACATACTAAAATCGCATCGCTAGAGCCGAGGGCAAGTAAAAAGGATATCGAAGCCCTGGGACGTATGCGTAAGCGTGGCGCTTTGACACCCAAAATTGATGCATAATCTAGCTTTCGTGCCTATGTCGTGGACGGAGACGGTGATGCCACAGGCGCATATCCTAAAAAGCTGGTTAATTTATCCCTTATTGACGGTGAGTTGAATAACGTCAATTGTGCCGACTTTAAAGCCCGCTTCACAATAGCAAAGATATTGCTCCCATAGACGCTTAAAACGCGTGTCAAATTGCGTCTCTAGTTTTGGCCAAGCAGCTTGGAAGTCTTTGTTCCATATATTAAGTGTTTTGGCGTAATCTTTACCAAAAGCAATGTAGTTATCCCAAGTAAGATTGGCTTTGCTCGTCTGTTTTTTTAATGCATTGATACTTGGCAACATGCCGCCAGGGAAGATATAGCGCTGTATATAATCGGCAGAACGGCGATATTCTTGGAAATGATTGTCATCAATAGTGATGATTTGTAAGCCAGCCTTGCCACCCTTTTTAAGGCGATTATGGATTGTTTCAAAGTAGATTGGCCAGTATTTCTCGCCGACTGCTTCAAACATTTCAATCGAAGCGATACGATCATAAAAGCCTTTTGTGTCACGATAATCTTTCATAACAATTTTAACTTTTTCGTCTAATCCATTGTTTTTAATGCGATTAGTGGCGTAGTTATATTGCTCTTCAGAAATGGTGATGCAGGTAATTTCGGCGCCGATATGTGTGGCAACATATTCCGCAAAACCACCCCAGCCGCAACCAATCTCTAAAACTTTGTGTTGAGGTTGGATATCTAGCATTTTTGCGAGACTCTTATATTTTTCTAATTGTGCTTGTTCTAATGTTTCGTTACCCGTTTTCCAAAGAGCTGATGAATATGTCATGGATGGGTCGAGCCATTCTTTATAAAAATTATTGCCTATATCATAGTGTTGATAGATGTTCTTACGAGAGCCTTTTCGGCTGTTTTTATTTAGCGAGTGGATAAAAGAAGAAAGTAGCCGATACCAAGCTTTACCACTCAAGGCTTTATTCATGCTGTCTGTATTAAGCAGTATCAATTCAAAAAAAGTAGTGATATCGGGGGATGACCAATCACCATCAAGATAGGCTTCACAAAATCCTAAACGTCCACCTGTTAGAAATTTACGGGCGACACGATCATTGTGAATTATTAAAGTCGCTTTTGGGCCATCTTCTTTGCCGACGAAATGTAATTTTTTATGGTCAGGTAAAATAACATCAAGTGTACCGATCTTTATTTTGGCAATAAACTTTAGGGTGAATTGTAAGGTACGAGAGGGTTTATAGGCATGGTTGTTTCTACGTGCTTTTATAATGTATTTATTTAAGCCAAAAGGATTGCTAATCACATGATCTGCAGGTTTTTCAGATATGGTGTCAAAGGACGAAAATGTATCATATGTTGTTGCGGTGTTTTTATTGAAATCCATAAAGCCTCTATTGTTAATACCATATACTTATTACGTTTGAGGTGGTAATTGGTTACATATTAACTCATATCTTTCTCTGGTGGCTCTGGTTTCGAGATGTATTTAGCGCCTTTGATCCATAATTTAAGGGCTTCCCAATGTATGGCAGTGATAATTTTGACGCTTTGAAATGTGTTTTTTATCAGAGCATTAAATAAGTTTTTGTCAGTAAACTCTTTACGGTTACCTTCCCAAGTGGCGGTTAAGATTTTACCTTCTGGGGTTTGTTGATGGATAGCGAAGAAGAAAGTCTCAGCGGGCAAAGTGAACTTAAAGTGATAATGACAATCCATATGTATAAACGGTGAAACATGAAAAACTTTTTCGTGATCTTGAGTGACAAGGCCGTCTTTTATATCTGTCACAGGAATAAAATAGCTGTGCATTTCACCGAATGTGTTTTTGACTTGATGCATCACCGCTTTTAATGCGCCATGTCTATCTGTGCAGTAGTAAACGGTAATAGGATTAAATAAATAGCCCCACATACGGGGGAAGCCGAGCATAAATATTTTGCCACCCTGAATGTCTATCTCTTTATCTCTGGCGGCTTTTTCAATCCATGGACGAATATCTTTGCCGTCTCTTGTTGCGTGATCTTTGTTATTAACGCTAAAGATGCCAAAGCGATTAAACGAAAAGAGCTTGAGTTTTTTATCAAGGGCAGAAAGCGTATCAATATCAATAAAAAATGTAACGACCTTATAAGTGAATTGATGTGAAAACGGCATATGCCGTGCATGGTATACTTTGCCAAAATAGAGTCCTGTTTTCATTTACAACAGATAGCATTATATAAGAAATTAACCAGTGAATTCTTAAATCGAGCTTGTATAATACCTTATGAGCAATGATGATTTACAGGGCCGAGAGGTTATTTTTGAATTTACGCAAATTGGCCATATCGTCAAAGTAACGGCGATGGATGTTAAAAGTAAAACAGAGATTGTTATGCAAGGGCCAACCACCGTACCGCAAAAGATGTTAGAGAAAAATGCCTTGAAGAAGCTGGAATATGTTTTGAGCAAAAATGGCTTGCTTTGAAGAGATTCCCAGCCTATTTCTAATTTATGTCTCAGAAAAGAAAAATCGCTATTACGGCCGATCATGGGGGCGTTACCCTCAAAACGCTTATTAAACAAAAATTTGATGAAATTGAATGGATTGATCTGGGGACAGATAGTGCTGACTCCGTTGATTATCCAGATTTTGGTTTTAAACTAGGGGAAGCAATCGCTAATGGTGAGATTGAGACGGGGATTGCAATTTGTGGTTCAGGGATTGGTATATCCATGTCTCTTAATCGCTTTAAAGCTGTCCGTGCGGCTGTTTGCCACGACGTAACAACAGCACGGCTTACACGGGTTGATAACAATGCCAATGTATTGTGCTTAGGGGCACGGGTGATCGGTGATGTTGTCGCATTAGATACGGTCAAAGCCTTTTTGGATACAGGCTTTGAATTTGGCGGAAGACACGAAAGACGAGTCAATAAATTGGCAGAGAAAGGGCAGTAACATGACAAACACAGCAACGAACCTGAATGATGGAATGGATACAGATATGACACAGGAAACTTATTTTAACGACACATTGAGCCATTTAGACCCAGAAGTTTTTGGGCATATTCAGGATGAGCTAAAACGTCAATCAGAAGTGATTGAGTTGATCGCCTCTGAAAACCTTGTTTCACCTGCGGTAATGCAAGCGCAAGGGTCAGTCTTTACTAATAAATATGCAGAAGGTCTACCGGGTAAACGTTATTATGGCGGTTGTCAGCATGTGGATGAGGTTGAAACATTAGCAATTGAACGTGCGAAAAAACTTTTTGGCTGCGGCTTTGCGAATGTACAACCTAATTCTGGTTCTCAAGCTAATCAAGCGGTGTATTTAGCACTTCTTAAGCCAGGCGCAAAATTACTGTCTATGTCTTTAGACCATGGCGGGCATTTAACTCATGGTTCGCCAGTAAATATTTCGGGTAAATGGTTTGATATCGTGCCTTATGGTGTGAATGAGCAAGGCGTTATCGATTACGACCAAGTGGAAAAATTAGCACTTGAACATAAGCCAGATATGCTTGTCTGTGGTGCGTCTGCGTATTCTCGTATTGTTGATTGGAAACGTTTTCGTGAAATTGCTGATAAGGTTAATGCTTATTTATTGGCGGATGTGGCGCATTATGCAGGTCTTATTGCGGCAGGTGCTATCCCCAATCCATGTGACCATGCCCATGTTGTAACAACAACAACGCATAAAACTTTACGTGGCCCTCGAGGCGGCATGATTTTATCGAATGATGAAACATTATTCAAAAAACTAAACTCTGCCGTATTCCCAGGTTTACAGGGCGGTCCATTAGAGCATGTTATTGCGGGTAAGGCAGTGGCATTTGGCCAAGCATTAAAGCCAGAGTTTAAAACCTATGCCCGTCAAATTATTGCCAATACAAAACAATTGGCAGAAACGCTAAAGGAGCGTGGCTACAAGATTGTTTCTGATGGCACAGATACGCATGTCTTCTTGGTGGATCTGCGTGGTCGCAAGTTTAACGGTAAGCAAGCGCAATATGCGCTAGAGCGTGCGCATCTTAATTGTAACCGTAATACAGTGCCAAATGATCCAGAAAGCCCTATGATTACTTCTGGGTTACGTCTGGGTGCTGCGGCAGGGACAACACGTGGTTTCAAAGAAGCTGAATATACAAAAATCGGTAACTGGATTGCGGATATTTTGGATGGTCTTGCTGATACATTAGGTGAAGCAAATGAAACATTGGAAACAAAGACCGCCAATGAAATCAAAGCATTCTTGAAGGATTACCCAATTTACTCGAAAGCGATTGCGTAAGATAGATGAAGTGCCCTTTTTGCACAGATACTGAGTCTCAGGTAAAGGATTCTCGTCCTTCTGAGGATTATGCTGCGATCCGTCGTCGTCGACAGTGCCCAGGCTGTGGCGCACGGTTTACAACATTTGAACGGGTGCAATTAAGGGAGCTAAACGTTTTGAAAAATGACGGCACCATACAGCTTTTTGATCGTGATAAGCTGATGCGGTCTATTAAAACGCCCATGCGTAAACGACCAGTAAGTGAAGAGCAGCTTGAAAAAGTAGTTAGTTCAATCGTTAGACAACTAGAGGCATCAGGCGATAGCGAAGTCACAACGAAGCAAATTGGGTCTATGGTTATGGACGCTCTGGCAACGCTCGATCAAATCGCCTATGTTCGCTATGCTTCTGTTTATAAAGATTTCCGTGAAACGAATGATTTCAATGAATTCTTAGATGACATCAAACACTTAAAAGTTGTCAAAGACGGCGCAGAATAAGGTTTCTTTCTTATGTTCACAGGTATTATCACCGATATGGGCGAGGTCGTTGCGCTGGATAAAAACCGTGGTGATGTGCGCTATACTATTAAAACATCTTTTGACATGAACACTATTGATATGGGTGCCTCTATTTGCCATTCAGGCTGTTGCCTAACAGTGGTTGAAAAGGGGGCTGATTGGTTCTGTGTCGATGTGTCGCTAGAAAGCCTTGATAAAACAACGCTAGGGTCATGGGATGTTGGTACAAAGATCAATCTTGAGCGTTCCTTGAAAATGGGTGATGAGCTCGGTGGTCATATCGTTTCAGGTCATGTTGATGGCGTGGCAGAAATCTTGTCGATTAAGCCAGAAGGTGATTCACATCGGTTGAAAATTAGAATTCCTGAAGGTTTTGAAGGCTTTATTGCTCAAAAAGGCTCTGTGGCACTGGACGGTATTTCTTTAACGGTCAATGAGGTTGAAGGAAATATTTTTGGTATTAATATCATTCCACATACATGGGACGTTACAACATTAGGTCAAAAACAAGTCGGCGATTATTTAAACTTTGAAATTGATCCATTAGCACGCTATGTTGCGCGTATGATTGAAGTAAAGGGATAAAAAGTGCCAGAAACAAAAGCCGCAGTAAAAGATAAAAAACCATCTAAAAATGCCCGTAAATCAGCGGCTCGTCTTGTTGCTGCGCAATTAGTTTATGAGTATTTCCTAACCAAAACGCCATTAGCTGAGTTAGCTGCGGATTATCAATATAATCGTGTTAATACACCGATTGATGAAGAGGGTGAAGATAAAATGGTGCCGGCGGACATTATTATGCTCAAACATATTCTTGATACAGTAGCGGTTCAGGAAAAAGTTCTTACAGATTTGGTTCAAGGACAGCGAATGAACAAGAACAAAGAGCCAGAATTATTGCTTGAAGCAATCATGTTATGTGCTGCCGCTGAACTTTTTACTTCTGCCGATCAAGGTATAGATAAGCCGATCATTATTAATGATTATCTACATGTTACTCGAGCGTTTTTTGATGATAATGAGGTGCATTTTGTGAACGGTACCTTGGACTCTATCGCTAAATTATTGTCTTAATTTTAAGATTATATTTACCCTTAATAGATACAATTTTAGATAAATCCGAAACGATAGTTTTTGGTGTGGCGCAACAATTATGTCATACTAAGATTATAGGGTTTAGAAATAATTCGTAGGGTAGGGGTACTCATTTTATGCTAAAATATTTACTAATAGCGGCATCTTTTGTCGTTTTATCATTTTCATCTCCAGCGATGGCAGAAAGCAAAAAAGCGGAAGGGGCAGAAGTATCTGGTCCAGTTTTTGTTGAGCTTGATCGTCTGACAGTGCCGATTATTAATCAGAACGGTATATCTCAAACAGTGAGTATGTTGATAACTGTAGAGGCACAAGATCAGGCAATGGCTGATAAAATTACAAATATGAAACCGCGTCTTAAAGATGCTTTTATTCAAGATATGTATGGTGCGTTTAGCCGTCAGGCAGCTCTTCAAGGCGGTGTGATTAAGGTAGATGTCATTAAGGCGAGATTGAACAAGGTTTCTCAAAAGGTTATGGGGCCAGATATTATTAGCGATGTATTATTGCAAGCGGTAATGCAGCGCCGAGTTTAAGGTTAAGTTATAGGTTTATATGAGTTATTTCCTTCGGTTAGTGTATTAAATGTGTTGAAAGAAAGAGGCGGCGTTAATTAATTTTAAACGATTATGTGAAATACTGAAAGTATAGAATATAAAAGTTTTTTAAGGACTACACACCCTCCTCACGCTCGAAATGGGTCCGCCTCCCTGGTGGACCCATTTTTTTATTAGGCGCTATTATAGCTAATATCTTAAACAATCATTGTGCAGTGCAATGGGGGTAGTTTTGTCTTACCCCTTGTTTTTATGTGATTTTCTAAGCATCATCTAAGCAATAAAAATATAAGGAGACAATTTTTATGTTAGATATACTTTCTCAATATGAACTATACGAGATTGCTGTTATCGGTGGCGGTGTGCTTGCACTTCTTTACGCATTATATGCGGTGCAAAGTGTTCTGTCTGCTGAGACAGGCAATAAAAAAATGATGGAGATAGCTTCCGCTATTCAAGAAGGTGCACAGGCCTATTTGAATAGACAATATGCAACCATTGCATTGGTCGGTATTGTTGTGGCAGTGGCCTTGGGCTATTTCCTCGGCACACATACAGGTATTGGCTTTGTTGTGGGTGCGGTGCTTTCTGGTATTGCGGGCTATGCAGGGATGCATGTGTCGGTACGTGCCAATGTGCGTACAACACAAGCCGCCACAAAAGGTTTGCCACAAGCATTGAATGTATCATTCAAAGCGGGTGCGGTGACTGGTATGTTGGTTGTTGGTCTTGGTCTGTTAGGTGTTGGTATCTATTACATGGTGCTGCTCAATATGGATTATGAAATGCGTCAAGTATTAGAAGGCCTCGTTGGTCTTGGTTTTGGTGCATCACTGATTTCAATCTTTGCACGTCTTGGCGGCGGTATCTTTACAAAAGGTGCTGATGTTGGGGCTGATCTAGTTGGTAAAGTTGAAGCAGGTATTCCAGAAGATGATCCTCGTAATCCAGCGGTTATTGCTGACAATGTTGGTGACAATGTTGGTGATTGTGCGGGTATGGCGGCTGATTTATTTGAAACATATGCTGTAACAGTTGTTGCAACAATGTTGATTGCTTTCAGTCTGTTTGCAGGGGATACAGCAGCTCATTTCATGGCGTTGCCACTTATTATTGGTGGTGTATGTATTGTTGGATCAATCATCGGTACATTCTTTGTCAAGCTAGGCAAAGGCAGCCAAAACATCATGGGTGCACTCTATAAAGGGTTAGTTGTAACGGCAGGTCTTTCTGCTGCGGCGATTTATTACCTTTTGGAGTCATTTGGCTGGACAACATCATATGAAACAGTTGGTGGCCTTGTCTTTGACAACAAAGATATAATGACATGTGTTGCAACAGGATTTGGTTTAACAGGTCTTATTATTTGGGTGACTGAATATTACACCTCAACTGAGTTTCGTCCTGTTCGTTCAGTCGCAAAAGCGTCTGAAACAGGTCACGGTACAAATGTAATCCAAGGCTTGGCTGTGTCTATGGAAGCAACAGCTTTACCAGTAATTTTCATTGCGATAGCGATTTTCTTATCGTTTAGCCATGCAGGTCTATATGGTATTGCGATCGCTGCGACAACAATGTTGTCTGTGGCGGGTGTGATTGTTGCTTTAGACGCATATGGTCCTGTGACTGATAATGCTGGCGGTATTGCTGAAATGGCGAATTTACCTGCAAAAGTACGTGTTGTAACAGACACATTGGATGCGGTAGGTAACACCACTAAGGCTGTAACAAAAGGTTATGCGATTGGTTCGGCTGGTTTAGCGGCACTTGTATTGTTTGCTGCTTATACAGAAGAGCTGAAGCATTACTTGCCTGATCTGAACATCTCTTTCCCATTGCAAGACCCATATGTTGTGATTGGTCTGTTTGTGGGTGGATTGTTGCCATATCTCTTTGGTGCTATGTCGATGACAGCGGTAGGTCGTGCAGCGGCTTCTGTTGTGATTGAAGTGCGTCGTCAGTTCAAAGAAATCAAAGGGATTATGACAGGTAAAGGAAAGCCTGAATATGGTCGTGCGGTTGATCTACTGACAAAATCAGCAATCAAAGAAATGGTCTTACCATCACTATTACCAGTGGCGGCACCTGTTGTTCTATTCGGTGTGATTTATTACGTAGCGGGTATGACAGCGGCATTCCAAACTTTGGGTGCAATGTTACTTGGCACAATCGTAACAGGTCTTTTCGTAGCACTTTCTATGACTGCCGGTGGTGGTGCATGGGATAATGCGAAAAAGTATATCGAAGAAGGCAACCACGGCGGTAAAGGCTCAGAAGCGCATAAAGCGGCGGTAACTGGCGACACTGTTGGCGATCCTTACAAAGATACATCAGGTCCTGCGGTAAACCCATTGATTAAGATCACAAATATTGTGGCTCTACTAGTCGTGGCTTTAGCGGCAAAATATCTGGTTGGATAAGTAAGTGTAAATTTGTCATACCCGCCTTGTGCGGGTATCCGGACCCTCGCATAAAGCGGGGTGACAGTATTGAGAAAAAGCCCCTTCATTGGGGCTTTTTTTATAGACTGTTTTTATATGCTTTAAGGGTATTCGCTAAAAGACATGCGATTGTCATCGGGCCGACACCACCTGGGACAGGGGTTATGGCGAGAGCCGTTTCTTTTGCGGCTTCAAAGTCAACATCGCCACATATAGAGTTATCATTAAGGCGATTAATACCGACATCAATAATGATAGCGCCAGATTTGATCCAGTCGCCTTTAACCATAGCAGGACGCCCAACAGCTGCGACTAATATATCGGCTTGTTGGCAAATGGATTTGAGGTCTTTGGTTTTTGAGTGAGCGGTTGTGACGGTGCAGTTTTCCTGTAGTAGAAGCTGTGCCATTGGTTTGCCGAATAAGAGTGAGCGCCCAATCACCACAGCATGTAAGCCTGTAAGATCCTTCTTGACCGATTGAATGAGTTTTAAAGAACCTTGAGGGGTGCAGGGTACAAGGCCGTCTTCCCCTGTGACAAGACGCGCTATATTGTGATAGGTAAGACCGTCAACATCCTTAGCAGGGTTAATCATTTGGATTAGCTTATCGCTATTAAGGTGCTTTGGCAGTGGGAGCTGTAAAAGAATACCGTGTACTGATTTATCATTGTTGAGGGTTTGAATCGTGGCAGCAACATCTTCTTCTGAAGCGTCTGCAGCTAACCGTTTTTCGATAGAGACCATGCCGACTTCTTCAGTGGTTTTTATTTTTTTAGCAACATAGATTTGGCTGGCTGGATCATCGCCGACAAGGATAACCGCTAAGCCTGGTTTAGACGGTAGTTTTGTGACCTCCTGTGCAATGCTTTGTCTTAACTGGGCAGCAATCTTACGACCATCTATGCGTTGAGCAGTCATCTTAATAGCTCAAGAATAATTGAATGATAATGCCTTTAAGCAAGATAATGCCGAAAATAACGATCATAGGGGTGATATCAATACCCCCTAATGGCGGAATAAAACGACGTAAAGGTCTGTATACTGGTTCAGTCGCTTTTTCTAATAGTCGCACTAAATTACCAGCTTGAGGATTATTTGTGTTTAAGACACCAAAGGCTATCAGCCAGCTAATTGCGACTGAAATGATGATGATCCACATATACAGATCAAGACCTAACAGTAATAGTTTTCCGATAAATGACATTTTGTTAACCCTTCATAAAGTTGTTCGGTTTATTTTAATAGTAATTCATATAGAATAAAGATGAAATTATGTTTGTTTTCGACCCGTTGGGCATCATTTTTGCAGGATATTTTGAACTGGCACAAGGGTTTTCTTTGGCTAATGCATCAGCGTGTAAAGCGGAAACGAAGCCGAAAATTGTTGTTACTGCTGCAACTAAAGATATTCGCTATGATTTTTCAAAATCAAAAAAAGATCTAGCAGATCAGAAAATTGATACTGTTTCACCTTATAGCCATAGCCAATCAGTTTATATCGGCGGGTTAATGAATGGCCAGATTGAAATGAAATCAAATGTGAAACTTGCATGGTCAACCCAGACCGTGACACGTCAGAGCTGTTTCTGGTATGAGGAAGTTAATATCCATATGGAGATTGACCCAACAATTTTAGTGGCGCGAGAATTTCCAAGAGATAGTTGTGAGTACAAAGAAATCCTCAACCATGAGAATAAGCACATAGTTGTTGATCGGTTCATTGTTAAGAAATATCGCAAGCTGATGGAAGATTATTTAACGCAGCTTATGCAACAGGCTCAAGCCTATGGCCCAGTTCATGCCAATAAGACACCTGTCGTGCGTAAAGAAATGACAGCCTATATTGAAGCCGCCGTGAATAAAGTTTCAGATGCTATGCATACAGAAAGACGCCAAAGACAGCAAGCGGTTGATAGCCGTGAAGAGTATGATCGTGTGTCTGCGGCGTGCAAAAAATAGGACTGGTTTTTACATTGCAATCAAATACACTATATTAACAGGTATAACCAAAGGATAAGGCTATGACAGTTACAGGACATGACACGTTAAATACAAAGCGCACACTTAAAGTAGGTAGTAAGGAATATACTTATTACTCTTTAAAAGAGGCGGAAAAGCAATTGGGTGATATTTCCAAACTGCCATTCTCGCTTAAAGTATTATTAGAAAATTTATTGCGTTTTGAAGATGGTCAGTCTGTCACGACAGATGATATCAAAGCGATCGTTGCGTGGCTTAAAGATAAGAAAAGCGATGCTGAAATTGCGTATCGTCCCGCTCGTGTTTTGTTACAAGACTTTACAGGTGTGCCAGCGGTTGTTGATTTGGCGGCGATGCGTGAGGCCGTGATTAAAATCGGCGGTGATGCTCAGGCTATTAATCCACTATCAGCAGTAGACCTTGTTATCGACCATTCAGTTATGGTTGATGAGTTTGGTAATGCCGCTGCTTTTCAAGCCAATGTCGATTTTGAGTTTGAGCGTAATGCTGAGCGTTATGAGTTTTTGAAATGGGGGTCTAAAGCTTTCAATAATTTCCGTGTTGTGCCACCTGGAACAGGGATTTGTCACCAAGTAAATTTAGAATATCTGGGTCAAACTGTTTGGGTTGAAAAAGACCAAAATGGTGTTGAAGTTGCTTATCCAGATACATTGGTGGGAACAGACTCTCACACGACAATGATTAATGGCCTTGCCGTGCTTGGCTGGGGTGTTGGTGGTATTGAGGCAGAGGCGGCGATGCTTGGCCAGCCAGTATCAATGGTTATTCCAGAAGTCGTGGGCTTTAAATTAACAGGTAAGCTTAAAGAGGGCTCAACAGCGACTGACCTTGTGTTAACGGTGACAGAAATGCTGCGTAAGCAAGGTGTGGTTGGTAAATTTGTTGAATTTTATGGCGATGGTTTGGACCATATGACGTTGGCTGATCGTGCGACAATTTCAAATATGGCACCTGAATATGGTGCAACATGTGGTTTTTTTCCAATTGATGATGAGACATTAAACTATCTTCGTTTCACAGGGCGTGATGAAGAGCGTGTTAAACTGGTAGAGGCCTATGCGAAAGAACAAGGTATGTGGCGTGAAAAGGGCCATGAGCCAGTGTTTACAGCAACACTATCGCTTGATATGAGCACGGTAGAGCCGTCATTGGCTGGGCCTAAGCGTCCACAAGACCGTATTACATTATCGAATGTGACACAGTCTTTTGAAAACCTTATGGCTAAATCAACAGGTGTCGATCCTGTGGGGGCTGAAGGGGCGATGATGTCCGAAGGTGGCGAATTAGCAGACTATGAAATGCGCCGTGCCAGCCAAAAAGGTGTTAAAGTTGTGGGTGCTGATTATGATTTACACCATGGTGATGTGGTTATTGCAGCGATTACAAGTTGTACAAACACATCAAACCCATCGGTGATGGTTGCGGCTGGTTTAGTCGCTAAAAAGGCCGTTGAAAAAGGTTTGGATGTTAAGCCTTGGGTTAAAACGTCTTTAGCGCCTGGCTCACAAGTTGTGACAGATTATCTCGAAAAAGCAGGTTTACAAGATTACCTTAATCAAATTGGCTTTAACCTCGTTGGTTACGGCTGTACGACCTGTATTGGTAATTCTGGCCCCTTGCCTGGTCCAATTGGTAAAGCGGTTGAAGAAGGTGATCTCACAGTTTCAGCTGTTCTTTCTGGAAACAGAAATTTTGAAGGCCGTGTAAGTCCCCATGTGAAGGCAAACTACTTGGCATCGCCACCTTTGGTTGTCGCTTATGCGCTGGCTGGTTCTGTGCGTAAAGACATTACCAAAGAGTCTTTAGGTAAAGATAAAGATGGCAACGATGTTTATTTGAAAGACATTTGGCCAACAGCTAAGGAAATTCAAGAAACAATCCAATATTGCTTAACGCCTGCTATGTTTAAGGAGCGCTATGATAATGTGTTCTTAGGCACGAAGGAGTGGCAAGCGGTTGGTGCAGATAATGCTTCTGAAACCTATGATTGGCAAGGCAGTTCAACCTATATCAAAAATCCGCCATTCTTTGCGAATATGAATAAAATGCCGAGCAAGGGTGAAGAAATTAAAGGTGCACGTGCATTGGCATTATTTGGTGACTCAATCACAACCGACCATATTTCACCCGCTGGTGCGATTAAGAAAGATTCGCCTGCGGGTCGCTATTTGATGGAAAACGGTGTTGAGCCTGCCGAGTTTAATTCCTATGGTTCACGTCGTGGGAATCACGAGGTTATGATGCGTGGCACATTTGCTAATATTCGTATTAAAAACGATATGCTGGATGGTGTAGAAGGTGGTTACACTAAATACATCCCAACAGGCGAGCAAATGGCCATCTATGATGCAGCGATGAAATATGAGCAAGATGGTACGCCTCTTGTGGTTTTTGCTGGCAAGGAATATGGTACGGGCTCATCACGTGACTGGGCAGCAAAAGGCACGACTTTATTAGGTGTTAAGGCTGTTATTACTGAAAGCTTTGAGCGTATTCACCGCTCGAACTTGATTGGTATGGGTGTTTTACCGCTGCAATTTAAAAATGGCCAGACATGGAAAGGCCTTAAATTAACAGGCGAAGAAACTTTTGATCTCAAAGGCTTCGAGGCAGGTGTTAAACCAAGACAAGATGTCGCTTTGACGATTCATCGTAAAGATGGTTCAAAAGATGAGGTAACGCTTTTGGCACGGATTGATACGATTGATGAGGCAAATTACTATATCAACTCTGGTATTTTGCATTACGTATTGCGTAATATTGCCGCATAAATTGCCTTTGTCATGCCCGCTTTATGCGGGCATCTGGATCCCCGTATAAAACGGGGATGACTATTTATGCTTTCGCTTGGGCGCGTTCAACTTCTTTGATAATGAGGTCAAATTCAGGCATATCTGGACGATAGCGGACATCATATGTTTTGTTAAACATATCGATTTCTAGGCTATGATTGCGAATGATTTTGAGGGCGTCTTGTTGTTGTTTATGTTCTGCGTCGCCTGTCTTAACAATGCCTTTTGTAATGCGGCTATTGATAAAGCCTACTTTAAAACAGAGGTTTAGGCCTTCTAAAAAAGCGGCCGCTGTATGAATGCCGTCAGTTATCTTAGGGTTTTGGCTGTTAGGCTTTTTTGATTTGACGGCCGTAAAGTTAAAAGTCCGTGTTTGGCGCATATTACGCTCGATAATGCCGCAACGTACACGATCTTCTGCACTATGGGCAACGAGTGCAATCGTTGATAAATGGTCAATGGCGATATCTTTGCCTGCTTTGTGAAAGACTTGTTCGGCCATGGCGACAGCAAAATCATATTCATCTTCATTTTTAACATCGCATTGTTCGATAACGTCTAAGAATGGGTGTGAATTACCCCATGAATAGATTTTTTTTCCATTAAAATACACAGCAATCCAATCTTCGGGAATGTATTTACGGGTGAAGCTGCTTTGTAAATCGGCATAAGTTTCTTCGAAATTGAATTTGTCTCCACGGTTCATAAAGGGGCCTAATTTGTTAAAATTAGTAATCATCACAGCACCAAGGCGAGCGACTTCATGCATAAATTTGCCACGGATGATAAATGTCTCTTGTAGTAAGCCGCTTTCATCACGCAAAGGCAATGTCATACGGTTTGAGCCGACAATAATATTGTCACGGTCATTTTGCGTTTCACGAACTGTAAATTTTTCGCGTAAGATTGAGATATTCGTGTCAGACATATGCGTGTTAAACCTATAAGAGCTAATTTTAACCAGTATACAGTTTTAAGCCAAAAATAACAGAGGCTTATTGTTTAAGGCTTTAATAGGGCTCTTGTGTCTACTGTTAACGAAACATCTGACTCACCAGGTTCGGCAGAGGGTGCAGCCATACCTTTCATCTCTATTCCGTCTGCCATAGCGTAGCTACGCATTACCTGTGGGCGGGCATAGCCGTTTCCTTGAACATTCACCTCGACAAATGTGATTCCAGTTTTACCCAAAGTTTTGGCGGCTTGGTCGGCACGTACTTGTAACTTTTTCAGTGCATCTGTTACCAATTCATTGGTCACTTGCTCGAATAATTCAGGCGATAATGTGTAGCTTAGGTTTTGCAGGTCTAGCTTACTGTCTTGTAAGGCACCAACGAGATCAAGTAGAGCAGCAGAGTCTTTGCTTTTAATCTCAATACTTTGTTGGGCACGCCATCTGCGACGGTCATCTTTTGTCAGATTTGGTACAGTAGGAGGAAGCGTGAATTCATATATGCGGTAGCCTTGTGTTGCATATTTCACAGCATCGACTTTCTTGATGGTATCAAGAGCGGCTTTGATATTTGTATTTACTTCATTTTGAAGGGCACGTTTATCAAGGCCTTCTGCTGTATATTGTAATGTCGCAACCAATAAATCTTGTGGTACTTGGCGTGTTTCTGTGGCGGAGATATTCAATAATGTCTCACCATCACGCAATTCGGTCAGGTCAAAACTATTTTGAGCATTTGCTGCCGAAAATGGCAAAACAAGTAAACATAGGGCAATCAATAAACGCATAAACTTCCTCCAAAGTGATTTTGTTTAATATAGGACTTAGAGGCGTGCTGGTCTAGGGGGATTTTAAAGATGCGTTACATAGACTTCGCGTGGGCTGCCATATAACTTGATTTCTAATGGGTTGGTAATGCTCTCAGCTTTTTGAAAGCCAAAGCGGCGCATCACGGCAATAGAGCTTTTATTAGTGGGATCAGCAGTGCCATAAAAATTTTTAACGCCAAATTTTTGTGCATATGCCGTAAGGCAGGTGTCGAGTACTTCCTGCGGAAATTTTTTGCCCCAAAAATGCGGATGCAGGAAGCCTGTTACTTCTGCGCCGTATTCAGATAAACGACTTAATAAATGGTCATTACCTAGTGAAAAGCAGCCAATGACTGTGTTGGTCGATTTTAGAACAGCGGCTAAAGCCAATAGAACAGTGCCTCTTGAGGCATCTTCATTGTGTAATTCTATATATTTTCGTAAAAACTTAGCGGCATTATTGGCGGCATATTCCGCATCTAGATAATAAAAACGTGGGTGATCGAAAATAGACTGGATGTCTGTTTCATCATCAGTCTTTAAAGGTCGAATAATCAGACGTGTTGTTTCTATCATTACTTGGATAGTGTATGCGGAATATTTGCTTAGGTCTATCGTCTATTCTGGATCCCTGCCTTCCACCTTCGCCAAGGCTTCGGTGGACAGGTCGCAGGGATAACGTATTCGTAAAAGCTCACTTTGTTCGCTAACGACTGTGTTACTTATCATCACCCATTTTTAGGGCGTCGATGAAGGCTGATTGCGGGATAGAGACATTGCCGTATTCACGCATTTTGGCTTTACCTTTTTTCTGCTTCTCGAGCAGCTTTTTCTTACGGGTAATATCGCCACCATAACATTTGGCGGTGACGTCTTTACGCATCGCCGAGACATCTTCACGGGCGATAATCTTGCCGCCAATCGCTGCTTGTATAGCGATTTTGAACATTTGGCGTGGAATAAGGTCTTTTAATCGTTCGCAAAGCTGGCGGCCACGGCGTTCAGCTTGGTCACGGTGACAAATCATCGATAGGGCATCGACAGGCTCATTATTGACCAGAATATCCATTTTGACGAGATTATCTTCTTTGTAGCCATCAAGAGCATAGTCAAAACTGGCATAGCCTTTCGAGATGGATTTGAGACGGTCATAAAAATCAAACACGACTTCATTGAGTGGCAAGCGGTAAACGATCATCGCACGGTTGCCCGCATAGGTTAGATCTAGCTGTGTGCCACGGCGTTCTTGACAAAGCTGTAACAGGCCGCCCAAATATTCATCAGGCACTAAAATTGTGGCTTTGATAAGGGGTTCTTCAATGCTTTGAACCTTCACATTGTCAGGCATGTCGACAGGGTTATAGAGATCAATTTGCGTGCCGTCGGTGAGGTTTATTTTGTAAACCACGCTCGGTGCGGTAGGGATAAGATCAAGATCAAACTCACGGCTTAAACGCTCTTGAATAATCTCCATATGCAGCAACCCTAAGAAACCGCAGCGGAAACCAAGGCCTAAGGCTTGGGAGTTTTCAGGCTCGAAATGCAGTGAGGCATCGTTAAGTGCTAGACGACCAAGCGCATCTCGTAAATCTTCGAATTGTCCCGCATCAGCCGGAAAGAGTGAGCAGAAAACCATTGGGATAGACGGCTTGAAACCTGCTAAAGCTTTGTCGCATGGGTTTTTTTCTTCGGTAATTGTGTCACCGACTTTGGTATCGGAAATATCTTTGATACCTGCTGTAATAAAGCCCATTTCACCTGGGTAAAGTGCGTCAATTTCTACTTTTTTAGGGGTGAAAATACCAACACGGTCGGCATCACGTAAAGCCTTGGCATTAACGAATTTTAGTTTAGCCCCTTTTTTCAAGACACCGTCAAAGACACGGACAAGAACAACAACGCCTAAATAATTATCATACCAGCTGTCGACCAGCAGCGCTTTTAAAGGTGCGTTTGGATCACCTTTCGGCGCAGGTAGGCGGGTAACAATCGCTTCTAATAAATCAGGTATACCAAGCCCAGTTTTACCTGAAACCGCAACGGCATCGGTGGCATCTAAACCAATCACATTTTCAATTTCTTCGGCTGTTTTATCCAGATCAGAGGCAGGTAGATCAACCTTGTTCATCACAGGGATAATATCGTGATTATGGTCAACGGCTTGGTAAACATTGGCCAGTGTTTGAGCCTCAACGCCTTGTGTACTGTCAACAATAAGTAACGAGCCTTCACAAGCGGCTAAGGAACGTGATACCTCATAAGAGAAATCCACATGGCCAGGTGTGTCCATGATATTAAGCTGATATGTTTCGCCGTCTTTTGCTTTGTAGTTTAAGCGGACTGTTTGGGCTTTGATAGTGATACCACGTTCACGTTCGATATCCATATTATCAAGGACCTGTTCTTTCATCTCACGGTTTTCTAGGCCGCCACAAGTTTGAATGAGGCGGTCAGCCAAAGTAGATTTACCATGGTCGATATGGGCGATAATCGCAAAATTTCTGATATTTTCTTGTTTCATAGACTCTTTATTATTTACTGTGCTTTTCTCTTAGCACAATCAATAGATTAGCTGCAATGATAATCACTGCTGCAATCAGCGTTTCTATCGTAGGAATTTCTTTCCAGATAATATAACCAAGGATCGTTGCCCATATTAGGGAAAGATAGCGAAAAGGGGCGAGTAGAGAGGCATCACCCTTTTGATATGCGATGGTTTTGAATACTTGATTGCCTAAGCCTGTAACACAAAGCCCTGCAATACTTGCCGCTAGGGCTGTGTAGAGATGAATGCCTTGGATCAATACAGGCACAGCTAGAATTAAACTACCGATCAATAAGAAATAAAAGATCGTGGTCATGGCAGGTTCTCCAGCCTTGCCTAAAGAACGCAACATAATTTGAATGAAGGCAGCACCGACAGAGGCTATAATAGCCACACCCACGCCAAGGAGTGAGATATTGTCATGAGTGGAGTCTGAAATAGCTGGCCACGATAAAACAACCATGGCGATGAAACCTGCAATTACTGCTCCCCAGCGATAGATGCCAGCTTTTTCTTTTAAAAATAAAATGGATAAAGCCAAGGTGAGAATAGGGACAATGAATAAAATCGTTGTGACCATCGCCAGAGGAATGAGGGCATATGACCAAAAGACGAGAACCACATCCATTGTACCAACAATTGCTCGCCAGATTTGCCCTTTAAGACGTGTTGTTTTGAAAAGATGGAATTGCTTACTCAGTATAATCCATGCAGTAACAGCGATAAGAGCTGTGATGTTACGCAGAAATGTCACTTCTAAAGGACTATAATGCGGTGCTAAATCTTTGGCAAAAGCGCCCATCAAGACGATAGATATATCCGCTAATAAAATTGAAAATATCGCAAAATGAACACTGTTCTTAGGCATGCGTTAATGCCTGAAATGACGGATATTTGTAAATACCATGGCGAGGTTACGTTCATTCGCTGCAGCAATAACTTCATCATCACGGATGGAGCCACCCGGTTGAATGACCGCTGTCACACCTGCTTCTGCCGCAGCGATTAAGCCATCGGCAAAAGGAAAGAAAGCGTCAGATGCCACTACCGCACCGATGGTGGGGTTGTCTTTCAAGCCTTCACGTTCAGCAATTTCAGACGCTTTGCGCACAGCAATGCGGGCGGAATCGAGGCGGCTCATTTGGCCTGCGCCGATACCGACAGTCGCTAAATCTTTGGCATAGATGATCGCATTAGATTTGACGTGTTTGGCGATGCGGAAAGCGAAAAGCATGTCTTCTAGCTCTTGGGGGCTAGGCGCACGTTTTGTAACAGTTTTCAGCATGTCTTTTGTAACCTGCATGGTATCGGCATCTTGATAGAGAAAACCGCCAGCGATCGATTTTATAAAAGGACGCTTCTCAGACGGTTCAGCCATTGTGCCTGTCACTAATACACGCAAGTTTTTCTTCTTAGCAAGAACAGCTTTTGCATCTTCTTCAATGCTAGGGGCGATAATGACTTCAGAGAAAATTTCTGTGATAAGAGTGGCTGCCTGTGCTGTTAATGGGCGGTTTAGAGCGATAATGCCACCAAAGGCACTGACAGGGTCGCAACGGAATGCCGCCTTATAAGCTGTTTCAATATCTTTACCTGTAGCTACGCCGCAAGGATTAGCGTGTTTGATGATGGCTACAGCTGGCTCAATAAATTCGGAGACAAGCTCAAAGGCGGCATCAGTATCGTTGATATTATTATAGCTCAGCTCTTTGCCTTGTAATTGTGTGGCGGATAAAACACCAGTGCGGTTTGAGCCGTCGGCATAGAGGGTAGCTGTTTGGTGGGGGTTTTCTCCGTAGCGTAATGTTTGTTTTGCGCTGCCTTTAATAGTGACTGTTTGTGTATCACCAGCCAGCCATTCAGCGATCATCGCATCATAGGCGGCTGTTAAGGCAAAAGCTTTTTGCGCTAATTTTTTACGTGTTTCAAATGTAATGCCGCCTTTGTTTTCTTTAAGCTCTTTTAACACAAGAGCGTAATCATTGGGGTCAGTAATAATCGCAACATGAGCATGGTTTTTCGCGGCAGCTCTTAACATAGCAGGGCCACCAATATCAATGTTCTCGACACAGTCTTGGTAAGAACCACCTTTTTTAAGTGTTTCAGCAAATGGATAAAGATTGATAACGACGATATCGATGCCATTAATATCATGTTCTTTCATTGCGGCCAAATGATCTGGCTTACTGCGGTCGGCCAAGATACCACCGTGAATTTTTGGATGCAGTGTTTTTACACGACCATTCATAATCTCTGGGAAGCCTGTTACATTGGCAACTTCGTTAACCTCTAAGCCTTTATCAGATAGTGTTTTATGTGTTCCGCCCGTTGAAAGAAGTGATATGCCAAAATCTTGTTGAAGGGCTTTTGCAAAATCGGCCAAACCTGCTTTGTCTGAAACGGAAAGCAGGGCAGTTTTTGGATGGAGCAATGTCATATTTAGAAATCCGGATGGCTGATGTTAAAACGTAAACCGTCACTATGAGGTTCAATGTCAAGATTAAGGCCATAGCTTTCAGTAAAAGCACGGGTCATGTAAGGGTGAATTGTACGTGGTGTGATAACTTCGGGGTCGGCTGTGCCTTCTAGTGCATCTTTATATTCGAGATTAACCATAAGGTCTTCGGAAATAAGATCTACCGTGAAATGTTTGTCAGATTTGTTTGGCGTTGTTGAAACTTTTATTGTCCCACCTTTAGGCAGCATATCTATGCCAATCATTAGTAAGTTAAGTAAGAGCTTGGCGTAACCACGTGGTAATTCACCATCATATTTTGGGCTATCTAATTGCCAGTCTAATTTTGCACGGAATTCACGAGAAAAATTCTCAAAGCAGGCTTTGATGTCAGCCAGTTTAATATGTGTTTCTCCACCACCAGAGGCGTAAGCAAGGCGGAAAAGTTGTAACTTATAGGCACCTTGTTTAGCAGAGTGCCCAATGAGTTGGACGGCTTCTTCACCAGCGTCAATGCCCATCTCTTGCCAAAATTCAACACCGTTATTAACGGCACTGATTGGCCCAACAAGGTCGTGGCAAATGCGTGAAGATAAAATTTCTAGGATTTTTGCAGTGATTGGATAATTCATCCCAGTATTTGACTAGGCAATAGCGTTAGAGTCAAGACCCACTGTTTCAAGCGCTGCTTTAAGGCTATTTTTAAGGGCCGTCATGGCATTCTCTGAAAAAGCTTCCAAACGAATAACTAAACAGTTTTGTGTATTTGAGGCACGCACAAGCCACCAGCCATTACTGTCTGTATAGCGCAGACCATCAATAGTAATAAGGTTTACATCGTCACTATCGGCATGTTTTTTCAGGAGGTTATTTTTAATAGACTCGGCCAAAGCCATTTTATCTTCTTCTGGTACCTCAACACGAAATTCAGGTGTGCTGATAAGCTCCGGCAAATGGGTGAAATAGTCACTTAATTTTTTGTCACTCGTGCCAAGGATCGTTAATAATCTTAGGCCGCAATATAACGCATCATCGAAACCGTAATAATGATCTGCGAAGAAAATATGGCCGCTCAATTCGCCTGCGAGCGGTGCTTTCTGTTCAATCATTTTGGCTTTAACGAGAGAGTGGCCTGTGTTCCACATAATAGGCTTGCCGCCCAAGCGGGCAATTTCATCAAACATGACTTGTGAGCATTTGACATCACCAATAATGG
Organism: Micavibrio sp.; assembly: GCA_002699085.1. Taxonomy (GTDB): domain Bacteria; phylum Pseudomonadota; class Alphaproteobacteria; order Micavibrionales; family UBA9664; genus UBA9664. Next base: position 125,026 of record PAAR01000028.1, read on the forward strand.
CGGCATTTGGACGTTTTTCTATGACGTCTTTTGCGTAAAGCGTGATGAGGCGATCGCATCGTAAAATTGTACCGTTCTCATCCACAGCACCAATACGGTCGCCATCACCATCAAAAGCGATACCTAAATCAGCATGATGCTCTTTAACCGCCTCAATCAGGTCTTGAAGATTTTTATCGACCGTTGGGTCTGGGTGGTGATTGGGGAAATTCCCATCGATATCACCGAATAAAACGATATGTTCACCCGGTAGTTTTTTTACCATTTTTTGTAAGATATCGGCTGTCGCACCATTGCCTGCATCCCAGATAACTTTTAAATCTTTACCTTCTGGCCAAGAGAAGTCAGCGAGTAATCTGTTTAAGTAAATATTTTCAACATTCAGCGCTTCTTCATGGCCTGGTTTCATAGCGATCGTGTATTCGCCTTTAGCAACGGCTTTGCCTAGATCTTGAATAGCTTGCCCATAAAAGCCTTTGTTCTGGAATAGCATTTTAAAGCCGTTATAGGTTGAGGGGTTGTGCGAGCCTGTAATCATAATGCCGGCATCAAAGCCACGATCTTTTACCGTAAAATAAACCATTGGGCTGGGGCCAAGGCCAATATTTGTCACGTTGCAACCTGTCTTCAAAAGACCTGCTGTAAGAGCTTTAGCATATATGGGTGAGCTTTCTCTGCCATCATAGCCGATACAGATTGAACGACCACCTTGCTCACGTAAAACAGAACCAAAACCTAAGCCTAGATAGAAGGCGTCTTGTTCGGTAAGGGTGTTATCAACAAGGCCTCGAATATCGTATTCACGCAAAATAGAGGAGTCGAACTGATGGGGTTCAAGTGGGAACATTTTTTGTCCTTTAAAGGTAATTTTTAAGAATTTCACGCATTTCAGGGCCAAATTTTGGGTCTTGAAGAGCGAAGGCTATATTAGCTTCTATAAAGCCGATATGGTGGCCACAATCATAGTGTTTACCGTTGAGAGTCATTGAGGTGAAGTCTTGAGATTTAAGCAATGTTTGCATGGCATCGGTTAACTGAATTTCACCGCCAGCACCTTGTTTTTGTCCTTCAAGAATATCAAAAATCTCTGGTTGTAAAATATAACGGCCTAGAATGGATAGATTAGAAGGCGCGTCTTCTGGTTTTGGTTTTTCAACCATCGCTTTGATCGGTGAAACAGCGTTGCTTGGGCTTTCCACATCTAAGATCCCATATTTATAAGTAACTTCATTCGGTACTTCTGCTGCGGCGATAACATTGCCACCTGTTTTGCTGTAAACATCAATCATTTGCTTCATGCAGCCGCCTTGATTGCTGAGCGTCATAACATCGACGAGAAACAAAGCAAAAGGTTCGTCACCGACGAGTTTGCGAGCACACCAGACAGCATGACCTAATCCTAAAGCTTTCTGTTGTACCGTGGTCATTAATGTACCAGATGGTAAATCGCTATGGCTAAGGCGTTCAAGAAGGTCTGTTTTGTTTTTGTTGGTAAGTGCTTCAACCATTTCAGGCTGTAATTCAAAATGTTCTGTGATGAGCGATTTGTTACGGCCTGTCACAAAAATAAACTCTTCGATCCCCGCCTCTTGTGCTTCTTCAACAGCCCGCTGAATAAGTGGTCTATCGACTAAAGGTAACATCTCTTTAGGCATTACTTTTGTCGCAGGTAAAAAGCGTGTACCGAGCCCTGCAACTGGGAAGACGGCTTTTTTGACAGGTTTATGTTTTGTAATTGTCATGGCACTTTCATGGCATATTAAAAGAAAAGACTCAAGTTTCTTTATTATCGTTATCGTCGTCTTTTATTTCTGCTTCTCCAAGGTCGATAACATCTGTTGGTGGTTTTGAAGGAAAGTATTTTTGGCGTAGCCAATTAGCAATAAAGGGCGATACAACGCCGAGTAAGGCGAGTGCAGCAGGTAGGCGTCCTGTTACGGATAGAAATAATAAGGCTACTGCAAAAATAATAAAGCTAGCCGTTTTAAAAGCGGCGGTGATTTGTTCTTTTGTGGCGACCATGAAAAATCTGTATAGAGCATAAACTCCTATAAGGCAGCCAAAGATAAGAATAAAATAAACCATAAATAAAGTTTTACTGGATATTGTTTTGTAATTCCACTAAAACTCTCCACACTATGACAAACACTGCAATTTTATATAATGGTTTTGGGACGTATCAATCGAGCGTAAGTGCGTGGCAGAAAGTCTTAACACAGCGTGGGTATAAGACTCTTCAGCGTGCAGGCAAGGATTTTGCTATAGCTGTGCATTGTCATCCTCATTCATTAGTCGTTATCCCAGGTGGACATAGTCGTTTTTTTAAACAAGATCTAGGTGAGTCAGGTGCAGAAGCTCTTAAAACACATGTTCATGCAGGTGGCTTAACGTTAGCGGTATGTGGTGGTTTGTATTATTTAACCCGTAATATCCGTTTTGTCATTCAGCGTGATGGGGTTGATGAAATATTACAAAACACAGGTATAGAATGTATTGCAGCAGATAGTTTTAACCAAGAAGCCTACCAGTCATCGGGTGCAGGGACAGCTTCTTTTGTGCCGCTTCAAACAAAGGATGGTCTTGTTTATACTTATTACAACGGTGGGCCACGTATAAAATATGATAAAGAGCATCTTCCTTTTGCTTTAGCCCGCTTCCAAGATGACTATGAAGCCGTTATGTCTTTGGCAATTGGTAGGGGAATGGTAATAGGTTTGTCTGTGCATCCTGAGTTTTCTATGGAAAATTTACCAGATAGTTTGCAAGGGGCTGTGCTAACAGAAGAAGAGCAATGTTTGAAAACAAGGCTCATGCGTATTGAGGGAGATCATAAGACATTATTGAATCGGATTTTTGATCTCGTTGAGACAAAACAGAGAAGGCTTGCGCAAGGTCTTCACCTCACTTAATCTTGTGGGATGAATAAAATATCTTCTTTAAGAGATCAAATGACTCGGCACGGCGTGGACGGTTATTACATACCTATGGCCGATGCACATCAAAATGAATACCCATCAGAATCTGCTTTAAGATTACGTTGGCTCACAGCGTTTACAGGGAGCGCAGGGTACTGTGTTGTTTTAAAGAAAAAGGCGGCGGTATTTGTTGATGGCCGTTATACCTTGCAGGCAAAGAAACAGTTAGATGCGAGCCTCTTTAAACAAGAAGATTATACGAAGACCCCACCCATTGATTGGGCAATTGAATCTTTGAATAAAGGTGACGTACTCGGCTATGATCCAACATTATTAACAATTAGGCAGCAACGTACTTATGAGAAGAAGTGCCAAGAAAAAAATATTGCGTTTAAGGCGATTGCTGAAAATCTGATTGATGAAATTTGGCAAGATCAGCCAGCATTGCCTTCAACCGATGTTTTTTCTTTAGAGGTCTCATTGGTTGGTCAAACGACTGAACAAAAAATAAAAGCAGTGGCTGATGCTGTAAAAGCTGATTATTTATTGATATCAGCACTGGATAGCATTGCGTGGCTTACTAATATGCGGGCAAGTGATATTCATGCATCACCTGTGTTTTTGAGTTATGCAATCTTGGATGTCTCTCATAAAATCATACATCTTTTCACCGATGAAAACCGTTTCTCGCAAACGCTAAAATCCAAAATATCAAAAACCATTAAATTACATGAATACAATGGATTAGAAGATTTTATTGAAAGATTATCTGATAAAAAAACAATAGCATTGGACATTAATGAAACCTCGTCTTGGTGTGAGAATGCTTGTCGTCAATCAGGGTTGTCCATTGAAGAGATAACCAATCCCATTGCTTTGAAAAAAGCGTGTAAAAACAAAGAGGAGCAAGATTCTATTAAAACGGCTCACGAGCTAGACGGGGCTGCTTTATCTAAGTTTTTTGCATGGTTTGATGAAGTGCAAAATAAGCAAGATATGACAGAGACATCTGTTGAAGAAGTGCTTTATAATTTTCGTGCAGAAGCTAATAGCTTTCAAGGTGTGTCTTTCGACCCCATCTCTGGATTTGCTGAAAATGGTGCTGTTATTCATTATCGAGCCGTTGAAAAGACAGCGCTCAAGATTGAAGGCAACGGACTTTATCTGCTTGATTCTGGTGGGCAATATATATACGGCACGACCGACTTGACCCGTGTTGTCGTTGTTGGCACGCCGACGCAAGAGATGATTGAGGCCTATACATTGGTGCTTAAAGGGCATATTGCTTTGGCTTCTGCCGTATTTCCTGAAGGGACAAATGGCGCACAATTAGATGTGCTGGCTCGTCAATATTTATGGGCAAAAGGGATGGATTATGCTCATGGTACAGGACACGGTGTCGGCATGTTCTTAAATGTCCATGAAGGCCCTGCGGGTATTTCACCAAGGAGTTTAGAGCCGATAAAGGCGGGTATGTTGCTGTCAAATGAGCCCGGGTATTATAAAGAGGGTGAGTATGGCATACGCATTGAAAACCTTGTTCTGGTAAAAGAAACAGGAGATATTCTTGAAGATGGTCGAAAGACTCTATGTTTCGAGACTGTAAGTCTTGTGCCATTTGATCGTCGTTTGATTGATACAGCTTTGTTGAATGACATGGAAATTAAGTGGATCAATGAATACCACGCAAATGTAAAAGAAAAGATACTGCCTCAATTAAAAGAAGAGGCTGCAAATTGGCTTATAGAGAATACTAAGGCTTTGTGATAAAATAGATGCATGGCTAAGAACAAATATACTGTCGAGCAAAAACAATTCTCAAATATGAGCTTTAATGATGGCTCTATTCAGATTCTACAATTAGCTTTATTTATGATGCTGTTGGCATTTTTTATTGTGCTAACATCCACATCGAACTATGAAAAAACACGGGTGCAGCCGGTTATACAAAGTCTGTATAAGGCTTTTTATTCAGAAAAAGCACCGCGCATCAAAACAGAAATTACCGAGCAAAAGCCGATTGATGAAATTACAACTTACTTGGAGCGTGAGCAGGCTATTGAGTACCTTACACGTCTATTTAAATCCGAATTACCTTCTTTAACGCTAAAAACGAATAGTGATTTAGGTGTGATGCAAGCTTATTTTGATCGCAGCACATTTGAAACGCAGATAAAATCTAAACAATCGACCGTTATTGATAAAGTGATTGCAGGGCTAATCTATATTCAACAAACAGAAAAACCGTATTCCATGGAAATTACGTTGCGTCAGAACAACGATGAAACAGAAGCCCAAAGGATTAATAAGATCAACTTATTAGAAGATTATGTTCAGATTTTATCTCGTCGTGGACTTTTACCTAAACTGCTCGTGATTTCTCTGTCTAATCAGATCAAGGATGATGTTGTGTTGACCTTTAAGCCTTATTTCAAATTCGCGCCTAAGCAAATTGAAAAAAGGGGCGAAAATTGATGGAACAATTAGAAGAAGATATCCGTTATGCCTACCAAGTCCGCAGCCTTAGCGATGAATCAGACACATCGCAAGGTAGTAAAGTGTGGTTGGTAACCTTTACGGATACCATGGCACTTATGCTGACATTTTTTGTGATGATGTTTGCGATGGGACAGCCTAAACGTGAGTATTGGACAGATATGGCTACCGCACTGAATACTGAGTTTCAAACACCAGAGCTAAATTTACGGCAGCTAGGCCCAGTCAATGCCATTAATCTTGATCGAGTTGATTTTAATAGAGCTTTAGATGTTGATTATTTAGAAGGGGTATTTTCTGAGACATTTAATGCGAGTGAAGTCTTTTCTCATGCTATTATCAGTAAAACAGATGAGGCAGTGATTCTCTCATTTCCAGAAGAATTTCTTTTTCAAGCGGGAAGTGAGACCTTAACGAAGGATGCTGACCAGCTTGTTGTGGAGTTAGCCAGAATGCTTTCACAAATAAAAAATGCGATTATTATTCACGGGCATTCCGACCCTGTACCTGTTTCAGGTAAGGGGAAATTCCGTTCAAACTGGGGGTTATCACTGATGCGTGCTGAAAAATTTGCTGAGGCGTTGCGCGCTGGCGGCTATACACGGGATGTGTTTGTAAGAGGTTTTGGAGATAGCCAATATGATTTACTTGAGGACAGTCTTGCGCAAGAGGATCGTTATGCTTTATCTCGGCGTGTAGATATTCTAATCTTAGATAATAAAGGAACAGTGGTTGATCCAATCACTGTTTTATCTGAGTAATGATATCTGAGAATTAAATAATGCCATTCGGAAAAATACAGCACAGAATATTATATAGCGTATTATTTTACGTGTTCTTTGTGTTGGTGAATGTATCTGCGCAAGCTGCGGATATTCGTTTCCGTGCTAATGATAGTTATGACCGTTTGGTGTTTGATTGGAAACAACCTGTCACCTTTAAAGCAGTATCGGAAAGTAACGGCGCCCTTGTTCTTCAGTTTAATACAAGCATATCGCCCGATAGTAATGATCTTAACGCAGGTAATTTTAGATATTTCAATTCATTAGATGTCACAAAAGATGGCACGTCTGTAAAAGCGAGTTTTAAAGGAGCTGCTACAACACGTTATCGTTATTTTAAGATCGGTACAAAAATCATTGTTGATGTGTCTGGTACTGTTTTGAAAAATTCAGCTGCTAATAAGGTGACAGCGACACAGACAAAAGAAGTGCCAACGCCTATGGTTGCGCCAAAAACCGTAGAAAAAGTTGAGGCAAGCCCGACTATTGCTGTTGAGCGAGAAACTTTGACATCCACTCAAAATGTTTCAACCAGTGATTTAGTAAAAGATGGCACAATTACGGTATCGTCAACACAAGCTTTCGGAATGAGTGCTTATATACAACATGGTATTTTATGGCTTGTCTCGGATCAGCCTGATATGGTGCTTTCTCCCCAAATACAAGGTCCTGCTGCAGAGTGGTTGGGGCAAGCTGAGAAAGTGGAATTGAAAGACGCCACGATTTTTATGTATGAATGGCCGTTTCCAGAAAATGATGCTTATATTCGTGCTGAAGGTGGCGGGTTATTATGGCGCTTTTCTATTGATGGAAAAACACGGTTACCGCAGCAAGGCTCGATCCGTTCTTATATAGCCGAAGGTGAGCACGGTGATTCTAAAAAGAATGTTTCTGTTGAATTAGCAGGCTTGAAAAAACTGATTAAGTTTAGCTCACCTTTAACAGGTGAGGTGGTTCATGTGGTAACTGTGAATCGTTCGAATACGATGTTATCTATAAACAGAGATTTCGTTGATTTTTCTATTATTCCAGCATTAGCAGGCGGTGCTATTCAGCAAAAAAATAATAATTTAGATGTAAGAAAAGATCCCGAACGTGAGAATGTCTTTATTATCTCTACTCCGAAGGGCTTAGCATTTAGTGAAGAAAGTTTTAACACCTATAATTCAATTTTATCGGATTTAGCTATTCCTGAAACTGAAGTTGCAGGAAAGATCTATGATTTTACACGATGGGCACGAGGTGGCCTAGGTAAAATGGATGAAAATAGAGAGGCTTTTGAGCGCCAGCTTTCAGCACTTGAGCCTGAAGATCCGGAATATGTATCGCTTATTCTTCTTTTGGCGAAATTGCATCTCGGTAATGTATTGCCGCATGAGGCTCTGGGGTATTTTTCTCTGGCAGAAGATATGTTGGAGAATATGCGGGATAATCCAGAATATCAGGCATTACTGGCTGCTGCGAATACGTTATCAGGGCGGAATTTGGAGGCACAAAGTAGTTTTAATGCGCCTGCGTTAAAAGATCTCGAAGAAATTCAATATTGGAAAGCCTATAATTTTGGTCGCTTGGAAAAATGGGATGAAGCCTATAAGGCTATGCCCAAAGAGATTAAATATATTAACAATTATCCAGCCCGATTGCGGCAGGAAGTGGCATTAATGCTGGCTGAAGTGGCGTTGCGAGCGCAGGATGGTACACATGCGGGTCTTTATCTTGATCTTGTGCAACAAGATGGTGATGGGCTTTTAGACCCGTATCTATCTTCTTATCGTTATTTATTAGGTGAGCTTCGCCGTCAAGAAGGTGACTCAAAAGGTGCCGCAGAGATTTGGGAGAGGCTCTTTGATGAGGGCGATAAATTATATAGGGCAAAAGCAGGTCTTGCATGGGCGAAATTAGCGTTGAGCGAGCAATCTATAACACCTGAGAAAGGTGTCGAGATATTAGAGCAATTACGTTTTACATGGCGTGGCGACGGTCTTGAAACCCAAATTAATCATCAGCTTGGTTTGACCTATATAGAAATGGGCGATTATAAGAAAGGCCTTAGTATCTTGCGTGATATGGCGTCTAATACAGAAGATGATACGGCTCGTTTTGAGATCGTACAAGATATGCAAAAATCCTTTGCATCACTCTTTTTGGGAGAGCCTAGTAAAGATTTAACAGCGATACAGGCGGTAACCCTTTATGATGCTTTTTCTGAATTACTGCCACCAGGACAAGAGGGCACAAACATCATTTTTGCTTTGCTAGATAAATTGGTGGCCGTTGACTTAATGGATCGTGCGGAAGTATTGCTTAAACAACTGATTGGTAATCGTCTTACAGGCATAGAAAAAGACCGTGCAACAATTCGGCTGGCACGTTTGCAATTGTTGAACGATCATCCAAAGGAAGCTCTGGCAACATTAGCAGATGTTAATTTAGTGCCATCAAATGAAACGAAAAGAATGATCCGCGAAAAGACTTTAATTGAAGCGAAAGCGTTGGCAGAAAACGGCCAAACACGAGCCGCACTTGATAAGGTAAAAGAGTTGGGCAATACACAAGAAGCTGACCAACTGACGGCGGATATTTCATGGTCAAAGCAATCATGGAATGAAGCGGCCGCAGCATTAAAGGCATTGGTTCTTAAAAAGGGTTTGGCGCAAAAAGAGAGCCTGAGTAATGAAGAAGCGAAGCTGGTTTTAAATACTGCTGTGGCGATTAATCTGTCGAATGATTTGCAAGGTCTGCAATTTTTCCAAGCACGCTTCGAAGATAAAATGGATGCAACAGCCTTCGGTCGTCTGTTTAAGATCGTCACACGCCCGCCTGGGAATGCGTTTTTATCTAGCCGTGAAACAATCCTTGATATTGTTCAAGAAGTGGATCTATTCGAAGGTATATTAGATCAGTTCTAACTAAGCGGCTTTTGAACTTTCAGAAACACCATGTTCAGCTAGAAAACGGTCGGCTTCAAGTGCCGCCATGCAACCCATGCCGGCTGCCGTTACGGCTTGGCGATAGACTTTGTCTGTGACGTCTCCTGCTGCGTATACGCCTGCAATTTTGGTGGCAGTAGAATCAGGGGCTTTAATGATGTAGCCCTCTTTATCCATATCTAGTTTGCCTTTGAAAAGCTCTGTTGCTGGATCATGGCCAATAGCGATAAAGACGCCATCTACATCAAGTGTAGATTTTTCATTTGTCTTAACATTGTTTAACTTCAAGCCAGTTAGCGACTTAACGCCATGTTCATTAGTAGTACCAACCATTTCTTCGACAACGCTATCCCAAATCACTTCAACTTTTTCATGCGCAAAGAGACGATCTTGGGCGATTTTTTCGGCACGTAGTTCATCACGACGATGAATAAGTGTTACTTTGCTTGCAAAGTTCGTTAAGAACAATGCTTCTTCAACAGCAGAATTACCGCCGCCAATAACGGCAACATGTTGGTTTTTGTAGAAGAATCCATCACATGTTGCACAAGCTGATGCGCCAAAACCTCTGTATTCATCTTCGCCCGTAACGCCTAACCAACGTGCTTTTGCACCTGTTGAGATAATGACTGTTTCCCCGATATATGTGTTGCCGCTTTCGCCTTTGGCAATAAAAGGACGTTTTGAAAGATCAATATCGACAATCATATCGTGGACTGTTTTGGTGCCGACATGTTCTGCCTGCGCTTTCATTTGTTCCATCAGCCAAGGCCCCTGAATTGGATCAGCAAAACCTGGGTAATTTTCAACATCGGTTGTAATTGTTAGCTGGCCACCTGGTTCACGACCTAGCACTTGTAACGGTTCTAAATTGGCACGTGCCGCATAAATAGCAGCTGTATAGCCTGCTGGACCTGATCCAATGATTAATACTTTTGTTTTAAATGTTTCGCTCATACTTACTAATCCGTCTTATTCTTTAATTTGGTTACATGGTTTTGATAGCGTGCTTTAAGCCATTGAGCAAGCTTTGCGGTCTCATTTAATGGCTTTGTTCCCCAGTTTTCTAGTTCACCACTAAACCATTTTACATGCCCTGCTTTTATAAACGCATTGTAAAACCGTTCAAATTTAGGTGAGGTACCATTCATTTTCAATAGATAGACAGGCTTACCTGTGGCCACGGCTTCGGAGATCATCGATACAGAATCACTTGTTACAAGAATATAATCAGCATAAGCGAGATAGGCTTTAAAAGGGTTTTTTCCTCTGCCATTCCAGAATGTACCTTTGAGTGTTTTTAAAGCATTGATGTATTTTTGTGGCGTACGGCGAGAGGCCGTTATCATCAAACTACCTTTAATGCTTTTTATTTGCTCAATAATGCTGTTGTTCATTTTATGGGTTTTGCTATTGCCACCTATAAGAACGGCGATACGTGGCTTTTCATTTTTAGCGAATTTTGGAAAGGCTTTTTTGGCGTGCGCTAAGGTTGTTTTATTAATGTCATTGAGCGCACCAAATGTTTGAAAAACATTATCACCTGTCAGATTGTCATGCTGTGGCGCTGAAAGTGAATCGAATTTATTATGGTTCCATTTAGGATCTTGAACAAAATGTATATAGGTTTTGTTTCTGCTTTGTTTTTTGATCCATAAAGCAGGGGCAATTGATTGACGCCCAGCGGCAATAAGCATATCTGGCCAAGGTGCTTTTAATTTTGGTTTTACAGCATATTGAATGCCAAAACTAAAGTAAGGGCTCAGCCAGGACCATGGCCAGCGAAGCGTGATGTTTTTTTCTTTCACCGTGCCTTTTAGTTGATGTGCTAAAGCAAGACATTGTTTTCTTGTGCCTGTGAGGTCTTTTTCTACCATCGTCCAGATTTTTATATTTTTTCTCATAAATAAAACTTGCTTTCATTTCCGCGAAACTTTATATCAAGTACGCAACACAAATCATAGTAATTTTACGTTGAAAAGTAATAAGAAAATAATAAGGTAGAAAAATGAACAGACATAAACTTGATAAAATTGATCGTTCAATATTAAGAGATTTGCAAGCTAATGGTCGTATGACCAATGTGGAGTTAGCGGCTAATGCTGGTATATCTGCGCCACCTTGCTTGCGCCGTGTTCGTGCATTGGAAGATTATGGTTATATCCAAAGTTATCATGCGGATTTAAGTGCTTCAATGTTAGGCTATGGTGTGGCGGTTTTTGCCAATGTAGCTTTAGAAGACACTTCAGAAAAAGACCTTCAGGCCTTTATCAAAGCCGTTGAGAAAATGGATCTCGTTCGTGATTGTTACATGATTGCGGGTGATATGGATTTCACACTCCGTATTGTGGCCAAAGATTGGGATGCTTATCAGCGTTTTATTACAGAAGAACTGACAGCGCTAAAAAATGTTCGCTCTGTTAAGTCATCACTTATTATGAAACGTAATTTCAAGAAGCCTGGCGTACCGATCGAAGAATAGAAATTACTTATACAGAATTTCTAAAATTTCGTATTCTCTTGTGCCTTTTGGTGTGCGGACTTCGACTGAGTCCTCAACTTTTTTGCCGATTAAAGCGCGGGCAACAGGTGACGAGATAGCCAGTTTTCCTGTTTCAATGTCTGATTCTTCATCACCGACGATTTGGTAGATATGTTCATCATCTGTGTCACAATCAACGACTTTAACAGTTGCTGCAAATTTTACCGTGTCACCAGAAATTTTGGCCGGGTCAATAATCTCAGCGAGCGATAAAATAGCTTCGACTTGCTCGATACGACCTTCGATAAAGCTTTGCTGCTCACGGGCGGCGTGATATTCAGCGTTTTCTGATAAATCGCCATGTTCTCTGGCTTCAGATATCGCAGCAATAACCGCTGGACGTTGGCGGTGTTTTAAATCTTTTAATTCTGCTTCAAGGTCTGTGTGGCCTTGTTTTGTTAAGGGTATTTTTTGCATAGCCTTGCACCTTTTCAATAAAATAACCCGCCATCAAGGGCGGGCTGTTGATAGAATATAGCTAAACTTGCGGGTAAGGTCAAGAAAGAGCTTGTCTGCACACCCTGATAAGTGCATAAACTAACTCTCGGTAAGTATAAAAAAAAGAAACCGAGATTCACATGCCTAAACGCACCGACATTTCCTCCATTTGTATTATTGGCGCTGGTCCTATCGTGATAGGTCAAGCCTGTGAATTTGACTATTCAGGTGCACAAGCCTGTAAAGCGCTGAAAGAAGAGGGGTACCGCGTTGTCCTGATTAATTCTAATCCAGCCACAATTATGACTGATCCGAATATGGCTGATGCGACTTATATTGAGCCAATCACCCCAGAAATTGTCGCAAAGATTTTAGAAAAAGAACGCCCCGATGCGTTGCTTCCAACCATGGGTGGTCAGACGGCACTGAATGCTGCACTGGCTCTTGATAAAATGGGTGTATTAAAAAGACTCAATATTGAACTGATCGGTGCCAATAAAGAAGCCATTGAAAAGGCTGAAGACCGCCAATTATTTAAAGATTGTATGGAGAAGATTGGTCTTGAAAGTCCTAAAAGTGCGGTGGTGCATTCTATGGAAGAGGCTAGAGAGGCTCTGAAACATACAGGCTTACCAGCGATTATTCGTCCATCCTTTACCATGGGTGGTTCTGGTGGCGGGGTTGCTTATAACAAAGATGAGTTTGAACAAATCATTCGTGAAGGCTTGGATGCGTCACCAACCAATGAAGTGTTGATTGATGAGAGTTTATTGGGTTGGAAAGAATACGAGATGGAGGTTGTTCGTGATACAAAGGACAACGCTATCATTATTTGTTCGATTGAAAACATTGACCCTATGGGCGTGCATACAGGTGATTCTATTACCGTTGCTCCAGCCTTAACACTGACAGATAAAGAGTATCAAATCATGCGCAATGCCTCATTGGCCGTACTTCGTGTGATTGGTGTTGAAACAGGTGGATCGAATGTCCAATTTGGAATGGATCCAGAGACAGGCCGTATGGTGGTGATTGAGATGAACCCTCGTGTGTCTCGTTCTTCTGCTTTAGCCTCAAAAGCTACAGGTTTTCCGATTGCTAAAGTGGCAGCGAAATTGGCGGTAGGGTATACACTTGATGAATTAGGCAATGATATTACAGGCGGCAAAACACCCGCAGCCTTTGAGCCATCCATTGATTATGTCGTGACAAAAGTGCCTCGTTTTGCTTTCGAGAAATTTAAAGGCTCTGATAACACCTTAACCACAGCAATGAAGTCAGTCGGTGAAGCCATGGCTATAGGGCGTAGCTTCGAAGAGTCTCTGCAAAAAGCTTTGCGCTCTTTAGAAAAGGGCTTAGAGGGGCTTAGCTCCATTCCGATTGCTGGTAAGTCTGAGCCTGATATGGACGATATTCGGGCAGCACTTTCACGTCCAACGCCAGCCCGCTTACTCTATGCAGCCGAAGCGATGCGACACGGTATGGATTTAGAAACTATCTATCAATTAACAAAATTTGATATGTGGTATTTAGAGCGTATAAAATCTCTTATTGATACTGAGGCCTCCATTAAGAAAAACGGCCTGCCGAAAGATCCTCAGGGATGGATGGCATTGAAGCGCGCAGGATTTTCGGATGCGCGTCTGGCTGAATTGGTAGGGGTTGCAGAAGCAACGATCCGTAAAACACGTTTGATGCACAAAGTAAAACCTGTTTATAAGCGGGTGGATAGCTGTGCGGCAGAAATACCGTCATTAACATCGTATATGTACGGCACCTATGAAACACTTAATTCTACTTCTGAAATTACAGCAACTAAAAAAGACAAAATCGTTATTCTAGGTGGCGGGCCAAACCGTATCGGGCAAGGTATTGAATTTGATTATTGCTGTGTCCATGCCGCCTATGCACTAAAAGAGGCGGGTTATGAAACAATCATGGTTAATTGTAATCCTGAAACCGTTTCAACGGATTATGATACCTCTGACAGATTATATTTCGAGCCGCTCACAGGCGAAGATGTATTGTCATTGATTGAAGCAGAAAATGAGCATGGGAAAGTTAAAGGTGTGATCGTGCAGCTTGGCGGCCAGACACCGCTTAAATTGGCTCATTATCTTGAAAATAACGGCGTGAAGATTTTAGGCACGGCTGTTGATGCCATTGATTTGGCCGAAGATCGTGAACGTTTTAAAGCGTTGCTTAATAAGACTGGTTTAAAGCAGCCACCGAATGAGCTAGCACGTAATGAAAAAGAAGCGATTGAAGCGGCTGAGATTATTGGTTTCCCTCTGGTGATCCGTCCATCTTACGTATTGGGTGGGGCGGCTATGGAGATCGTTTATTCAATGGAGCATCTGCAACGCTACATGGCCACAGCTGTCAAAGTGTCTGGCGATAATCCTGTGCTCATCGATCATTACTTAATTGGTGCGATTGAGGTGGACGTTGATGCGCTGTGTGATGGCAAGGATGTTTATGTCGCAGGGATTATGGAGCATATTGAAGAGGCGGGGGTGCACTCTGGTGATTCTGCTTGTGTTCTCCCACCGCACTCATTGCCATTTAGAACCGTACATGAATTAGAAAAACAGACAATGAAACTGGCCAAAGCGCTAAAGGTAGTGGGTCTGATGAATATTCAATTTGCACTTCGCCGTAATGTTGGTACAGGTGATTTTGATATTTATGTATTGGAAGTAAACCCTCGTGCTTCTCGGACGGTACCTTTTGTGGCTAAGGCTACAGGGACACCAATTGCCAAGATTGCCGCCCGTCTTATGGCAGGAGAGAAACTCGCTGATTTCCGTAATGAAGGTGTTTTGCTTGGTATGACGCCAGATCATACAGCGGTTAAAGCACCTGTATTTCCATTTAATCGTTTTCAAAATGTTGATGTATTGCTAGGACCAGAGATGAAATCCACGGGCGAAGTTATGGGTATTGATGCGAATACGGCACAAGCCTTTGCGAAATCTCAGCTTGGGGCAGGGGTTAGGCTACCGCAATCTGGGCGTGTGTTTATCTCGGTAAGGGATGAAGACAAAGATGCGTTATTGCCAATCGCTAAAGACTTAGCGGCGATGAAATTTGATATCGTGGCGACAGGTGGTACATGTGAGTTCTTAGCACATCATGGCATCGCCGTAAAACGCATTAATAAAGTGCTAGAAGGACAGCCGCATATTGTTGATGCGATTATTAATGGTGAGATTGATTTGCTTATCAATACGACAACAATAGGTTCACAGACAGTGAAAGACAGTTTTTCTATTCGTCGTGAGGCATTAATGGGTAAGCGTCCGCTCTATACGAATATTTCGGCAGCCAAAGCCGCTGTACAGGCTATCCGTGCGCTGCAATCAGGCGAGTTGGATGTGGCGTCTATTCAGTCTTACTTTCCTGAAAACTTAGCCGAAGCGGCGGAGTAAATATTACTCGTTTAAATCGCTGTAATCAGTTTGTGGTGGTGTGGTGTCATTATCATAGCCACGCTGGATTTTCTTTTCACGATCTGTATAGATCGCATCCATGAATGTACGCTTTGATTCACGTTCTACATCAGCAGGCACATAACGAACACGTTGCCAGCCTTTATAGTTCATACAGCCTTCCATGTCTTGATAATCAAAATAAGCGGCATATGTTGATGAGTCATATTGTGGTGTGTCGTATCCAGCTGTTTGACCACTTAACGAAGCACTGTCTGATCGAGGTGTTGTTGTATTTGGTGGCGTGGCATTTCTTAGAGAACCGAGACGCTCTATTTCGCGGACTTCAACGACACAGTTAGCGATATCATGGTTCAATGTATGTTGTGCTTTTGGACCCCTTAAATAAATAGATGATGAGGCGTCAGTGCGCTGCCAAAATTCACCTTTATAATCAAGACGAGCGGCAGGAGCGCAAGCAGTAACAGAAAGGCCTAAAGCTAAAACAGTAGTTAATGTAAAAATTCTTTTCATGTATATTGTTTTAGCGTGTTTAATATTTTACGCAAAGGAAAAAATGATGAATAAAATTGATATGAACGATTTCAAAGCGCCTGAAGGATGGGACGTTGCGACTGATAAAAAATCTATTTCTAAGCAGTTTAAGTTTAAAGATTTTAATGAGGCATGGTCATTTATGAATCGTGTCGCTTTGAAAGCGGAGTCAATGAATCATCACCCAGAATGGTTTAATGTTTATAACAAGGTGGATATTACCCTAACGACGCACGATGTAGAGGGACTAAGTGATCTTGATGTGAAGCTGGCTGAAGCGATTGAGGCTTTTGTTTAGGGCTAGTGTTGCTTTGTGCACGGTGTAGTGCGATTACAAAACGAGCGAGCGTATGATCGATAATCATGTTTTGTGCTTTCGCAAAAGCAATAACAGCTTGTTTCAATTTTTCTCGTTCTTCTGAGTAACGAGCGATAGCTATTTTATCTGATTGATTTTTACGACGTCTCATTTTTCGGCTAACACTGAATGAAAAGCCGTCTTGCTTTTCAATGTCTCTAAGGACACTATTTGCTAACGGTTCTAAAACAGAATCTTTTAAGTTCTCAATGGTTCGGATTGAATGAATGCCATTGTGCCCAAGCCGTGCGTATATAATTGTTTCTTTTCGTTCAACACAGGCAAGAATATCATTACGGTATTTTTCTAATAGATTAGCTGTTTGGTGACTTTTAACAGTGTTATCAATGATTAAAATAAAAGGAAATCTTTTGGGAGGATTTTCAGCATCTCGGTACCACTGCGCACATAAAGAGTGTTCACGACTTTTTTGCGCTAAGGTTGTTAGATGTTGTGTGCTAAGACGCTTTAAGTTCATGCCGAGTTTGTCATCTTTATGAGCAACATCTCGAGCGTCTCTTGTAATGATTAAATCGGCACGTTTTCGTAATAAAAAGCGCCATAAATAAGGATCTTTTGTCCCGCTTTTATCCGATTGAACAACAGAACGAACCTTGCCAAATCCTGCCCGATGCACAGCTGAACCGATTGACCAGCGTACACATTCATCAATCCAAACACGGTAAGGTGTTTGTGGTTCACCCATGACAGCCGAATATATAGGGCGATAGTTTTCCATCATAAAACTTTCAGCGATATCGATATGACGGGCTTTTAGTCTTGGATATTTTTGTCTTATTTCGTTACGAGATTTTTTCTGGGCAAGTAATGTCCATATATCGGCAACAGAAATTGGCGAAAAATGCTTTTTGCGCGGTGTATAAACAATAGCTTTTTTGGGGTCAATTTCCCCCTTAAATGGTTTTGTTGATCTTTGTGGTTGGTCGGACGATTGTTCCGCCTCTACACCATCATACATTTTTGTGTCCCTGTTTTCGTTGATTATAGGAAACAGCATGGGGATGTGGCAATTAAAAAACCGCTCCTAAGAGCGGTTTTAAACAATTTAATTCTATTTCTAGAGATGATATTAGAAAGAGCTGTTCTTTCTTTGTGTTTTGCGTGAACGACGAATATTTTCTGATTTTTCACGTGCTTTTTGTTCAGACGGCTTTTCGTAATGGCGTCTTTTTTTCAACTCACGGAACAGGCCTTCACGTTGCATTTTCTTCTTTAAAACGCGTAACGCTTGGTCAATATTGTTATCACGAACATTTACATGTACTATTTAAATCACCTCATTTCGGTAGTACTGGATCGTGTTATGCGGCAATGAGCCACTTTTGTCAAATGAAAATGACAAAAAATAATTATAACGTATTAAGGTTAAGAAACCGTGAAACACTTATATTTGCTAGCTATTTTACTTTCCTTGGTCTTTTTTTCTGGAATAACCGTTGCACAAGATTTCCGTCCTGTTCCAGAAATCGCTAGTGAGATCGTACCAAAACAGAGCATTATGGCACAAAAATACGTAGCTGTTACGGCCAATCCTTTGGCGACAAAAGCGGCTTATGATGTGTTGAAACAAGGTGGTTCTGCGCTGGACGCTGCAATAGCAGCGCAGGCAATTCTAGGCTTGGTTGAGCCGCAATCTTCGGGGTTAGGCGGTGGTGCGTTCCTCGTTTACTACGATAAAGCTAAGAATAAAATAACGACATTAGATGGCCGTGAGATTTCTCCGAAAACCATAAAGCCAAATGTGTTTGAAGGAAAAGATTTCTATAAAGCGGTTCTAAGCGCTGACTCTGTAGGTGTACCTGGCACGCCAGCTTTATTGGCGGAGATGTATGAAAGATCGAGTAGCCAGATACCGCTTATTGATTTATTGCAGCCTGCCATTGATTTGGCGGAAGCTGGGTTTGAGGTGTCTCCAAGATTGCAGGGTGCTATTGATAATGAAATTAAAAATAATCGGGTAAGCGCTGATTTTACAAACTATTTCACAGGTGATGCTGTAATAAAAAATCCGGCTTATGCCCAAACATTAAGCTATTTAGCCGATTACAGGACGGTACCACAACAGACATTGGCTGAACGGTTAAAAGCGATCGGCAGTGAGATTACGGAAGCTGATTTGAATGAGTATAAAGTGATTGAAAGAGAGCCTATTTGTGGGTTTTACCGAGGGTATAAAATCTGTTCTATGGATGAGCCTTCTTCTGGCGGCATTACCATTTTGCAAATATTAGGCATGATTGAGAATTTCCCTATACAGCATTGGGGGGGCGATGATGTGAGGTCTTGGCATGTGATTGCCGAGGCGAGCCGTTTAGCATTTAAAGATCGTAATCACTATATTGCCGATCCAGATTTTATAGAATCTAAGAAGGCCAAACTTATTGATAAGGCATATTTAAAAGACCGTGCCAGCTTAATCAACGTGACGAAAAGGAATGATAATGTCACGGTCGGTGACCCTGATAAAGAGGGTGGTACAAGCCACATCTCAATCGTTGATGCTCAAGGTAATATTGTCTCAATGACGACAACAATAGAAAGTGCGTTTGGCTCACATTACATGGTCGATGGCTATTTCTTAAATAATGAACTCACCGACTTTTCATTTGAAACAGTCGATGAGAATGGCAAATTGATCGCTAATCGTGTGGAAGGCCGTAAAAGACCAAGGTCTTCGATGGCGCCGACCATTGTTTTTGACCCAATGGGTAAACCTTTTATGGTTTTAGGGTCAGCGGGTGGCAGTCGTATTATTGGCTATGTTGTACAACGTATTATTGCGGCGATTGATTGGGGACTCCCATTAAAAACATCTCTGGATATGCCAAATATTTTGTCTCGCGGGGAAGAGATGGAAGTAGAAAATGGTTTCCAAGGTGCTCTTTTGGAACAATTGGTAAAAAAAGGACATCAAGTAGTGGTGGGTGAGCAAAATAGTGGCCTTACAGCTATTCAATTTATAGGTAATGGCATGCAGTCTTATGCTGATCCAAGACGTGAGGGTGTCGCATTAGGTGAATAACCTTAAAAAAATGCTATTAAGTCGTTCACAGGCTGCTTTATACCTTCTATACTAATTGGAGTGAATAAAGGAGCAATCAATGGCTGAAGAAGAAGTCCAAGAAACAGAAACCGATGCAGAGGGCATAGTTGGTGAAGAAGACAAGGATAAAGGTTCCAAAAAAACGATTATTATTGTCGTTGTAATGGCATTGGTTTTGCTGATTGGTGTGGGTGCTGCTTATTTTACAGGCGCTTTAGATGGCTTATTGGGTAAAGATAAGACCGAAGTTGAACAAGTAGAACATGGCGAAGAGGGTGGTCACGGAGAAAAGTCTGGTGGGCATGGCGAGGCCGCAGAAGGTGAGCACGGTGAAGGTGTTGCTTCTGGCCCACAGTTTATGGTTATCCCTGACATTATCGTAAATTTGAACAGTACAACAAAACAGCCACGGTTTTTAAAATTAAAGGTACAAATTGAAGTAGCAAGTGCCACTGATCTGGAAAAAGTGCAAGCAGTTGCGCCACGGGTTATAGATCACTTTCAGACTTATTTGCGAGAATTGCGTGTTGAGGATTTAAAAGGTTCTGCGGGTATATATCGCTTGAGACAAGAGCTTGTAAGGCGTGTAAATGCAGCTGCTTATCCAGTTAAAGTGACGGATGTATTGTTTCAAGAAATATTAATTCAATAAAATTTAGATAAATCATCAAAATGGCCTAATTCTTGAATATGCTTTATAATGCGAGATAGTGCTAAGATATGCTATAATTAAAAGAAAACGTAAAAATGGCTGACACAGATACAGAAGAAGCAAAAAAAGAAGAAGCGGCAATGGTCTCCGAGTGGGAAGACATGGCCGAGGGGGCTGGTGCTGCGCCTGATGATGAGGATGTTGATGCGGATGCTGATAGTCGTCTCCTTAATCAAGATGAGATCGACTCGCTTTTAGGTTTTGACGATCAAGATGGCGATGATAACCCATCAGGTGTTATGGCGCTTATCAATGCGGCATTAGTTAATTATGAACGTTTACCAATGTTGGATATCGTTTTCGACCGCTTGGTAAGGCTTTTATCAACATCTTTGCGTAATTTGACTTCAGACAGTGTTGAGGTAACGCTCGATCAGGTTTCTACTGTACGTTTCAACGATTACATGAATTCAATTCCGTTGCCGGCGATGCTGGCAGTGTTTAAGGCGGAAGAATGGGATAACCACGGTATGATGGTGGTCGATTCTGCGCTTATTTATTCTGTTGTGGATGTGTTGCTTGGTGGACGAAAAGGGACGGCGGCAATCCGTATTGAGGGACGCCCTTATACAACGATTGAACAAAAACTGATTGAGCGTATGGTTTCTGTCTCATTGAGCGATTTATCATCAGCATTTGATCCGTTATCGCCAGTGACATTTGGTTTAGAGCGTATGGAGACAAATCCACGTTTTGCGACTATTACTCAAGGCAATAACGCCTGTGTGTTAGTGCGTATGCGCGTGGATATGGGTGATCGTGGCGGCCGTATGGAAGTGATGATTCCCTATGCGACATTGGAGCCTATTCGTGAATTGCTGCTGCAGATGTTCATGGGTGAAAAATTTGGTCGTGACTCAATATGGGAAACACACTTAACCAAAGAGCTTTATAAAACAGATGTCAAAATCCAAGCAATTATGGCTGAAAAAACAGTGCCTTTAAGTGAAATATTGAATTGGAAAAAAGGTTCTCGCGTTATGTTTAACGTAGAGACAGATGAGCGTGTTGAGATGCGTTGCGGTGATTTTCCTATTTTTACAGCGACGATGGGGCAGAAAAAGGGGTATCTAGCAGCACGTATTGATACCTATATTGACCCCAAGAAAAAGAATGAAGATCAGCAATAATACAAAAGAATAAATTTAGGGTAAGGTTAGTTAGTCATGGATATTTTAGGGTTAGTAATAGATGTTATTATAGTGGTGATGTTGTGCTGGACAATTTATGTTGCGACAAAATTATCACGAAACTTAGAAGTGTTTAATAAAACGAAGAAGGATTTATCAAGCTTGATTACGCAGATTTCAACAAGTGTCACAAAGGCAAATGATGCTTTAACTACGTTCAAGTCAGCTGTTAATGAAAGTGGTGGCGTTCTTGATAAACGGATTTCTGAAGCAAAAATGTTAAGTGATGAGTTAGAGTTAATTTATCAATCGAGCAATCGTGTGGCAGATCGTTTAGAAAAGCTAACTGAAGGGGCTCCACGACCTTCTTCTGCCCCAAGACGAGATGCTAATGAAGCAACAAAAAAACCAGAGACACAAAAAAAAACTGAAACAAAAGACTCTGGTAAAGACGTTAGTTGGATTAAAAAGAAATTAGGTAAAGCTTCTGGTGGTAAAGAAGCGGTGGCTGGCGGATTATTCTCAATCAGAGACCCTGAGTTTGAACAAGGTCTGAAAGAGAGTGCTGAAAATGCTTCGGATAGCTGGGACGGGCCAGAAGATATCGAAACAGATGCTGAGCGTGCTTTGTATAAAGCTTTGAAGAAACGAACAAATTAATAGAAACGAAGAATATATAGATGAAATTACTTCCTTTGCTTATCGTTGTTGCTTTGTGTGCCTTGAGTTTTCGAGTGACAGATCTATGGGTTAAAACAAATGAGTTAGGCACTCAATGGTTTAATACAGCACAAGCTGCAAGCGAGGAAGACAAAGCTGAAGAAATTGTTGCTGATGAAAATTTGACCCCAGAGCAGTTGGCTGAAAAAGCGGCAGCGGAAGAAGCTGAGGCAGCAGCAGCAGCACAACGAGAAAAAGATGCAATCCCAGCTCTTCTTAAAGGATTAAGTTTGCTTGAAGGTGAAGCTGATTTTGATATTGATTTTGCGCGTAGCGAATTAGAGGTTTTGCAAAATCTATCAGAGCGCCGTAAAGAATTAGATCAGAAAGCTTCTGCCTTAGAGCGTAAAGAAGCGATTTTAAAAGCGACAGAACAGCAAATTGCTAAGAAAATTGATGAGCTGACTGGTTTACGTGATGAGCTTAAAGACCTACTTAAAGAACAATCAGCCGAAGAGAAGAAACGTATAGAAAGTCTTGTGAAGATATATGAGGGGATGAAGCCAAAAGATGCTGCACGTATTCTCAATACTTTAGAGATGGATATTCTACTCAATGTAATGGATCAAATGTCTGAACGCCGCTCTGCGCCTATTTTGGCGGAGATGGATTCTGAGCGTGCCAGAGAAGTCACAACATTATTGGCTGAGAAAAAACAGTTACCGAATCTCGATTTATAGGCTTTCAACCCTTGCATAATTTTATTTAAGGCGTAACTTATCCTTAAATAAATCAAGGACTTAGTTGAGAATGACTTTCAATTACAAAAATTTCTTTCAAGAATCATTAAGCAATTTACAGGCTGAGGGTAATTATCGTTACTTCGCTAATATTGAGCGTATTTCTGGACGCTTTCCACAAGCACTTTATAAAAATACAGAAGGTACATCAAAAGAAGTCACTATCTGGTGCTCTAACGATTACCTCGGTATGGGGCAAAATCCAAAAGTAATAGCGGCAGCGCATGATGCGATTGAACGCAGCGGTGCGGGCGCAGGTGGCACAAGAAATATTTCTGGTACGACACGTTATATTTGTGATTTGGAAGACTCTCTTGCGGATCTTCATCAAAAACAAGCGGCATTAGTATTTTCATCAGGCTATGTATCGAATGAAGCAACGCTTGGCACATTGGCAAAAATGTTACCGGATTGCGTTATTTTTTCTGATGCTTTAAATCATGCGTCGATGATTTCTGGGATACAAAAATCTGGCGCTCAGAAAAAAATATTCCGTCATAATGACCTTGAGCATTTAGAAGAGCTATTAAGAACTGTTGATATAAAAACACCTAAAATTATTGCTTTTGAATCTGTCTATTCGATGGAAGGGACTATTGCGCCCATTAAAGAGATTGTCGCCTTAGCAAAAAAATATGGTGCATTAACCTATTTAGATGAAGTGCATGGCGTAGGTATTTATGGATCACGTGGAGGTGGCGTGGCAGAAGCCGAAGGGCTGATGGATCAAATTGATATTATTGAAGGCACTTTGGGTAAAGCTTACGGCGTGATGGGTGGTTTTATCACTGGCGATGCAGTGCTTATTGATGCTGTTCGCTCATTTGCTTCGAGCTTCATTTTTACAACAGCCTTACCGCCTGTTATCTGTGCGGCGGCACTGGCTAGTGTTGAGCATTTAAAGGCTTCGCAAGTTGAACGTAAAACGCATAAAGCAAATGTCGCATTGTTGAAGTCACGTTTAGAAGAAAATGGCCTGCCTTATCTCAAAGGCCCGAGCCATATTGTGCCATTGATAGTCGGTGAAGCGACATGTTGTCGTGAGGTCACAGATATTTTAATGGATATGTTCGATATCTATGTTCAGCCAATCAACTATCCAACAGTACCAAAGGGTACGGAACGTTTGCGCCTAACGGCAACAGCTGCGCATACAACAGAGCAAGTTGAGCATATGGCTAAAATTTTGAAAGAGTTGTGGCAGCATAATCATATGTTGCAAGCGGCTGTTGCTTAATTTAAAGCTGATAGGCTTTTCTATCCATATCCCTAACATCAAGAGTAATAGATGCATCGGGCAGTTTAGCTTTAACGACATCACTAGCAATTTTGTGTAAATGACCACCAATGCGTTTTTTAGCCTCATCTGTGCGACCTGATAACAGAAGCAGTGTGATATGAAACATATAGCCGTCTTTGCCTTTTTCACCCACAGCGTAGTAATTAAAGCAAGTGGCTCGGCTTTTAATGCGATCAAGCTCTACGCCAGCATCTTTGCCTATGACAGCAAATTCGGCATGAAGCGTTTCCAGCAGGTCTTGGATATCAATCGCTGCTTCTAAATTCTCTGAAAATTCAATCAAAAGGTGCGGCATATTTTCTCGTATCTGGTTAAGGCTTTATCAAGGGCGGCCATGGTTTTAGACATATCTTCGCTCTCGTCTTTTAACCATTGCCAAGTAACTTCTGCATAAAGAACGGACAGCGTGAGGATTTGTCCTGCGCCTCGTAACCCGTTCGAGGAAACGCCTGCAGCTTCCATCATCCAAACCATTGAGTGCTTGAGGTGGGGTAGTGACAAAAGAGCTGCTTTAGGGTCTGTTTTTAGACTGTTAAGAATGGATATCCATGCCGGCCGATCATTGTTTAGAATATCAAAGCGTTCCATAAAGACTTCAAACAGACGATCTTTAGGGCTATCTGCCATCTCTGGTTTGGAAAGAGCTGCTAATGTTTTACGGTCTGTGTAACGCCCTAGAATAACCAGAATGTCAGTTTTATCTTGTACATAGTCGTAAAGTTCAGTTAGCGGCATTTGAGCAGTATCGGCTAAATCTTGTAAGGAGACCTCTGACCAAGGTTTTTGGTTCGCCAGTTTTAGCGCTGCTAGACTTATTTTTTCTGGGATGGAGAGGGAAACTTTACTTGCCATGAGATCAAAATATCTTAAGCTAAGAAAAAAGCAAGCAAAGGCGTAAAAAGGATTTAAGAGCAAATGAGTGATGATTGTAGATATGGTGTCGTAGCTTTAGGAAATGCGATTGTAGATGTATTGGCCTATGCTGATGATTCGTTCTTGGTGTCTGAAAAAATTGCTAAGGGCGGCATGACCTTGATTGATGAAAAACGTGCTGTTGATCTCTATAAAAAAATGGAAACTTCTGTTGAAGCGTCTGGTGGTTCTGCCGCTAACACCTTGGCGGGTTTCGGCTCATTTGGCGGTAAGGGAGCTTTTGTTGGTAAGGTGGCTGAAGACAAATTAGGTGATACATTTATCCGTGATATGCGCAGTCAAGGCATAGATTTTGATACGGCACCATTGCGTCATGGGCCTTCTACAGCATGCTGTTATATTTTTGTCACACCAGATGCGCAGCGTTCAATGAACACATATTTAGGGGCGTCTACAGAATTCTCTGAAAGCGATGTAGATGCATCAATAATTGCCGAAGGACAGATCCTTTATATGGAAGGTTATTTATTTGATAAAGACCCAGCCAAGAAAGCTTTTAGAAAAGCGGCGCATTTTGCACGGGCTAAAAGCCGTAAAGTAGCCCTTACTTTATCAGATACATTCTGTGTAGAGCGTCACCGTCAAGAATTTATGGATCTGGTTTCTAAAGATACTGATATCGTTTTTGCTAATACGAATGAGCTTTGTGCATTATTCGAAACAGATGATTTAGAAGAGGCTATGGCTACGGCGCAAAGCCTTTGTGATCTTGTGGTGGTAACACAGGGACCAAAAGGGGCAACGATTTTGTCCAAGAATGAACGTATTGATGTACCTGCGGCACAGGTTGATAAAGTCGTTGATACAACAGGCGCAGGCGATCAATTTGCTGCAGGCTTTTTGTACGGCTTAACCGAAGGTATGCCTCTAGCAGAATGTGGTCGCTTAGGTTGTTTGGCGGCGGCGGAAGTAATCTCTCATATGGGGCCACGTCCAGAGCATGCATATAAAAAGCTTCTAGGGTAAAAATGTTTTTATTGTGGTGGATTGCTGGATTTTTATTAATAGCCAATCCTGTGCAAGCACAAGAAGCGGTACATGGCATTGCGATGCATGGGGCACCGCATTATGCGGCTGATTTCCAATATTTAGACTATGTGAGTCCACAGGCTAAAAAAGGTGGGATATTAAAACAATCACAAATTGGTACATTCGATACGCTGAATCCTTTTAATATTAAAGGTAATAAAGCCGCTGGGTTAGACGGTTTATATGATCCGCTTATGGCACGTGTTTGGGATGAACCATTCTCGCTTTACGGATTGGTCGCAGAAAAAGTTATTTGGCCAGAAGACCGTTCCGAGATCACGTATATTCTTAATCCTAAGGCTAAATTCCATGATGGCATAGCAATCACTACGGCTGATGTTGCTTATAGTTTTGAAATGCATAAAAAGTACGGTAAACCTGTTACACGGCAAGTATATGGTCTTGTAAAGCAAGTTGATATTCAAAGTCCAACCCGTATTCGTTTCGTTTTTGGTGAAGGATATGATCGTGAAACAGCCATGATTTTGTCGCTTATGCGTGTAGTGCCTAAACATTATTGGAAAGATAAAGATTTCGGCGCAACAACATTGGATGCGCCATTAGGCAGCGGCCCTTATAAAATTTCTTCAGTGGATGCGGGACGTCAAATTACGTATGAACGTGTTAAAGACTATTGGGCAAAAGACCTACCGATCAACAAATATCAGTATAATTTCGACACATTGGTTTTTGATTACTACCGTGATGAAACGGTAGCTTTCCAAGCGCTTAAAACAGGTGACATTGATCTATGGCGTGAAAGTAACATTCGTCGCTGGGTAGAAGGCTATGGTAAAGATCTTGAAAAAGGAAAATTTGAACACGGTCGGCCAGAGCAACTGAATGCGCTAATCTTTAACACCAGAAAACCTGTTTTTGAAGATGTGAATGTTAGGAAAGCGTTGTATATGGCTTTTCCTTATGACTGGATTAATAAGACGTTATTCCAAGGGCAATATAAGCCGATTACCTCGGTTTTTGCTAATTCTGAACTCGCCGCTACGGATAACCCACTTGATGCGATTTTGGCAAAGCCCGAGCGCAAAAGATTGCGTGAGGCAGCGGATTTATTTAAGCAAGCTGGCTGGGAAGTAAAAGACGGTGTCCTTATGAAAGAGGATAAGTCTTTTGCTTTTGAATTGCTTGTAAATGATCCGAATGATGAAAAGATTGCGCTGACATATAGTCGTAATTTAGAAAAACTCGGTGTCAAAGTGACTGTCAGAACAGTTGATTCAGCACAATTCCTTGGTCGTTTAAATGATTTTTCGTATGACATGGTTTTCTACCGCTGGATCAACTCATTATCCCCAGGGAATGAGCAAGCGATTTACTGGGGTTCAAAAGCTGCGGATGCCCAAGGCACCCGTAATTATGCAGGCGTTAAAAATGTAAAAATTGATAAGGCAATCCAAATTATGGGCTTAGCGAAAGACCGTTCGATGCTAGTGAATGCTGCACATATACTAGATCGAGAAGTTATCAAAAACTTTTACATTATTCCGCTATTTTACAAAGGCTTTGACGGTATCACCTATAAAAAGAATATTAAACACCCGCAAACCACCCCTGTTTATGGCCCCGTCCTAGAGGCGTGGTGGACGGAGTAGTTTTCTAGCTACCCATTAGCTTATTTAGACGCTTAGTAAAAGCTGTCGGATCTTTTGGGGCTTGGCCTTGTAAGATACGGGCTTGGTCAAAGAGTAACCAAAGGCTATCTTCATCCACCTTATCACCTTGCTCTGCTAGAGATTTAATTAATGGGTGTTTTGGATTTATTTCCAAAATTGGATTATTGTGTAAATCTACTTTTTGCTGAATTTTCATGACTTTTTCCATTTGGAAGTCGGCTTGACCTTCTCTTGCGACAAAACATACAGGGCTATCTTGCAAGCGTTTGGATAAGGTTACGCTGTGCACATCATTGACAAGTACTTGCTGTAACTTAGCTAAAAGAACATCAAATTCTTTGTCGTCTGTTTTTGTTTTTTCTTCGCTTTTATCTTCTGCTGTCCCAAGGTTTTCAAGATCAGCGCCCGCTCGCGTTACAGATTTAAAGTTTAAACCATCATAGCTTAGATTATGTTGTAGCCAAAACTCATCAACGGTGTCTGTCATAAACAGAACATTAATACCTCGTGCTTTGAAGCCTTCTAATTGTGGCGCATTTTTTACGCTGGCAATAGAATCTCCAGAAATGTAATAGATATCTTTCTGATTCTCGGGCATTTTTTCTTTGTACTGTTTTAGGCTGATCGTATTGTCGAGATCATCTGTCGATTTAAAACGACAAAGATTTAAAATGGCTTCTCTATGTTCAACGGCATCATAAAGGCCTTCTTTTATAACGGCACCGAATGTTTCCCATGCTGTGTTAAATGTCTCTGGTTCTTTATCGGCTAGTTTTGTAAGATCAGATAGAATGCGTTTTGTGATGCCTTGGCGAATTTTACTGACAACAGGATTGGTCTGTAGCATTTCACGGCTAATATTTAACGGCAGATCGCTTGAATCTATGACCCCTCTGACAAAACGTAGCCATGGGTAAACTAAGCCTTCGCAATCATCTGTAATAAATACACGCTTAACGTACAACTTTACATGGTGAGCACGTGATGGATCGTATAGATCAAATGGTCGCATAGACGGTAAAAAGAGTAGGGCTGTATATTCGATAATCCCCTCAGCCTTCCAATGTGATGTTAAGGCTGGTTGGTCAAATCCATGTGTAACACTTTGATAAAATTCAGTATATTGCTCTTTGGTTATGTTTGATTTTGGTTGTGTCCATAAAGCACCACCCTCATTAACGGCTTGCTCGTCTTTGTTCATAAAGACAGGAATAGAAACATGCTCGGAATAAGTTTCAATGATACGTCGCAGAATTTCTTCTTCTAAATAAGTGCGGCTGTCTTTTTTTAGATGCAGCGTGATGATCGTACCATGCTCTTCTTTCGTAGCGGGTTGAATGCTGTAACCTGATTGTCCATCAGAGGACCATAGTAGAGCGTCTTTCTCACCAGCTTTTTTAGTTAGGACATCTACCTTATCAGCAACCATGAAGCTGGCATAAAACCCAACACCAAATTGACCAATGAGACTTAAATCACCTTTAGCGGCTTTGATTTGTTCCATCATTTTGGCGGTGCCAGAGCTGGCGATCGTACCCAGATTAGCAATAAGCTCATCACGGTTCATACCGATACCATTATCAGTAATAGTTAAGGTGTTGTTTTCAACACTTGTTTTTATATGAATAGAAAAATCAGCATTATTTGAAAGCTTTGTATTTGTAAGCGCTTCATAGCGCAAGCGATCGCAAGCATCAGAAGCGTTCGATATTAATTCCCGTAAGAACACGTCTTTGTTTGAGTAAAGCGCATTGGTAACAATGTCGAGTAATCGTGATACCTCTGCTTGGAATTCAAAATTTTTTTCTTCATTTATAGCTGTTTTTTTGTTTGTTTTTGCCATTGTCGTAATTTTGCCTCTTTTTTTCTGTATAAACTGTCATATCTTATAGAAGATAATAATTTCAATGTGAAGGAAAAGACATGAATAAGAATTTTTTAGCAATCGTTATGACAGCTTCGTTGGCTCTAGCTGGTTGTACTGGTATGAATAACCCAAGCTCACCTAATACAGGTGGCGTTAAACAGGGGGTCGGCACTGTCGGCGGTGCTGTGCTTGGTGGTTTGGCAGGCTCGCAAGTTGGCGGTGGTTCTGGCCAATTATGGGCAACAGGTGCTGGTGCGCTGCTTGGTGCATATCTTGGCGGTGAGGTTGGTAAATCTTTAGACCGAGCTGATATGCTTGCCATGGAAAACGCTCGTATGAAAGCGCAATCAGCGCCGATAGGGCAACAGATTTCATGGAATAACCCTGAAACAGGCAATAATGGTACTATTACCCCAATTCGTGATGGTAAAACATCATCGGGTGAATACTGCCGTGAATATCAACAAACAATCGTTGTAGGTGGTAAAGAAGAGCGTGCTTTCGGCACAGCGTGTCAGCAAGCTGACGGTAGCTGGAAAGTCGTTAATTAATCACTATCCGTTTCTTTAGGCTGAGCATTGCTAGCCTTTTGAGGAAATGATTTACGTTTAATCGGCGTATCGCTGCTGCCGAGACCTAGTGTTGGTGCAGAAAATGGCTGTAACGTAGCTGGAATAGGGGCTGCTGGACCAGATGGTTCGGCAGCCTTTGTCCATCCACGAGACATTTTTGGTGTATTGCCTGCGGCACGAGGTGCCATATCATTGGCGGCTTCAAGTTTCGCCATATAGCTCGGATCACGTAATGTTTGTAAAATAGATTCAAAGATGCGCGCGAATTGATTGTCGCTTTCGGCAATTTCTTTTGTGTCATCCATAGAGAGCTGTCCCTTAATGCGGCTCTTTTTGACAATGCTCTCCCCAAATTTCTTCAAGCTATCCCATACATCATCGCTGATTGTTTGTCCGAATTCTTTGCGCACGATATCTGCGGCTTCAATACCTTCTAAACGGGCTTTTTCGTAGGCATCACCTGCGGCTTGTAGTGCATGAGCACACCAGCCTAAAACCTTGCCTTCTGTAAGATTAAGATTTTGTTGATTTGCAGCATCATATAAAGGTCGACCATCTTGTGTTTTGATCGCTTCAAGCATTGTTTCTTCAAAGACAGCTTCGGCTGCTTTTTTATGAGCGCGGTGATTATGTTCACTATTGGCAAAAGCGTTATACTTACTTAAAGCATCGTTACTGCGTTTGGGGTCTAGGCCTAAAATGTCGGCAATCAGCATACCTGTGGCACGAACATAGGGGTCATCGCTGGTATTAACAGCGTAACTAATGATTTCTTGTTGGTTAATGCCTCGCCAAGCCATGTCTTGTGCAGGTTTGGCAAAATTCCACCATTGATGAATTTGTGATGATTCAAATGTATGAAGCACTGCATTACTCAGTTGACGGGCTTTTGCAAATATTTGGTTTTTTGGCGGTAATGTATTCATCTCGTTGAGTGCAAAATTGAGCGATTCCATCGCAATGATAAAAGGATACTCTTCCGGCGAAAATTTTACTTTTGGCTTTAAAACAGCTTCACTTCGGCTTTTCGCTAAAGCTTTTAATGCATCACGATTGCCCAAAAAGGCCATGACAAGTGCTGCAAAAACATCGGCTTTAAGGTTGCTGTAACTGCGTGTTAATGGTTTGCCTTGGTTCAGAACGGGGAAATGATTACTATCCTTTTGATCGTATTTATTCTCATAGAAGTCCGTAATATCAAGGCTTTCCGATATCATGCGGCAAAGCATGAGGCGCAAGGTATCGCTGCTTTTTGTTTCATGTAAATTGATGACAATAAGGCTGTGATGGTCACGTTTTTTACTTAAGCCTAATAAGCCTTTTTGTACAGAACAAGAAACGCCTAATAGTGCAGAATCTTCAGTAATAGGTGCTTTAGCAACAATATATTTTAAAGCTTTAAGGGTTTTATGATTGCCATATTGTGTAATAACTTGTTTTAGAATGGTTTCACGGATGTTTTGACCATTATGCAAGACAACAAAAAAACGCTGTCCGTGAAGCTGGCTCTCAGCCGCTTTTACAAGCTCCATAACGTATTTTTGCGCGCGTTGTTGCGATGTGTGTTGCATACTTCCCCTAAATACTCTCGCCATTATAATGATTAAGCCTTAAAAGAGGGTTAATACTAGACGTCTTAGCTGAAATGTGTAGGATAGGCTAAGAATTTTGAAGAATATGACGAAAAGGATATAAAAATGACGAGTTCTGATTTAATGAAAGGCAAACGTGGCCTTATTATGGGCGTAGCGAATGACCGCTCAATCGCTTGGGGTATTGCTAAGGCAGCTTCTGATGCAGGTGCTGAACTAGCCTTCACTTATCAAGGTGAAGCCTTGGAACGCCGTGTGAAGCCTCTGGCTGAACAAGTAGGTTCAACAATCGTTTTACCATGTGATGTAACAGATGAAGCGAGTTTAGACGCAACATTTGATACGTTGAAAAAAGAATGGGGTAGTATTGATTTTATCGTCCATGCGATCGCCTTTTCCGATAAAAATGAGCTTGATGGCCGTTATGTTGATACTACACGGGCCAATTTTGCCCGTACGATGGATATTTCTGTGTTCTCATTCACTTCTATTGCGCAAAAAGCAGCCCCATTAATGTCCGAGGGCGGTTCTCTTGTTACCTTAACTTACTACGGCGCTGAACGTGTTATGCCACATTACAATGTCATGGGCGTAGCTAAAGCTGCCCTGGAAGCTTCTGTGCGCTATATTGCGACTGATTTAGGTAAGGATGGTATTCGAGTTAATGCTATTTCTGCCGGCCCGATTAAAACATTGGCGGCAAGTGGTATTGGTGATTTCAGACATATCCTTAAATGGAATGAATTAAATGCACCATTACAGCGTAATGTTACGATTGAAGATGTTGGTCGTACGGGATTGTATCTTTTATCTGATCTTGGATCAGGTGTTACGGGTGAAGTGTTGCATGTAGATGCTGGTTACCACACTGTTGGTATGCTTTCTGTTGAAAACGCAGGTCAAACAGCTGAGCTTTTAGGTACAATGAAAAAATCAGGATCTAAAGACGAAGCCGCTTAAATAAACGATATAAGGACAATCCATGAGCCGTAATAGACAGGGACGAGGGTCGTTAAGACAAAAACCTCTAATTGTTGAAGTTCAGCAACCGCAAAAAAGTTTTTGGGGAAGTCTTTCTAAGTTTGTTCAGCGCTTTTTTATGAGCCTTGGTGTTTTGTTTTTTGTAATGGTTGTTGGATATGGCTATCTGATCGCTAGCTTCCTAAGTGACACTAAGCCTGTATTGCCTGATGAAGTGGTGCTGGTTTATCATTTTTCAGGGGCATTGGAGGAAATGGATAGTCCATCTTCCTTGTTTGGTGGGCCAAAAAATCTTTCTCTGAACGAATTAACAGAGGCGCTTAATGAAGGCGCTAAAGACCCTAAGGTAAAAGGCTTTGTTGCTCGTATAAGTGGCAACACGATTGGGTCATCGCAACTTTATGATGTCGCACAATCTTTAGAGAAGTTTCGTGCAGCAGGTAAGTTTACATACGCCTACTCAGATAGCATTGGTGAGACGGGCAATGGGATGAATGAATATCTTTTGGCTAGTTTGTTTGATGAGATATGGGTACAACCTGTCGGGTCTGTTTCTATAACAGGATATAATTTTGAAGGCACATATTTTAAAAACCTGTTTGATAAGTTCTTAATTAAGCCAGAGTTTTTCCAGCGTGAAGAATATAAATCAGCGATGGAAACATTTACACGCAGTGAGATGTCACCTGAATCTAAGCGTGAAATGGTGGCTTTACTAAAAGATGTTTCTGACAGCTATTTAGAAAAAGTGGGTGCTCGTCGTAATTTGACGCCGGCGCAATTAAAATCAGCTATTGATATGGCACCTTTGCCTGTAGAGCAGGCGCAAGAGCTTGGTTTGATCGACCATGTTGATTTTGTTGATAAATTACTTGCTTTTGCCAAAGCGAAAGCTGGGCTAAAAGATGCCGATAAACAATTCGTCTCTTTAGTAGGCTATATGAATACAAAACAAGATGTGCTTGATATGGGCAATACGGGTCTAGCTGATGCGTTAGGTAAAAACGCCTCTAAATCAAAAATTGCTGTGATTACTATGGAAGGGCCAATTATGAGCGGTTCTTCCCAAGATGAAGGCTTTTCCCCGCTAGCGAGTAGTAAAGTTATTTATTCACGTGACTATGCTAGTGAAATCACAAAAGCAGCGGATGATGAGGATATCAAAGCGATTATTATTCGTATTTCAAGCCCAGGTGGCTCGCCTTCGGCTTCAGAAGCAATACGACGTGCTATGGTTTATGCGCGTGAAGAAAAATCGAAAAAGGTCATCCTAAGCATGGGGGCTATGGCTGCATCAGGTGGCTATTGGATTGCGACAGCGGCCGATCAGATATTTGCGACTGATACGACTATTACAGGCTCTATTGGGGTGCTTAGCGGTAAATTTAATATTGGCGATGCCCTGCAAGAATACGGTGTGACAACTGATACCGTGCAATATGGTGATAATGCAGCTTTCCTCTCGCCATTCCAGCCTTTTGACTCTAAAGGAAAAGAGCGCATGAATGTTATGCTCGATCAAATTTACGATGCTTTTCTTGACCGTGTGGCAGAAGGGCGCCATTTAGATCGTGCAAAAGTTAGGGAAATAGCAAAGGGTCGTGTATGGAGTGGTAAAGCCGCTCTGGGAATTGGATTGGTAGATAAAATAGGTGGCCTACAAGACGCCAAAACCTATGCGGCCGCTGAAATTGGTGTGGCTGAAGCTGATGTTGTTTTTGAACATTACCCGAAACGTAAAACATTGATTGAACAATTAAGCATGATGATGAGTGGCGAATGGGCAATATTACCCCGTTGGTTACAGAACGTCATTGCTGAAATTTCGACAACGATGAAACTACAAGCAAGCTCACCTGTTCAGGTTTTATATCAGCCTTAAGCTAAAATATTTACCCGTACATGTCCTGTATTAGGATCGATGTAAATCGTGTTCATTTTTGTCTCGATCACATCATTCGGTAGACCGTTATCAATACCTGCATAGGCATCAGGCTTGCCAAAGTCCATTTGGCCATTTTGGCTATCGCTACCTTGATAAGCAAGATCAAAAGAAACATTCTCACCTGTAACATCTAGGCCCATATCTTGGAGGGCTTTTTGTAAAACACCTTCGTCACGTTGTAGCATGGCAAGTGTTTCTGGACGTTCCACGGTGATTTTTGCATTAACAGCCTTATGGGCATCAATGTTCATTTGCACTTTGACCTTACCAAGTTCAGGCGGATCAAGTTGGATAAGTAATTCACTCTTACCGTTTGCTTTCGCTTGACGTTGTATTTGAACGGCTAAGCTTTCTGAGGCTGGATGCGGCATCCCTGCTTGGCGCACCGCCATGGCTGGATTTGTAATGTTTTGAAGGCTGCGTGTATCAGCAGGGACTTCTAGCCCCTTAGCAAGGCTAGGATCAGTCGGTTGTCCTGTTGAAATAATAGCTTCTTGATCGGCAAAACTGCTTGTTAGAGACGCTATTGCGGCATTACTAGACGCATTTGATTGGCTGGCCACAGGGGGGATAAATGTCTGGGCATTGTTAGTATTGCTATTTGCGTTTGCTGGCGTTCCATCTGCGTTTGTTGCCGCAGCATGGCCGTTTTGATGGTTATTACGTGACACAGCATTTGTGTTTGCATTATTCCCTGTATTTGTTGCAGTGCCGATACCTTGTAAAGCAAGCGGGTTGTCACTTTTGTCAGTACCACCGCCTAATCCAACACCTGTTTTGGCTCCAGGTTTAGTAGTGGCTATATTTTCAGCCAAAGCCGTTTTTAATGTCGTTAATTCAGGAATGCTTATGCCTGATGACAGAATGGATGCTTGTTGCAACAACATATTTTGATCTGCTTGCGAGAGAGTTGATAGATCAATACTTAATTGGCCTTGTGCATTTGTGGTGACTGTTACAGGCGTTTGTTCGGCATTGTTTTTGCCGCCATTGATTAAGGAGGCAATAAGCTGTTCAACAGGATTACCTTCTTTGCTGGCAGCATGGGTGGGTGCGTTGTGTGTAGAGGAGGTTGCAGCGACAACGGTGTTAGTATTGGAAACACCTTGTAATGTTTCAATCAGGCTTGTTAAGAACTCTCTGATTTTTTGGTTATTTTCTTGGATGGCACCTTGTTGTGAGGATAGTCCCGCAATCTGTCCTTCAGTGTTGAAGGCTAGTGGTTGCGTAGTTGTGCGGTCAAAAGAAAAATTATCAAGATTAAATCCTTTTGTTGTGCTGGCAGTGTTGCCAGTATTTGTTGGTACAACGAAATTGCTGAGGTCAATAGGTTTAAAACCGTCCGCAGCTGTGTTTTGGCCTAGTAATAGAGCTAGGAAACTACTTTGGCCAGAAAAGGCACCGGCAGAAAATGCCGCATAAGCGTCTGCATTAGGCGTGGGGTTGCTTGCATTACCAGTTGCTTGAACTTGTGTGCTCGCTGCAATAATCGGTGCGGTTGTCATAGATCGTGTCTTTCTTTAATAGGGTGTTCTTTTTATCTTAGTACGCCGCATCACCAAGATTAGTATTATTGTTTTGGCTGGCGTTTAAATAGCCTTTGGCATTATACGTTGTAGATTTTGGTTTAATCTGATCTTGCACGGTGCGCGTAATGCGTGCTGCCATACGTTTTGCAGAGATCGAAATGCTTTGTAAAAAGAAGTGGTTGCGTTTCAATGTTGCTTGTAAATGATCGCCACGTTCTAGCAGATTTTCTTTTAAAACATCATTGTCTAATGCTTTGAAAATGTGGCGTTTAGAGGCAATGTTACGCAATGTTGCTTCATAGGTTCTGACAAGCTCTTCTTTACGTGAGAGACTTTCTGCGACATCTATGTAACGACCTTCTTTTAGAAGCTTATTTTCTTCTCTGAGCAGAATCTCTAGTTTTTCAATAATACTTAATAGCTCATAGGCCATTTCTTTAGCCTGCTTTTTAGCGGCGTCTGTTTCATAATCGGCAGGACGCATGATCGGCTTTGCAGTGGCTTCTCTATCTTTTAAGGCTGTCTGTGTCATCTTCTTTTCCTATCCGTTAAGTTATTCGCTTGCTTGTTGTTGGGCTTGTCGCTCTTTCATTGCTAATTGAGCAGATTGCAGTTCAATCAAGTTTGCCCTTATATCCTTTGCAAGTCCTATGCCGCCTTTATCAGCAAGACCATCGGCATATTCTTTGACCATAAGGCTCTTATAAATGCTGTTGGCTGATTTCTCTTCACCATCTAAGCCACCACCCATCGTGATGCCTTCAAACATATGGCCGAGCATTTCTGATAAGAAAACGGCTTCATATTCCTTGGCAGACTTATCAATCTTGGCGAGTGTTTTCTCATCTAATGTGCTGGCTTTGTTTTCAATGCTCAAATCTTTGTACTGTCCTGCAAGGGCGGTATTTCTTGCCTGTGCATTGGCTGTAAAGTAAGCACTTTGTAAAGCTGTTGCGCCGATATCAGTCATAATTACATTACCTCGATTTCAGCTTGTAACGCACCAGCCGCTTTGATGGCTTGCAAGATAGTGATGATGTCGCGTGGGCCTACACCTAAAGAGTTCAAGCCACCAACTAAGTCTTGTAGCGTGACAGTTCTTTCTAGGATGCCTAATTGACGGCCATCTGCATCTTCAATTTCGACAGATGTTCTTGGTACCACAGCTGTTTCACCAACATTAGCAAAAGGTGATGGTTGAGATACTTGTGGGGTTTCAGTAATACGGATTGTTAAGTTACCTTGAGCAATCGCCACCGTATCAATTTTCACTTCAGAGCCCATTACAATAACACCTGAACGTTCATCAATGATGACACGGGCGATTTGATCTGGGCGTATGCTGAATTGTTCTACATCTGTCATAAGATCAACGATATTGCCTTTATAACCTTCAGCAGGCAGTGATAAGCTTACACTTGCAGAATTTTCTACGACTGCTACAGGTAGCTTCATTTCAGTATTGATACGTTGAGCGATACGACGGGCTGTTGTTAGATCTGGGTTACGCAGTGCTAAGCGTACTGTTTTAAGGTCGGCCAATTTAAACTCAATTTCACGTTCAATAATTGCACCATTAGCAATACGACCAGCTGTGGGCGTGTTTTGTGTCACACCACCACCAGCAGCTCCACCCGCTGAGAAACCAGCAATAGCCACAGGGCCTTGAGCAACGGCATAAACTTCACCATCAGCACCCATCATCGGTGTTACAAGTAATGTACCGCCTTGAAGTGATTGTGTGTCACCAAGTGCCGATACGCTGACATCGATTTTACTACCTTGATTAGAAAAGGCTGGCAGGGTTGCTGTCACCATAACGGCGGCAACGTTACCTGTTTTAAGAGATTGGCCACGGACATTGACGCCTAAACGGTCAAGCATGGCGATTAAACTTTGTTCAGTAAATGGGCTTTTCCTTAAACTATCACCTGTGCCGTTTAAGCCAACAACAAGACCATAACCGATTAATTGGTTATCACGAATGCCTTCAAAACTGACAATATCTTTGATACGCGCAAGGTCGCCTTGTGCTTTGGCTGGAATGGCCATCATACATAAGATGGCGAAGGGGATCACAAGTGCTAGAAGTAGTTTTGTACCTCTAATAAAGCGTTCTGAGAGTAAATTTGCGACTGAAGCCTCAATTTTTGCTGTTCTGTCTTTCATAATTTGCCTGCCCTTTAACAGTTATTCTAATATTCGTAAGGATATATGCGAGAAGCGTGCCAAGTTTTGGGATGCTTTCTATTTATTTTGGTAAATGGGCTAGGCAATTCTTTCCCATTGGAATGCAGGGGCATAATGTTGTATAATAAAAATTATGAAAGTTACTGGTCCAAAAGATACCAAGTCTACAAGCAAAACAGCTAAAACTGGCAAGTCTTCTTCTGCGTCAAAACAAGCAGGTGCGTCAGGTGCTAGTTTCGGTTCATTCTTAGTTGATACAGCTTCTGAGGCTGAAGGTAATGCTGCTGCTAAAAGCATTTCTCGTCTTGAAGGGTTGATTTCTATACAGGCGGAGCAAGATCCTGCTGAAAAAGGACGTCAGAGTCGCATGCGCCAGCGTGCACATGACTTACTCGACTCTTTAGAAAGTATTAAAATGGCGCTGCTCAATGGTAATCTACGCGTATCGCATTTGGAGAATATTACCAATATTGTTGCCGGCAATCGTGAACGCATTGATGACCCAGAACTTACTTATTTATTAGATGAGATTGATTTGCGCGCACAAGTAGAGTTAGCAAAGTTAGAGGCTGCAAAGCAGGCTGTACTTAAACAAATGAGCTTAGCATAGAGAAGTTTTATAAATAATCTTGCCTTTAAAGCAATCTGCTTTTATATTCCCCTATCTTACAAAATAAAAAGAGAACATACAGGACGAAACGATAAATGGCAGATTTAGATTCTATAACGATTGCACCGGAATATGACCCTAGAGAAGATAAGGGCGAATTCATGAACCCAACCATGTTGGCTTATTTTAAGCGTGAGCTACTAAAATGGCGTTCTGATTTGCTTAAAGGCTCTTCGGATACAGTGGCAAAGACGCTTCAATCAACTGAATTACAAAAGCCAGATTTAACAGATCGTGCGTCTGAAGAAACAGATCATGCGCTAGAGCTACGTACCCGTGACCGTGAGCGCAAGCTTATTAACAAAATTAATAAGGCATTAAAGCGTATTGATGACGAAGATTATGGCTATTGTGAAGAAACAGGCGAGCCAATTAATGTTGGCCGTTTGATGGCCCGTCCAATAGCGACATTAAGTCTAGAGGCACAAGAGCGTCACGAGCGTAAAGAACGCACAATGCGCGACGAAGGCTAATTAATTCAAAAACTATTCAGTAAAAAAAAACGGCTGCTTTTTAAGGCAGCCGTATTAGTTTTTGGTAAAGGATTCCTGTTAAGAGAAGCGGGTTTTCTTATTATTCGTGCTTCGTCTTTTTCTTTAATTATTAGAATGGGTAGATAATATCATAGAGCTGTTGGCCATATCTTGGTTGTTGCGCGTCTGTGATTTGGCCTTCGCCACCGTAGACAATACGCGCCTGAGCCACTTTGTCATATGGGATGGTGTTATCAACAGAGATGTCTTCTGGGCGGATTACACCATCAATCTGAATAATACGCTTTTCAAAGTTTACGAGTAACTCCTGACGACCATGAATGATCAGGTTACCATTTGGTAATTTTTGACTAACCATGGCAGCAAGGGTTACAGACACTTCTTCTTTTCGTTCGATCTGTCCATCACCTTTATAAGTAGAGTCAGAGCCAAGATCAGCAAGACTTGCAGGATTAGCCGCGTCAGGTAGTATTTTGCCTAAATAGCTTTCATATCCAAGAAGTGCTGGTAATTGAGCGCCTTCAGAAGATGAGCGTGAGCGGTCTGTACTATTTTCAAGTTTACCTTCTTCATCAATTTCAATTACAACGGTTAAAATATCACCAATTTTATTGGCACGTTGATCTTCAAAAAAGGTTGTGCGGCTGGCTGTCCACAAGGAATTGGGTGTTTTGACGCTTTGAACAACTTCAGGTTGTGGTAAAGAGATCATTTCTTGTGACTTCGCCATTTCACGATCTGCAATAGGTGACATGTCTGGGGCTTTCCCGATGCGAGCGATACGATCACTAGCACCGCAGGCAGATAG
Source organism: Micavibrio sp. (assembly GCA_002699085.1). GTDB lineage: Bacteria > Pseudomonadota > Alphaproteobacteria > Micavibrionales > UBA9664 > UBA9664. The sequence continues at coordinate 165,380 of PAAR01000028.1, forward strand.
TGCCATTATTAGGCCTAGTCCTAGAGCTGTTTTTGTTAATTTTCTCATGAGTTATACTCCTTTATCCAATATTTCTTTGTCTGCTTTTATTTATTGGGCCATCACAGTGACAGTACCCTCAGCGGTTACATAAGTGTCGATAATACGGTTGCTTGATAAGTTAACGACAGGGATGATATCGCCTTTTGCGCCGTCTTCTAAGGCTTTACCAACGGTAATTAATTCCATACCGTTATGGTTTAGTTTCATGGTTACTTTTTCACCACGTTTTACGACCTTTGGCATATCAACATCTGATAATTTGGCAATTTGGCCTGGGGCAAGATAACGGCGTGGTGTTTTGCCGACCAGCTCATCAGCATGAATAATCATATCTGAAGTGATTTTGTTTTGAGCGATCAGTACCATTTCGATATCTGATTTGCGAATGACTTCATCACGGCCAATTTTACGTGTGACCACTGGGATCTGCACCATATATTCTAAAGACCCCATCACATTAACACGAGCGGGCGTTTTGTTTGCAGAAGGTAAGACAACGGTTGCACGGAATTGATTGTCATTATCTACACTGACTTTTTCGACACGTGGTTGAACATCGCTAATACCTGGCAAAATAACATCTTGCAAAAGATTAGTTACTTCAACTTTGTAGCTTTCATCGTATCCTTGCTCAACGAGTGCTTTGTTGACAGCATTGCGAATATCATCAGCGGTTACAACAGTTGCGGAACGTGTCACAACAACTTGTTCGTAATTACTGGCTGGCTGCCAATCAAGACGAAACGCTTTTGATAGTTTTTGTAAAGCATGTGCATTGATAACGATATTTTTGCCAGGTTTTGGTGAAGGGCCGAGAATATAATTCACATTACGTTGATCCTCTATCCCGTCAAAAATGTCGCCTAGCGTTATATGTTCTGCATCAACACTGACTTCGCCTTTTAAAATAGCAGCGTTAGCAATAGAGGATACGTAAACAGCCATGGAAAAAGAGAGAGCAGCTGTCGCCAAAGCAATCCGTACGACATTTGATGCTGTGTTTTTAAGTGTTTCTAATCTGCTTTTCATGGTCTTACTCCTTTATCCTTTGCCTAACATGCGTCTCAAGTTTTCACTTATCTCAAGTTAGTGGTTGATTGTAGAATCTCGTCAGACGCTTGTACGACTTGCGAGTTCAGTTCATAAGAACGTTGTGCTGTGATTAAGCTTGTAATCTCTTCAACTGCATTGACGTTCGATGTTTCAAGTAAACCTTGCTCGATACGACCATAAGCGTCTTCAGCAGGGTTACCAATGACAGGTGCATTTGATGCTTCTGTCTCTAAATACATGTTATTACCAATTGCTTCTAAACCAGCTTTGTTCGGGAACATGGCTAGTTGAATCTGGCCAAGATTTGTAAAGTCTGGCTGGCCTGGTACACGGGCTAATACTTCACCGCTGGCGTTAATAACAACTTCTGAAGCATCATCTGGTACAGCAATAGCTGGCTGAACAACGAAACCTTGAGCCGTTACAATTTCACCGTCTTGGTTGAGTTGGAATGAACCATCTCTTGTGTATCCAGTCTCACCACTTGGCAAGTCAATTTGGAAATAACCTTCGCCAGTGATCGCAAGATCAAAAGGGCTGTCTGTTACAACAAGTGATCCTTGTGTATGTAGGCGGTGAATAGCACCAGTTTTAACACCAAGACCAACTTGGATACCTGCGGGGACAATCGTTCCAACATCAGAAGATGTTGCACCTGGGCGCTCAATGTTCTGGTATAGAAGGTCTTGGAACTGCGCACGTTGACGCTTATAGCCTGTTGTCGTCATATTGGCGATGTTGTTTGAAATGACATCTACGTTTAGTTGTTGCGCTTGCATACCTGATGCGCCGATATTAAGTGATAACATGATGATAGTCCTTTCGTTCTTTCTTTAAAATTTAAGAGGCGTTACCTAATATTTTGATCGCACCACGGATGCGTTCATGTTCAAGTTTAATCATATTTTGAGCTGACTCATGGGTACGACTTAAGCTAATAAGCTGTGTCATTTCTAAAATAGGCGATACGTTAGAGCTTTCTAAACCACCTTGTATAACATTTGTTGTTGTTGATGCGGTTGGTGCTTTCTCTGATGAATACAGATTCTCACCTGTTTGTAATAAGTCTTCATAAGAGTCGAAATCGAATAGTGCGATTTGACCAACTTGATCTCCATCTGCATAAACAGCCCCATCTTTAGTTATTTTTACACTGGTCGTGTCTATAGGGACACGAATAGGGGCATTGGTTGCTGTCGTGAGTGGAAAGCCATCATGTGTAACGATTTCACCAATTTCATTTAATTGGAATGAACCAGCACGTGTGTAGCGATCACCTTGTGGTGTTGTAACACGGAATAGCGCATCACCTTGTAAGGCGAGGTCAAAATCATTACCCGTCATTTGAATGTCACCATTGCTGGTGTTGGTGTATTGACCGTAGTCATTAACCATGTCGAAATCATCAACTTTGCTGCGATGGTCATCAAGTAGAAATTCTTCAAACAGCATATTTTGCGCTTTAAAGCCTGTTGTATTGGCGTTTGCAATATTATTGGCAACAATATCAAGATTGCGCTGGACAGCGATTTGACGTGAGAGGGCAATATAGGAAGCGTTTTCCATTTTCTTTTATCCTTTAACCATTTGTTTGTCGTCTTAAACGTTTTTTACGTTTTTATTGTTGGGTAAGGAATTGCACAGACTGTGCCAAGTTTTATTTTATAATAAAAACAATTGGTTAGAAGTTTTTATGTTTGGGCTAGCTTTCAATCATTTCTATAATTGACGCATAGTGCAGGGAAGAAATTGCCTGTTATTAGGCTGCAAGGCCTTTTAGTGTTGCTGCATTAAATAAAGCTTTAGTGTAATCATGTTGTGGGTTTTTGAACACATCTTCCGCATCGCCAGACTCAACGATCTCGCCGTCTTTCATCACAAGTATCGTGTGGGAGATAGCGCGTATAACACGCAGGTCGTGACTAATGAATATATATGTCAGGTCTTTTTTGTCTTGCAGGTTACGTAGTAGATCAAGCACAGACATTTGCACAGAAACATCCAACGCTGAGGTCGGCTCGTCAAGAATGATAAGCTCTGGTTCCATGATAAGGGCTCGGGCAATAGAGATACGTTGACGTTGCCCGCCTGAAAATTCATGCGGGTAGCGGTGACGATGTTCGGGGTCCATTTCAACGTCTTTTAAGGCCTGACAAACACGCTGGTCAATGTCTGTCGCCGCTAAGTCTTTAAAGTGGATACGTAAACCTTCGGCAATAATATCGCCAACAGTCATACGAGGCGAAAGAGCGCTATAGGGATCTTGGAAGACGATTTGAATTTCTTTGCGTAACGGTAAGAATTGTTTTTGAGAGAGTTGTAAGATGTCTTCATTTTTAAATTTGATCCGTCCGCTGGCATTTAGAAGTCTTAGCACAGCTAGTCCTAAAGTTGTTTTACCAGAGCCAGATTCACCGACGATACCGAGAGTTTGTTTATGTTTTACGGCAAAGGAGATATCTTTGACTGCACGGAAAACAGTCTTAGTTTTGCCAAAGAAGCTTTTAGTAAGCGGAAATTCAACGGCAAGCTTGTCAGCTTCTAGTAAAGTATGTTGTGGGGTTTCTGGCTTATCACTTCGTTTGCCAGGCTGTGCAGCCACAAGCATTTTGGTGTAAGTGGCTTTTGGTTCTGAAAAAATTGTGGTTGCTTTACCTGCTTCTTGAACGACCCCGTCTTTCATAACAATAATGTCATCGCTTATATGTTCGACTAAATTAAGATCGTGGCTAATGAACAGCATTGCCATGTTCTCAGATTTTTGAATCTCTTTGAGTAGCCTTAAGATTTCAAGCTGTACAGTCACGTCCAACGCCGTTGTAGGCTCATCTGCTATAAGTAAGGAGGGGTTGTTGGCGAGTGCCATGGCAATCATAATGCGCTGGCGTTGCCCACCCGATAGCTCGTGCGGATAGGCTTTTAAACGATCTTTTAGTCTTGGTAGCTGTACTTGGTCAAGTAATCTGCATACTTGTTTTTGAGCATCGTGTTGGCTCATGCCTTTATGAACGATCAGTTTTTCAGCGATTTGCTTTTCGATACTGTGCAATGGGTTTAATGAGGTCATCGGCTCTTGAAAAACCATGCCGATTTTTTGACCCCGTATTTGGCGTAAGTTAGTTTCATCGGCATTCAACACATCTTGGCCGTCTAGTGTGATTTGACCTTTTACATGCGCTGTCGCAGGTAAAAGTCTTGTTATTGAAAGAGCCGTTACGGATTTCCCAGAACCAGATTCACCAATCAATGAAAGCGTTTTACCTTTTTCCAAGGAAAAGGAAATGTCATGCACGACATCTTTTTGACCAAAGCCGATATGCAGATTTTTGACATCTAATAAACTCATAACGCAATCTTCCTAGGGTCAAAGGCATCACGTACGGCCTCGCCAATAAATGTGAGTAAGGTCAATACAAAAGCTAAAGATAAAAAGGCTGTTAAACCTAACCAAGGTGCTTGAATATTATTTTTGCCTTGGGCAAGCATTTCTCCCAATGAAGGGGAGCCGGGCGGCAAGCCTAATCCAAGAAAGTCTAAGCTTGTGAGGGCTGTGATCGAGCCCGTAAGAATGAATGGCATAAAAGTAAGCGTGGCAACCATAGCGTTTGGTAATATATGCCGTTTCATAATTTGCAAATCACCGACGCCAAGCGCACGGGCCGCACGTACATAATCAAAGTTCCTGACACGCAAAAACTCAGCACGCACAACATCAACCAATCTTGTCCACGAAAATAGGAGAAGAATACCAAGCAGCGTGTAAAAGCTTGGTTCTATGATACTGGCAATGATAATAAGGATAAAAAGTTCAGGCAGGCCTGACCATACCTCAATGAAACGCTGAAAGAAAAGGTCGATTTTACCACCGTAATAGCCTTGAACTGCACCAGCTGCTACGCCAATAATAGTACTGAGTAACGTTAATGAGAGGCCAAAAATGATTGAAAGTCTGAGGCCATAGATAAGCCGTGCCAGTACATCGCGACCTTGATCGTCGGTGCCGAGCCAATTATCTGTTGTTGGCGAGGAAGGTGCGGGCTCGTCCAAATTGAAGTTAATCGTGTCATAGCTATAGCGAATAGGTGGCCAAATCATCCAGCCATCTTCATTGATAAGTTCTTCAACATAAGAATCACGGTAATCAGCTTCTGTTTTGAAATCGCCCCCGAAATAGGTTTCTGGCAAGTTTTGAACAATGGGGAAGAGCAGTTCACCCTTAAAAGAGACGATAAGTGGTTTGTCATTAGCAATAATATTAGCAAAGAGAGTGATGGTGAATAAGCAAAGAAATATCCAGAATGACCAGTAGCCACGACGATTAGCCTTGAACTGAGCAAGGCGTCTTTGGCTGATGGGGCTAAGATTTTTCATGAATTATGACCAGTTTTTAACGAATTTTTAAGAAGTGTTAACTATTTATGAAGTATAATGGTGCTGAAATCATGTCACAAGGATAAAAATGCCTATAAAACGACGGAATTTTAGGCTATACTGATAACAAGGAAGAAACTCTAAGACGATCCTAGTCAGGATTTTAAATATAAACAATAACGATAGCAGATATAATAATGCCAGAAAATAGCTTCGTTCAAACAGTTAAAGGTCTAGGGACAGCGCGTCTTGCCGTGATGGGCGGGATATTGGCGTTGCTTGTGGTGTTTTTCTTGTTTGTCTCTTTACGTGTCTCTGAACCAACAATGTCAATCTTGTACAGTGATTTGACAACAATTGATTCAAGTGCCGTTTCAGGGAAATTGGCTGAAGAGCAAATTATGTTTCAAGTCTCCCCTGATGGCTCTCGGGTATTCGTCCCTGAGCAAGATATTGGGCGGGCAAGAATGTTATTGGCACAAGCTGGACTGCCTAATGGTGGGTCGCTTGGGTATGAGTTATTCGATCAGCAAAATGGTTTTGGTACGACAACTTTTGTGCAGAACCTGAACAGTAAACGTGCGTTAGAGGGGGAATTGTCACGAACAATTATGGCGCTAGAGCAAGTTGAAAATGCTAAAGTTCATATCGTATTACCGCAGCGTGATCTTTTTGCGCGCGAAGCACGTACAGCGACGGCAAGTGTTACGCTGAAATTAAAACCGACAGAGCGTTTGGATAAAAAGCAGATTTACGGTATTCAAAACTTGGTGGCAAGTGCGGTGCCTGAGTTGTCTACGAACTCGGTGTCTATCGTTGACTCGCAAGCTAATTTATTGGCTGGAGGGGATAATGATGAAGATGCCTTAGGTGGTGGGAACAAGGCCGATGAAATGCGCCGTGGCGTTGAGTCTCGTTTTAAGACGGCAATTGAAGATGTTGTTGGGCGTGTCGTTGGATTGGATAATGTCCGTGCGACCGTTACAGCTAACCTAGATTTTGATCGTATTAGCACGAATTCTGAAATATACGACCCAGAGGGGCAAGTTTTAAGATCATCACAAGTTACGGAAGAGAATGAAAAAGAACGGTCCCCGCAGAATGAAGGGGTGACCGTTGCTAATAATTTACCTGGCGTTGATGCATTAGATGGGCAAAGTGATAGTCCTACATCTGAAAGCTCTCGTGTTGAAGAATTGTCTAATTATGAGATTAGCCGTACGGTTTCAAGTACTGTACGAGAAACTGGACAAATTACTAAATTATCGGTGGCAGTAGTCGTTGATGGTACATATGTAACAGATGAAGAGGGTAATAAAGTATATCAAGAACGTAGCCCTGAGCAGATGGAAGCGATAAAAACAATTATTCGTTCAGCCATTGGCTTTGATGAAGATCGTGGAGACACAATGGAGGTTGTTAATCTTCCGTTCACTGAAATTGAGTTTGAAACAAAAGACCCTGAGAGTACGATCTTAGGTTTCTCTAAAGATAATATTTTGGAAACGTTCCAGATGCTGACGCTTGGTGTGATGTTGGTGCTTGTTATCTTGCTTGTGGTGAAGCCAATCTTGTCCCAACTATTCCAAAGTGTTCAGAAAGAGGAAGAGGTTGAAGATGATGTTGCGGCACTTCTTGAAGGACGCCATGAAACACAAGCACTTGCAGGGCCGTCCGGTGAAGGGGAGAGTTCAGAAGAAGATGACGAATTGATGATTGATATGGGCGCTGTTGAAGGTAAAGTGAAGGCGTCTACTGTTAAGAAGGTGGGGGAAATTGTTGAAAATCACCCGACTGAGACTGTGTCTGTGTTGCGTCAATGGATGTCTGCGGATTAAAGATAGAGTGTGTGAGTAATATATGGCGTTAAGGCTGAGAGAAGATTATAGAACGTTAAGTGGCTCTGAAAAGGCCGCTATATTTATGCTTGCGCTTGGTGAAGAGCATGCCAAAAAACTTTTCTCACATATGGATGATGAAGAGATCATGGAAATATCGCAGGTGATGTCTGGTCTGGGTAAAGTCAGTGCCAATATTATTGAACGCCTCTTTGTTGATTTTGCTGAGCAAATGTCTTCGACATCATCACTTGTTGGTACGATGGATAGTACCGAACGCTTATTGATGAATGTTTTGGGTAAAGACAAAGTGAATTCGATCATGGAGGAGATCCGTGGTCCTGCTGGTCGTACGATGTGGGAGAAATTAGGCAATGTCAGTGAAGATGTTTTGGCTTCATTCTTACAAAAAGAATATCCGCAAACAGTAGCAGTTGTATTGTCCAAAATTGAACCTAATCATGCAGGTGCGGTTCTTGGTCAATTCCCAGAGAATTTCTCAATGGAAGTTATTAACCGCATGTTGAAAATGGAAGCGGTAACACGTGATGTTCTTGATGATGTCGAAAAAACGCTTCGTACAGAATTTATGTCGAATTTAGCGCGTACAAGTCGTTTGGATAGCCATGAAATGATGGCAAATATCTTTAATGGTATGGATCGTGCGACAGAGACACGCTTTATGCAGTCATTAGAGCAAAATTTGCCAGATTCTGCGGAGAAGATACGTGCATTGATGTTTACATTTGATGATCTTATCGCTGTCGATCAGGCGGGTGTTCAAACGCTTATTCGTGCATCAGATAAAGAAAAATTACCATTGGCACTTAAAGGTGCATCAGAAGAAATTAAAGATCTGTTCTTCTCTAATATGTCAGAGCGTGCGGCTAAAATCATGCGTGAGGATATGGAAGCAATGGGTCCTGTGAAGCTTAAAGATGTGGAGGAAGCGCAATCTTATGTTGTGAATATTGCTAAAGATCTTGAGGCACGGGGTGAAATTCAGATTGCTTCTGGAGATGATGACGATCAGCTTATTTACTAAGAATAGAAAGGGCTGAGGTGTGTTGTGCCTAAGAAAAATATAAAAAAATTTCTTTTTGATAGTCATAATTTTGATCCACCGGATCCAGAGGATTTGATTCCAGAGGAGCCGAGTTTTTCTGAGGCTGAATTGCAGGCGGCGCAGAAAGCAGGTTTTGAAGAAGGTTTAACGACAGCTCTTGAGCAATCTAAAACGCTTATTGAGCGAGACATTTCTGATAAAATAGGTGTGCTTGTCGCTCGTATTGATGAATTAGAAGCAGCAGAAGTTGCTAGAGAGCAGCTATTTGAAGAGGAAGTTGTTTCGATTGCCTTGAAAGCGATCGAAAAAATATTTCCCCACTTATCTGAAGCGCATGCTTATGAAGAAGTTTATCGATATGTCGAATCAGTTCTTGAGGCACAAAAAGAAGTTTTGGGTAAAATTGAAGTGCTGGGAACAAAGACAACTATTGAGCAATTGCAGCCACGATTGGAGGCTTATATTGAGCAACATGGTCATAAAACCACCCTTGTTTTTACGGCAAAAGAGCAATTAGAGGAAAAGGATGTTGTGTTGAAATGGCAAGATGGCGGTGCAGAGAAGTATTTCGACCGTACGGCAAAACAGATTGTTGAAGCTGTTTCGTCTTTTTATACGCAAAAAAACACGGATAAACCTGTTGAGGATGAAAAGTCCCTTGAGGCTGAGGACGATACACCGTAAACTGGATACATAAACTATTGGAAAAGCTGAAGGAAATATAATGGCTGAAGATGATGTAAACACACCCGAAGAAGAAACTGCTGCGCCAGAAGAGGCAGCTGCCCCAGCACCTGAAAAGAAAGAAGCAGATGATGGTGGTATGTCGCTTGGTGAAATGCATGATCCTTCAGATTTGATTGATGAAGCGAATGATTTCGAAATGGGTGAGCCTATGGTGAAGGATGTTGAGGCGATCTATGATGTGCCTGTGCAGATTTCAGCTGTGCTTGGCCGTTCTCAAATGCAAGTCTCTCAATTGCTAAAACTGGGACGTGGTGCTGTTGTTGAACTTGATCGTAAGGTTGGTGAAGCAATTGATATCTATGTGAATAATCGTTTGGTAGCGCGTGGTGAGGTTGTTGTCGTTGAGGATAAACTGGGTGTGACGATGACTGAAATTGTTAAGTCAGATAGAGCATAGGAAAAATTTTGGCTAAGAAAAATGAATTTATGGCAGCAGACGAACAAGTAGAGGTCACATCTATCTCTACACGTGTGCCAGATATTCGTATTGAGGGGCCTTCACTACGTTTTGATGTCATTACCATTGCGGGTCTTATTATTGCAGTGGGCTTGATTGTTTCTGCGCTTATCGTGGGCGGTTCACCGCAGGCCTTTGTCAATCCTGCAGCACTTATGATTGTTTTAGGCGGTACAATGGCTGTGACTGCTATTTCATTTATGCCTGAAGACCTTGCCCGTCTTGGTGGTGTTGTTTTTGAAACCATTAAATATCCCGTACGCTCGCCATCAGCTGTAGCGATGGAGATGATGGATTTAGCCGTAGTGGCGCGTCAAAAAGGGTTGTTGGCCGTAAGTGAGTTTGAAGCAGAGTTGCGTAAAGATTCTATTATCCGTGATGCTTTTATCCATTTGATTGATGGTTTTGATCCTCAAAAAGTGATTATGATTTTACAGCAAGATTTAGACTCTAATATTGAACAGAGTCGTAAGTCAGCAGATATCTTAAAGCGTGCTGCGGAAGTGGCACCTGCAATGGGCTTGATTGGTACATTGGTTGGTTTGGTGCAAATGCTTTCTGTATTAAAAGACCCAGATAGTATTGGTCCTGCAATGGCAATTGCGTTGCTAACAACTTTTTATGGTGCTTTATTAGGCACAGTGCTTATTGCCCCTTTGGCGGCAAAAATTGAACGTAAAAGTAAACAAGATGCTCTTATTCGCCAGCTTGTTTTGGCAACAGTGGTGTCTGTAGCCAATAAGGATAACCCACGTCAGTTGGAAATTGAATTAAATGCCCTTTTACCAGCAAATCAGCGTATCGTCTATTTTGCTTAAAGCGCATATCACACTATATTAATCATATGAGATTAGAGAAGAATAAAAGAGGGTTTTAAATGCGGTTAATGATTGTTGGACAATTAGAAAGTAAAATTTCTGAAGCAGGTAAGATTGCTCTAAAGCGTGGGGCTAAGATTATTCATTGTGAGGATAAAGGTCAGGCCTTGGGTGCTTTACGTATGGGTAAGGGTGCTGATGTTGTTTTAATGGATGTGAAACAAGACATTAAAGGTTTTATCGAAGCGCTTGATGCTGAACGTATTCATATTCCTGTGGTCGCTTGTGGCATTGGCACAGACACCGCTTCTGCAGTGAATGCAATTAAAGCAGGCGCAAAGGAGTATATTCCCTTGCCACCGGATGAAGAGCTTATTGCCGCAGTATTTGAGGCGATTTCCGAAGAATCAAATGATATGATTGCCGGTGATCCTGCGATGCAGGCGGTTATTAAGTTAGCGGATCAAATCGCCCCTAGTGAGGCGACTGTACTCATTACAGGCGAAAGTGGCACAGGTAAAGAGGTGATGTCTCGCTATATTCATAAAAAATCAAAGCGTAAAGACGGGCCTTTTATTGCACTGAATTGTGCAGCCATTCCTGAAAATCTTTTAGAGTCAGAACTTTTTGGCCATGAGAAGGGCGCATTTACGGGGGCTGTTGCACGTCGTGTTGGTAAGTTTGAAGAGGCTACTGGTGGCACATTGCTACTTGATGAGGTTTCTGAGATGCACCCATTATTACAAGCAAAATTATTACGCGCTATTCAAGAGCGTGTCATTGATCGTGTTGGTGGTAAAGAACCTGTTAAAATTGATGTGCGTATTTTGGCAACGTCAAACCGAAATTTGGAAGAAACAGTTAAAAAGGGCGATTTTCGTGAAGACCTTTATTTCCGTTTAAATGTCGTTAATATCCGTTTGCCGAGCTTGCGTGAGCGGCCATCTGATATTGGACGTTTAGCACAGTTTTTTATTGATAAATATGCCGAAGTAAATGGCGTACCAAAGAAAAAGCTATCGTTAGCGGCTGAAGAGAAAATTAAGAGTTACGGTTGGCGTGGTAATATACGTGAGCTAGAAAACACTATGCATCGTGCAATTCTTATTTCTGTTGAGGCTGAGGTTGAGCCAGAAGCTATTCATTTAAATGAAGCGATGGAAGTCTCAAAACCAACAGTTGCAACTAATAATGCTTCAAATGACACAAGTGGTGGTGCTGTTGGTTCAACAGTAGCAGATGTGGAGAGAAACCTTATTTTGAATACGTTAGATCACTGTTTAGGCAACAGAACGCATGCGGCTAAAATTTTAGGTATCAGTATTCGTACGTTGCGGAATAAACTTAATCAATATGAAGGTGAGGGTGTTAAAATACCCGCATCTCAAGGATAAATTGACTATAAGAAATATTCAATTTTAGTGTTTTCTACTTCGGCTTTTATCGAATTGACAAAAGAAGTGCCATCATTGAACTCAAGTTTATGCGTTCTTCCGCCATGCTCAATATTGAGGTCATCGACTTGTTCTTGTAACTGGTCTCTTTTTGATATGTCGAACCAGTCACCATGTCCTTTATGGCGGCCAATTCTCCAGGCAATTCTGCAATAAGCTTTTTCTTTCATGTTACCCTTTGTAATTATTAAGTGTAGCTGCGTCAGGTAAATAAAATGTTAAGGTCTGGATGGTTTAAGAGCATGCTTTCAATTGTTTCTTCGGTGTTTTTGGGCTAAAATGAATTAACGTGTAACAGTTGGGAAGAAATGGCAGTTAATCAGCCTTCAGGGCCAGTATTTTCATTTATAGGGCTTCGTAATACGATTTTAAGTGGTAGATTTTATTTAGCACTTGGGATTGTCGCTATTGTTGTTGCCTTTATTTTCCCGATGCCTTCTGGCTTGTTGGACTTAATGCTTGTGCTGTCTCTGGCCTTTGCGGTGCTGATTTTGATGATGGCCTTGTTCATTGAAAAAAGTCTGGATTTTTCTACCTTTCCTACGGTTTTGCTGATTGCCACGATGCTTAGGCTGGCCTTGAATCTGGCATCTACGCGACTGATTTTATCAAATGGCCATGAGGGGCAGGCTGCGGCAGGTCATGTTATTGCTGCTTTTGGGCATTTTATTATTCAAGACAGCTATATTATTGGGGCGATTGTCTTTACGATTTTAGTGATCGTGAACTTTGTGGTTATCACTAAGGGTTCTGGGCGTATTGCCGAAGTTGCGGCAAGGTTTTCTTTGGACGCTATGCCTGGTAAGCAGATGGCCATTGATAGTGACTTGTCATCAGGCCTTATCAATGAAGCTGAAGCAAAGGCTAAGCGTTTAGAGCTAGAGCAAGAAAGCACGTTTTTTGGGGCGATGGATGGTGCGGCAAAATTCGTAAAAGGGGATGCTATTGCAGGCCTGATGATTACGTTTATCAATATCTTAGGCGGTATTGTTTATGGAACACTTCAGCAAGGTATTACGCTATCAGAGGCAGCACAAACATATACGATTCTGACAATTGGTGACGGCCTTGTCTCTCAAATTCCTGCTTTAATCATTTCAGTGGCTGCTGGTATTTTGGTGTCCAAGGCAGGTATTAATGCGACAACGCAGGATGCTTTATTTAAACAATTTCAGAAATATCCAGCCGCCTTTGCTATGAGTGGCGTGATGATGCTAATTTTAGGCATTCTGCCGGGTATTCCTTTTGTGCCTTTTGCTGTTTTAGGTTTGGGTTCATGCGGTCTTGCTTATATGTCATGGCGTGGTACAGAAACAGAGAAGATTGCCGTTGAACAAAAATTACAATTAGAACACAAGTCTGTTGAGAAAGAGGAGAAGCCAATTGGCGAAACCTTAGCACTTGATAACATTCGTATTGAACTTGGTTATGGATTGTTGCAGATGGTCAATGGTCAATCGGATCGCAAGATTACCGATCAGATTAAAGGTGTGAGGCAGCAATTAGCAGAAGATGTGGGTTTTGTTCTACCTGCGGTGCGTGTGATGGATAATTTACAATTGCCTGCAAATGCTTACACCGTCAAGGTTAAGGAGATCACCGCTGGATCGGGTGAGATACGCCCCAATATGTTGTTATGTATGGACCCGACAGGTAAGAAAATTGATTTGCCAGGTGAAGTGACGACAGAGCCAACTTTTGGCCTTCCAGCGATGTGGGTTGATGAAAAACATAAAGAAGAGGCGCATTTTAAAGGTTATACGGTGGTTGATGCCTCAACTGTGATTACAACACATCTAACAGAGATCATTAAAGATTCTATGGTTGATCTACTCTCTTATGCCGAAACCCGTAAATTACTTGATGAGTTAGGGCCTGAGCATAAGAAGCTTATTGAAGATGTGGTGCCGACACAAATTACAGTGACGGGCTTGCAGCGCATTTTACAAACCCTGCTTGCAGAGCGTATATCAATTCGTGATTTGCCAGCGATACTTGAAGGTATAGCAGAAGCAAGTGCATACACAAAAAGTAGTAATATGATTACGGAGCATGTGCGTATGCGGATGGCACGGCAGCTATGTAATCAGTTTGCAGATGGAAATGGCGTACTGAAATTATGCACCTTATCACCTGAATGGGAGCAGAACTTCCTTGAAAGCCTTATTGGTGATGGTGAAGAAAAACAATTGGCGATGGCACCTTCAAAGTTACAGGACTTTATTTCTGCAGTGCGTAAAGCCTATGAAGAATATGCTAAACAAGGTGAGTCACCGGTATTGCTGACTTCTGCAACAATCCGTCCTTATGTAAGGTCTATTATTGAACGGTTTAGATCAGCAATTGTCGTGATGTCTCAAAATGAGGTGCATCCAAAGGCTAAAATTAAGACAATGGGTTCTGTTTAAAATATTCTAACTAAAACCTTAACCTTTTGTTAAGATTCGTTGCGCACCATGGAAGGTTTGCAACGGAAGGTTGCCAAAGAATAATGTATCTCATACAATTACATATGATTCGGAACGAAGTGGTGTCATGCGGTTAAAATCTTTCACAGCGAAAACCATGAAACAGGCGATGCAGATGGTAAGAGATAGTTTAGGAGATGAGGCGATTATCGTGTCTACGCACGAAGAAAAGGGCGTGGGTGTACGTGTGACGGCTGCATTAGAAACACAAGTACCAGGGTTCGAAATTGGCCAAACAGATCATGAGAATGATTGGCTGCAATATGATGCGGAATCGGACAACGAAGATGCAATTGCTGAAGAAATTACCGATGTCCTTTTAAAGCACGCTGTTCCAGCCGATACGATTGATATGATTGTATCTACGGCATTAGGTTTAGAGCTAACAACACCACGTGTGGCGTTAATGGCAGCTTTAGAACATATGTTTTCTTTTGAGCCGCTACCTTCAAAAGGTAAGTCAAAACCAATTATGCTTTTAGGGCTACCTGGTGCAGGCAAAACACTCGCTGCGGCAAAATTTGCAACCCGTGCTGTGGTCAATGATCAACATGTGGCCGTTGTAACAACAGATGTAAAGCGTGCTGGCGGTGTGCCACAGCTTGAGGCCTTTACAAAGCTACTTGGCGTTGATCTTGCAAAGGTTAGAAAGCCAGAAGAATTAAAAGAATATTTGGCGCGTGATGAGGTTAAAAAATTCGACCAAGTGATTATTGATATGCCGGGTATAAATCCATTTGATGCTGAAGAGATGCGGGATGTGATGCGCTACATTGCAAGCGTTGATGTATTGCCAATTATGGTAGCGCAGGGTGGTATGGATGCCGATGAAATGGGCGAGATTGCCAAGGCTTTCTCGGTGTTGGGTGTTGAGCATATGATGCCAACACGTTTGGATATGGCACGTCGTTTAGGTGGTTTATTATCAGCGGCAGAAAAGGGCGGTATGGCCTTCACACAAGGCTCTCATACAGAGGCCGTAGCCGATGGTTTAACAGAATTAAATGCTGAAATTTTAACGAATTATTTCATGCCTCAAACCAAGCAAGAGGCAGAATACAAGGTCAAGAAGACAACAAGGCAAGGTGAGTAATATGGTCGATCAACAAGCAACAAAAGATGCGGATACACTAAAGACGGGTGGCACATTCCCTTACGGTAAGAATGTTATTGCTGTCGCAAGCGGTAAAGGCGGCGTTGGTAAAACATGGTTTTCTATTTCGTTCTCCCATGCACTTGCTAGAGCAGGTAAAAAAGTACTTCTTTTTGACGGTGATTTAGGCCTTGCCAATGTTGATGTACAATTGGGATTGATGCCAAAGCGTGACCTGAATGATGTTATTCGTGGCCGTTTAGGTTTAGATAAAGTGATCCAACATTACGAAGATGGTGGCTTTGATATTATTGCTGGCCGTTCTGGGCAAGCTTCACTCTCTGCATTACCAAATCAGCGTTTAGGCTTGCTTCGCGATCAATTGCTTGAGCTTTCTAGCCAATATGATGTCGTGGTAATTGATTTAGGGGCAGGTGTTGACCGTACAGTGCGTATGATGTCTGCGGCGGCTGCGATGACGTTGCTGGTCACAACAGATGAACCAACATCTCTAACTGATGCCTACGCTTTTATTAAACTGGGGGCAGCGGCAGGAACAACAAAGAATGTACAAGTTGTTGTTAATCAAGCATCAAATCAATCTGATGGTGAGAAAACCTACAAAACACTGCTGAAAGCTTGTGAGAATTTCTTGAAAATGTCACCGCCTATGGCTGGGATGGTACGTCACGATCCTCGTGTGAAAGATTCAATTCGTCATCAAACACCGATTTTGACTCGTTCGCCGAATACAGAGGCAGCGCAAGATCTCGAGTCTATTGTTCCGGGCGTGATTAAATCCTTACGCCAATATGCGACTGAGAAAAAAGCTACAGCCTAATTTCAAATTCCTGTAAGCTGTAGGTATGCAGATTAATGCCTATGACATTAAAGAATTTTATCAGACAAAACGTGGTGCTTTTGTGCAACAAGCATTGTCTGCCTATATTCATAAAATTTGGCCAGATGTAAAAAGTAATACAATCGTCGGTGCTGGCTATGCATTTCCTTATCTCAAATCTCTGGCCGATAGTACCTCATTAGAACGTTATTTCGGTTTTTTACCGAGTAGTCTTGGTGGGTTTGTATGGCCAGAGGACAGCAAGAACAAAGCTGGTGTGGCGGATTTTGTGCATTTTCCGTTGGTTGATGAATGTGTTGATCGTTGTTTGATGGTGCACGGTTTAGAATTTGTTGAGGCGCCTGATTTGGCGTTACAAGATGTGTGGCGGATATTACGGGCTAATGGTCGATTATTAATTGTTGTGCCTAACCGTGCTGGTTTTTGGGCGGGCTCTGATGCAACGCCTTTTGGGCATGGGCATCCATATTCTTTTACGCAATTAAGACGTGTGCTTAAAGAACAGGATTTTGTGATAGAGCAAGTTCATTCGGGGTTGTATACGCCGCCCTATAAATCAAAACTTATGCTTAATATGTTCGGTTGGCTAGAAAAAATAGGACCGTTTTGTCCGTTATTTTCAGGGGTGCATATTATTGAAGCGAGTAAACAGGTTTATGCGTTTACCAAACCTATTAAAGCAAAGAGCGAATATACTTTGCGGCAGAAACTTGTCTTTGGTGGTGCAAATCCTCAACCAAGCTAAGCTTTTGTTTCGGCTTCTCTAATAAGCTTGTTTGAATGTGCTTCTAATAAATTTTCAGTCTCAATCATTAATGCTTTTGGATCACGGCCTGGTTCAATCGTCGGTAGTATCTCAAAGACAACAGTGCCTGACTTTTTTAGGAAGCTGTTTTTCGGCCAGTAATAGCCAGCATTAATCGCAATGGGTACAATTTGAATGTCGCAATTCTTATAGATATTAGCCATGCCAGATTTATAAGGATATTCCTCGACAGTTGCCCCAACTGGCACACGCGTCCCTTGCGGAAAAATAAGCAAGTTCTTACCTTCTTTTTTTAGGCGATCAACACCCTTGTAAAGCGATTTAAGGGCTTTTGAGGCACTACCACGGTCAATGCTGATGCAACCCATTTTGCGGGGATACCAGCCCCAAATAGGCACATTCATTAGTTCCTTCTTCATAGCGATCATCAGTTCGGGGAATAGGAGAAAGTATTTTAACGTTTCGTAGGTTGATTGGTGCTTAGAGACGATCATATAAGAACCTGTTCTGGGTAGGTTTTCCAAACCACGGATTTCATAATTTAGATTGAGAATAAGCCTTTCTAAAACGTAGATGCCGCCAAAATACAGTTTCACTGTTTTATTAAATAGTTTTTGTGGCAATAGAAATGTTGGCAGCAGGAAGAGGCAGCAAAATATCGTCCAAGCAAAATAGCATAGATCAAATAAGAAACAGCGAATAAATTGCAGTAAAATCACTTAAGATGCCTCGTCAGTCATAGGGGGTGTGATGGTTTGAAGATTGTACCTTACCCATGCACCCCAATATTTCAAGCCTTCCATAAGATATGTTTTCCATGTGTTTTTGCTCAAAAGATCAAAGTCTTTTGGTGCAACGCTATAGGCTTGAATGGAAAGAGACGGAAGAAAATGCTCAAACTCTAAAATAGAGCGTGGCATATGGTAATCGGATGTTACCAAAATAATGTTATTAATATTGTGCTGCTCAACCCACTGCACTGTTTTACTGGCATTGCTTTGCGTATCCTTTGGTTGTGTATCCATGATGACACAACATTCAGACAGCCTTTTATCAAGAGCAGAAGTCAGTGTGGGGAACATATCTTCAAAACGCGTGTCCGGGTGAGCCCCTGAGATAAGAAGAATTGTTGCCTTGTCATTTTTCAGTAAATCAATCGCCGTTTCTAATCTATTGCTGCCGCCTGTTAATACAACAACTAAGGGTGCTTTCGTTAAAGCGCTTTCTGATTTTTTATATTCTAAGACTTTGAATGCATAAATGCCGATGAGTACAGCGGCTAAAAGTATAAGTGTTAAGAGTGATTGTATAATGGCTTTAATCATGTGATATCCGATAAAATGCTATGGGCTGTATGGCGTGCCATTAAAGCGGACGCCACAGCAATCGATATGGGGAATGCTAAAAATAGCGCAATCTTTTCTAAACTCAAGAGTCCTACGGCATGTTGCTGTATCGTGTAAAAATTAGGCCAGAAATTCATTAACAGGAGCATTGATCCTCCACCAAAGAATAAGCCTAGGAAAGCACCTTTAAGACCGATGATAAAACTTTGGCGTTGGAACTGATTGCCAATATAGCGATTGGCGGCACCTAAGATGTAAAGAATTTCTATATCATCTTTGAACATACGCATACGTGCCCGAACGGCAAAAGAGATACAGAGTAAAATAATGCCAAATAGCATAACGATGCTTATACCTGCGACCATGCGGGTTGTATCAATCATCGAAAAAAGCGGCTGGAGCTGATCTTTGTTTTGGCTGATGACAATGGTTTCATCAATTTCCTTTAGCTGTTTTTCCAACGATTTAATAATATCGTTATTATTTTGATTAAGTGTGACAGAGATAAAACGTGGGTAATCAATGAGATTTTCTTCATCCGTGCTGTCCATCCATGGCTTAATAAGTTCTTGGATATCTTTCTTCTTATAGCTTTCAACCTTATTTATATGCGGCATATTCTTTAGTAAGATGCTGATATCGTGTGCTAGGGGATCCGCTTTTGCGTCTTCACGAGCAGGGATTTCAATAAGTACGCTATTTTGTAATGACGCTGTCCAGCGTTCAGAGCTATCGCTTAGCATTAAAAAACCTGCCAGTACCCATAGAGATAAAACTGTCATGATACAGGTAAGTACCAGCTGAAATTGTGATAAAGAATCTTTTGCTAAAGGGAGGTCATAACGTGTTTCAGGCATTGTAGATACTCTCCTGCTCAGAGAAGTCTTCAAAGGAAGAGAATGGCGAACGGATCGTCTCAATACTTAAAAGTCCGTCCTTTATCACGAGGCGTGGGTGGTGGAAGCTGTCTAAGATGCTTTTGCTGTGAGTGGCAATAACAATGGTTGTACCCATACGGTTAAGTTGCTCAAACAGACCCATAAGCTTTGCGCCAATGCTGTCATCTAAGTTACCTGTTGGTTCATCGGCTAGTAGTAAGCGAGGTTTGCTGATGATGGCGCGCGCAATAGAAATGCGTTGTTGTTGGCCGCCTGAAAGTGTCGCAGGGCTGGCTTTAGCGCAATCATGCAGATCAACCCATTCCATTAGTTCTTCGACATTGGCTTTTATTTCTTTTTCGGGGCGACCAATGATTCGTAAGGGTAGGGCAATATTATCAAATGCTGAAAGATGATTCATAAGACGGAAATCTTGAAAAACGACGCCGATTTTTTGACGAAGCTGGGTCATATGCGCGGCTGACTGGCCATTCACATTCTTACCAAACATAGAGATCAGGCCACGGGTTGGCCTTTTGCCTAAATACATGAGGCGCATCAGCGAGGTTTTACCTGCGCCAGATTTACCTGTGAGGAAATGGAATGAGCCAGGCTCTAGTGAAAAGGAGATGTCCTTTAGGACTTCAGGGCCAATGCCGTATCGTAAACCTACATGTTCAAACTTAATCATGCGCATAGTGTGCGATTTTTCCTGTACTATTTCAATCCTTTCCTTAACCCGATCTTGCACGTAGGTGTTTAGGGCAATATAGTCTTAGACATGATAATTGTTTGCCCAGAATGTTCTGCTCGCTATTTAATCCAGACAAGCTCCGTCGGCCCTTCTGGCAAGAAGGTTAAATGCGCCAGTTGCAAACATGTATGGCATCAAGAGCCTGAGACAGAAGAAATTCTAATAGATGTGCAGGACGATCCTGTTTTAGATACAGATGAAATTGAAGAAAATGATACCGATCCCGCATTAATATCGGATGAAGAGGATAAAGAAGCGATTAGTGTGGGTGAAGATGTTTCTATCCCACATTCCGTAAGGCCTAATGTTGACCATGGGACGCATGTGGATGATTCAACAGCAGGTGTGTTGCCTGCTTATTCTGTTCTTGCGGCAATCTTTATTGGCTTGTTGCTTGTGGTAGCGCTTGGCCAGTTTCCTGCGGTATTTACCAAAATTATTCCAGGTATGGAAATAATTTACGAAAAGGCAGGTATAGATGTCACACATGACGAAGAATCTTTGATGTTGGATCGTATTTATATTCGTGCAGATGAGAAGAATGCAGGGCATTATATCATTGAAGGTGTTATTCTTAATTTAGCCCCCAAATCAGTAGAGGTGCCATTTGTGAAAGTGCAGCCACTGGATCGTAATGGTGTAATTTTGGGCGAGCCTATTTACTATCAGCCAGAGCAAAATCCTATACCTGCTGAATCGGCGCATGATTTTACATTGGACTACCAAACAGAAGAGCGTGTGGCTGATTTTGAGCTCCGCTTCGTATTTGAAAAAGATCAAATAGAAAAGGAATAAACGGCATGAGCGACAAAAATGGTCGATACCGTATCGGTATTTACCCAGGCACATTTGACCCAGCAACAAAAGGGCATCTCCATATTATTAAGCGGGCGGTTAAATTGGTCGATAAGCTGATTGTGGCCGTGGCAAATAATGCACCAAAAGGACCGATGTTCAGTGTTGAACAGCGTGTTGAAATGGTAGAAAAGGATATTGCTTTTTTACGGGATGAGGGCTACGACGTAACTGTTCAGCATTTTAGTGGTTTGCTCGTGCATTTCGCAAAAGAGCAGAATGCTTCTATTGTTTTCAGAGGGTTACGGGCTGTTTCTGATTTTGAATATGAGTTTCAAATGACGGGGATGAACGCACAATTAGAGCCAGATGTGCAAACCTTATTCCTCATGGCATCAGATAAGCATCAATATGTATCCTCAGCATTTGTTAAAGAGATTTGTCGCTTAAAAGGCGATGTCTCTCCTTTTGTTAGTGAAAATGTTATGCAGGCACTAAAAACCGCTTTAAAAGCTTGACGAGAAATTATAAAAACCTTATGGTCCAAAGTCTCTTTATAAAGAGATATACCGTTAATCTCGTGATCGCTTAGCTCAGCCGGTAGAGCAACTGACTTTTAATCAGTAGGTCGAGGGTTCGAATCCCTCAGCGATCACCATTTAAGTGAATTTTCTTTACATATTTTTTGCAAGTGCTAGTTAGCATTAGCAAGAGGTTATTTATGAGAAAAATCCCAGTTAGAAAAGTGTATATTGGTTTTGTAGGTAGCGATGTGCTTCCCATAGCGATGGATAGAACGTCATCGGCAAGGCCTAAGGACATTGATGATTATGTAAGTAGGCATTTTGAGTTTCAGATGGAGTCGACTTCTGAGCTCGAAGATATTGATGCGGCTACTATGTTTGTCCATATGGATGCTAACAAGAATGAAATATCATTCAAGCTAGCAGAGTGGCAAGATATATATTCAGATGATTTTAGCTTTACGCCCACACATATTAAGGAATTCAAGATTTCTTTACCAAGAGCATGTGGTGCCAAAGAGTGGAAAGCATATTTAGACGGTAAAGAGGTATATAGGGGTGAGATTAAGAATGTATTTGAAGGTGAGGCGTCTTGGATGGCTCAAGAAAATCTTCATAATGCACTCGCATTAAGATTGAATAATTGGTTAGAGAGAAAAGGACTTTTTGATTTTGTATACCAAGGTGACAGCTTTGAAGATCAATCGCTTAAACTGGATTTTGCAAGAAAGCTTATAACTCTTTTTGTAGATTACAGAGCGATATATAAAAATGTGCCTGCTATCAAGAGTGCTTTAGCTGTTGCTCCACGTTAAAGATATTCAATCAGCGCAGGAATAAGCGGCTTATCGGCCTCTGGCATGGGGTATTTATATAAATCAATGGCATTAACCCACTGCATGGCGGCGTGTTCTTTTAAGATGGGCGTGCCTTCCCATTGTCTCAAAACGTAAAGTGGCATGAGTAGTTGAAAATCTGGATAGCTGTGCGAGGCAAATGTAAGTGGATAAAGGCAATTTTCATTCGTTCTGACGCCTAATTCTTCGCGTAATTCACGGCATAAGGCATATTCAGGTGTTTCGCCATCTTCGATTTTACCGCCAGGGAATTCCCATAGGCCAGCCATGGCTTTCCCTTCAGGGCGTTGCGTGATGAGTATTTTATTCTCTGAATCAATCAAAGCAGCAGCAACCACCATAATAATTTTTTTATTAGGAGAAGGAGGGAGATGCTCAGGGATATCTTGGCCGCAACAACTCATCTTTTATAGATCAATATCTTCTTTAACAGCATCACTTTGCGCGCCACGCCATTGAATGAGGGCTGTTTCAAGCTCTTTGTCTTCCAAAGCTAAGATAGAAGCCGCTAAAAGGGCAGCGTTTTTAGCACCTGCTTTGCCGATAGCGAGCGTCCCAACAGGTACGCCACCTGGCATTTGTGCGATAGATAATAAGCTATCCATACCTTTAAGAGCTTTTGATTTAACGGGCACACCTAAGACAGGCAAATGTGTCAGGCTTGCCACCATACCCGGTAAATGGGCAGCACCACCAGCACCAGCAATGATAACTTTTAAACCACGTGAAGCAGCAGATTTAGCGTATTCAACCATACGTTCTGGTGTGCGGTGTGCAGAAACGACTTTGATTTCATGGGGGATATTAAGTGCGTCCAGAATGAGTTTTGTCTCTTCCATTGTCTCCCAATCAGATTGAGAGCCCATAATAACGCCAATAAGTGCTTTATTTTCTGACATCAGGCAATAATATCCGGTATAAGCTCATTTTCAACTTTTTGAATCATGTCTTTAAGCAAAAGTTTGCGTTTTTTCATTCGCTGCATCGCTAAGAAATCTATGGGCTGCGTTTGCATCATACGATCAATAGCGGTATTCAGGTCACTATGCTCTTGTTTTAATTCAGCCAATTTCTCTTGAAGCTGGGCAATATGATCGGAAACCATAGACTAAAAATCCTTTTATCATTCAATTAGTTGCAAAATGTTTTTGATCTTAACATTTTAAATCAAAAAAATTAAGAAAAATCGGCATAAGCTTGCTTTACCAAATGCAACGGGCAGCATAAGATGTATATATGACAGAAAATAAAAAGAAACGTATAGGTATTTTAACAAGTGGCGGCGACTGTGCTGGCCTCAACGCTGTGATCCGTGGTGCTGTGCATTATGCAGATCAGTTAGGCTGGGAAGTCGTCGGTATTTTAAATGGGACGCATGGCCTGTTACATCGACCTGTAAAGGCTGAAGTACTTAACCCTGATGATTTTGACGGTAATATTTTACGTCGTGGCGGCACCATTTTGGGAACAATGAATAAGGGTGGGGTTTTTGACCATAAGATGCCAGATGGCAGTTCTAAAGATTTGTCGGATGACATTATTGAAGGGGTAAAGCTCCTTAAATTAGATGCCATTATTGGTATTGGTGGCGACGGTAGTTTTGCAATTTTGCAAAAACTTGCGAAAAAAGGCGGGTTTAAAATGGTCGGTATTCCTAAAACCATTGATAATGATTTAGGTAAGACAGAAGTGTCGGTTGGTTTTGACACGGCTGTTATGGTTGCTTCAGAGGCTCTTGATCGCTTGCAGCCTACGGCAGCTAGCCATGACCGTGTGATGATCTTAGAGGTTATGGGCCGTGATGCGGGGCATATTGCTCTTTCTGCTGGTATTGCAGGAGGTGTAGATGTGATTCTTATTCCTGAGATTCCTTATACGCTTGACAATATTGCTAAAAAAATAGCCTCCGTTAAAGAAGATGGCCGTAATTTCGGTCTCGTAATTGTTTCTGAGGCTGTGAAAACAGAAGAAGGCGAGAAAGCCCAGCAATCCTTTATTGATGGGCAGGTACGTTATGGTGGTATTGGGCAATATATAGCTGATAAACTGTATGAAATGACAGGATCAGAGACTCGTGTGACTGTTTTAGGGCATGTTCAACGTGGTTCAGCGCCTACATATCGTGATCGCTTGTTGGCTACGGCTTTTGGTGTTCATGCTGTCGATCTTATCAAGCAAGGTAAATATGATCGTATGGTGTCTTGGTCGAATCGTCAGGTTATTGATGTCGCTATTGATGATGCAATCGCCGCGTATCAGCAGGTCGATATTGACGGGACACTTGTTAAAACAGCCCGTGCGCTTGGCGTGTCATTTGGAGATAAATAAATATGCTATATGTCCAGCAATCCCTTAGTCCCAATGAGAAAATTGTTCATATAGGGAATTTCCATTGGGCGTATAAAGCGGCTGGACTATCTTGGCTATTATTTGGCCTTGTGATTGCATATCTTATTCTTCATGTGGCCCTTTATATGGATGTTACGGCTATTATCGATCAGCGTTTCCCTAATCTACCTGAAAATCTTGAAGGTGAAGCGTGGGGGCGGGTTATTGCTGCAAAGGGCGGCTGGTTGGCCGCTATTTTTGAACTAAATATCGCCGTACGTGCTGTAGCCTTTGCCTCAATCTTATTTGGCGTTTTTATGTGCGCTAAAATTTTCATTACTATTATTGTGACAGAAATTGCGGTAACCAATACACGCTTGATTTTTAAAACAGGGTTGATCGCTCGTTATGTCGGTGAGATTAATGTTGATCGTATTGAAGGTGTGAATATTGTACAGAGTATTTTAGGGCGTTTATTGGGTTATGGCCAAGTGATTGTGCGCGGTATGGGGGTGGGCGAGGTAACGCTACCACCTATTGAGAATCCGATTTTGTTCCGTCGTGCTATTGAAAAAGCAAAAAGCCTGTAGTATATAAAAAGCTTCTTTAATTAACTGTTAACGAGAAACCGCTATACTTAAACAAACATAAGCAAAAAAAGTTTCAGCCATAAGCAGGATAATCAATAATATTTTTAAATCATGACAATATTTAATAGAAGAAATTTTCTTAAACAGAGTTTATTTTTAGGTGCTGGGCTTGTAACCAGTTTATCTGCGGCCAAAGCTGAAGCGTTTAATTTACCTGCCCAACAATTATTCCAAAATGTTAAAGAGCCAAAAACAATCTCTTTCAAATGCCTTCATACAGGTGAAGTGTTTAACGGTGCTTACAAAGTAGGCGACCAGTACATTAAAGATAGTTTGCGCCATTTGCGCTATGTTTTACGTGACCATCGTGATGGCACTACACATGATATTGATCGCGATCTTCTGGATTATATGCATGCTGTAAAGATGCGGGCGAACAGAGATCAAGATTTTGTGGTTCTTTCCGGTTTTCGTTCACATAAAACAAACGCAATGCTTCGTCGTACAACGACAGGCGTAGCAAAAAACTCATTTCATATGGAAGGCCGTGCGATTGATATTCGTATTCCTGGCTACTCTGTGGCAGAATTGCAAAAAAATGCTCATCAATTAAAGCTTGGCGGCGTTGGTTATTACCCAAAAAGTGGTTTTGTTCATATTGATACAGGCCCTATTCGTGACTGGAGCTAATTTTTTAGGTCTAAAACTTTAAAATATCACGTAAATCCCTTTGATTTTCTTCTTTAGCGACTTATAGTCTATTCACAAATTGTAATAGAGTAGACGATTAAGGAGCTTAATCTATGAAAAACTTACCAAAAATAATTTTAATTCTTGTTGTGCTTGCTTTAGCAGGTGTGGCGATTGGCTTAGCCGCTGAATTTTTAAGTCAAGATAAAGCAGCAAAAGTTACTGAGAATAATCAGGATCAAAATGTGGTGTTGGCTAAAGTAGGTCATCAGGACATCACGTTAAAAGATATTAATGAGAATTTTAACTTTAATGCCCAGCAACTCCAAGGTGTGGATCCTCAGCAAATATACAATGTCCTACTACAACAGGTTATAGGACAGCGTTTGCTCGATCAGGCAGCGAAGAAAGAAATTAGCAATGGTAATAAAGAACTTCGCAAAGAAATGGATAAAGCCAGAACGCAGATTAAGCGTAATCTGTATTTAGAAGAATTATTTGCTAAAGAATTAACTGAAAAAGACCTGGTTATGGCTTATCAGCAATATATTTCACAAATTCCTGAAAGCAATGAAAAACAAATTCATGCCCGCCATATTCTCGTTAAGGATAAAGCAGAGGCAGAGAGTATTATTAAAGAACTTAATGCTGGTAAAGATTTTATTACTTTAGCGCAACAGCATTCTAAAGATTCTGCAGCAGCCAGTGGCGGAGATTTAGGGTTCTTCTCTAAAAATCAAATGGTTAAAGAATTCGCAGACGCAGCTTTCAAGTTAGATGTTGGCCAATATACAAAAACACCAGTAAAAACACAGTTCGGCTGGCATGTGATTTTGGTTGAAGGTAAACGTGTTGAGCCAAAGCCAACATTTGAAGATGTCCGTGCGGAACTTGAAAATAGCCTAAGACAAGAAATTCTGGACAAACATCTGAATGAGCTAACAGAGAAATATGGTGTTAAGCGTTTTGATCCTAAAACTGGCGAAGAGATAGTGCCGCAAGAGCCTGTAGCAGATACGGATAAAGATATCTCGGAAGCGCCAGTCGAGACAAAAGCTACAGAGTAAAGATGCAACCATTATCCGCACCCACAATTGAGACTGAAGATACGAAAAGCGCTTACATGGTATTAAACCGTGTAGATAGCCCCAAAGATATGAAGTCTTTATCGGATGCTGAATTAAGCACTTTAGCCAATGAAGTGCGTGCTGATATGGTTCGTGCCGTTTCGCAAACAGGGGGGCATTTGGGTGCAGGTTTGGGTGTAGTTGAATTAACTACAGCGATACATGCTGTTTTTGATACACCAGATGATCGCCTGATTTTTGATGTGGGACACCAAGCTTATCCGCATAAGATTTTGACTGGGCGTCGTGATCGTATGACGACAATCCGTCAAGGTGGTGGCTTATCTGGTTTTACTAAACGGTCAGAAAGTGAGTATGATCCTTTTGGTGCAGCGCATAGCTCAACGGCTATTTCTGCTGGCTTTGGGATGAAGGTAGCCGCTGAATTAGAGGGCAATCCAGACCGTGATGTAATTTGCGTCGTAGGTGACGGTGCGATGTCGGCCGGTATGGCTTATGAAGCGATGAATAATGCAGGAGACCGTCAGTCTAAATTGATTGTTATCTTAAATGATAATGACATGTCAATTGCGCCACCTGTTGGTGCATTGAATAAATACTTGAATGGTGTTGTGTCTTCATCAGGCTATATTAAGGCACGGACGGCGGCGAAAAAATTTACATCAAAACTGCCCAAACCATTAAAATATGCGGCGGCACGTTTTGAAGAGCTCGCCAGAACGGGCATTTCTAAACCTGGTAACTTATTTGAAGCCCTAGGCTTTTATTATATTGGTCCAGTCGATGGCCACGATATGGATCAGTTATTAAAAGTGCTGCGTAACGTCAAAGAAACAGCTTATAATAAGCCAATACTTATTCATGCTATTACCAAAAAAGGGAATGGTTATCTGCCTGCTGAATCATCGGCGGATAAAATGCACGGTGTCGTAAAGTTTGACGTCGTAACGGGTAATCAATTTAAGTCAAAAGCATCAGCACCTTCTTACACAAAAGTATTTGCACAAGAGCTTATAAAACACGCTGAAAAGGATAAAAAGATTGTCGGTATTACAGGGGCTATGCCCTCTGGCACGGGGATGGATTTATTCGGTCAGGCTTATCCTGACCGTATGTTTGATGTCGGGATCGCAGAACAGCATGCCGTCACATTTGCAGCAGGTATGGCGGTTGATGGCTTTAAACCTTTTGCGGCGATCTATTCGACCTTTTTACAACGTGGCTATGACCAAGTTGTCCATGATGTGGCGCTTCAGAATTTGCCAGTGCGTTTTGCGATTGACCGTGCAGGACTTGTTGGAGCGGACGGGCAAACGCATGCGGGCAGCTTTGATATTGCGTATTTAGGGTGCTTACCAAATATGATGTTGATGGCCTCAAGTGATGAGGCGGAATTAGCTAAAATGGTCGCAACAGCGGTGGCCTATGACCAAGGTCCTTGTGCGTTCCGTTACCCACGGGGTGAAGGGGTTGGTGTTGAAATACCAACACTTGCACAACCTTTAGAAATTGGGAAAGGGCGCATTGTTAAAGAAGGTACTGATATCGCAATTTTAAGTTATGGTGGGCGTTTGCATGAAGCTTTGTCTGCGGCAGAAACCTTAGAAACGCAGAAAATGTCAGTGACCGTTGCTGATGCACGTTTTGCCAAACCACTTGATGAGACTCTAATCAGAGACCTTGTGAAAAACCACAAAGCATTGATTACGATTGAAGAAGGTTCTATCGGTGGGTTTGGTAGTTTTGTTGCTAGCTTTTTAGCAAAAGAAGGATTGTTTGATAAAGGTTTAATATTCCGTATGTTAACTTTGCCTGATATGTTCCAGGATCATGATAAACCTGAAAAACAGTATGAACAGGCTGGCTTAACGGCTAAAAATATTGTTTCATTAATAAAAACTTTAGTTTGATAGCGAGAGAATGACACAATTACCAAAGCCTACTGCGTGCATTTTTGATCTTGATGGTACGCTTGTCAAACATAAAAACCCAAAAACCATCGCACGTTTAGAGCGTTATGACACGCTTATCCATATTTTGACGAAACCGTTTCAAAAGACACAAGAAGTGCCAACGGAAATGGATCTAACAGTGAATGTTGAGTCTAACCCGCTCATTCACCGTATTGTTCATGCAATACGTATTCTACGTGGTATGGGTGTCGATAAAGTTGTCGAGCCATATGAAGGGGCTATCGATATTTTAAATTATCTTAAGCGTAAAAAAATGCCGATGAGCATAAGCAGCAATGGTCATGGTGAGTTCTATGGGCATGATGTTTTAAAACGCTATGACATGGAAAAATATTTTGATTCGGTTATTTTCAGAGAGAATGTGCGCCATGGGAAACCGAGTCCAGAAGGATTGCTGCGTTCTATTTTACTTTTAGGCTTGGATGAAAAGAAGCCACAAAATATTTGGTATATTGGCGATCAAGCTAAGGATATGAAGGCGGCGATTGAGGCAAATAAACAAATGCCTAAAAATTGGCAAATCGTGCCAGTCGCTTTTAATGCAACACGTTCGACGGCTTATATGTATTTAACACGCGCTGCAAGGGATGTTGAAGGGTTGACGCAGAAAAACTCTGTTAAGAGTTTTGAACATTTGCAGGAAAAATTAGAAAATTTACTTGGTAAATAATTTTTCAGCCCGTGCAAGATCTTCAGGACTATCTATGCCAGGAAAAGCTGGGAACTGCCCATATTCAACAGCCACACATTTAATTTTCATACCGTTTTCTAAAGCACGGAGCTGCTCCAAACCTTCTAGCTGTTCGTAATGCGCATGCGGTAGTGCCACGTATTTTTTTAGACCTTCCGAGCTGTAGCCATACATACCGATATGTCTGAAAATGGGTGAATGAGGATTTAGATCACGTAATTTTTCTTCTTTGCGGATCGCAGGAATAATATTCTTTGAGAACCATAAGGCGTATTGATCTGTATCAATCGCTACAGTTGTGCCTGAAAAAGGTGTTGTTATTTTTGCTTGACGGAGTGCGTCCAAGGCGGTCCAGTCGAGTTGTACAACAGGCGTTACAATATCGGCTTTCTTGTCGGCTTTATAGGTTTCAATAAGTGCATTGATAAAATGCGGTGGTGCGATTAAGTCGCCTTGCAAATTGACAATGAAATCGGGTTTTAGATGGCTGTTATGGAGTGCCTCCATAGCACGGTCAGTACCAGATTCGCATGTCTCAGATGTCATGACGCAATTTAAGTCATGTTGGACGCAAAAACGTTCTATACGGTGATCCTCAGTGGCGACTAAAACGGTAACGTTGGGTATGGTTTGTGCTGTTTCCATGGCACTCTCATAAACCCATAATAAAAGCTCTCGTCCTTTAATTTTGGCAAGTGGTTTTCCAGGAAAGCGGGTAGAGCCATAACGGGCAGGAATGATGATTGCTGTTTTCATTAGTGTAATTTCTCTCCATTTTCCACGGGCGCTTGTGGTTGAGCAAGGATGATTTTACCTTCCTTATCAGAAAAGCCAAGTGTTAGCACTTCAGACATAAACGGGCCAATCTGACGTGGTGGAAAATTAACAACAGCACAGACCTGCTGGCCTATTAAAGTATCTTTTGAATAATGATCGGTGATTTGGGCGGATGTTTTTTTTATGCCGAGTTTCTTGCCAAAATCAATAAACAATTTTAAAGCAGGTTTGCGTGCTTCAGGAAAGTCTTGGACATCGACAACTGTACCTACACGAATATCAACTTTCAAAAAATCATCAAAGGTAATTTCTTCGGCGATGCTCACTTTTTAGCCCACCATGTGTCGAGAATGTTTAAATTATAAGGTGCCCGTTTTGATGGTTGACCGAATTTGTCCCAATACGCTACACGGAAACTATTTAAATGCCATTGTGGCACAACATAGTAATTCCACAATAAAACACGATCAAGCGCACGAGAGGCCGTTACAAGGTCGTCACGACTTTCTGCATGAACGATTTTATCAACAAGTGCATCAACTACAGGGTCTTTAATACCTGCCCAATTTCTGGAGCCAGCTTGGTCAGCTTTTGTAGAGTGCCAATATTCAACTTGTTCATTGCCTGGTGAGAGCGATTGCCCAAAGACTTGAACGGTCATATCGTAGTCATGTTCTAAAATACGGTTTTGATATTGAGCTGTATCTATTGTTCGGAAAGAAGCTTCGATACCAATTTTTTTCAAGTTGGCAATCATCGGCGCAATCCAGCGTTCAAAGGTTGGCTGATTTTCGATGATTTCAAATTTAAGTTTTTTACCTGTCTTAGGGTCATAACGGTAGCCATCTTCACCAAGCTCATAACCCGCATCTTCCAAAAGTTGTATTGCCTCTTTTAGTTGTTTACGATTATTACCATCACCCTTCGTTTTTGGCAGTTTAAATTCTTCCTCAAATAATTCAGGCGGTAATTGATCTTTAAAAGGCTCTAATAATTTACGCTCGGCTTTACTTGGTTTGCCTGTAGAGGCTAGTTCAGAATTTTCAAAAAAACTGTCTGTACGAGTATAAGCACCATAGGCAAATTGCTTGTTAGACCATTCAAAATCAAATGCTAAGTTAATGGCTTTACGCACAGCGATATCTTGAAATAGAGGATGACGTAAATTCATCACGAAAGCTTGCATGCCTGCAGGGCGTTCATGTTCCAATTTTTCAATTTTAATGTCGCCGTCTTTGACTGCTTGTGCGTCTTTGTAGGTCGTTGCCCATGTTTTGGCGATATTCTCAACACGGTAATCATATTCATTAGCCAACAGCGCTTCGACAGCTACCGTTGCATCACGATAATAATCGACACGCACAATATCAAAATTGTATCGACCTTTATTAACGGGAATATCAGCACCCCAATAATCTTTTACACGTTCATAGACAATTGATTTGCCAGGCTCAACGGTAACAATCTTATAAGGGCCAGAACCTAGTGGTTTTTCTAATGTTGTTGCATCAAATTTTTTACCTTCCCAGAAATGTTTAGGCAGAACAGGCAATTGTCCAAGAATAAGCGGCAGCTCTCTATTTTTAGGGTTTTCAAATGTGAAAGTTACTTGATGTTCACCTGTTTTTTTTGCTTCTTTTACCCCACTATAATAAGAACGATAAAAAGGTAGGCCTTTTTCTTTCAAGGTTTCAAATGTCCAGATTACATCTTCTGGTGTCACAGATGTGCCGTCATGGAACTTAGCCGCTTTGTTTAAATTAAAGCGGATATAGCTGTTATCTTCTGGGTGCTCAATGCTTTCGGCTAATCGGGCGTATTCGCTGAATGGCTCGTCATCGCTACTTTGTAAAAGCGTGTCATAAACGAGGTCGAGATCGCTGGCTGGAAGACCTTTAAATATAAATGCATTAAGGTTGTCATAGCTACCCACAACGTGCTCACGCAATATACCGCCCTTTGGTGCATCAGGATTAACGTAATCGAAATGTTTGAAATTTTCTTTGTATTTCATGTCGCCATGCATAGACAGGCCATGACTGGTTGTAACTTCTTCAGCAGCAAAGCTTGAGAAAGAAAAAAGGCTAAGCACGAGGGCTAGAAAGAGTTTCATAGTGTTATTCCATTCATTATATAATCAGGTTTAAATGCTGCTTCTTGTATGAAAGCAGAAAGCTTAGTATGGCACAAGCGGTTGTCATTCTCTGTATCAAGAAATTCATCCCAATGAACGCCAGGCAAGTTTAAAAGCGCATCAATGCCATATGATTTTGCGCCGGTTATATCAGTTTTAATAGAGTCACCAATGGCTAGAATACGCTTTTTATCGGTAATGCCGAGTGCTTTTTGTGTTTCTTCGTAGCACGGTCTATGGGGCTTGCCGTGGAAAAACACATTGCCACCCATTTCTTGGTATTCTTTAGCAAAAGTGCCGCCGCATATTTTTATGTGGTCGCCGAAACGAACCGTAAGGTCAGGATTGGTACACAATAAAGGTATGTTTTTATCTAAAAGTTGTTTTTGGAGCTCTATTAATGCAGCCGTATCACCTGTGCTTTCCTCAATGTGACTGACACAAGCAAAGCTTGCAGAGTGGAGATCATCAACAATCGTAATCTCAGTGCTATCCGTTAATGCGTGTAAGAATTTTTCAGGGCCTAAGTAATAACAGGCTGTGCCACAAGCTGTATGGAAGTCATCATTGCGCGCCTGTAATGCTTTGAAAGCGAGCTCGCCAGAGCTGATAATAGTTTTATATAAATCTTTATTTAAGCCACGTTCTTCTAATTGGTTGGATATATTATACGCTCGACGGGGTGAATTGGTGAGCAGTACAACTTCTTTCCCTTGCTCTTTTAGATACGTAAGTGTTGGAATAACACCGTCAAATAATGAGACGCCATTATATAAAACGCCCCAAACATCAAAGATAAAGCCGTCATATTTATCGGCAATTTCTGTAATGCCTGAAATCATATAATTTGTCCTTTTGTGCTATTTAACGTCACAACCTATAGCATCAGATATACGTGAAAACCCATCTTTTTCAAGGAAAGAGGGGAGCTTATCCCGTATTTCTTTAATAAGTGTTGGGCCCCTATAGATCAGGCCAGTGTAAAGTTGAATGAGTGAAGCACCCGCTTTGATCTTAGTATAAGCATCTTCAGCCGATAAAATACCGCCAATGCCGATAATGGGTATTGTACCTTTGGTGAGTGCATAAAATTTAGCGATAACGGCGGTTGAGCGGTCAGTCAGTGGTTTACCGCTTAGCCCGCCTTGTTGTTGGCGAAACTTTAAAGGCAAGTCTTCTGGACGATCCAAGGTAGTATTGGTGAGGATCAGGCCATCTACTTTTTCAGCTATACAGGCTTGTGCGGCCATTTGCATTTCTTCATCAGTCATATCGGGCGATAATTTGACCAAAATCGGTGGTTTTTTAAGCGTACAATAATCGCTGCGTGCTGCTTTAACCCGTCGGATCATCTGTGCTAAAAATTCTGACTTTTGTAGCTCTCTAAGCCCAGGTGTATTGGGGGATGAGATGTTCACAGTGATATAATCAGCCAAGCTACCAAGTGATTGGATAAGGTTTATATAGTCTTCATAAGGATCTTCAGTGTCTTTGTTTTTGCCGATATTAATGCCTAAGGTTTGGTCGGCTTTGCGGGTCATTAAGAAATGTGTGACGTGATCTTTAAACTTATCTAAACCGCCATTCGGAAAGCCCATACGGTTGATAACGGCATTGTTCTTTGCAGCCCGAAACACACGTTGCTTAGGGTTACCTTTTTGCGGTTGCGGGGTGACAGTGCCAATTTCAACAAAGCCCATACCAAGATTGAACATGGCAGCCATTGTATCAGCGTTTTTGTCAAAACCTGCGGCTAAACCTACGGGGTTAGAAAAATGCAGGCCGAAAACATTGTTCTCTAATATTGGATTGGTGTTAATTTTTTGAGCTGGAATGAGGCCAGACTTTAGGGCTGTGACGGTAAAATTATGTGCTGTTTCCGGCGGCAAGGCCATAAGAGGATATTTTGCCAAAGCATAGAGTAGCGACATATCAAAACCTTTGTTTATTTGTTCTGATTATAGTAATGCCATGCTTTTTGTGTGTAGTCTATGGCTGTAATGAAGGTTAGAATAGCGGCAATCGCCAGTGACCCTAAGCCGAGCCAGTAAATGTAATCATGGAATTCTGCTAAAAATAGTGCAGCCACAGCAACCATTTGCATGGTGGTTTTCCATTTGGCAAGTTTTGTCACAGCAGCAATGGGTTTATCATAACCAACAAAGCCACGAATGCCGGGTACCCATATTTCACGTAGGATAATGACGATAGGGGCGATCACCCAAAGACCTGTTAAACGACCAATATCAACAAAAACGATGAGGACGGCAGCAACGAGAAGTTTATCTGCAATAGGGTCTAAAAATGCACCTAGAGCAGATGTTTGATTCCATTTTCGCGCCAGATAACCATCAAAAAAATCAGTAATCGTAAGAATGACAAATAACATAAAGGCTGCTGCATCATAGCCCGCCATAAGCAAATAAATTTGCGGAATAATTAGGATGACACGAGAAAGTGTTAGTAAGGTCGGGATGTTAAGCATTATCCAGACGCTGCAACTTTATTGCTCGGTGTTGGTTCACGCAGTACATAGCCACGTCCCCAAACTGTCTCAATATAGTTGTCGCCACCTGAGGCATCCTCGATTTTCTTGCGCAATTTACAGATGAAAACATCAATGATTTTTACTTCAGGTTCGTCCATCCCACCATATAAATGGTTTAGGAACTGTTCTTTGGTTAATGTTGAGCCTTTACGAAGTGCTAAAAGCTCCAAAATGCCGTATTCCTTACCTGTTAAGTGAACAGGGGTGTCATCGACTTGGACTGTACGAGAATCTAGATTAACACGCACTTTACCAACGATGATTTCGCTGTGAGCGTGACCTTGAGAGCGGCGAACAATAGCGTGTATACGTGCCATAAGTTCACGTTTATCGAAAGGCTTTGTCAGATAGTCGTCTGCACCAAAGCCAAGACCTTGTATTTTATTGTCAAGTTCAGCCAAGCCTGAGAGAATTAGAATAGGTGTTTCTACTTTTGAGGCACGCAGTTGTTTTAAAACATCGTAGCCATCCATATCTGGCAGCATAAGATCAAGAATGATAATGTCGTAATCATAGACTTTACCTAGGTCTAAGCCATCTTCACCAAGGTCGGTTACATCAACGACATAGCCTTCACCTTTAAGCATTAATTCAATGTTTTTTGCTACTGAGCTGTCATCCTCGACAAGTAATACACGCATATTTCTTTACCTCACATAAAGTCGTTTATTTTCATTAGGCTATTCTATTCGTAACACAATGTTAACACTTATTAACAAATTTGTAAAAATAATATTAAGAAAGGTTAATATTTTTATGATAGAATGGTCTATATGACGCACCGTGTTTCCGAAAAAGTAAAAGCCGTTATCGATTCTCTGGATACAGAGATCATGTATGGCCGTGTGACTAAAATTCTTGGGCTTCTTGTTGAAATGACAGGTTTTGGTGAGAGCTTACATATTGGCTCTCGGGTGACGTTGCGTCCACAACACGCAAAGCCCGTGCCGTGTGAGGTTATTGGTTTCCATGACGATCAGGCCTTGCTCATGCCTTTTGGGACATTGGATGGTGTAGGGTTAGGCTGCCGTGCCGATATCCACGCCCATCAACCCATGGTATACCCCAATAAAAGCTGGCTAGGGCGTATCGTTAATGCTTTAGGTGAGCCTGTTGATGGAAAAGGGCCTTTGATAAAAGGGAATACACCCGTGCCAATTAAAAATACACCACCCACGCCCTATGATAGGCAGCGTGTCGGCGATGTTTTAGACCTTGGTGTTAAAGTGATGAATACGTTTATTGCAACGTGTTTCGGTCAACGTATGGGCATTTTCTCAGGCTCTGGGGTTGGTAAATCAGTACTCTTATCGATGATGGCACGTTATACAGAGGCCGAAATTTCAGTCATTGGCTTGGTTGGGGAACGTGGTCGTGAGGTGCAAGAGTTTATCCAAGATGATTTAGGTGAAGAGGGTCTAAAACGCTCTGTTGTCATTGTGGCAACAGGGGATGAGCCTGCACTTATGCGTCGTCAAGCAGCTTATCTGACTTTGTCAGTGGCAGAATACTTCCGCGCGCAGAATAAGCAGGTTTTATGCATGATTGACTCATTGACACGTTTTGCCATGGCGCAACGGGAAATTGGTCTTTCTGCGGGCGAGCCGCCAACCTCAAAAGGTTATCCACCTACGACATTTTCTGAATTAGCAAGGCTTTTAGAACGTGCTGGCCCTGGTGTCGAGGGGGAAGGCAGTATCACCGGATTATTTTCAGTGCTTGTTGAGGGCGATGACCATAACGAGCCAGTATCCGATGCCGTGCGTGGTATTATTGATGGACATATTGTGATGGAGCGTGAGATTGCAGATCGTGGACGTTATCCAGCGATCAATATTTTAAAATCAGTCTCTAGGACGATGCCAGATTGTCACGACGAAGAGCAGCAGGCGATTATTCGTCGTGCGAAGCAGCTAGTGTCAACCTATGAGGATATGGCCGAGCTCATTCGCTTAGGAGCCTATCGAAAAGGCTCTGACCCGAAGGTCGATGAGGCGATTAAATATTATGATCAAATCGAGGAGTTCTTGCGCCAAAATAAAGGGCAGCATCAATCCATCGATGAAAGCTTTGCAACTTTAGCCGCAATCCTCAATATGCCTTATAAAAATCCGCAACAAGTTATGACTGAGAGTGAATAATGGCAGATCTTTCAGGACTTATTCGCTTTCGTAAACATCAATTAGATGAAAAGCAAAAGTTTTTGGCGATGCTCTATGTTGAAGCGGATCGTTTATTACAAGAAAAAGAAGTTGTGTTAGGCGATATTGAGCGTGAAAAAAATGCCTTTGAAGACCCTGAGTTTGTAGCTTTCACAGCTATTTCAAGTTTCGGCCATTTTCTCAAAGCCTCTAAGAAAAAAATTCAAGATATTGAGCAGCGTGAGCGGACATTGGATACACGTATTCAGATTGCGATGAATGATATGCGTGAAGGTTTTGCTGATTTTAAAAAAGTCGAGATTACCCATAAGCGACGTTTAGAGGCTGCACGCAAAAAATTCACAGAGCGTGAAAATAAAGTTTTTGAAGAAATTGCCTTAAATATCTTCCGTAACAAATAGCCCTTTCCTTTAAGTAAAATATCTCTTAAAAAGAGCTATGCGTGATGATACAGAAAATCAATTGGATGAAGCAAAAAAGCCCAGATTAAACTTTGGGGCACGTATCCGTGGTTACTTCATCGCAGGTCTTTTGGTTGTTGTGCCGATATCTATCACACTTTATTTGACATTTTTATTTATCACATCTGTTGATGGATGGGTTGCGTCGCTTATTCCTGAAACATATCATTTCAGCAATTATTTTCCTTTTTCTATCCCAGGCTTAGGATTGATAACGGTCTTTTTAGCGTTAGTTCTGGCTGGTTTTTTAGCGGCGAATTTCTTTGGCCGTTTCCTTATTCGTATTGGCGAATATATGTTGGAACGTGTGCCTGTTATTCGTACAATTTATGGTGCGATTAAACAAATCATGGAAACTGTGTTGGCTAATCAATCAGAGGCTTTTCGTGAAGTTGTATTGATTGAATATCCTTTAAAAGGGACATGGGCGATTGGTTTTTTGACGGGTACAACAAGTGGTGAAGTGCAAACTGTCACCAAAGAAAAGGTTTTAAATGTTTTTGTGCCTACAACACCCAATCCGACATCTGGTTTTTTACTTTTTGTTCCTGAAACAAGTATCTATAAATTGTCTATGACAGTTGAAGAGGGTATAAAAATGGTTGTATCCGGAGGCATTGTCACGCCGCCAGATACATCTCCTAAGTCTCAAAAGAATGTTTTGTCGGCTAAAAGCTAGACTTCTTAATTTATCACTCTATTTCTATTCTAAATGAGAATCGTTCTTAATTACTTATTAAGAGTTTGATGATAGGATAAATATATGAGTAAAAATGTATGTAAAACAGGGACCTATAGCTTAATGCACATGACGGTAGCTATCACTGTAGCTTTTGTTTTGTCAGGAAGCTGGCATGTTGCCTTAGCAATTGGGATGGTTGAGCCTTTGGTGCAGACTGTTGCTTATCATTTTCATGAAAAAATATGGAGCAAAGTGCAGCTTAAATCTGAAAAGACAGTTACCCAGCTTTAAAATAGCTTATGGCCTGACCACGATCAAAAAGATGCAATAAAGTCTTCATGGCTTCACCACGAGGGCTTGTTAAATCATAATCTTTTTCGATTAATAATTGTGCATCATCTTTTGCCATTTCTAATAGTTTCTTATGCTCATCTAAATTAGCGAGCGAGAATTTGGGGAGGCCACTTTGCTTCGTGCCTAATACATCTCCCGTGCCACGTAGCTCTAAATCTTTTTCAGCAATGAGGAAGCCGTCTTCTGTTTGGCGCATAATCTGTAAACGCTCTTTGGCGGTTTCTGATAATTTACCGAACAGTAAAAAGCAATGTGATTGTTCTGAACCACGGCCTACACGGCCTCGTAATTGGTGGAGTTGTGACAGACCAAAACGTTCGGCATGTTCAATGACCATAATTGTGGCCTCTGGGACATCAACCCCGACTTCAATCACTGTCGTTGCAACAAGAATGTCAATTTGGCCTTTGCTAAACTTTTCCATGACAGCATCTTTGGCATCTGATTTCATTTGTCCGTGAACAAGACCAACACGGTCACCAAATTGTTTCTCTAATGATATATAGCGTTCTTCTGCGGCGGCTAAATCCATCACTTCCGATTCCTCAACGAGTGGACAGACCCAATAGATGCGCTGGCCTTCATCTATCTTTGTTTTAAGTGAGCTGACAAGGTCTTCAATGCGTTCAAGACTTAGTAATAGTGTATCAATTGGCTTGCGCCCCTTTGGCTTTTCATCAAGACGTGAAACATCCATGTCACCAAAGACGGTTAGTGTTAATGTGCGTGGAATAGGGGTGGCGGTCATCACCAGCATATCGGTATTCTCGCCTTTTTTGCCTAAGGTCATACGTTGATGAACACCGAAGCGGTGTTGCTCATCAATCACCACAAGGCTTAAGTTTTTATATTCAACCTTGTCTTGGAATAGAGCGTGTGTGCCGATGATTATTTGTGCTCCACCAGAGGCAATTTTTTCAAGGATAGAATCTCGGCTTTTACCTTTATCCCGCCCTGTTAAAATGACGCAGTTTAGACCGACTTTTTCAGCGACCTCTTCAATGGTTTTGGCGTGCTGGCGTGCCAAGATTTCAGTTGGTGCCATGATAGCGGCTTGTCGGCCACTCTCGACAGCAAGTGCCATGGCTAGAAGTGCGACAATAGTTTTACCTGCCCCCACATCACCTTGCAAAAGCCGAAGCATTTTTTGTGAGACAGACATATCTGTATAGATTTCTTGTAGAGTGCGCTCCTGAGCGCTTGTCAATCTATAAGGAAGTGTCTCAATAATTTTTTGGCGCAAAACACCATCGCCTTTATGTTCGATGCCCGCTTGCTTCTTACTGCGTGAACGGATGATCGCCAGAGTGAGTTGGTGTGATAATAGTTCATCATAGGCAAGACGTTCTCGGATGCTACTATGGTCATTAAGCGCTGTATCTGAATTTGGGTGATGTAGAGCGGTTAGGCAATTTTTCCAACTATCCCATTTTTGGCGTTTTATGAGCGCTTCATCATGCCATTCAGGCAGATCAGGGACTTGCTCAAGCGCTGCATGCATGGCCTTTTGCAATGTCTTAGGCGAAAGCCCTTGGGTCATTGGATAAATTGGCTCAACGCTTGGTAGCTGAGCTTCTTCTGAAAGCGGTAGAATATAATCAGGATGGGTCATTTGTAACTTGCCCTGATAACGATCAAGCATACCACTGACAAGAATTGTTTCTCCCGTGGGAAGGTGCTTGTTTAAATAATCAGGATGCGCATTAAAAAAGACGAGTGTGATATCGCCAGTTTCATCTTTAGCGTCAATGCGGTAAGGCAGTCCTCGACGTTTTGACGGATTATGTTTGAGTATTGTAATTTTCAATGTGGCTATTTTGCCCTGTTGAGCATTGGCAATTGTCGGTCGGTAAGAGCGATCAATAATATCGATTGGTTTGTGAAACAGAAGGTCTTTGAGGCGTTCTCCACCAACTAAATTATCGAGATATTGCCCGTTTTTAGGGCCGATACTCGGCAAGCCGCGGGTGCTTCTGAATAAGGGGTCGAGAATAAAGGGTCTTGCCTGTACCATCGGGGTATTATATCCCTTTAGACCTAGATTTCACCCTTTTTATGAAATTCTGCACATATCAAATTTTTAATAGATAGGTTTTTATGGCCTGAAGTGACTAGTGGGCTAATCACAAAGGACATGAAAATTTAGATATAAAAATTTGTTGTGCCTTTATAAGGTCGAGATTACACCATACATCTACTTTGTCAGGCAAGTTTGTAAGTGGAAGCACTTACGGCACTTGCCTTTCGCGTATCTGCATGGTGTAATCCCGACAGAATTCACAAAAAGGGTTAAAACTAAGTCTCGCATGAAAGAAAACCTTGAAGATAAAAGAAAACGTCTGATCTTTCGGTCATGGCATCGTGGCACAAAGGAAATGGATCTTGTTATGGGGACATTTGCCGATAAGCATATGCCAATAATGGAAGAGCCTAACCTCTCTTTATATGACGATTTGCTCAGTGAATCTGATCCAGATTTATATAATTGGGTTACAGGGCGTGAAGACGTACCTGCTAATAAATTAAACCCCGTGCTTGAAATGTTATTGGCACATAAATTCACAGGGTAAAAATGGCTGAGGCTGCACTAAAACAATCTGCTCAAAAACAATTAATCGCTGGTGCACCGAGCGGTGCGGATAGCTATTGGCTGGCGCAAAAGGCCAATGAATTGATGGCACAGGATCGTGTGTTGCTTCATATTGCTTTAGATGATGCGCATATTCAAAACATCGAAGAAATGTTGCATTTCTATGATCCTCAAATAGAGGTAATGATTTTCCCTGCCTGGGATTGTTTGCCCTATGACCGTATCTCACCGAATAAAGAAATTTCAGCTCAGCGCATGGCGACACTGGCGAGACTATTGGCGATTAAAAATGAAAAAGTGCGTAAGCCTCGTGTTTTGCTGACTTCCGTCAATGCGATTATCCAAAAACTACCGCCTGTAAGTTTTTTTGATGCAGCAGCGTTTTCAGCCAAAATTGGTGACACTATCAATATTGAGCAGCTACAGCATTACCTAAGCGGTAACGGCTATGAACGGGTGCAAACGGTAAGAGAGCAGGGTGAGTTTGCGATTCGTGGAGGGATTATAGATTTGTTTCCACCAAGTATGGAAGAGCCTGTGCGCATCGATTTATTCGGTGATACAGTTGATAGTCTACGCAGTTTTGATCCAGCGGATCAAACGACTACGGGTAAGGTTCAAAGTTTCTCGCTCAATCCTGTCACAGAATATTTACTCACCCCTGAAACGATAGAAAAATTTCGGTCACAATATCGTGAAGCGTTTGGCTCCTTGGGGGTAAATGATCCTTTATATGAGGCCGTTTCAGAGGGGCGTCGTTATAATGGGGTCGAGCATTGGTTGCCACTTTTTTATGATGAGATGGCGACATTATTTGATTATCTGAATGAACCTTTTGTCACAGAAGATTATCAAGCCGATGTATCTCGTGAAGAGC
Organism: Micavibrio sp.; assembly: GCA_002699085.1. GTDB lineage: Bacteria > Pseudomonadota > Alphaproteobacteria > Micavibrionales > UBA9664 > UBA9664. Next base: position 207,514 of record PAAR01000028.1, read on the forward strand.
GTTTATCTCAAGTGAAAGATTTTTATGATGCACGGATGAGTATGATCCAAGCGCATAAAGCCAAGCAAAAAAAGAGTAAGGATGTGTCGCTCTCTGGTGCCGTATACAACCCCATTCAGTGGGAGCGTTTGTTCGTTCCAAAACTTGGCCATGATGTTCTAGGCTTTGTGCCATTTCAAGGCGCAGAAGGTCAGATGATTTTTGATGATATGGGTGTCAAGAAAGGCCATGATTTTGCAGAAATCCGTAATCAACAAAACGGCGATGTATTCGGTGCATTAAAAGCACATATTGAAGCGCAAGGCGATAAGGTTGTTATTATTGCTGCTTATTCAGAAGGCTCTCGTACGCGGTTAAAAGGCTTGCTGGAAACGGCCTCTATTAAAGACTTACAAGAAATTGATACGTTTAAGGATATCAAAAAACTGCGTGAAAAAAATCGTATAGGGTTAGCGATTATACCTGTTGAGCAAGGTTTAGTGTTTGATGATTTTATTATCCTGACTGAGCAAGATATTTTAGGTGATCGCCTAAGTCGTACCTCAAAGACTAAAAAACGTAAGAGCGACAATTTCATCCGTGAAGTCTCGGCACTGGCTGAGGGTGATTATATTATTCATATGGATCACGGTATTGGTCGCTTTATGGGACTTGAAACTTTGGAAGCGGCAGGCACCCGCCATGACTGTTTGAAATTAGTGTACGCCGGTGATGACCGTTTATTCATTCCTGTTGAGAATATTGATATGCTGTCACGCTATAGTGGTAGTGATAGCATTGTTCAGCTTGATAAGCTCGGTGGTGCTGGGTGGCAAGCGCGTAAAGCACGGGTCAAGAAGAACCTGATGGAAATTGCTGATGAGCTATTAAAAATAGCGGCGGCTCGCCAACTAAAACAGGCTGATAAGTTAGAAATTCCTGAAGGGCTCTATAATGAGTTTGCGGCTCGTTTCCCTTACCCAGAAACCGATGACCAATTACGGGCAATTTACGATGTAATGATGGATTTAAAAAAGGGCATGCCAATGGATCGCCTTGTTTGTGGTGATGTTGGCTTTGGTAAAACCGAAATTGCTATACGTGCGACATTCATTGCGGCAATGTCTGGCGATCAAGTGGCGATCGTGGCGCCAACAACATTGCTCGCCCGTCAGCATTTTGAAAACTTTAACAAACGGTTTGCGGGAACTGGTTTAAGGGTAGCGCAGCTTTCTCGCATGGTATCAGCCAAAGAAGCTAAGCTTGTCCGAGACGGTTTAAGAGAAGGCTCAATTCATATCGTTATCGGCACGCATGCTTTATTTGCCCAAGAAACAAAATTTGCCAAATTAGGCTTATTGATTGTCGATGAAGAACAACGCTTTGGCGTAAAGCAGAAAGAGAAGCTAAAAGCACTTAAAGAAAATGTGCATGTGCTGACATTAACAGCCACACCGATCCCACGTACATTGCAGATGTCTTTAACGGGTGTGAAAGAAATGAGCATTATTGCGACACCACCCGTTGACCGTTTGGCGATCCGTACTTTTGTTTTGCCTTATGACCCTTTGGTCATTCGTGAAGCGTTGTTACGAGAATATCACCGCGGCGGACAGAGTTTCTACGTATGTCCACGAGTAAAAGATATTCAAAAATTGAAAGAAGCTTTAGATGAGCTTGTGCCAGAGTTAAAAGTGATTGCGGTGCATGGTCAGTTAACCCCAACAGAACTTGAAGAGCGCATGAACGCTTTTTATGATCGCCAATATGATATTTTGCTGGCGACTAATATTATCGAAAGCGGCATTGATATTCCTACAGCGAATACAATGATTATTCATCGTGCTGATATGTTTGGTTTGGCACAGCTTTATCAGATAAGGGGTCGTATTGGTCGTTCTAAACTCCGTGGCTATGCATATCTCACTTATGAGCAGAATAAAGTCTTGGGCGCTATTGCTGTTAAACGTCTGGAAGTATTAGAGATGCTTGATACATTAGGCGCAGGCTTCCAATTGGCTAGCCATGATATGGATATTCGTGGTTCTGGTAATTTGCTCGGTGAACAGCAATCTGGCCATATCAAGGAAGTCGGGGTCGAGCTTTATCAGCAAATGCTTGAAGATGCTGTTGCTGCAGCCAGAGACGGTATTGGTATGGATGATTTGACGGCGGATGATTGGTCGCCGATGATTCAGCTTGGTACATCTGTGCTTATTCCAGAGCATTATGTTGATGATCTATCGCTTCGTCTATCTTTGTATAGGCGAGCAGGGGAGTTAGAGGATCATCAAGCTATTGAAGCTTTTGCGACGGAATTGATTGACCGTTTTGGTCCTATTCCAGATGAGGTCGAGAATTTATTGACCATTATTGGTATTAAACAGCTTTGTAAAAAGGCTGGTATTGAAAAGATTGATGCCGGACCAAAGGGTGCAGTAATTAGCTTTCATAAGAGTTTCGCTTCACCAGAAAAAGTGATCGAACTTATTCAGAAAAATGCATTATTTAAACTGCGGCCTGACCAAAAACTCGTCAGAACAGCAAGTTGGAATTCAGTAAAAGAACGTGTTAACGGGGTGCGGGCGCTGGTAGTGTCGCTGGTTTAGTCGCTGTTTGGGTGATGTCTGTATTATCAGACGGTTTTTGGAAAGCAGGGTCAGTTGAAATAATCTGGTACATAAGTAAACCAAAGGCGCCAATTAACGTGCCGACAATTAAACCTTTAACAGCGTAATCAATAGTTTTATCTATATTCATATTTAACCTTGTGTGTAATTTAGGATGAACTTGCCTGGTATTCTTGTTGAAATACGCACAGGGCATTCTGGTGTGTCAACTGTGCCAGCCTCTACGCAGGCGTCAAAACGTTCTGAAAGAGCCTGTTGAACACTAAGTTCGTCTCTTTTGTTAAACTCATTGGCTATGCCTGTAAGGCATAGCGTGATTATTATTCCCGCAGTGAATGGTACACCTGATGACATTTTAGATCCTTTTAGTTATGAAGGTATATGCTTGATTTGGTATGGTGCAGATCTTACAACGATTCTAGGTGTCTCTGAGCTAAGAGTATAACTTATACGTGGTGTTTTATCAAAAGAAACTGTTTCACCGCGTAAAGTAGTTACAACTGCTTTTGTTTCTAACCTATTGCGGAGTGTTACTGCTAAAGCCGAAATATCAACATTTTCTTCTATTTCAACACTACATTTGCGACCATCTTCTTCGAATACAATGTTTGTGCCTTGTGGTGCAAAGGCAAGGGCGAAGTCACAACCTGTCGCTGTGAGCGAGTTGGCAGCTGTTTCAAAATTCTTTTGTAGTTCAAGCTCAGGTCCAAAGCCTATTTTTCCAGTGGCGACGCCTCCACCTACTACTAGAGCTATAGCTGTTATAGCTGCGATTGCTGTATATTCTGTTGGTGTGGCCATTTTAGTATCCTTTGCAAAAAATTAATTTCACAGACAATATATTTATTTTTATGTAAAGTCAAGAAAATGTTATGAGGATAGTTCGGTCTTATTTCTTTCGTTTTTAGACGTTTTTATGCCAGACTATATGGATGAGTATTGATTATGCTGAAAAGAAAGTCGTCGAAGCACTTGAAAAAGCAGGTGATAATAAAGCCAAAGCACGTAAACTTTTAATGACATGGATTCAGACAGATCATAAATTATTGCTAGGTTTAACGGCTGTGCACCTCAAAGGTATTATCCCTTATTGGGTAGAGCGTATGGAACGTAAAGAATCGGTTGTTGCTGAGGTATCTGAACAAATTAAGGCACCACAAACAACAAAAGAGCCTAAAAGCTTTGGCGAAGCGATGCTCCGCTCATTTGCTGGACAAAAGACAGCTGTTTTTGGTTTGGAGACAGGCAACACACCTTTGCAAAAGCGGGCGGCGTCGCAAAAACATATTGATGCAATTAAGTTTTTAGCGCAAAAAGGACAACAAAAGGCTAAGAAGAGTAGAGATGAAGAATAATACAATGATAAAAAACGATATGCAGGAGCCTCAAGCGCAAAAACATGAGGTCGTTAATCCAGATGATTTTTTTGATGCTAGGACTGATTTACGCCAACAATTTGCCGATGAATGCGGTTGGGGTGGTGTTGAGATTAAGCAAATGGGTGAGGATTGTGCCTTCCGCCGTTATTACCGCTTAACACGTGAAAAAGATGGCGAGGTTGAGACGGCAATTCTTCTCGACTCTATTTTAGAGATGGAAGATAAGGTCGCACCTGCGCATAAACTGGTCGATGTTGTCTCATTAGCACCAAAAATGAAGGCAGCGGGGTTGTCTGTGCCTGACGTATATTTTTCTGATGTTTCAAAAGGGTATGCTCTTTTAGAGGATTTTGGCGATTATTCTTATAACAAAGCGTTTCAGAATGGTGCTGACCAGCCAGAATTATATGGCTTGGCGACTGAGGCGTTACAGAAAATGCGTCAATCGACTGAACTGAATAGTCTTAAACTGCGTAATTACTACGAGGGGCACGTGCATGCGAATCGTGTGGATATTGTTCATTGGTATCGTCCTGCGGCATTATATGAGGCGAATCCAAGTGGTTTGATGGAGTCGTATTTAGCTGCCTGGGGTGAAATTGAGAACGCTTTGCCGCCATGTCCGATGATTTTCACGCATTGTGACTTCCATGTCGATAATTTGATGGTGCTAGAAGAGCGTGAAGGCTTAAATAAATGCGGTATTTTGGACTTTCAGGGCGCCGTTATAGGCCCTGCGCCCTATGATTTGGCTAATCTACTAGAAGATGCCCGTAAAACCCTCCCAAATGAGCTTAAAACGGCGTTGAAGGCTAAATATTGTGCTGATATGAGTGCTGAAGACAAAGAAATCTTTAATGCATGGTATCGTGTGCTAGCCACGCAATTCCATTGTCGTGTGATTGGTCTGTTTGTGAGGCTTTTAGTGCGTGATAATAAATCAATTCACTTACATCACGTACCCAGATTGCAAAATTACATCGTTGAGGCATTGGACGACCCTATTTTAGCGCCGTTGAAACGCTGGTTTGTTGAAAGTGGTATTGATCTATCAAAGCCTTTACCGCCCTTTGACTTGCCACGTTTAAGAAAAATTTTAGGGTTGATAGAATAACGCTTCCATTTTTTATTATTTCGTCGTATAATTAAGTTTAATAGACAGTATGTCTAGAATGTCTTAGGGGTAAGATATTCTTTTAGTCTTCTTGGGGAAGGCACAAAAAGGAGTTTTGGGAATGACATCGAGTTCATCCATTATTACAACTGCATTAAGATCGACGCTCCAGAATTTGGCGCGTTCGGATCAGTATAGCAGTGGCTCTAATACAGGATCTGTCGCCTCAAAATCGCCATCACAAGGTCGTGTTATTCAAGACGTGACAGATATAAGTTCAAATGCGCAAACGCTTAATCATAAGGCGTCTGAGTTGCAGGCTCATTTAAATGTTATTAATCGTAACGTAGCTGTTCTTGAAAGTTCTGGTCAGGCAGTTAGAGATGTTACGGCACAATTGCGTAAGGCAGATGTTGTCATTGGGCGTGCTTTGGCGCAGTTGGCGCAAGATGCGAATGCAGCTAAGCAAACAAGTAAAGCTGTACTGGCGGATTTTGCTAAAAACTTCAATGCAGATTTGAACAGCATAGATAGCATCGTTGCAAAGCAAGATAATGGGCAAGTTAATCTGTTGCGTGGGGATGCTCTTGAGACGTCCTTTACAGGTATTGCCAACACATCTTTGGTGACACAAGGGGCGGATATTACGCGTGAGGGTTTAGGTTTTGGTAAAGACTTTACTTTTGAGTCGCTAAGCGATGTTGCACGTGCTTCAGATCTTTTACGTTCAGCTATTGAAGGCGTTAAAGGCCTTGATGTAGCTTTTCAGGTTGATTTAGAAGAGATCCAAACAAAACAAGATTTCGCCGCAGGTACTGTTGAAACATTATTAGCTGGTTTTGAAGGGTTGGGCGGCCTAGGTCAGGCGGATGAAGGTGCTAATCTATTGGCGCAGCAGGCTAGTTTGCTTTTGGCGTCATCAGATGAGGCTTTGGTTTCTGAAGAGCAGCAAAGCCTATTAAACCTTTTCTAATCTTTTAATCCTGTATAGACTGCTTTTATGGCGTTAATCATTGATCTTAAACCAAATGAAAAAGTCCTCGTAGGCACAGCTGTTATTACGAATGACAAGTCCCGTTCGCGTCTGCATATTTCTGGTGAGGCAGCGATTTTACGTGAAAAAGATATTATGAAGTATGAGCAATGCGACACATTGTGCAAAAAAGTTTATTTCATGATTCAAACAATGTACTTAGCCCGTAATCCAAAGATGTATCACAAAGGCTATTTTGATTTGGTGCGTGCTGTGCAAAAAGCCGCCCCTTCAACATCTTTTTTCTTTCTAGGGATTAATGAAAATATTATTGCGGGGCTTTATTACAAAGCCATGAAAGAAGCGAGATCTTTAGTGGATCATGAACAGGAGCTGATAAATAATGTCAGACAGCAACAAGCCTGAAGATTCAGTGCAGGCTAATCCCTATGCCCGTTATGCAAAGCAGGCGCAGACAGGTATTTCTCAACGAGAAAAAGAAGGGCAGTTATTGGTTAAGTCTGCTCAGGCCTTCCAAGGTTTGCTTGATAATTGGAACCAAGCAAAATATGAGGATATAGAAACGGCTATATCGTATAATAGAAGTCTGTGGACGTTATTTTTTGAGCGTGCAGAGGCCGATGCCGAGCAAACAGCACTAAGTAAAACGATTATTTCTTTGGGGCATTTTGTGTTTCAACGATCGGCACAAATTTTAGCAGAAAAAGATCATGCGCAACGTAAGCCTATGTTTGAGGCGCTTATTAATGTGAATAAACAGATTGCTTCTGGGCTCTTTAAATAAAAAATACCCCGCTCGTGACGGGGTATATGGGTCGTTATAAACTTTTAAATTCTTTTAATTAACCAAGCCAGAGAGGTCTGCAACTGGTGTAGATGGTGTCTGCCCCGCTTGCTGCTGTGCTATAATAGCGTTTTCGGCATCTATTTCAGAAAATGTGTCAGATTCTGGTGCAACAGCAGGTTGTTCTTGTGCTGGTGCTTCAACAAAGGCGGGCTCTGCTGATATTCGAGTGACAGATTCCTGTACCTCTTGAGCACGTGAATATGCTTTAAGTTGGTTTTCTGTTGGGAATTGACGAACAACTTCTCCATTAGAGGCGTCAATTACCTGTAGAACCGTTCTGACATCAGATGTCGAGTCGAGTGAGAAGAAAGAGTTCGCTTTTGGCGTATCTCCAATTTTCACTGTTAAATCTTGTTTTGCTGTTTCATCGAATGTTTGAACAGCTTTATCATTCGCTGTTTTTGCATTCGTACCTTGCGCGCTTACCGCGAGGCTCGAATTGATTCCTTCAATCATGGCCTAACCGTCCTTTGTTAGCGCATTCTATGCGCTGTTATAGTCGGGAAATATATGTCGTGAACCCCTTCAAGACAGACTTCCTTATTATCATATTACCACTAAAATTGTGAAGTTGTCAAGTTTTTCGTGGTTTTGCACAGATAAATACTTGAGTATTCAACCTCTCTTATCAAAGTCGATCCGAGGATCAACGAGCACATAAGTAATATCACTAACGATTTTTATAACAAGACCAAGTAATGTGAAAAAGAAAAGTGTACCGAATACTACGGGATAGTCTCTATTTATTGTTGATTCAAAACCAAGAAGCCCTAAGCCGTCTAGGGAGAAAATGATCTCAATCAATAAAGAGCCTGTGAAAAAGATAGATATAAAGGCTGAAGGAAAACCTGCGATGACAATCAACATAGCGTTTCTGAATACATGGCCATAGAGCACTTTCTTCTCGGTTAAACCCTTTGAACGAGCTGTCATTACGTAGTTTTTACCAATTTCATCAAGAAATGAGTTTTTGGTCAGCATGGTAAGGCCTGCAAAGCCACTAACGACCATGGCGGCCACAGGCAAAGTGATGTGCCATAAATAATCAAATATTTTGCCAATCATAGAAAGACTTTCAAAATTATCAGAGGTGAGGCCACGTAAGGGGAATAAGTCAAGATATCGCCCTCCAGAAAAGAGGATAATAAGCAAAATAGCGAACATGAAAGAAGGGATGGCGTATCCAACAAAGACAACACCGCTGCTCCATATATCAAATGGTTGGCCATCTTTAACGGCTTTTTTTATGCCTAAGGGAATGGATACGAGATAGATAATGAGCGTTGACCAAAGACCAAGAGAGATAGAAACGGGTAATTTTTCTAGAATAAGTTGTGTCACAGGCGTGTCACGATAATAGCTATCGCCAAAATCAAAAGTAAGATAGTTGCCCATCATTAAAAAGAAACGCTCATGAAGAGGTTTATCAAAACCAAATTGTTTTTCTAGCTCCGCAATAAAGTCTGGGTCTAAGCCTTGCGCACCTCTATATTTGCTATTTGCGCCACTACCACTGCCTGCAACTTGGTTATAAGCGTGTTGTGGGCCTGTTTCGCTAAGGCCTGATCCACTAATCCGTGCCGTTGAGTCAACAGACAGCCCTTGTAGCTTGGCGATGACTTGTTCAACTGGACCACCAGGGGCCGCTTGTACAAGAAGAAAGTTGATGAGCATGATTCCGAAGAGCGTTGGAAAAATTAGCAAAAGGCGTTTAAGAATATATTGTCCCATATATTGGTTATATCAATGTTTGCATTAGCTAAAAAGCGCTTTATTTAATTGACATAATATTTATTTAGGTGTAGGTTAGGGCGATAAATTTTAGACGAGGTTTTCAATGAATGTTCAAAACATCAAATCAGTTTTTAAAAGAGCGGCTAAAGTGATTGTCTCTTTGCCGTTGAATGTAGCGACATCTTTTGGAGCTGCTTATGTTACGGGGTTTTGTGCACTATGGTTGCTGGAAAAAGTACCTGCCTTGACAAAGCTTATGGAGGTAACAAATATCCAACAAGATACACTGGTTGAAGGGTTGGTTGCGGGTGCTTTGGTTTCAACGATGTTCGCTAAAGTTGCTTGGGATATAATAAAGCCAAATTATAAAGCGCAGGCACGTGCTCTGAAGCGCGAAAATCATCTCTTGAAAACATTTAAATGATTTAAGGTCTTATATTCCAATCGACAACAAACCATTTGCCATTTTTATAGTCTAAAATAGCTAGAGAGCCTGTTGAGAGTTTAAGTTTAAACTTTTTAATAAAGTCTTGAAAGTCATTGGTAATATAGGGTGCAAATCTTGCAATGCCGTTGCTTGTTACGACTAAATGTGTTTTACCGCTTTCTTTTATTTCATCTGCAAAATCACACCAATCTTGTTTAACTTGTGCAGGGTCTATCAACCATCCATCAGGTACTTTGGCGTGGTTGTCCCAGTCTTTAATAGCCTGTTCACCAATGCGGGCTATTACTTTGTCTTCTGTTAGATTCTCGTCTGGGCCGTAATCAACTTCGTTTAAGAAGTCACGCTCTTCAGGTTCGAAATAGATACTGATTGTTTTTAGAGCGATTTTTGCCGTTAGCTTCGTACGCTGTAGATTTGAACAATAGGCAGCATCAGGTACTAAATCATGGGCTTTCAAGTAAAGCCCTAGCATCATGGCTTGTTCAACCCCAGATTGTACAAGTGGTAAATCTGTGCGTCCACCGACACGGGTCGGTATCTGATCTTTTTCAAAGGTGTTGCCGTGGCGGGCAATAATCAATCTTGTCATAGGCGTTATTTATAGCTAGTTTACAAAAAACAACAAAAGGATTTTTTAAAAATGACAATTGAAATTTCAAATCGTGTGAAAAGTGTAAAGCCGTCATCAACATTGGCCGTGGCTGCAAAAGCCGCCGAATTAAAAGCGGCTGGTAAAGACGTCATTGGTCTTGGTACCGGTGAGCCTGATTTTGATACGCCTGATTTCATTAAAGAGGGTGCAAAAAAGGCTATGGATAATGGCCAGACAAAATACACGAATGTCACGGGTACGAATGAGCTGAAAGATGCCGTTATTAAAAAGTTTAAAGAAGATAATGACCTGACGTACACACGTGATGAAGTGATTATCGGCACAGGTGGAAAGCAAAATCTTTTCAATGCATTAATGGCAACAGTTAATCCAGGTGATGAAGTCATTGTACCTGCGCCGTACTGGGTGTCTTACCCTGATATGGTGCTTTTAGCAGAAGGCACGCCGGTGATTGTTGATTGTTTAGAGCAAAACCGTTTTAAATTAACGGCTGCCCAATTAGAAGCAGCTATTACGCCTAAAACAAAATGGTTAATTCTAAATAGTCCATCAAATCCAACAGGTGAAGTTTATACACGTGAGGAGCTTAAAGCACTGACAGACGTATTGCTGAAGCATGAGCATGTGGCACTTTTGGTTGATGATATGTATGAATACTTAATCTATGGCGATATCGAGTTTACAACACCGGCGCAGATTGAGCCTAAGTTAAAGGATCGTATTTTGACAACAAATGGTGTCTCTAAATCGTATTCAATGACGGGTTGGCGCATTGGCTTCGCGGGTGGTCCTGCGCATGTGATTAAAGCGATGGGTAAGCTGCAAGGACAATCGACATCTAATCCATCATCAATCTCACAAGCAGCTGCAGTTACAGCGCTCAATGGCGATAAGTCATTCATTGAAGAATGGAAAAAGACGTTCAAAATGCGTCGTGATATGGCAGTTGAAATGCTGAATGCGGCAGAAGGCTTGTCTTGTTTGACACCAGATGGGGCGTTTTATGTGTTTCCATCTTGTGCAGGTTGTATCGGAAAAACCACACCAGATGGTAAAGTGATTGAAACGGATCAGGATTTTGTGACTTATTTGCTTGAATCAGTTGGTGTTGCCTGTGTTCACGGTGAGGCCTTTGGTTTAAGCCCTTACTTCCGTATTTCTTATGCGACAAGCACAGAAGCGTTGAAAGAGGCCTGTGGACGTATTCAGAAAGCTTGCGCACAATTAAATGGTCAAGCTAAAACACAAGCCGCTTGAAAGGCTGTTAAATAGTTAAAAATTAGAGAGTCAGTGCCTGAGGGGTGCTGGCTCTTTCTTTATTGCGATTAAACCAGCCAAAAACTCTACCGATGACGCTTTTCTTTTCAGGCTCAACTGAGCTTTGCATGTTTTCCATAGCAGCGATGCGCCTCGCTTCTGCGGCTCGTTGGTGTTTTTTGTTTTCCATCCAAAGTGTTGTTTTTTCATCGAGTGTGTCTATTAAAGTGTAGCAGGCATCTACATTATTTTGGAATGGATTGTGTGATTTGCTCGGATTGTCACAAGCTATGGGGAGGGTATCACCTCCCATGGCCTTAACAAGCTCTTCGGTGTAAACGCTGCAAGAACATGTGTCATCCATGTTAAGGGCTGTTATCTGCTCTAACAGAAGTTTGGAGACCGTACTCGGCCCTTGTCTAATACGTCCGTGGAGGTATTCGCCGTAATGCATTAATGTCTTTATTGTACCGTATTTAGGCATTAATTCACGTGCTAGAACCTCGTTACATTTTCTGAAAGCAAGGGTGACCGTGTGAATCAGCTCTTTAAGGTTTTCTGTGAAACAGCTGTCAATATTGTCATCCATGTGCTCTAAGAACCATTCTCGTTTGCTCTTACCTAGCATGTAAGGTTTGTTGTTTTCTTCCAAATGAGGAGAGGCACCAGCTGCGCTAAAGAAAGGGGCGATCGATACGATTTGAACGCATCTTTCTTCAAGGAATTGTTGAAACTCTTTTTCTGCTGGATCTGATAGTAGGTCAGCAATAATGGCGCCAGATGTAGAATGCGTAATAATTGTGATTGGCATGTCACGTTCTTTAGCGATTTTGTATACGACAGAATCGACTGAGCCCAACGTATGTTTTATCATGGCCTTGTAGACGGTGATAAAATCGAGAATACCTTGTTCTTCTAACTGTTCAGGGAAAGGGAGGGGGAAAGCAAGGTAATCATGGCCTTTTTCAGTAAGACTCTCAAGCAGTGTGTCATAACCAGCTAAACGACCTTTCATACCTGAGAAGAAGATAACAGGTCCTTTTGTAGAACTGCTCTCAGCTTGTGTATATAGGGCTGAAAACGATAGGTTTGAATTTGGCAGGTCTATCTTTATTCTTTCAGAGTTATTGGGGCTGTAATTAGCTGGGAAATAAACTTCTTTAAGGAAAATGCTGTGAAGGCGTTGTGCAATAGCTACTCTAAAAGATAAGCGAGGACGGCTAGCGTTAGAAAAATCTTCTTGTGCTGGCCGGGAAGGGAAGTTTGGAAATGTGCTCTCTAAAGCAGTAATGACACCCTCGTTTAATTTTTTATTATTTGTTATTAACACCAGTATACAGGTGATTCGGGGGTTATGTCATGGATTTGCTATACTGCGCTGCACATAACAATGAGAACAGGTATGGGAGATACTTAGAAAATAAAAAGCCGAGTCTATTACTAGACCCGGCGAGTTGAACAGGGAGGTTTTTCGTCTGGGAGACGAAAAATCGCCAGTCAAAGACTGACGAAAGGAAATATATAATGATTTGGATGGAGGGTGGCAAGCATTTTTTTGCTTTATTTTTGATAATACCCCAAAAAATTAACTTTTCGTTAATAATTAGACACTAGAGTCCGTTTTCCGTTAAGTAGCACCGTAACTTCGGATCAAGCTACCAGCGATAAGATACCAACCATCGGCAATCACGAAGAAAATAATCTTAAATGGCAATGAGATTGTAACGGGCGGTAACATCATCATACCCATCGACATCAAAATTGCGGCTGTCACCATATCAATGATAAGGAAAGGTAGGAACAGCATGAAGCCAATTTCAAAGGCGCGCTTTAGCTCAGAAATGATAAAAGCAGGTACAATAATTTGAATGGGGATATCTTTGGCTGTTTCAAACGGCCCAGCCTCACTCATATCGGTGAAAAGGATAAGATCGTCTTCTCTGGTATGTTGCAGCATAAACTCTTTGAATGGATCAATGCTTTTTGTAAAAGCTTCTTGTTCGGATATTTCTTCGTTAATAAGCGGTACAACGCCTTCTGTATACGCTTTATTAAGTGTCGGTGTCATAATAAAGAAGGTCATAAATAGTGCGAGGGAGATTAGCACCATATTAGGAGGCGTTTGCTGAATACCAATGGCTGTCCGTAAAAATGACAGAACAACAACAATCCGTGTGAAGGACGTCATCATAATTAAAATAGCAGGGGCAAGCGAAAGGACAGTTAGTAAACCGACCATTTGCACGATACGGCCAGTGACAGTGCCGTCAACTGAATCGCCCATATCAAGTGTTACTGTTTGTGCAAAAGCAGGGGCGGCTATAAAGAATAAAGCGCCAAGGAGAATAAATAGAAATGGTTTAAGCTTTTTTGCGTGCATTGGCTTTGCCTTTTTCTGTTTTTGGTTTTGTTTCGAGGGTGACATCACTATCAATTAATGTTTCTGATTGTGTCCCAAGCATAATAAGGTGGTTCCGCTTTCCAGCTTGTACAAGGATAAGCTTGCGGCGTGTATCAACAGGCAATTGCTCAAGAATTTTAAGGTTTTTTGGACTGTGCGGGTTTAAGAAATTCGAGCTTTCTGATAAACCAAAACGTTTGATAAGGTAAGCAAAGCCAATCATTAGACAGATAACAAAAACCAGACCAGAGATCATAAGAAGAATTTCATTCATCACTCGTCATCGCCTTCTGTAATAGACTTAAGCGTTACAGCCAGCTTTTCTAAGGCGGTAATCATTTGCGCCATTTCGGATTCTATTTCAGTAGATATGTCACTTGGTGCAGCCTCTATTTGTTGGCATAACAGGTCGACACGATCGTCTAAGCCTTCTAAATCAAGCTCTTCATCATTGCGAATTGCAATGTGCATAGTCTCAATATCATCAGCAAGGGTCATTAATTCTTGTTTAAAGTCAGCAGCAGATTTCATCTTGTTATATTGGCCGATCATGTTCCAAAGGTCTAGTAGCTTTTTTGAGCCAATTTATAGTGCCAAAAACTGGCATGATTTCTGCATAGTATATTCACGGTACAAGGATAACTAAACATAAAAGGAGCCCCAAATGACCATAGAAGGCATAGGCTTATTCGCTGGAATTGAAGGTAAAATGCAATATATTGCCAAGTCTCAGCGTATTACAGCGCAAAACATTGCGAATGCGAATACCCCTCATTATCAAGCGAAAGTGCTCAAGGATGTTGATTTTGGCTCAGTGTTAGAGGCATCACTCCACGGCTCGGAAGGTATGCGAAAGTTGAGACCAGAAACAACAGCTCCAGGACACATGTCTGGTGGTGCAGATTTGCAGAACCCGAAAGAAAAGGCGCAGAAAATCACTTATGAGATCGCGCCTGACGGTAATGCTGTCATTATTGAAGAGCAGATGATCCGTGCTAATCAAGATGCGATGGATCACGCATTGATGACACGTATTATGACGAAGAATGTTGGTATGATCCGTGCAGCAGTAGGGTCATCGGGTAACTAAATATAATAAATAAAAAATAAAACGGTAAGGTAAAGGATAGTAAAATGGCAGATGAATTAATGAGTTCAATGGCAGTTTCAACCCAAGGTATGCGGGCGCAAAGTACACGTATTAGGGTGATATCAGAGAATGTAGCGAATGCTGATTCTGCGGCAAACTTTCCAGGTGAAGACCCTTTTCAACGTAAGGTTGTTACATTTAAGAACGTTTTAGATAAAGAGTTAGGGACAGATACGGTGAGGGTCAAAAAAGTCGATCATGATACAACACCATTTCCTGTGAAATATATGCCTGGTCACCCAGGGGCGGATGCGAATGGCTATGTTAAGATGCCCAACATTAATACAGCGATTGAGATGATGGATATGCGTGAAGCGCAACGATCTTATGAGGCAAATTTAAATATGATGAATATGACTCGCCAAATGGCTAATCAAACAGTGGGTATGCTTGATAGATAATTGGTATTAGCGTATACTTGTAAGATAAGGATAAGATAAAATGGTTGATGTAATTCAAAGTTTAGCGGCTCAACGATATGCTGATATGGCAAAAAATCTTGAGTCTATTCCTGCGGTTAAAAATCCCGTGGAGGATATGGCCGTGGAAAAAACTGCCCAAGGGGCAAGTTTTGCCGATCTGATGAAGGAGGGCATTAACCAAACGATTGCGGCACAACGCAAAAGTGAGGAAATGTCAGCTAAGGCTGTTACAGGTGATGCCGATCTTACAGAGGTTGTTTCCGCTATTACAAAAGCGGAATTGGCTTTGGATACAGTATTGGCGGTGCGTGACAGGCTTGTCAGCTCGTTCCAAGAGATTATGCGGACACAAATGTAATCTAGCTTGAGGCATTATTTCCTCGTATTTAATCTGTACACACATTTAAATAGGTTCTAAGCTAGCATTATGGATCAGCGCGTTATCATAGAAATTGTCCAACAAACGTTGCTTTTGATATTGCAGTTATCAGGGCCTATTATGGGTGTCGCCTTATTAGTGGGGCTTATCATTGCCCTATTGCAGGCATTAACACAAATTCAGGAAATGACTTTAGCTTTTGTGCCTAAGATTATTGCTGTATTTTTAGCGATCTTCTTACTTTTCCCTATGTTCACAGGTACGCTTGTTGATTTTATGCACATGATTACCGATCAAATTGTGTCGGGTGATCTACGTCAAGGGCCATGATAGAGACTTAGAGAATGGATAGTGCGCTCAGCTTTGTTGTAACAGAAAATCTATATGTGTTTTTATTGATTTTTGTGCGCTTTGGTGCGGCACTGATGGTTATGCCAGGTTTTGGCGACTTTTTTACACCTAAGAAGGTTCGCCTGATGCTGGTTTTAGTTTTGTCTTTCTCATTAACAGGTGTTTTTTACCAGCAATTTCCTTCTTTCCCGAATAACCCGATCACTTTAGCCCTTGTTTTGTCTTATGAATTCGTTATTGGCATTCTTATTGGCATGATGGCGCGTATTTTATTTTCTGCGCTGGATGTGGCGGGGATGATTATCGGTATTCAGGTGGGTCTTGCCAATGCTCAGATATTTAATCCTGGTGCTCAAACGCAAGGGTCAATTGTTGGGACGTTTTTGTATTTACTTGGTGTTGCTTTGTTGTTTGCCACTAATTTACACCATGTAATGCTCTACGCCATATATGAAAGCTATTCTATGTTACCGCCGATGAATGCACCCGATACAGCGTCAATGTCAGAACTTGTCGTTAAAGCCATATCGCATACATTTTTTGTAGGATTTAAAATTGCAATTCCGTTTATTATTATTGGTTTGATTGTATATGCGGCTATGGGGATTATGGGGCGTCTTATGCCGCAAGTGCAGATATTTATTTTAGCCTTACCGATGCAAATTTATATCGGTTTTCTAACGCTGAGTTTTATCCTGTCAGCGGCTATGATATACTGGATAAGGACAGTCGAAGAAGGTATGACCTTCTTTTTAAGTTTTCAATAAGCAACAAATAAGGATCTTGCGTCATGGCAGATGGTGATGAGCCAGAAGACTCTCAGAAGACCGAGGAACCCACCCCTAAGAAGCTGGCCGATGCCCGTAAAAAAGGACAGGTGGCGATGAGCCGTGAGATTAACACATGGGTGATGCTATTTGCGGGCTCTATGGTTATTTTAGCGATTGGCCCGTCTATGGGGCATGATTTATTCCAATATTTAGCCTTATTTCTTGAAAAGCCCGAACAAATGGCCATTCAAGGCGGAGTAGGCGAAGTCTTGCGTGTCGCAACGCTTGAGGCGGCGAAGATATTAGCATTGCCGTTGATGGTTATGGTCGTAGCGGCGATTGTAGGGCCATTAATACAAGTAGGGCCTTTATTTGCGCCTGAAAGTATTAAGCCCAATTTAGATAAATTGTCCCTTGTTAAAGGGTTTCAACGTCTTTTTTCGATGAAGGCAATCGTTGAGTTTTTAAAAGGCATTGTAAAGCTTGTCATTGTATCCATTGTGACATGTATTGTGGTTTATCCAGTGTTTTTTGGGATAGAACATTTTATGGACTTATCTGTAGGCGCGATGCTTTTAGAATTAATGGATATTCTACGCCAAGTGATCGTTGCAGTGCTGATTGTTCTTCTAGTTATGGCGGTAGCTGATCTTGTTTATCAACGTGCCGATCATTACAAAAAAATGAAAATGACAAAGCAAGAAATTAAGGATGAGTATAAGACGACAGAGGGTGACCCTCAGATTAAAGCAAAATTGCGTCAGTTACGTGCAGAAAAGTCACGTACACAGGTAATGAAATCTGTTGAGCGGGCCGATGTTGTGATTGTAAACCCCACGCATTATGCGGTTGCTTTGCAATATGACCCTGATGAAACGCCAGCACCGCTATGTGTGGCTAAAGGTATTGATGATTTAGCCTTGCGTATTAAAGAGCGTGCTATTGAGCTAGATATTGTGGTAGAGGAAAATGCGCCGCTCGCTAGGGCGTTATATGCTTCGGTGGAAATGGATGATATTATCCCTGTTGAGCATTTTGAGGCGGTAGCGAAGGTTATTTCTTACGTTTACCGTGTAAAAGGCCAGAGATAGTCAGTTAATCTTTAAATACGCTCTTTTGTTTATCGTCGCTATTCAGTATTCTGATTACGATGAAGCAGATTCTTACATTATGGATTGTCATTCTTACAACGGCTTTTGCTGTCCATGCAGGCACTGCAATTGCTTTTATTCAAAAGACTGATTTAAGCGAAGAGTTGCTCTTTATTCTTTTAATAGGATTGGGGCTGGCAGGTCTATCTGTTTTAAGTTTTATTGTGTTGAAAATAAATCTGCAACGCCAAGAAAAAGAGTCTCAAATTCTGATGGAGGTTTTTGAAGGGTCTCGTGCAGCACGTCTTCTAACGGATAGTAATAGCCGGACAGTTTATACAAATCACAAATTTTGTAGCTTGTGTAATGTTTCTAGAAAAGAGGCGGGGCTTTCGTCTTTGATTGAGCTTTTTAAAGAAAATGAAGATGATTACGCCAAATTTCGCTTAATGATTGAGAATGCAGAGCGAGGTAATCCAGATACACTTATTTTAGCAATCGGAAAAGGTAAAGGACAGCAGTGGCTGCAAGTGATAGCGCAGCCAGTAGCGAGTTGGGCTGGCTATATTCACTGGCGTGTTGATGATATTACCGACCGTCATCAGATTGAGGCACTTATTCGTGAAGAACGCGAGAAACTTGTCAACTTTACCGATCATGCCCCTGTTGGGTTCTTTTCTGTTGATGAAACGGGGCGCTTCTTATTTGTGAATGCGACACTAGCACGCTGGCTGGGGGCTGATGTTGATAGTCTTCTTGAGACAGGGCGCTTACACCAATATTTGGTAGAACCACCTAAGCGGGCGAGACCTTATGATATTGTTATGGGGGGCGGCGAAAAACAAACCACTGAGATTTATATGAAGGGCTTAGCGGGCTCTACATTATATGTATCTATTAACCAATCAGTGGTGGATGAAGGTGATGGACGAATAAGAACGAATGCCGTTGTCCATGATTTGACATCTGAGCGCCAAATGATTAAAGCCTTACAGGCATCTGAAAACCGTTTCCAGAAATTCTTCGAGGAAGCCCCTCTTGGCGTTATCATGCTCAATGAACAAGGCAAAATCGCTGATTGTAACCCCACATTTGCGACGATGCTTGAATCTGATACAGAAAAATTGGTGGGGACGTCTTTTGCTGATTTAGTGTTGCAAGAAGATCGTTTAACGGCTTCTCAAGCAATTAAGTCTCTATCTGATGGAGACCAGTTTAAAAATGCAATGGAGATTACATTGCAACGGGGCGAAAAAATATGCGCCGTACAGATGCACGCAAGACGTTTTAAGGAAAGCCAATCTACTGTGCTGCATTTTATTGATTTGACTGATAAGAAAGCGCTGGAAGCACAATTCGTTCAGTCTCAAAAAATGCAGGCTGTTGGCCAATTGGCAGGGGGTATTGCACATGACTTTAACAATCTTTTGACAGCAATGATTGGTTTTTGTGATTTGTTGCTCTTGCGTCATAAGCCAGGAGATCCATCATTCGCTGACATCTCACAAATTAAACAGAACTCTAATCGTGCGGCTAATTTGGTGCGTCAATTATTGGCGTTCTCAAGGCAGCAAACTTTGCGTCCTCGGGTTCTTGATATCACTGATATTTTGACAGAATTATCGCATCTTATCCGTCGCTTGATTGGTGCGAATATTGACTTTGATGTGATCCATGGTGCGGATATTGGTCCTATAAAAGTGGATGAAGGACAGTTAGAGCAGGTACTGATTAACTTAGCGGTAAATGCACGTGATGCGATGGTCGAAAAGGGCGATAATGGCGGAAAACTTACGATTACTACAAGTTCAGTTGAGACAAAGAAAACGATGGAGCAGGGTGGCGAGCGCATGCCCGCAGGCCATTGGGTTAAGGTTGATGTGACCGATACAGGTTGCGGGATTCCGCACGCTAATTTGGATCGTATTTTTGAGCCTTTCTTTACTACGAAAAAAGTGGGATCAGGTACAGGGCTTGGGCTAGCAACGGTGTTCGGTATTATTAAACAAACGGGCGGCTATATCTTTGTTGATAGTGTTGTTGGTAAAGGTACAACATTTTCACTGTATTTCCCTCGTTATGAAGCGAAGGAAAGTGACCTTAAAGAAGAGAAAAAAGAACGTGTCCAAGAGCAGGATCTAACAGGCACGGCATCGATTATGCTTGTCGAGGATGAAGATGCGGTTAGAACATTCAGCGCAAGGGCGTTGCGTAACAAAGGCTATGAGGTGCTGGAAGCCAATAGTGGTGAAGCCGCACAAGATTTAATGAAAAAAGATCCGAAGATAGATTTGCTGATTACCGATGTGATTATGCCAGGCATTGATGGGCCGACTCTGGCAAAACAAATTCTTAAAAAGAAACCTGATTTGACGGTCATTCTTATCTCTGGCTATACAGAAGACCGCTTTAAGGATGATTTAGGTAAAAACGTTCATTTTTTGCCGAAACCCTTTACGCTTCAGCAATTGGCAGCAAAAGTTAAAGATGTTCTAAACGAGCTGGATTGAAAATTTCACATTTTGTTCTTTTTTGCTGTTGACAAAAGAACATACATAGAACATTCTAGTCTTACAAGGTGAGCGTTGATCTTTCAAAACAGGGGATGTTTAATAAGATTAGCGCATAAAATGAATGAAAGAGAGAATATTATGGCTTCAACAACTTCAGCAGCAGATCGCAAGAAAGCATTAGAATCAGCATTAGGACAAATCGAGCGTGCGTTCGGTAAGGGCTCGGTGATGAAATTAGGTGGCGGTGCAGATCGCCCACAAATTGAAACAATTTCGACAGGGTCTTTGGGCTTAGATATTGCCTTGGGTATTGGTGGTCTGCCACGGGGTCGTATTACGGAGATTTATGGACCTGAGAGTTCGGGTAAAACAACATTAGCACTACAAGTTGTGGCTGAGGCGCAAAAGGCAGGCGGTACCTGTGCTGTTATTGATGCGGAACACGCCCTTGATCCTGGCTATGCCGCAAAATTAGGCTGTAATGTTGAAGAACTTTTGATTTCGCAACCGGATTCTGGGGAGCAATCATTGGAAATTGCAGAAACACTCGTACGCTCTGGTGCTATTGATGTGTTGGTGGTTGACTCTGTAGCAGCTCTTGTTCCTAAAGCAGAGCTTGAAGGCGAAATGGGTGATTCCCATATGGGTTTACAGGCACGTTTGATGTCGCAAGCTTTGCGGAAGTTGACAGGTTCTATTTCTAAGTCAAATTGTGTGGTGATTTTTATCAACCAAATTCGTTCAAAAATCGGCGTGATGTTTGGCTCACCTGAAACAACAACAGGTGGTAATGCGTTGAAATTCTACTCATCTGTGCGGATTGATATTCGTCGTATTGGTGCGGTGAAATTGCGTGATGAAATTGTCGGGAACCAAACACGTGTGAAAGTCGTTAAAAATAAAATGGCACCGCCTTTCCGTCAGGTTGAATTTGATATTATGTATGGAGAAGGTATTTCTAAATCAGGTGAGATTATTGATTTAGGCGTGGCGGCGAATCTAATTGATAAGGCAGGCTCATGGTTCTCCTATAATAATGATCGTATTGGTCAAGGACGTGAAAATGTGAAAGTGTTTTTCCAAGAAAATCCAGCAATTATGAAGGATATTGAGCAAAAGATTCTTGCTAATGCAGGTTTAGTTGCGGATTCAATGTTAACAGGACCCAATACAACTGAAACAGATGATGTTGACGTTGAAACAGAAACAGCTGAATCTGAAACAAC
Organism: Micavibrio sp.; assembly: GCA_002699085.1. Taxonomy (GTDB): domain Bacteria; phylum Pseudomonadota; class Alphaproteobacteria; order Micavibrionales; family UBA9664; genus UBA9664. Next base: position 228,812 of record PAAR01000028.1, read on the forward strand.
AGATAATGTGACCGAGCTTAAAGGTGCAGCGTCAAAATAATAAAGGTATATTTTGTCTCAAGTGAATACAGAAATCTACGGCGGCTATCTTTTGGATCGTGATGTATCTGAAAGAATGCCGCTGTCAGAAATTGATACAGCTTGGGCAAAAAAGACTCAACCTATCTGGGTGCATTTAGATGCTCGTAATGATACGCATGTAAAATGGCTACAAAAACATTCAGGGCTTAATGAAGATTTTGTAGAGCATCTATTGCAAGAGAAAACACGTCCTAGTCTTATCCAACATAATAGCCATGAGAATATTGCTGATGGCTGTTTACTGTTTATTCGTGGTGTGAATTTAAATAAAGGGAATGAGCCAGATGATATGGTCTCGGTACGTCTTTATATTACAAAGAATAAACTTATCACGTTGACACGTCGTAATGTGTTTGCTGTCCATGATGTGATTGAACATGTCCGTACAGAAACAAGTACTGTTCATAGTTGTGTGCTTTCTATGCTTGAAAATATTACAGATCGTATGGGTGATACATTGAATATGATTGAGGATCGGTTAAATGATCTTTTAGAACATGCACTTGATGACCAAGATCCTAAAATGGCAGCAAAAGAACTAAAGAAGCTGCGCCGTTATACTATCAATTTACGTCGCTTCTTACGCCCGCAGGCTGAAGCTTTGTCTGATTTATATGACACACCGCAAGGCTTTCACCATGATGAAAAGCATCGGTTGCAGCTCTACCAGAACAAGACAATGCGCTACATAGAATTACTTGATGCAGCATGGGAACAAAGCCAGCTTACGCAAGAGCAATTTGAGATGCAGAGTAATAGCCGTATGAACCAGATAGTTTTTATTCTAACGGTGCTTTCTGGTGTGTTTTTACCACTGAACTTTATCGTTGGGTTTTTCGGCGCTAATGTCGGGGGTTTGCCTTTTATAGAAAATCCGCAAGGTTTTTTCTATATGGTGGGTATCTTATGTGCGAGCCTTGTTTTCACTTTGCTGGCTTTACGCAAATTTAAGTGGATATAGGGTGTTAAGTATTATCCTTAATAAGGCGTGCTTTTTGCTTATTCCAATCACGCTCTTTAATTGTTTGGCGTTTATCATGTGTTTTTTTACCTTTACCTAGGCCAATCTCACATTTCACTAAGCCTTTTTTATTGAAATAAACGCGCATTGGTACGAGAGTCATACCGTCTTTTTGAACCGCACCAATAAGCTTATTAATTTCTTTCTGGTGAAGTAGTAATTTGCGTGTGCGTGTGGGTTGGTGTTGGGCAAAGCGTGGACTTTGTGTGTATTCGGCAATATTGAGGTTAACGAGGACAATGTTTCCTTTTTCAACGGTGGCATAAGATTCATTGATAGAGACCTTGCCCAAACGACAAGACTTAACTTCACTACCTTGCAATTGCATGCCAGCTTCATATATGTCTGTGATTTCGTAATCAAAGCGCGCACGTTTATTGACAGCAATATTCTCATTGCTACCTAAATAGTTATTACCCGCTTTTTTCGCTTTCTTTTTTGTATCAGAACTCATAGTTTTGTGATGCTACTGTAAATAAGGATGGGATGAAACATTTTCTTTTAATCATTATGTTGTTTTTGACTGTGCCTGCTTGGGCGGAGGACCTCATGCTTAGCGCATCTGAGAAGCAGTTTTTAAAGGATGCATCCAAAGGCAATTATCGGATTATTCAATCAGCACGCCCTGATTTGCAAATGGCAGCTCTTTGGCTTTATGCAGATAATAATGTAGAAAAGCTCTCAGATAAACAGTTAGAGTATCTTTTGAATCTCGACCCAGACACACCACGTCGCAACAGTTTCTTACGAGAACAAGAAAGGCGTTTTTCAAATTTTTATACTGATAGTGATGTTCTTGAGTTCTTTAAAGATCGTGAGCCACAAACATGGGAAGGCTTCGAGAAATTATACCCTGCCTTAAAGCGTAATGGTCAAAGTAAAAAGGCGAAAACTATGCTTAAAGACTGGTGGATCAAAGGAGTTTTTACGCCTGATGTTCAAAAAGATTTTTATCGAAAATACAAAAAAGACCTTTCTCAAGAAGATCATTATAATCGGTTACAATATTTGTTAGCGCCGAATGCTGGACAATATACTAATGCACGGCGGGTTGCTGATTTGCTAGACGGTAAGGGTTGGGAAGCCTATGTTGAGGCTAGAATAGCGCTGCAAAACCCTAATAACAATAAATTCAATGCGAATGGTGCATTGGATCGTCTTGAAAGAGTGAACGCTTCCTTACTAAATGATCCCTATCTCGCACGTGATCGTTTTTATTGGCACAAACAGCAAGAAAAAGAGGAAAATAATCTTCGTGCTGTAGATATTTTAGCACAGGCAAAACCGCTTACGGGTGTATTGCCAAATCCAGATGGTTATTGGGTTCAACAGCGTATTGTGATTAATCGCCTTATTGCTGCTAAGGAATATAAAGCAGCATATAAGCTTGCATCGATTAATCCTTTCAAAGAAGGCGAAGCAAAAGCTGATATTGATTTTAAAGCAGGCTGGATTGCACTGCGTAAGCTTAAAAAACCTGATCTAGCGGCTAAACATTTTAAAGATATGGTTGAGGGTGTTAGTACAGCAAACTCACGATCTCGTGCTGCTTATTGGTTAGGTTTAGCGTATCGCTCAGCGAAGCAATCCTTTAATGCCGAAAGGTGGTTTTCTGAAGCTGCAAAATATAAGTATAATTTCTATGGCCAATTGGCGATGGAAGAGGATGTTTGTTTGGTTGAGCTCAATGGGGCTGGTGATGACAATATGACGGCTTCTTCTGAAATCATGAATTCGCCGTTACGACATATCTATGCTTATTTGCTTCAAATTGACCATCCATATAATGCCTATAGTTTTTTACGAGCACTTTCTTATAAGGCAAAAGGGGCAAATGATTACCGTTATTTAGCCAGTTTTGCAAAGGAGCAAGGCAGTGATTTCCATAGCCTAATGATTGCTAAGGAAGGATATAATATCCATCATTACGAAGTTGGGAAAGAAGCGTTCCCTGTGCTGGATAAGAACATCTTAGAAGGATTGGAGCTCAAAGCACTTGTTCATGCGGTGATTAGACAGGAGAGCGGTTTTGACCCTAAAGCGACAAGTCGTGTGGGTGCATTAGGTCTGACACAGCTTATGCCTGCAACGGCCGCCAAAGAGGCAAAAGATTTAGAAATGACATACCGTAAGGAATGGCTAACCAGTAGGCCAGAATACAATGTTACCTTGGGCGAGGCACATTTAAAACGTTTACTAGAAATCAATAAAGGTAAACACATTATGCGTGTGTTGGCGGGCTATAATGCTGGCATGGGACGTGTGGCGGAATGGGTAGATATTTATGGCGATCCAGGCAAAGAGGGTGTTAACCCTGTTGATTGGATGGAAAGTTTGCCTTTTAATGAAACACGGGATTATGTACGTAAAGTGCTTGAGAACTTTATGAGTTATAATGCGATGTTTAACAATAAAGACTTGAATAAGGATAAACTGAGCTGTAGATAAATACGGGTTTGCACTGTTATGCATACGAATGTATGATGCCTTTGTGCAGCTCTATATTCTCGATACTGAAGGTTTTTTCTATCCTCGCTTAACAGAAAAGCTTGTGACGATCTTGCCTGTATTAGTGGTTAAATCAGTCGAGACGATTGAAGCGTTAAAAAACGTAAACGATGCGTTTGGTTTGATTAATCCTGCCTGTATGATGCCAGGAAAGTCTATTGCACAAAGCCTCACCGAGATGAACGCACATATTTCTTACGGCATTTTATCTGATCCACTGCCATTTGAATGGGTGCAGCGTATGTTTAAAGAGGGTGCGAGTGGTTATTTCCCTAAAAATATGGATATTGATGCTTTGGCTCAGGCAATTTCTTTTACAATGACCACCAACCAATATTTCCTGCCGATTGATCGTGAAGGTAAACCGAGTTATTACATGCAGCGTGTCGGCGTCGAAGATGTTGCCAAACAAGAAGGCTTTATTTATCAACTGCAAACTATCCAAGCGATAGAATTTGATTTATCAAAGA